>NZ_JASDCU010000017.1 GCF_030407765.1 Microbacterium sp. APC 3901
GGCTGGCGTCGGGGTCATTGCGCGGCGGGGCAGATGCGTTGCAGGGTGCCGTCACGTTCGATGAGTGGCTGCGGGGTGACGACCATGCCCGCGGGGTGCGGGAATAGCCATCGATCACATGTCGGCATATCGACCAAGATTCGAACATATCTTCTAAACTGGAGTCATGCCGAATCCCCGCCTGCTCCCGCTCCTCGACGCTGTCGAGCGCCTCGGCGACGCATGGGCGGATGCGGGGAGAAGCTCCGATCTGTCTCGGGACGAACTGCTCACCGCGCACCGCGCGGTGAGCCAGGCGCAGCGATGCCTCGACGGGCTCCACGCCGAGATCGCGGCGACGATCGCGCACGAGTCGCGGTCGGAACTCGGCCCTGAGGGGTTCGCAAAGCAGCACGGATACCGGAATGCTGCGGCGATGATCGCCGCGAACACGGGCGGGTCGACGGGCGACGCCAAGCGACTCATCGCGGTCGGCCAGGCAGCGGCGCCGCGAACGAATCTGTTGGGTGAGGTCCTGCCGGCGCGGTATCCGGCGCTGGCGTCGGCGCTCGCCGCAGGGGAGATATCCGTGGCGGCCGCTGCGCTCATCGTCAGCCTGCTCGAGCGGATCCGACTCAAGGTGGGGTCGGCTCGGGTCGAAGAGGCCGAGCGTCTCCTCGTCGGCAGGGCAGCGGGGATGTCCCTCGCCGACGTCGGCAAGCTGGTGGCCCGTGCCGAAGCCTGGCTCGATCCAGACGGCGTCGCACCCAGAGAGCGAGAGGCCCGCGACCGCCGTTCCCTGACGATGTTCGAGCGCGACGGCTCGCTTCACCTCGTGCTGCAGACCGACATCGCCTCGGGGGCGCCGATCAAGGCCGCGATCCAGGCCTACGTGGCGGCGTCGTTTCAGTCGCGGATCACCGCGACAGACCCTGACGCGCCGGACGCCGATCGCCGTTCGGTCGCGATGATCCAGGCCGATGGGTTGACCGCCATCTGCGAGCACGCGATCGCCTGCGACAACGGCGGGATGCCCGCATCGGGTGCGACCGTGGTGGTGCGGGTGAACCTCGACCAGCTCACATCGGGCGAGGGCAGTGCGACGATCGACGGCAGAGACCAGCCCGTGAGCGTCAGCGCCTGCCGCCGGATGGCCGCGGGCGGCGGCATCATCCCGGTGGTTCTCGGATCGGCGGGGGAGATCCTCGACTGGGGGCGCGAGAGGCGACTCTTCACCCGCGCGCAGCGGCTGGCTCTTGTCGAGAGAGACGGGGGATGCGCGATGTGCGGTCTCCCGCCCCAGATGACCAAGGCGCACCACATCAGGTGGTGGGCGCGAGACAGCGGACCCACCGACCTGAACAACGGTGTGCTGCTCTGCGAGTCGTGTCATCACCGCATCCACGACAACGGGTGGGACATCCGCATCGAGGGCATCGGGGCTGCGGCACGGGTATGGCTGATCCCGCCTCGAAGCATCGATCTTGCGAGGACGCCGCGCCTCGGGGGCCGGGCCCGTTATGACATCGCTGCCTGACGAGGATTCTGCGGTACGCGGTTCAGACGTGCACGGCGGCGGGGGATTCCTCGCCCTCGTGGAAGTTCGGCTTCTTGCCGATCAGGCGGCCGATGCCCAGGATGATCCCGACGATGATCAGACCCGCGACCAGACCCGCGATGGCGGAGAAGAAGGTGTCGCCGATCCAGACGATGACAGGGCCGAGAGGCTCGAGCACGTGCTCGATGCCGTGCAGGACGTCTTCGCCGAAATGCACGCCCACCTCGCCGAGGTTCACGAGCAGCAGGTGTCCACCGACCCACAGCATCGCGACCGTGCCGAGGATGCTGATGAAGCGGAAGACCGCGGGCATCGAGCGCACGATCCGCATCCCCGTGTGGCGGACGCGTGCAACCGGGTTCTTCGCCATCTTCAGCCCGATGTCATCGATCTTCACGAGGAGGGCCACGGCGCCGTAGACGATCCCGGTCATCAGCAGGGCGATCACCGCGAGGATCGCGAGGGTGGTCCAGATGTCGAGGCCGGCCTCGAGGTTCGCCAGCGAGATCAGCATGATCTCCGTCGACAGGATCAGGTCGGTGCGCACCGCGCCCCACACGAGCTTGTTCTCGTTGCGGTCGCTCTCATCGGCGTGACCGTGCTGCACGCCGAACCACTCGAGCACCTTCTCGGCACCCTCGAAGCACAGGTAGGCACCACCGAGGATCAGCAGGTAGGGCAGCACCCACGGGGCGAAGGCGGTGAGCAGCAGCGCGATCGGGATGATGATCACGAACTTGTTGGCGAGAGATCCCAGAGCGATCTTCGCCACGACCGGCAGCTCGCGGGCGGGCGTGATGCCCTGCACGTACTGCGGGGTCACCGCGGCGTCGTCGATCACGACGCCGGCGGCCTTGGCCGAGGCCTTCATCGCGGCGCTGAGGATGTCATCGACGACGGCGAGCAGTCCAACCGACATGTGCGTCTCCCTGTGGTGTGTGTGGCTGAGCAACTCTATCGACTCCTGCCAAACTCACAGCCCGCTCACAGTCCCGCGGGACCAAAACCGGCGCCCTCCTGGTTCTCCTCTATGACGCTGCAGCCAGCCGCGTCAGACAAGGAGTCAGATCATGTCGAACGAGTACAGCAAGAACCCCGCGGCGGTCAGCGACCTCACGCACCTGCAGTACGAGGTGACGCAGGAGGACGCGACCGAGCCGCCCTTCCGCAACGCGTACTGGAACAACCACGACGACGGCATCTACGTCGACGTCGTCTCGGGCCAGCCGCTCTTCGCGTCGACCGACAAGTTCGACAGCGGCACGGGCTGGCCGAGCTTCACCAAGCCCATCGAGGCCGATGCAGTCACCACACGCACCGACCGCAAGCTGTGGATGAAGCGCACCGAGGCGCGGTCCAGCGGGGCCGACAGCCACCTCGGGCACATCTTCGACGATGGACCCCGCGACGCCGGAGGGCTCCGATACTGCATGAACTCCGCCGCCCTGCGCTTCATCCCGGCTGACAGCCTGGAAGATGAGGGGTACGGTCGCTACCGTCACCTCTTCCCCACCACCGCCACCTCAGAGGAGCAGTCATGACCGACACCGGAACCATCACCCGTACCCCCGGAGCCGAGACCGCCGTGCTCGCAGGCGGCTGCTTCTGGGGCATGGAAGACCTCATCCGCCGCCAGCCCGGCGTGCTCGACACCCGTGTCGGCTACACCGGCGGCAGCAACGAGCACGCCACCTACCGCAACCACCCCGGGCACGCCGAGGCCGTCGAGATCGTCTTCGACCCCACCAAGACGACCTACCGCGACATCCTCGCGTTCTTCTTCCAGATCCACGACCCGTCGACCAAGGACCGTCAGGGCAACGACGTCGGCTCCAGCTACCGCTCGGCGATCTTCCCGCTGAGCCCCGAGCAGGAGGCCGTCGCGCGCGACACCATCGCCGACGTCGACGCCTCGGGTCTGTGGCCGGGCAAGGCCGTGACCACGATCGAGCCCGCGGGACCGTTCTGGCAGGCCGAGGAAGAGCATCAGGACTACCTGATCAAGTACCCCAACGGCTACACGTGCCATTTCCCGCGTGCGGGATGGGTGCTGCCGAAGCGCGAGGAGAACGCGACGGTCTGACGACGAGAGTCAGCTCGCCTGCAAGAAAGCCAGCGCGGCTTCCTTGAAGGCGCGGGATCCCGGAGCGTTGAAGTGATTGCGATCCGGGATCTCGAAGAACCGGCCCTGAGGAGCAGCGGACGCGAGTGCGCGCGAGCCCTCGATGATCGCGTCCTTCGACCCCGTCGCGAACATGATCGGGCTGGCGGGGGCGTTCGACGGATCCGGGTCGATCGTCCGTGACGACCGCATGCCCTCGGCCAGCGCCACGAGTGCACCGAGGTCGTTGCCCGGCACCCGCTCGGTCAGCGTGATGTAGTTCTGCGTCGTCGGATCAGACACGGGTGTGCCGTCGGCCAGATACGCGCGCACCTGATCGAGATCCAGCCTCGCGAGAGGGATGCCGTCGGGCACCCCGCCGAGCACGGCACGGCTGATGCGGTGCGGCAGGTCGCGCACGACCTCCCAGCCGACGCGCGCCCCGAGCGAGTATCCGACGTAGACGGCGTCATCGACGAGATATGCGTCCATGACCGTCTCGACATCGGTCGCGAGGGTGCGGATGCCGTAGGCATCGGCCTGATGCGGCTTCTGGCTGAGCCCGTGGCCGCGCTGGTCCAGCGCGAGCACGCGGTATCCGGCCCTGGTGAGCTCACGCACCCAGCCCGTGAGCACCCAGGTGTCGCGGGCGCTCGACGCGAAGCCGTGCACGATCACCACCACCGGGGCGTCGACCTCGCCCCACGTGTACGTCGCGAGGCGAGTGCCGTCGGCCGCGTACACCTGCTGGGGTTCGGGCATGTTGGTCAGGTCGGAGAGAGGAACAGCCACAGCATCCATTGTCCTCCTCCTCCTGCGATGCCCGGACACGCCGAGACCCACCGGCCCCGAAGGAACGGTGGGTCTCGGTCGTCAGCAGCTGCGACTCAGAAGCGAGCGCGCAGAGCGTCGCCCAGCGATGCGTCGACGTTCGTCCAGTACTGGAAGAAGCGCTCGCGGATCGCGTCGATCGTGATGGCCTGTCCCTGACCGGTCAGCGTCTCGAGGAAGCGCGCGCGCTGCTCGTCATCGAAGACCGTGCGGTACAGCGTGCCCGCCTGACCGAAGTCGTCGTCATCGAGGTGCAGGGTCGCCGCGGCGCGGATCAGCTCGCCGTCCGACTCCCAGCTCGCCTCGACACCGGCAGCCGGGTCAGCGGTCGGGCCGCCTGCAGCGCCGTACGAGTTCGGGGTGTAGACGCGGTGCTCGGCCGGGTTGAACTTGTACTGCATCTGGCCTTCGTGCATGTAGTTGCGCACCTCGGCCGCATGCGGCTGGTTGACCGGAAGCTGGTTGTAGTTCGCGCCGATGCGGTAGCGCTGCGCATCCGAGTACGCGAACACGCGGGCCATGAGCATCTTGTCGGGCGAGATGCCGGTGCCGGGAACCTGGTTGCCGGGCGAGAAGGCGGCCTGCTCGATCTCGGCGAAGAAGTTCTGCGGGTTGCGGTCGAGGGTGAACGTGCCGACCTTGATGCGCGGGTAGTCCTTCTTCGACCAGGTCTTCGTCAGGTCGAACGGGTTGAAGCGGTAGGTCTTGCCCTCGTCGTAGGGCATGACCTGCACGTAGACGTCCCACGAGGGAGCGTCGCCGCTCGCGATCGCGTCGAACAGGTCGCGACGGTAGTAGTCGGCATCCGATCCGGCGAGCTTCTCGGCCTCTTCGGCGCTCATCGCCTCGACGCCCTGCTTCGACAGGAAGTGGTACTGCACCCAGAAGCGCTCGCCCGCGGCGTTGACCCACTGGTAGGTGTGCGAGCCGTAGCCGTTCATGTGGCGCCAGCTGCGCGGCAGGCCACGGTCGCCCATGAGGTACGTGACCTGGTGAGAGGTCTCGGGCGAGAGGGTCCAGAAGTCCCACTGCATGTCGGCGTCACGCAGACCCGAGTCGCCGAGGCGCTTCTGCGAGTGGATGAAGTCGGGGAACTTCATCGCGTCGCGGATGAAGAAGGTCGGGGTGTTGTTGCCGACGATGTCGAGGTTGCCCTCGGGCGTGTAGAAACGCAGCGCGAATCCGCGCACGTCGCGCCAGGTGTCGGGCGAACCCTGCTCGCCGGCGACCGACGAGAAGCGCAGCAGCGTCTCGCTCACGGCGCCGGGCTGGAAGGCCGCGGCACGCGTGTACGCCGACACGTCTTCGGTCACGGTGAAGGTTCCGAAGGCTCCGCCGCCCTTGGCATGCGGGTTGCGCTCCGGCACGCGCTCGCGGTTGAACGACGCGAGCTTCTCGACGAGGTAACGGTCGTGCAGGACCGTGGGTCCGTCTGCTCCGACGGTGAGCGAGTGCGCGTCGCTCGCGACGGGGGTGCCCGTCTGGGTGGTGGTCGATGGGTCGGTCATGTTCTTCTCCTTCTGCGCGCAGCGACGACGATCGCCCCGGGTGCCCGGGATCGGGCGGCGGATGCTACTGCGCGGCGTTCTGGCAACTGGGGCACAGGCCCCAGAAGGTCACTTCGGCTGTCTGGACGGTGAATCCCCCCGCCGAAGACGGGGTGAGGCACGGTGCTTCGCCGACGACGCAGTCCACATCGCCGATCGCACCGCACTGGGTGCACACGATGTGGTGGTGGTTGTCGTCGATGCGCCGTTCGTAGAGCGCCGCGGAGCCTGCCGGTTCGATCCGGCGGATCAGGCCCGCCGTCGTCAGGTCCGCGAGGATGTTGTGCACCGACTGGATCGACGTCGTCGGAAGCACGTCGGAGACGGCACGGAAGACCCGCTCCGCATCCGTGTGAGCCATGGATTCCAGAGCCTCGAGAACGGCGACGCGGCCCGCGGTCGCGCGCAGACCGGCACCGCGAAGTGCCGAGTCGAGTTCTGTCTCCATGCCTCGACTCTACCGACTGTTTTGAATAACTCAAAAGAACGGCGTGTCGGCCGTGCGGGTTGCATCCTGCACACGCGTGCGTAGCGTGAAGTGATGTCTACGAGACGAGTGGCGACGATCGGACTGATCCTGATGGCGGGCGTGGCGCTCGCCGGATGCACTGGCGAACCCCCTGAGTCGGGGGACGGCACCCCGTCTCCCTCCACCTCGGCGTCGAGTCCCTCGCCGACCGCCACTCCGGACGCCGAGACGGATGAGGCGCTGCTCCCCGTGCCGGTCGAGGAGATCGCCGACTGGGCGAAGACGGCTGTGGCCGGCGGAGACTCCGACGGATACGTCTTCGGGTTCTCCGGGTGGATGAGCGAGAACAGCTCGGCCAACGACGTCACGACCTTCACGTCGCTCGCGCCGGGGGCGTATCAGGCTCAGCTCGCCTGCAGGGGCGACGGCACCATCACTCTCACGACCAGCGAACTGGACGAGGAACCGATCTCGGAGCCGATCGTCTGCGCGAACGAGACGATCGCCTTCGACGTCACCACCGCGCGCACGGGAGTGCGATTCGAGCTCGCCCTGGAGGGCGCCCCCACGGTCCACGCGCTGTCGCTCGTCAAGGCATCGTGAACATGCCTCGGCGTCAAGACTCCGACGGCTCGAGCGGCAGTTCGAGTCCGTAGTTCCATGTCAGGATCGCCGGCTGCTCGCGGTAGAAGCTCAGCACCGACACCGAGCCGGCATCCAGCGTGATCTGAGCGCCGAAGCGCGGCGCGAGACGCAGGTAGACCGCGGTGAGGATGCGGAGGAAGTGCCCGTGCGCGACCAGCGCCACGTCGCCCTCGACCAAGGCGGGAAGAACGCGTGTGAGCACGCGGGATGCGCGGGCCGCGACCTCTTCGACGGTCTCGCCCGGCGTGGCACCGCGGATCACGCCGTGGGTGAAAGCGCTCCAGTCGTAGCCGAGCTCCTCGCGGATGTCCTTCGTCGTACGGCCCTCGTAACCGCCGTAGTCCCATTCGACGAGCAGCGGATCGATCTCGGCGTTCAGGCCGGCGAGCTCGGCCGTGCGGCGCGCGCGCTCGAGCGGCGAGGACAGCACGAGCGAGAAATCGTAGTCGGCGACCAGTCGTCCGGCACCGCGGGCGAGATCCTCGCCCCGCGCCGTGAGCGGGATGTCCGTCAATCCCGTGTGCAGGCCGGCCCTCGACCACTCGGTCTCGCCATGACGCAGCAGCACGAGCTTTCCCTGCGGGTTGTCTGGCGCGGGACGGTCGGGCAGCTGGTCATACACGGGGATCGCGGTCACACCGCAACCGTAGTCCGACGTCGAGGCCCCCGGTCACTGCGTGATCGGCCGGGATCGACCTCAGACGAAGGTGACGGTCTGCTGCAGTCGCGTGCGCACGTCGAACAGCTCGTTGCCGCCGATGGCGCGGGCGCCGGGGACTCCCTGTCTCAGGACCATCGAGAGCGCGCTGCGACGCACGACGACGACGGGCACGCCGCGGCTGCTGCCGAGCGGCGTGACGGCCTGTGCCAGATCGTCGTCGGGGAGCACCATGATGAGTCCGCCGAACTTCACGCGGGCGGCCTTGGCGACGGTGCGCATGCGCGCGAGAGCCGCGGTGACGGGGGCGCGAGTGCCGAGGCTCGGGCCGGTGATCTCTCCGCGCCGGAAGCCGACCACTCCGCCGAAGTCCTCCGACATGATGCCGTACAGGCCGGACGGGCTGAGCACCACGTGGTCGAGCTTGTCGTCGGCGTCCGATCCTGTGGCCACGTCGTGCCAGACCGTGAAGCCCATGCCGAGGGCGCTCACGGTGCGGGCGGTCGCCTCTTCGGCGAGGGCGTCCGCGAGCAGACGACGCAGGTCGCGCGGGGCCGAGCGCACGAGCGCGGGGTCGTAGGGGTCGGGAACCTCGACGCCGCGGCCGGCCCACTCGCGGATCAGCGACAGGTACCGCTCTCGGCGCCACCCGCCGGGGTGTCCGTACGAGCGTGCCCGGGGGCGGGTGTCGGTGCGGGCGGCCGACTGCGGTCGCCAGCCGTTCCACTCAGGCTCTGCGGGGATGCCGGGATGCGCACCGGAGCGGCGGTCATAGGCCGTGCGGCCCTCGGGGGTGCCGATCAGCTCCCACGCCCGCTGCACCTGGATGAACACGGCGGCGTCACCACCCGTGTCCGGGTGGGTCTGGCGCAGGCGACGACGGTAGGCGCGCCGCAGCTCGTCGTCGTCGACGGTCGGGTCCACACCGAGGATCTCGTAGGCAGAAGCCGAGAGCGGGCTGTCGAACATCGCTCTCCTTCCGAGATCGCGGCATCCAGAATATCCGGATGCTGTTGTGGATCAGCCGGGCACGTCGACGACGCGCTCCTCGCCGATCACCGGCACGACTGAGCCGGCGGATGCCGCCGCGATGTCATCGGCGAGTCGGTCGAGCTCCTGCGCGGGCACCCACACCTCGAACGTGGCGAGCGCCCCGTACCGCGGATCGCCGAGCGTCGCTCCGTGATGGAGCACCCACTCCCGCAGGATGTTGTCGTACCGCCCCGCATCCGCGTGCGCGACGTCGATCGTCACCTGCGTGAGGGACTGCCGATGCACCAGGGATGCGAGATCCAGGGTCTGCGAGACGGCTGAGGAGTAGGCGCGCACGAGTCCACCGGCACCGAGCTTCACGCCGCCGAAGTAGCGGGTCACGACGGCGACGACGTCGGTCAGCTCTCGCCGCCGCAGCACCTCGAGCATCGGCACCCCGGCGGTGCCGGACGGCTCGCCGTCATCCGACGAGCGTGCCTGATCTCCGAGCAGAC
Organism: Microbacterium sp. APC 3901; assembly: GCF_030407765.1. Lineage (GTDB taxonomy): Bacteria > Actinomycetota > Actinomycetes > Actinomycetales > Microbacteriaceae > Microbacterium. Next base: position 9,276 of record NZ_JASDCU010000017.1, read on the forward strand.
CGGTGATCATCGCGGTGCAGTTGTGTCGTGCGTCCCACCACTGCTTGCGGATCCGTGCGATCACGGCATCCGCCTCCTCGAAGGAGGCGACCGGCTCGACGCGCGTGATGAACCGTGACTTCTTGATGACGAGTTCGTGCTCCACGGGTGCGGCGATCGTGGCCGGGTAGCTGCGGGGCGAGGTCATCGGCCTCAGACTACCCAGCGTTCGCGCGTACTCAACGATCGACGAACGACATCTGCTGCGGGTTGTATCGGTCTCCCTGCACACCGACCCGCTCGGCGAGACGGTCGAGATCCGCCATCTCGTCGGCCGACAGCGCCACGGCCGTCGAGCCGGCGTTCTCGGCGATGCGAGAGGTGCGGCGGGTGCCGGGAATCGGCACGATCCACGGTTCGCGGGCCAGCAGCCAGGCGAGTGCGATCTGACCGGCCGAGGCGCCCTTGGCCTCCGCGAGCGAGGCGACGTGGCCCACCAGTGCCTCGTTCGCCGCGCGGCTTTCCTCGCTGAAGCGCGGGATCGTGCCGCGGATGTCGCCCTCTGCGAATGACGTGCTGCGATCGACGGTTCCGGTGAGGAAGCCCTTGCCGAGCGGGCTGAACGGCACGAAGCCGATGCCGAGCTCGCCGAGGGTGGGCAGGATCTCTGCCTCAGGGTCACGTGTCCACAGCGAGTATTCGCTCTGCAGCGCCGTGACCGGATGTACCGCATGTGCCCGGCGGATCGTCGAGGCCGATGCCTCGGACAGCCCGAAATGCCGCACCTTGCCCTCTGCGATCAGCTCGGCCACCGTGCCGGCGACGTCTTCGATCGGCACGTCGGGATCGACGCGGTGCTGGTAGAACAGGTCGATCACATCGGTGCGCAGGCTCTGCAGAGACGCCTCCGCCACCCGGCGGATCTGCTCGGGGCGGCTGTCGAGACCGACGCTCTTGCCGTCTTCGATGCGCCAGCCGAACTTCGTCGCGACGACGACCTGGTCGCGGATGGGCTCGAGCGCCTCGCCGACGAGCTGCTCATTCACATACGGGCCGTAGACCTCTGCGGTGTCGAAGAACGTGACCCCGAGGTCGAGCGCCGAACGCAGCACGGCGATCATCTCGTCACGGGTGCCGGGGTTCGGTCCGTAGCTCTGTGACATTCCCATGCAGCCGAGTCCGACTGCCGAGACCTCGAGTCCCTGTCCGAGTGTGCGAGTGTGCATGCGGTGTCCTTTCGTCGAGACCGACGCTACGCGCGGCCCCGGCGATGAGGGAGGGGCTGTCAGACCCTCCCTCATCCGCCCTGCGCGGCTACTCCGGGGAGTCGTCGCGCAGGTACGCGATGTGCGCCGCGTGGCGGGTCAGATGGTTCTGCGACGTGCGCACGAACAGCCATGACACGAACAGCAGTGCGAACCAGATCGGCGTCACCAGCAGTGCTGTCAGGGTGTCGGGCTGGGTCGTCAGCGCCCACAGGATGAACACGAAGAACGCGAGCACCACGTAGACCATGAAGACGCCGCCCGGCATGCGGAATCTCGATGCCGCGACCTTCTCGGGCCGCCGGCGCCGGTAGACGAGATAGCTGCACAGGAAGATCGTCCACACGAACATGAAGCACACGGCCGACACCGTGGTCACCATGTCGAACGCGGTGCCGATGTCATCACCCGCGTAGAGCAGCACGACCCCCGAGAACAGCAGGATGCACGACAGGAACAGCGCGTTCTGCGGCACCTTCCGCTTCGAGAGGCGGCCGAACATGCGCGGGGCGTCGCCGTCTTTCGCGAGACCGAAGACCATGCGCGAGGTCGAGTAGATGCCCGAGTTCGCGCTCGACATCGCCGAGGTGAGCACCACGAGGTTGACGACCGTCGCGGCGATGCCGAGACCCGCGAGGGCGAACATCGCGATGAACGGGCTCTCGCCGGCGACGTACTCGGTCCACGGGGTGACGGCCATCAGGATCACGAGCGCCCCCACGTAGAAGAGCAGGATGCGGATCGGGATCGCGTTGATCGCCTTGGGCAGGTTCTTCTCGGGGTCTTTGGTCTCTGCCGCGGCAGTGCCGACGAGCTCGACTCCCACGAACGCGAACACCGCGATCTGGAAGCCCGCGACGAAGCCCATGAAGCCGTGCGGGAACATGCCGACGTGCTCCCACAGGTTGCTGAAGCTCGCGGTTCCCGCATCGTGCTGGAAGCCGGTGAAGATCATCACGAGACCGGTGACGATGAGCGCGACGATCGCGATGATCTTGATCAGCGCGAACCAGAACTCCATCTCGCCGAAGGCGGCGACGGTGGGCAGGTTCAGCGCGAGCAGGATGACGATCACCAGGACTCCGGGGATCCACAACGGGATGCCGGGGATCAGCGCATCCGAGTATCCGGCGATCGCGATCACATCGGCGACTCCGGTGACGACCCAGCAGAACCAGTACGTCCATCCGGTGAAGAAGCCGGCCCACGGGCCGAGCAGATCGCTCGCGAAGTCGCTGAACGACTTGTACTTGAGGTTCGAGAGCAGCAGTTCGCCCATCGCGCGCATGACGAAGAAGAGCATGAAGCCGATGATCATGTAGACGAAGATCACCGAGGGGCCGGCGACCGAGATCGTCTTGCCGCTGCCCATGAACAGGCCGGTGCCGATCGCCCCGCCGATCGCGAGCAGCTGGATGTGACGGTTGCTCAGGGCCCTCTTCAGGTGCTGCTCGTCGCCGTCGGTGGCGTCGCCCACCCCGGCGGCGCTCGGTGTTCTCTCTGTCGTCATCGCTCGACCCTCCGGTATCGGGTGCCGCGTCCCGCTGCGGCATGCTCTCGACGGCAATGGCCGATCGGGGATGGCCGGTAGCCGAATCGATTCGATATCCTGGTTCGACCCCCGATCATCTCCCAGTTCTGCGAGCCGCTCCTCTCATGGCCACCTCTCTCACCACGGGCCGCCCGTGGCGCGTCATCCTCTCGTTCTCGATCCCCTTGCTGCTCGGCAATGTCGTGCAGCAGATGTACCAGTTCGCCGATGCCGTCGTCGTCGGCCGGCAGCTCGGCGTCGAGTCTCTCGCCGCCGTCGGCGCGACCGGCAGCCTGCTGTTCCTGTTGATCGGCTTCGCCTGGGGCCTGACGAGCGGTTTCGCGATCCCCATCGCGCAGGCGTTCGGCGCAGGTGACGGTGTGGCGGTGCGCCGCTCGGTCGCGACGGGCGTGATCCTGACCGGCATCACGAGCGTGGTGCTCACGATCGTCGCGCCGTTGATCGCGGCACCGACGCTCGCCCTGCTGCAGACGCCGGCCGAGCTCATGCCCGAGGCGACGGTCTTCACGCAGATCAGCTTCATCGGCGCGAGCGCGACGATGTTCTTCAACTACCTCTCGGCGATCATCCGCGCGATCGGCGATTCGCGCACGCCGCTGATCTTCCTCACGGTGTCGTGTGCGCTCAACGTCGGCCTCGTGATCCTCATGGTCGGTCCGCTCGACTGGGGGGTGGGCGGCGCGGCCCTCGCGACCGTCGTGGCCCAAGCCGTGTCGGTCGCGCTGTGCCTCGAGTTCGTGCGCCGTCGGCTGCCGATGCTGCACCTGCGTCGGGCCGACTGGCGCGTCACGCGCGACGACGTCAGGGAGCACCTGCGCCTCGGCCTGCCGATGGGCTTCCAGGCGTCGATCATCGCCATCGGCACGCTCGTCGTGCAGGTGGCGCTGAACACCCTCGGCTCCGATGCCGTGGCCGCCTACACCACGGCGTCCCGCGTCGACGGTCTCGCCGTGGCGTTCCTCTCGTCGCTGGGACTCGCCTCGTCGATGTACACGGCGCAGAACCTGGGCGGGCGCCGCCCCGATCGCATCCGCCGCGGTGTCGTGGAGGGCACCTGGATGGCGATCGGCGCCGGCATCGCGCTCGGAGTCGTCATCATCGCGTTCGGCGCACCGCTGGTGCGGCTGTTCGTCGGCGAGGGCGTCGCAGCGGACGAGGTCGTCGACCTCGCGCACCTCATGCTGATCATCAACGGATGCGGATACTGGGCACTCGGCGTGCTGTTCGTGCTCCGCGGTGCGCTGCAGGGCCTCGGCCACACTCTCGTGCCCACCGTCACGGGGGTGATCGAGCTCGTGATGCGCGTGGGCGCCGCCATCGTGCTCGGTGCGATGATCGGATTCGAGGGCGTCGCGCTCAGCAACCCTCTCGCGTGGCTCGGCGCGATCGTGCTGCTGGTGCCGGCGTACGTGCGCGCTCATCGCTCGCTCGCTCGCATGCCGGTCGACCCGATCGAGTCCACCGAGACCTCGGCGATGGCGATCATCGGGCCGACGGACGGGTCGATGGTCGTCGATGCGGTCGTCACTCAGCCGGTGCGAGTGATCAGGACCTCACGTTTCGCGCGGTTGACCCGCCGCTGAACAGCGCGTCACGGTTGCAGAACATCATCCTTGAGATGGATGCCCAGGATGCCGACACTTCGTAGTGTTGGTGATGCGGAGATTCCGCAGACCGGGGGGTCGTGATGACATCGTCAAGGGTGGCAAGCGAACTGGCATCGATTCTGGTGCCGATCGGAGTAGTGGGAGCTGTGCTCGCAGCGCTGTGTGCGCTCGTCGCAGGTGTCGCGATCATGCGCGGAGCGGCGGGTCTCGCCGGCGGAGCGGTCGGTCTGTGGATTCCGAGCGCGATGCTCAGCTCCACGGCATCGTTCGCGAACCAGTGGACGCCGCTGCTGATCTCAGGCGCGGCTCTCCTCGCGATGCTGGTGATCGGAACTGTGGGTCGCGGCATCGTGAGCGCCGGTGAGCCGGCACGCGAAGCCGCCCGCGCAGCGCGCGTCCAGGCGCTCGTCGATGCGCCGGGTCCGGTTGCCGTGCCGCGCGCCACGACGGTGACGCCGAGCACCGGCAGCCAGCCCGCGCTGGCGGGTTGAGAGCTCGTCAGCGGTAGTCGCGGTCGCGGTGCTGTGCGACCTCGTCGCCCGAAGTCGCACGCTCAGCCTCTCTGGCGCGCAGCTCGACGCGGCGGATCTTGCCCGAGATCGTCTTGGGCAGCTCGGGAACGAACTCGATGATCCGCACCCACAGATGCGACGACAGTCGGTCGTGCGCGTAGGCGAAGATCGAACGAGCGGCGTCGGATTCAGCGCCGACCGCGTCGGGGCGCAGACACACGTAGGCCTTCGGAACCGCGAGTCGCGTCGGGTCGGGGCTCGGGATCACTGCCGCCTCGATCACGAGGTCGTGCTCCAGCAGCACCGACTCGAGCTCGAACGGTGAGATCTTGTAGTCGGAGGCCTTGAACACATCGTCTGCCCGGCCGATGTAGGTCAGATAGCCGTCGGCATCCCGCTGAGCGATGTCACCGGTGTGGTGGTAGCCGCCGATGCGGGACTCGGCCGTCTTCTCGGGGTCGTCGTAATACCCGGCCATGAGCCCGACCGGCGGGTCGGCCAGATCGAGTGCGATCTCGCCCTCGTGCTCGGCGATCTCACCGGTGGCGGGGTCGAGCAGCACGACGGGATACCCGGGCAGCGGGCGCCCCATGGATCCGACCTTCACGATTTGACCGGGGGAGTTGCCCACGCAGGCCGTCATCTCGGTCTGTCCGAAGCCGTCGCGGATCGTGCCGCCCCACGCCTCGCGCACCCGGTCGATGACCTCGGGGTTCAGCGGCTCCCCGGCCCCCACGAGCTCTCGCGGCGGATGGGTCAGCCGCGCGAGGTCGGCCTGGATCAGCATCCGCCACACGGTCGGCGGCGCGCAGAACGTCGAGACATGGTGGGTGTCCATGACCTGCATCAGGGTGTTCGCGTCGAACCGGTCGTAGTTGTAGACGAACACCGTCGCCTCGGCGAGGAACGGCGAGTAGAAGCTCGACCACGCATGCTTCGCCCACCCGGGTGACGAGATGTTGAGATGCACGTCATCGGGCCGCACGCCCAGCCACCACATGGTCGACAGGTGTCCGATGGGATAGGAGACGTGCGTGTGCTGCACGAGCTTCGGGCGGTTGGTCGTGCCGCTCGTGAAGTAGAGCAGGGCCGTGTCGTCGGCTGGCGTCGCGGCGTCCGGTTCGAAGGTCGTCGGCGCGCTGGACGAGTCGTCGAAGCGCGTCCACTCGGGCGGGATGCCCTCGCCCACTCCGATGCGCCGCACGTCGGCGTCGATGTCGGCGATGCGCTCGGCGAGGCTGCCGAGCGTGACGATCGCGCGAGCCCGGCCGTGCTCGACGCGGTAGGCCAGGTCGGATGCCGAGAGCAGGGTCGACGTCGGGATCGACACCGCGCCGATCTTGGTGATGGCGAGCATCACCTCCCACAGCTCGATGGTGTTGCCGAGCATCACGATGACGTGGTCGCCTCGTCGGATGCCGAGGCCGGTCAGCCAGGCCGCGACCTGGTCCGAGCGGGCCGACAGCTCTCCGTAGCTCCATGATTCGAGGCTGAGATCGGCCGACACGATCTGCACGGCAGGGCGGTCGGGCGTCTCGCTCGCGATCGCGTCGAACCACTCGAGCGCGAAGTTGAACTCGGTGGGCGACGGCCAGACGAACCCGTCGCGCGCCGCCTCGTAGTCCGTCGCGTTCGCGAAGAGGAAGTCGCGCATCTCTCTGATCGCGGTCGTGGCTGCGGTGGCGCTGCGGCTCATTCGGGGCTCCCTTGCTCGACGGACCAGTCCATCCTCGCCCACGATCCGCTCAGCGCGCGAGCAGACCGGCGCCGTCGCGGAGTTCGAACACCAGCTGCGTCTCGGTGCCGCGGACCACGGGGTGGATCGTGATGTGCTCGAGCACGATGTCGCGCAGAGCCGTGGCATCCTGCACCGCGACGTGCACGAGGAAGTCGTCGACGCCCGCGACGTGGAACACCTGCAGCACCCGGGGGATGCTCGCGAGTGCATCGAAGAGCGCCGTGACCTTGGGGCCCGTGTGGTTCGCGAGGCGCACTTTGATGATCGCCTGCAGGGGCAGGCCGAGAGCCGCGCCGTCGACCCGGATGCGGGTGTCGCGGATGATCCCGCGCTCACGCAGTGCGCGCACGCGATGGGCGCACGTGGACTCCGCCAGCCCCAGCCCATGCGCGAGAGCCTTGTTCGTCACCTCGGCATCGCGGGTGAGTACGGCGAGGATCTCGAGATCGACCTCGTCGAGTTGTGCTTTCGCCAACGCCCGCACCTCCCTGTGGTCGCATGTTCGCTCAGAATATCGGGAACCACTCAGAATGCGACGGATGCTGTCGAATTTCTGCGCATCCACCGTGATTCAGGCAACGTGGCAGGCATGACTGCACCGTTGCATCCAGACACCGTCGCCGTGCACAGCGGCCGCTCAGACCTCGAAGGACTCGGCGTCCACGCGCTGCCGATCGACCTGTCGACGACCAACCCGCTGCCCGACATCGAGCGCGGAGGCGACTCGTACGAGGCGATGGCGACGGGTGGGCGGCCGCCCGCCGACGGCAGCATGGTCTACGCGCGGCTCTGGAACCCGACAGTGGCGCGGTTCGAAGACGCCCTCGCCGAGCTCGAGCACGCCGAGGCATCGGTCGCCTTCGCATCGGGCATGGCGGCGATGACCGCGGTGATCCTCGCGCACGGCCCCGCGGTGGGGAAGAACCACGTGGTGGCGGTGCGCCCTCTCTACGGCGGCACCGATCACCTGCTCGGCTTGGGCCTGCTGGGTGTGCAGACCACGTACTGCCACCCCTCCGAGGTCGCCGCGTCGATCCGCCCGGACACGGGACTCGTGGTGGTCGAGACCCCCGCCAACCCGACCCTCGAGATCGCCGACATCGCCGCGGTGGTGGCGCAGGCCGGAGGCGTGCCGGTCGTCGTCGACAACACCTTCGCGACGCCCGTGCTGCAGAACCCCCTCGACCACGGTGCAGCCATGTCGCTGCACAGCGCCACCAAGTACCTCGGCGGGCACGGCGACGTGATCGCCGGTGTGGTGGCCTGCAGCGAGCAGACCGCAGAGGCGCTGCGCCGGGTGCGCGCAGTGACCGGCGGGCTGCTGCACCCGCTCGGCGCCTACCTGCTGCACCGCGGGCTCACGACCCTTCCGGTGCGCATGCGGGCGCAGCAGGAGAGCGCTCGCCGCATCGTGCAGTGGCTGATCGACCGGCCGGAGATCGCCGAGGTCTTCTACCCGGGGCTCGACGATGATCCCGACGGCATCCTCGCGCGTCAGATGCGCGGCACCGGAGCCGTGATCGCGATGCGGATGCACGACGGGTATGCCGCGGCATCCGCCGTCACCTCGTCGACGTCGCTGTTCACGCATGCCGTGTCGCTGGGCGGTGTCGATTCGCTGATCCAGCATCCGGCCGCGCTGACCCACCGGCCCGTGCCCGCAGAGGCGCGCCCCGACGCGGACGTGCTGCGACTCTCGATCGGTCTCGAGAACGTCGACGACCTGATCGCCGACCTCGCCCAGGCATTCGCCGCTCTGTCGCGGGCGGGGACGTTCGGTGCCTCGACGCCTGCGGAGCGGCTGGCCAGCTCCTAGGGCAGACGGATCGTGCCGGTGGCGATGCGCTCCGTCGGCATCCGATCACGGTTGTAGGTGATCTCCTTGTATCCGTGCGGAGTGGGTGAGCCGTCTTCGTCGAGGCTCACGAACACGATCTTCTCGATCGTGAGGATGCGCTTGCGGGTGATCATGTTGCGGGCGACCGCGCGCATGGTCAGAGACGTGGTGCCGAAGTGGGTCGCCTGCAGGCCGATCTCGATCAGGTCGCCCTGCACGGCCGAGGCCTCGAAGTTGATCTCCGAGATGTGCTTGGTCACTGCGCGGTAGTTGCCCAGCTGCACGATCGCGTAGATCGCGGCCTCCTCGTCGATCCACTTGAGCAGGCTGCCGCCGAACAGCGACCCGTTCGCGTTGAGGTCTTCCGGCTTCACCCACTTGCGGGTGCGGAAGTTGATGCCGTCTTCGGACCACTGCCACTCGGGTGTCTTCTGCTGAGCCATGCTTCGAGGGTAGGAGCGTCGTGAGTCGGGGGTGTTACGCGTGCACATCCGTGCAGGTCGACGCGCGATCTGCCTCAGGCGGATCTGCCTCGAGCGGATACCGCCCCGCACACGTTCTCGACGACGGATGCTGGGGCCATGAGCGAAGACAACCCCATCCCGCAGTTCGGACCCGAGGCCCGACGAGCCCTGTTCCATGAGCGCGTGCTCGTGCTCGACGGCGCCCTCGACGACGACAACGGCACGCTGCTCATGACGCAGCTGCTCACTCTCTCGGCCGAGGATCCGACGACCGACATCGCTCTGTGGATCCATTCGCCCGGCGGCTCGGTGCCGTCGATGCTCGCGATCCGCGACCTCATGAAGATGGTGCCGAACGACGTCTCGACCCTCGCGCTGGGCCTCGCCTGCAGTGCCGGGCAGTTCCTGCTCTCGGCAGGGATGGAGGGCAAGCGCAGGGCGCTGCCGCACGCGCGCATCCTCATGCACCAGGGGTCGGCGGGCATCGGCGGCTCGGCCGGCGAGATCGAGACGCAGGCAGACGACCTGAGGCACATGCGCGACACGGTGCTCGGGCTGATCGCCGCCGACACCGGGCAGCCCGTGGAGCGCATCTTCGAGGACTCGCTGCACGACCGCTGGTACACCGCGGGACAGGCGAAGGACTACGGCTTCATCGATGAGATCGTCGGTTCGCTCGCGGATCTCATGCCACGTCGACGGGTCCGAGTCGGACTGGGGGCGAGCGCATGAGCGGCTACACGATCCCGAACGTCATCGCGCAGCATCCGCGGGGCGAGCGCGTGATGGACGTCTACTCGCACCTGCTCGCCGAACGGGTCGTCTATCTGGGCACCGGCATCGATGCCGGGGTGGCCAACGCGCTCATCGCGCAGCTGCTGCACCTCGACGCCGAGAGTCAGGATGCCGGCGTGCAGTTCTACATCAACAGCGAAGGCGGCGACCCCGGGGCCGCGCTGGCGATCTATGACACGATGCAGCACATCCGCCCCACGGTCGCGACGACGTGTGTCGGGCAGGCGATCGGACCGGCTGCGCTGCTCGTCGCGGCGGGGGCGCAGGGTCGGCGGGCGGCGCTGGCTCACGCCCGCATCGTGCTGCATCAGCCCGCCGGGCAGTCACGAGGGGCGATCCCCGACCTCATCCTCGCGGCAGACGAGGTCGTGCGCGTGCGGGCAGACATGGAGGCGATTCTCGCCAGGCACAGCGCACGCTCACTGACCGAGCTGCGGGTCGACACCGACCGGGACCGCGTCTTCACGGCATCCGCCGCGCTCGAGTACGGGCTGATCGACACCGTCCTGGGCGAGCGGGCGGTCTGACGGGCGGTCTGACGGGCGGTGGGTGGTCAAAAACGCATCCCGCCCGCGGTGGGTGGTCAAAAACGCATCCCACACGGCCAGATCCGGTGCACTATTGACCCCGCACCGCCCGGCGGGGGGCGAGCGGCGGAGGCGACTGACGCTCAGGCGGCGAGGGCGAAGGCCCCGCGGGTGACAGACACCGCAGCGGATGCCGGAGCCGCCGTCACCTGACGCAGTTCGTCGGCCACGGCGCTCGTCAACTCGATCAGCGAGGTGTCGAGGGCTCCTGCGATGGCGGCGATCATCTCGCTCGACGGTTCTTTGAGACCTCGTTCGACTTCCGAGAGGTACTGGGGCGAGACCCCGGCGTTCCCGGCCGTCTCGGTCAGCGTCTCGTCGCGGTCGTGCCGTCGGCGACGCAGCTGATCGCCGACCATCTGGCGCCACAGGGGCTCCGGGTCAATCGGGCGGGGGCGAGCCGGTCGATCGGGGCGAGGTGCGCGGGGGAACGGGACGAGGTCGGCCATGCCCCACGATAAACCGCCGTCAGCGCACGATTCGAGCAGTTCTGCTCAGAGCAGAAATCAGGCCTCGGTGCGCTCCGAAGGCGCCTCGACGGTCACGTCTGCAGCGTCGGTCGCCGCCCAGCTCGCCAGCATCCGCAGCTTGTCGGCCGATGCGGTTCCCGGTTCTGCCGTGTACGTCGACATCTGCAGGCCGGGATCCGCCGGCAGCTCGAATGCCTCGTAGGTCAGTTCCATCTCGCCGACGACGGGATGATTGATGCGCTTGACCCCGCTGCGGTGGAATCGCACGTTGTGCGCAGCCCACAGGGTGCGAAAGCGCTCGCTGCGTGTCGAGAGCTCGCCGACGAGATCGGTGAGCGTGCGGTCGTACGGGTTGCGACCGGCCTCGCCGCGCATCGCAGCCACGAGCTCCTGCGTGTTGCGCTCCCACTCGGGGTAGAACGACTGGGCGGCCGGGTCGAGGAACGCGAATCGAGCGCTGTTCGGCACCGGAGTCGTGAAGAGCGGGGCGTAGAGCGCCCGGCCCAGTGCATTGCCCGCGAGGTAGTCGAAGTAGTTGTTGCGCACGATCGCCGGCGCCTCGGTCATCGCATCGAGCAGACGCAGGATGCTGGGGCGCAGCGTCTCGACCTTCTTGCGAGGCTTGCGGGCGACCGGCGACGCATTCGCCGCGCGCGCGAGGTCGAACAGGTGCGCCGTCTCGGCCTCGTCGAGCTGCAGAGCGCGGGCGAGTGCGTCGAGCACGCTGTCGGAGACGCCGGACAGATCGCCGCGCTCGAGTCTGGTGTAGTAGTCGACGCTGACGCCGGCGAGCAGCGACACCTCTTCGCGGCGGAGCCCCGGCACCCGGCGGTTGCCGCCGAACGCGGGCAGGCCGGTCTGATCGGGGGTGATGCGTGCGCGCCTCGTGGAGAGGAACTCGCGCACCTCGCTGCGGGTGTCCATGTCATCGACGGTACGCCCCCTCGACCGGTGAAGGGAGGTACTGGCAGTACAGGGAACGCCGCCCCGTCGCCGCTAGAGCGCGGCGGCGACGCCGGGAAGCAGCTTCGTGAGGATCTTGCCGAGCTGTTCCCGCTCGTCGGTGGTCAGGGGATCGAGCATCAACTCGCGGATCTGCGCCACATGAAGGGGCGCCGCCGCACGGAGCAGTTCTCGGCCGGCGTCCGTCAGGGTGGCGGTCAGCGTGCGCTTGTCGGTGCTGCACGAGGTGCGCGTCACCCAGCCGAGATGCTCGAGCGAGTCGATCGCGTGGCTGAGGCGCGACCGGCTGAGTCCGGCGATCTGGGCGAGCTCGGTCATCGGGATCGCGCGGTCTCCCTGACCTGCCAGCGTCACGAGGATCGCATAGTGGGAGTGCTTGAGTCCGGTCTCGGCCTTCAAGGTGCGGTCGAGCACCTGCGGCAGCAGCTGCACGAATCGGATGGTCGGCAGCCACGTCTGCATCTCGTCGTCGTCGAGCCGCCGATCGCTCATCACCGTCGCTTCGCTCACGCGGCGGAGAGATCGAGCGTGTGCGAGGTGTGATCGCGCTTGGCCTCGAGGTAGCGGTGGTTGGCGTCCGAGAGATGCACGCCCGTGCGCACCTGCTCGGTGACGCGGATGCCGAGGCCTTCGAGCTGAGCCGCCTTGTCGGGGTTGTTGCTCAGCAGGCGGATGCTGTCGACGCCGACCGCCTGCAGCATCTGAGCGGCGATCGTGTAGTCGCGCTCGTCCTCACCTCGACCGAGTGCCACGTTCGCCTCGTACGTGTCGAGCCCCGAGTCCTGCAGCGCGTAGGCGTCGAGCTTGGCGTAGAGGCCGATGCCCCGGCCCTCTTGGCGCAGGTAGAGTAGGAATCCGCCCTCCTCCGAGATGCGCTCGACGGCCTCGCGCAGCTGCGGGCCGCAGTCGCAGCGCTCAGAGCCGAACACGTCACCGGTCAGGCATTCGCTGTGCGGGCGCGCGAGGGGTGCGTCGCCGCCGTCGGCCGCTCGCTCCATGGCCGCCCTCCAGTCGCCGAGCCCGAGCAGCAGGTGCTCACGGCCGTCGATCAGCCCGTCGAACGTGACGACATCGGCCGTGGTCGCGAACCCGTCGGCGAAACGCATCGGCACCCGCACCCGCGTGCGTTCGGAGGCGACCGGAACGACGGTTGAAGTTTCAATCATGTCGGGTGCAACACGCCGACGTCACCGATATTCCCGTGAGGGGTGTTCTGTCAGAACCTCCCGAGCACGCGAGATCGGGAGTTGACTGGAACCACACGATCGAAGGAGCACCACTCATGCGTGGAGTAGTCATGTACGCGCCAGGCGACGTTCGCGTCGAAGACCGCGAGAAGCCGACCATCACCCGCCCGACCGATGCCGTGATCCGGATAGCCGCCACATGCATCTGCGGATCCGACCTGTGGCCCTACCGGGGCGCGAACGAGGTCGATCACGATCCGATGGGTCACGAATACGTCGGCGTCGTCGAGGAGATCGGCGCCGAGGTGAAGACCGTGAAGGTCGGCGACTTCGTCGTCGGCTCGTTCATGGCGTCTGACAACACCTGTGAGATCTGCCGGGCCGGATACCAGTCGCGCTGCGTGCACGTCGTGCCGATGGGGCGCTTCGGGACCCAGGCCGAGTACTCCCTGATCCCGCACGCCGACGGCACGCTCGTCGCGACGCCGGGGCAGCCCGACGTCGACCTGATCCCGTCGCTGCTCGCGGCATCCGACGTTCTGGGCACCGGCTGGTTCGCCGCCGTCGCCGCCGAGGTCGGCCCCGGCAAGACCGTCGCGGTCGTCGGAGACGGAGCAGTGGGTCTGCTCGGCATCCTCGCCGCGCGCGAACTCGGCGCCGAGCGGATCATCGCGATGAGCCGTCACGCCGACCGTCAGGCGCTGGCCCGCGAGTTCGGCGCGACCGACATCGTCGAGGAGCGCGGAGACGAGGGCGTCGCACGCATCAAGGAGCTCACGAACGGGCTCGGCGCGCACTCGGTGATCGAGGCGGTCGGCACACAGGAGTCGATGATGCAGGCGATCCGCGCGACCCGGGCCGGAGGCCACGTCGGCTTCGTCGGCGTCTCGCACGACGTCGCCCTGCCCGGAGAGGAGCTCTTCTTCTCGGGAGTGCACCTGCACGGTGGTCCGGCACCGGTGCGCCGCTTCCTCCCCGAGCTGATCCAGCTCATCTGGGACCGCAAGATCGACCCGGGCAAGGTGTTCGACCTCACGCTTCCGCTCGAGGACGCCGCCGAGGGGTATCGCGCCATGGACGAACGCCGCGCCACCAAGGTGCTGCTCACCGTCTGACCCGATCGCCGACGACGGCCGCCGCTCGAGCCACAGCCCGATACGTCGGACTGCGCTCGGGCGCGCGAGTCGCACCGCGTCTCGATAGCCTCGCCTCATGAGCAACTTCGTGAGCGCCGCCGAACTGGACGAACTGCTGGGGTCCGAGACGCCCGTACGCGTGATCGACGTGCGGTGGCGACTGGACCGCCCGGACGGCCGTGCCGAGTATCTTTCAGCGCACATCCCGGGGGCGGTCTTCGTGCCGCTCGGGACCGAGCTCGCCACCCACGGCGAGCCGTCCGAGGGGCGTCATCCGCTGCCCTCCACCCGGACGCTGCAGGATGCCGCGCGCCGATGGGGCGTCAATCAGGGCGACGTCGTCGTCGCCTACGACGACGCGAAGGGGGTAAGCGCGTCACGAGCCTGGTGGCTGCTGCGTCAGGGCGGAGTCGATGTGCGCGTGCTCGACGGCGGCATCCGCGCCTGGACGGACGCGGCCCTCCCGGTCGCAGACGACGACGTGCAGGCGGAACCGGGCGATGTCGTCCTCGACGAGATCGGCGGCGACGCCATCTCGATCGACGAGGCCGCCTCGTTCGCCGACACGGGTGTGCTGCTCGACGTGCGCACGCCCGACCGCTACCGCGGAGAGCACGAGCCTCTCGACCCTGTCGCCGGGCACATCCCCGGAGCGCTCAACGTTCCGATGGCCGCTCATCTCGATGCCGAGGGCCGGATCCTCGACATGCACACCCTTCAGGCGACCTTCGCGGCCGTCGGCGTGACCGAGGGCACGCAGGTCGCGGCATACTGCGGCTCGGGCGTCACGGCGGCGCACACCGCTCTGGTGCTCGACGAGATCGGCATCGAGGCGAAGGTCTTCCCCGGCTCGTGGAGCCAGTGGTCGAACACGCCAGGGCGCCCGGTCGCCGTCGGCGATCAGCCGGGCTGAGCGGTCAGGGCTGAACTGTCAGGGCCGAGAGGTCAGGGTCGAGCGGTCACGCGCCTGGAGTCGGGAGTCCGTCGGCGTAGCTCCAGGCGACACCGAGCAGCCCCGGGCCGAACGCGCGTCGCACCTGATGCACGGACGTGCGACCTTCGAGCGACAGCTCGGTGAGCGTCGAGCCGTCCGGGGTCTCGACGCGCTCTTCGATGCGATCGGGCAGCGCGTCGGGGTGGAACCGGGTCCACACCAGCAGCTCCCTCGTCTGCCGGGCGACGGCGTGACCCGTCTCGCGCTGCGGCGGGTAATCGGGCGGATAGGCGACCGACCACTCGACCATCGAGGTGCCCGGTGCGGTCAGTGGCACCTCGAGTTCGAAGAGCACGCCGTGCACCTCGCCGTTCGGATGCGAGTACCGGGCGGCGACACGGCCTCCCGAGACCGCCTCGATGATGGGCGCGGGGGTGCTGATGCCCGGCGTCATCTCCAGGAACGGGATCGAGGCGACCGTCCCGACGGTCGACTGCACGATGCTGCGCGTGATCGAGTACGACACGTTGCCGGCGGCATCCACATCCGTCACGGAGTGCGTCGTGAGTTCGCGCGAGGTGTCGGGGTACTCGGCGCCCAGTGCCGCGAACGCCTCTTTCACGGCCTCCTCGAGTTCCTGCTCGTCGAGGGGGAACAGGTTGGGACCGAGGGGTCCGGTGCGGTTCGTCGTGCCGAGCAGAGCGGTGAGCGAGCCGGGCTCGAGGTGCAGCAACTGCTCGATGTCACTGAGGGCGGCCATCGATTGCGCGCCTTCGGGGCGGCGTGCTCCGGAGCGCCAGTAGCTGAGCGTCGCCATCGACACACTGTTGCCGCGAGCGCGCAGCTGCTCGTGCAATCGGGCGAGAGTCAATCCACGCGCATTGATCGCGTCTCGGAAGGACGCCGCAAATACATCGGCATATCGGCGAATGCCACTTTCCATGCTCATCACAGCACCCCCTCCGGTATGTGAAGAATCCCGTTCTAGAGTGAGCTTACGACCACACCAGCATCGCGTAGGGGACGAGGTGCTATTTCTGGGGTCTGCTGGGCTGAGCAATCGTGGGCAGGGTGCCCGACCTCACGACGTCTCGGTCCATAACGCGGTGTCGCCCCCGTCGCCGCGTTCTGTCGCGGGGCTTGATGATCGATCTGGGGAGATCCATCGGGCCCCGCGAACACCTCTCCGGTGTCGGCGCCCACTCAGTGCCCCCGCGTAGACTGGGGGGAACACCCCCGGAGGACTCTCGATCTTCATGTCTGCCCCTGCCCGCGCGTTCACCGTGCGTCACGTTCAGCTGCTGCGCGCGCTCTTCGCCGCCGCCGCAGCGGCGATGATCACCTTCTCGCCCGATCACTCGGCGGCCGTCGGTCTCTCCGTCTTCAGCGGCTTCGTGCTCACGACCGGCCTCGTGATGATCGTCTCCGCCTGGCTCGTCCATCCGGCCGGCCAGCGGTGGCCCTCCGTCGTCTTCGCCCTGCTGAGCTTCGTCGCGGGCATGACCTCCGGCGTGCCCGCCTGGCGCACCGAAGACCTCTTCTTCGTCGTCGTGATCGCCTGGTCGGTGACGACCGGCATCCTCGAGCTCGTCGTCGGCCTGCGCGCGCGCCGAGCCGGCGAGGCGAACGCACGCGACTCGATCACCCTCGGCGCGTTCGGGCTGCTGCTCGCCGTGCTGCTGATCGCGATCCCGGCCGGATTCGTGCAGCCCTACGCGATCGAGGGAGCAGGCGCGTTCGAACTCACCGGCATCATCCTCGGTGTCGGCATGTTCGGCGGATACGCGGCGATCGTCGCCGTCTTCCTCGGCATCGCCGGTCTCACTCCGAAGCGAGCGGATGCCGTCGCCGAGGGTCGCGTCGACGAGAACGACCCCGCCCCTGCCGGGCACGGAGGAGAGCGATGAGCGACGACAAGCCCACCCGGCGTGACATCCTGCGCCCTCTGCACCTGCTGGGTATCGCCCTCGGCTGCGGCATCTTCGCCGCCGTGGTGACGCTCGTATCGACAGGGGCGTTCACCGCCCGCGTCAACAACGCGATCGCCAGCGGCACCTACGACGGTCTCACCCCGATCGCGCTCGGACTCGTGGTGGGCGGCGGCGCGTTCATCGTCACGCTGCTGTTCCTCGCGATGCTGATTCTCGTGGTCGACCCCGCCGACGTCACCAAGACGGTCGACCGACCTGTGCTCTTCGACCCCGAGACGTCGGACGAGCCCGATTCCGACAAGCCGGGTCGCACGCCCTCCTCCTGACATGATCGTGGGATTCTGCGATCCGACCGGAATAGCCCGGGGCATCGACGGCTTGTCCCTGTAGTGACTGCCTCGATCGACCGCGCCTCCATCGGACTCAGGTCGGAACGAGGCCCCGTGCTCGGGGCGCTCATGCTCGCCACCGGCCTGATCGCGATCGACGCGACGATCCTCGCGACCGCGGTGCCCAGCATCGTGCGCGACCTGGGCAGCTATCAGCAGTTCCCCTGGCTCTTCTCGGTCTACCTGCTCGCACAGGCGGTCAGCGTGCCGATCTACTCGCGCTTCGCCGACACCGTCGGTCGCAAGCCGATCATCCTGCTCGGAATCGCGCTGTTCCTGCTCGGCTCGGTGCTCTCGGGGTTCGCCTGGAGCATGACGGCACTGATCGTCTTCCGCATCATCCAGGGTCTCGGCGCGGGTGCCGTCGCACCCATGTCGATGACGATCGTGGGCGACATCTACACGGTCGCCGAGCGTGCCAAGGTGCAGGGATACATCGCATCCGTCTGGGCGATCTCGTCGGTCGTCGGACCTGCACTCGGCGGCATCTTCGCCCAGCTCGACGCGTGGCGGTGGATCTTCTGGGTCAACATCCCGCTGTGTCTGATCGCGGGGTGGATGCTGCTGCGCAAATACCACGAAGAGAAGCAGACCCAACAGCATCGCATCGACTACGCAGGGGCCGTGCTCCTGACCGTCGGACTCACCGGACTGATCCTGGGCATGCTCGAGGGCGGCAACGCCTGGGCCTGGCTCTCGGCCCCCAGCGCCATCTGCTTCGGTCTGGGTGCGGCTGCGCTCGTGGCTTTCGGACTCGTCGAGCGTCGAGCCGCCGAGCCGATCGTCGATCTGCGCCTGGCCGCGAGACCGCTGATCCTCACGACGACGATCGTCTCGCTGGGCATCGGCGCTCTGATGACCGGAGTCACGAGCTTCGCGCCCGCCTATCTCGAGGGATCCATCGGCATCGCACCGCTGCTGTCGGGGTTGGCGGTCGCGGCGCTCACTCTGGGCTGGCCGCTCGCCGCCGCGAACGCGGGTCGCCTGTATATGCGGATCGGGTTCCGGCGCACCGCTCTCACGGGCATGTCGATCACGGCTGTCGCTGCCGTCGCCCTCGCGCTGGTCTCGCCGTGGCCGCACCCGTTCTCGATCGCGGCCGTCGCATTCGTCCTCGGATTCGGCCTGGGGTGGAGCGCCGCTCCCACGCTGATCGCGGCTCAGGCCTCCGTCGGGTGGGGGGAGCGCGGTGCCGTCACCGGGATGAACGCCTTCGCCCGGTCGGCGGGCAGCGCGCTCGGAGTCGCCGTGTTCGGCGCGATCTCGAACTCGGTGATCGCGCAGGGCGGGGGGCCGGACGATCCGGCGACCATCATCTCGGCATCCGTCTGGGTGTTCATCGCCGCGGCCGTGGTGGCCGTGCTGACCCTGATCGCCGCGGCGTTCATGCCGCGCGACCCCGCAGGCGCGCACTCCGGAGAGCCGCGCCCGTAGCGGTGTCGGTCTGCTTCCGTGCGTGGTCGGTGCGGTGCGGTGCGGTGCGGTGCGGGGTCGATTTCGCATCCGATTGGCCCGATTGCGGTGCGTTTTTGACCACGCATCGCGCGTGCGGTGCGATAGTGGCCACGCACGGAGCGTGCGCGACTGCTACTTCGCGAGCTGCTCGGCGATGCCGGTGTAGGACGCGGGGGTCAGCGCGAGCAGACGCTGCTTGGCGGCATCCCCGATCTCGAGCCCCTGGACGAACTCGGCCAGATCCGTAGCCCCCACGCGGTGTCCGCGGGTCAGCTCCTTCAGCAGCGCGTAGGGGTCGGTGATCGACGAGCGACCGGCGACGACCTCGGCGCGGATGACGGTCTGGATGGCCTCCGCGAGGACCTCCCAGTTCACGTCGAGGTCGGCGAGCAGCACGTCGCGCGACAGCGAGATGGCGTTGAGGCCGCGGCGCAGGTTGTCGATCGCGAGCAGCGAGTGCCCGAATGCGACGCCGATGTTGCGCTGCGTGGTCGAGTCGGTGAGGTCGCGCTGCAGGCGGCTCGTGACGAGTGTCTGGCCGAGGGATGCCAGGAGGGCACCCGAGATCTCGAGGTTCGCTTCGGCGTTCTCGAACCGGATCGGGTTGATCTTGTGCGGCATGGTCGACGACCCGGTCGCGCCGGCGACGGGGATCTGCGCGAAGTAGCCGAGCGAGATGTAGGTCCAGATGTCTGTCGCGAGGTTGTGCAGGATGCCGCCGGCGTGACGCACCCGGTCGTACAGCTCGACCTGCCAGTCGTGCGATTCGATCTGCGTGGTGAGCAGGTTGAAGCCGAGGCCCAGGCCTTCGATGTACTCACGCGAGATGGTGGGCCAGTCGGCGTCGGGGTCGGCCGCGATGTGCGCAGACCAGGTGCCCGTCGCGCCCGAGAACTTGGCGAGGTAGTCGGATGCCGCGATCTGGGCGCGCACGCGCTCGAGACGCCACGCGAAGACGGCGAGCTCCTTGCCCATGGTCGACGGGGTGGCCGGCTGACCGTGGGTGCGAGAGAGCATCGCGGCGTCCGCGTGCTCGGCGGACAGCTCGCGGAGCTTGGCGATCACGACGTCGAGCGCAGGGAGCCAGACCTCTTCGACCGCGCGCTTCACGGTGAGCGCGTAGGAGGCCGAGTTGATGTCCTCGCTCGTGCAGGCGAAGTGCGTGAGCTCGGCGATGCTGTCGAGGCCGAGCGTCGACAGGCGGTCGCGCACCAGGTACTCGATGGCCTTGACGTCGTGCTGGGTGACGGCTTCCTTCTCGGCGAGCCAGTCGATCTCGGCCTGTCCGAAGTCGCGGTACAGGGCGCGCAGGCGCTCCTTGTCGGCATCCGACAGCGGGCTCGTCTCGAAGAGCGAGCGGTCGGTGAGGGCGATCAGCCACTCCACCTCGACCTCGACCCTGGCGCGGTTCAGACCCGCCTCCGAGAGGAAGTCGGCGAGGCCGGTGACGGCGCCGCGGTAGCGACCGTCGAGGGGGCTCAGGGGCTGGGGCGGGAGCGAAGGCTGGAAAGTCAGGGGAGTCCTCCTGATCGGGCCCCGGGAGTGCGGGGCGTGCGGGGCTGGCGAAGAGCCGGCTCGAGCTGGCGGAACAGCCCGCGAGTCGCGGTCTCAATCATACCGAGCACCGAATCGAACATCTCGGCGCCGGCGTAGTAGGGGTCGGGCACGTCCTGGCTCTGGGCATCGGGATCGAAGGCGAGCAGCAGGGTGACCTTGCCCTCTTCGTCTTCATCGTGCGCCCACTCGCGCA
The DNA here is from genome assembly GCF_030407765.1 of Microbacterium sp. APC 3901. GTDB lineage: Bacteria > Actinomycetota > Actinomycetes > Actinomycetales > Microbacteriaceae > Microbacterium. Next base: position 29,827 of record NZ_JASDCU010000017.1, read on the forward strand.
GGATGCGCTCGTGGGTGCGGTCGAGAGCGACGACCAGATCGTTCTCCGAGAAGGAGGCGAAGGTGAACTGCTTCGCGCGATGCTGCGAGCCGTCGTAGCCGCGGCGGGTGAGCGACTCGATCGTGCGGTGGTCGGCCCGTTCGCCGAGGTGCCAGTCGCCCGTGCCGGCGCTGCGCGAGACGATCCGCGAGCCGAGGCCCTGTCGTTCCGCGAGATCGCTGAACACCACTTCTGCCATCGGAGAGCGGCAGATGTTCCCCGTGCACACGAAGATCACGCGGAAGGGATCCGGGGATGTCACCGTCCTATTCTGCCGGTCGGAGGCCGATCGCGCGATGCCGGTCGTCTCCGGCAGGGCATGGTGCACCCGTTCTGCACGGCCGCAGGGGGCGAGCGATCCCCTCACGGTCCCCGTCGATCCCGGCGTCCTGCGCCTCGGCCTCGGTGGCTGATCGCGGATGCTGGGCGCATGTATTCCATCGCACTCGCGCAGCCCGGCGCGGCCGAGACCGCCTGGGCGAGAGCGCAGGCCCTGGCAGCGCTCCGCACCGCCGTCGAGGCGCTCGACGACGTTCGCTCGTCGCTCGCCGTCCTGACTTCCGACACCGACTGGCACTCCGACGGGGTGCGCGCGATGCAGAGCGCGCTCGAGGATCTCCGACTGGGGGCGCGCCTCGAGGCCTCCGAGATGCGCGGCCGCGAATCCGAGACCGAACGGATCGACGTCCTGTGACCGGGCTGACGATCGACCACGGCGGAGCGATCTCCGTCGACCCTGACGCCCTGCGAGATGTCGCTCGACGGCTGGATGCCGTCGCTTCCCGCTACGACGATGCGTGCTCGGCGATCACGCGGGCGCATCAGATCATCGTCGACACTCCGGGCTTCAGCGCGCACGTCGACACCGTCGGGCTGTGGTCGTCGGGGCAGCGCGTGGCCCGCCTGCACTCCGAGTGCCAGGAGACCGCACGCTCGACCCTGCTCATGGCCGATGCGTACGAGTACGTCGAGCTGCGTGCCGAGGCCGCGATGCTCGAGCATTCGGATCCGAGCACCGCGCAGCGGCTGTCGCGCCAGGCCGATCGGCTCGCTGCATCGGACGACCGCATCCATGGGATGGCAGACGAGCTCGTCGCCCGGTGGCGCGCCGAGCGCTTCGAAGGACTCACGGGCAACGTCGTGACGCCAGGGCTGTACGACCAGGTCTTCGGGACCGCGGCGCTGGTGGGAGTGGCCTCTGGGCTCGGCAAGGTGCTCCCCGGCCAGACGCTGAGGGGAAAGAGCGATCCCGTCTCGGTCTCGCCGGTGAAGACGTCGTCCCCGGCCGCTGCGCCGTCGAGCATCGCCGGTGCCTTCGGGCGCATGGCGACCACCGCGGGGGCGCAGGTCGCCGTCGAGAAGTACTCGTTCGCCGACGGCACCACGAAGTTCGTCGCGTATCTCGAGGGAACGCAGAGCGTCGGCTGGGGAGGAAAGCAGCCATGGGACTCGAAGTCGAATCTCGAGCTGTACTCCGGGAAGGCGTCAGCGTCATACCAGGCGACTCTCGATGCTCTCAGGGCTGCGGGCGCCGGGCCCGGGGACGAGGTCGATGTCGTCGCGCACTCGCAGTCGGGGATGATCGCCGCGCACCTCGCGATGGAGAGCGAGTTCGATGTGCAGATGCAGATCACGGCGGGGAGTCCGGTCGAGCCGACGCTCGACGACGATCAGACCATCATCCAGTTCCGGCATACCGACGATCCCGTCCCGGCATTGGCGGGAGGCGGTTCTCCCGAAGGCACCGGATCAGCCGACAGCGTCACCATCTCGACCCAGGGCGATCCGGGCGACACGATCGAGGACCTTGTGGTCGACGCGCACCATCTGGAGACCTACAGGGAGACCGCCCGGATCGCCGATGACCTGGGTGATCCTCGGATGGACGCGGTGGACGAGTTCTGGAGAGAACTCGACACAGCCGAGGTGATCGAGCGCACCGAATATCACGCCGAGCGCGTCGACTGACCGATGCGCGGGATGCGCACGCCCTGCGCGTCAGTCGCGGCGCTGCTTCTTGCTCTGCGGGCGCAGGATGAAGCCGAAGACGCCGTTGATCAGCGAGATGATGAGCGCCGCGAGCACACCCCACCAGAAGCTGCCGACCGTGAGGCCCCAGTCGAACCCGCTCGTGATCCAGGCCGTGAGCCACAGCAGGAACCCGTTGATCACGAACCCGATCAGGCCGAGGGTGAGGATGTACAGCGGGAACGCGACGATCTTCACCACCGTGCCGATGAAGGTGTTCACGAGTGCGAAGATCGCGGCGACCGCGAGGAGGGTCAGCACGAGCTGCAGGGTCTCACCCGGCGCGAACGCCGTGATCTGCACCTGCAGGGCGGGGATCAGCGTCACGACCCACAGGGCGAACGCGTTGACGACGACTCGGATGATGAAGCGCATAGTCCTCTCAGTCTTCCATGCACTCCGCCGGAGGGCGGTGGAATCTAGACTCATCCTTGTGACCGACCCGATCCTGCCGCGCATCCGCCCAGCCATCGCCGCCCTGGCGCCGTACCGACAGGGCAAGCAGGCGGGCCCCGACGCCTTCAAGCTCTCGAGCAACGAGAACCCGTTCGAGCCGCTTCCCTCCGTCGCGGCGGCGTTGCAGCACACGACGCCGATCAACCGCTACCCGGATGCCTCCGCGGGCCGACTGCGCGAGCGGCTGGGCGTCCGCTACGCCGTCGCTCCCGAGCAGGTGCACGTCGCCGCGGGCAGCGTCTCGATCCTCCACCAGCTGATCCTCGCCACCGCTTCGGTCGGCGACGAGGTGATCTACGCGTGGCGGTCGTTCGAGGCCTATCCGAGCCTGCCGCTCGTCGCCGGTGCGACCGGAGTGCAGGTGCCTCTCACGGCCGACTCCCGCCACGACCTCGACGCGATGGCCGATGCCGTCACCGAGCGCACTCGCGCGGTCATCCTCTGCACCCCCAACAACCCGACCGGGCCGATCATCACGAGCGACGACTTCGCGACGTTCGTCGAGCGGGTCCCCGCCGACGTGCTGATCATCCTCGATGAGGCCTACGCCGAGTTCGTCACCGCACCCGGCGCAGTCGACGGCCTCGCGGAGCGCGTGTTCGAACGGCATCCGAACGTCGTGGTTCTGCGCACGTTCTCGAAGGCCTACGGGCTCGCGGGCCTGCGCATCGGGTACGCGATCGGCAACGAGAAGGTCCTCGATGCCGCGCGCACCACCGGCATTCCGCTCTCCGTGACATCGGCGGCCGAGAACGCCGCCATCGCCAGCCTCGACGCCGAGTCCGAGCTGCTCGAGCGCGTCGCCGTGATCGTCGAACGCCGTACGCGCCTGGTCGAGGGTCTGCGCAGGCAGGGATGGGACGTGCCGGACAGTCAGGCCAACTTCGTCTGGCTGCCCGCGGGCGAGCGCACGGTCGAGGTCGCGGCGGCCTTCGCGTCGGCCGACCTCATCGTGCGTCCTTTCCCGGGGGACGGCATCCGCATCTCGGTCGGCGAGGAAGCATCCGTCGATCGCGTTCTCGACGTCGCCGCGACCCAGCTCTGACGGGCGCGAGGCGCCCTGTTCTCCGGTTTCCCGGCAGTTCCGAGGACGTCCTAGGTATGCGTGCCCGAGCATGCGCGCGGCGGTAGCGTGGCATCGTGACCTCGTCAGAGACTGAACTCGTCCGCGTCCTGGATCAGGATGGCCGCTTCACGCCGAGTCCGGCTGCTGAGCATTATCTGTCGTTGATCGAGGGGATCAGCGACGCCGAGCTCGAGCAGTTCTACCGCGACATGGTGGTCATCCGCGCGATCGACACCCAGGCGACCAATCTGCAGCGTCAGGGGCAGCTCGCGCTGTGGCCGCCGAGCCGCGGACAGGAGGCCGCCCAGGTCGGATCCGCCCGCGCCGCACGCGCGCAGGACACGATCTTCCCGTCGTATCGCGAGCACGCAGTGACGCGCATCCGCGGCGTCGACCCCGTCGACATCATCAAGCTCATGCGCGGCGTCTCGCACGGCGGCTGGGACCCGACCGACCCGAAGAACGGCAACACCCGTCTCTACACCCTCGTGCTCGGCTCGCAGGTCCTGCACGCGGCCGGATACGCCATGGGGCTGAACTTCGACGGCCGATCCGGCACCGGCGACCTCGAGCGCGACGAAGCCGTCATCGTCTATTACGGTGACGGGGCATCGAGCCAGGGCGACGTGCATGAGGCGATGGTCTTCGCCGCGAGCTATCAAGCGCCCACCGTGTTCTTCCTGCAGAACAACCACTGGGCGATCTCCGTGCCGGTCGCGACGCAGTCGCGGGTGCCGCTCGTCGAGCGCAGCGCCGGCTACGGCATCCCCAGCGTGCGCGTCGACGGCAACGACGTGCTCGCCAGCTATGCCGTCTCACGGGTCACGCTCGACGAGGCCCGCAGCGGTCAGGGCCCCCGTGCGATCGAAGCGGTCACCTACCGTCTCGGCGCGCACACCACCAGTGACGACCCCACGAAGTACCGCGGCTCCGACGAGGAGCAGTCGTGGGCGCAGCGTGACCCGATCGACCGCATGCGCGCGTTCCTCGAGAACAGGGGAGCGGCGGGGCAGTTCTTCATCGATGCGGATGCCGAGGCCGCGGATGCGGCCGAGGACCTGCGTTCGCGCAGCGTCGAACTCGGATCACCCACCGCTGACAAGATCTTCGACCACGTGTACAGCGAGCCGCATCCGCTCATCGCGGAGCAGAAGGCCTGGCACGCACGGTACGAGGCATCTTTCGAAGGAGACAGCAAGTGACCCTGGAGACGATGCCCCTCAGCAAGGCGCTCAACTCGGGCCTGCGTCGGGCGATGGAGGATGACTCCAAGGTCCTGCTCATGGGCGAGGACATCGGCAAGCTCGGCGGCGTCTTCCGCGTCACCGAGCACCTGCAGCGCGACTTCGGCGACAAGCGCGTGCTCGACACACCGCTCGCCGAGTCGGGGATCGTCGGCACGGCGATCGGGCTCGCGATGACCGGGTTCCGCCCCGTGATCGAGATCCAGTTCGACGGATTCGTGTTCCCCGCGTTCGACCAGATCACGACGCAGCTCGCCAAGCTCACGAATCGGCACGAGGGCAAGCTGAGCCTGCCGATCGTGATCCGCATCCCGTACGGAGGCCACATCGGCGCCGTCGAGCACCACCAGGAGAGCCCCGAGGCGTACTTCGCGCACACGCCGGGGCTGCGGGTGGTCTCGCCCTCGACGCCGAACGACGCGTACTGGATGATCCAGGAGGCGATCGCGTCGAACGACCCGGTGATCTTCATGGAGCCCAAGAGCCGCTACTGGCAGAAGGGCGAGGTCGAGCTCGACGCGTCGGCCGCTCCGCTGCACTCGTCGCGCGTCGTGCGCACCGGCTCCGACGTGACGCTCGTCGGTCACGGCGCCATGGTCACGACGCTGCTCCAGGCGGCGGCGCTCGCCGAGGCCGAGGGCACCAGCTGCGAGGTCGTCGACGTGCGTTCGCTGTCGCCGGTCGACTACGAGCCGATCCTGAGCTCGGTGCGCAAGACCGGACGCATGGTCTACGCGCAGGAGGCGCAGGGCTTCGTCAGCGTCGGCAGCGAGATCGCGGCGACCGTCATGGAGCGCGCCTTCTATGCACTCGAGGCCCCGGTGCTGCGGGTCTCGGGGTACGACACCCCGTTCCCGCCCGCGAAGCTCGAAGGCACCTACCTGCCGGATGCCGACCGCATCCTCGAGGCCGTCGATCGCTCCCTCGCCTACTGATCTCACCCCGATCTCGCCGTTCCGAAAGGACCGCACATGAGCACGCAGAACTTCAACCTCCCCGATGTGGGCGAGGGCCTGACCGAGGCCGAGATCGTGGCGTGGAAGGTCGCGCCCGGTGACACCGTCGCCATCAACGACGTGATCTGCGAGATCGAGACCGCCAAGTCGCTCGTCGAACTGCCGTCACCGCACGCGGGGGTCGTCGGCGAGCTGCTCGCCGCCGAGGGCGCGACGGTCGAGGTCGGTTCGCCGATCATCACCTTCGTGACGGATGCTCGTGACGATGCCGGGCCCGGCAAGATCGCGACCGCCGAAGCGCCCGCGCCCGAGGAGGGCGGTGGATCGGTGCTCGTCGGGTACGGCACCGGCGGCGGCGCCACCTCGCGGCGCAAGCGTCCGGCCGAGCGCCCCGTTCGCTCGTCGGTCGGCGTGATCGCGAAGCCGCCGATCCGCAAGCTCGCCCGCGACCTGGGGGTCGACCTCACGACGGTCACGCCCACCGGCTCCGACGGGGAGGTCACGCGCGACGACGTGATGACCCACGCCTCGCAGGCGAGCGTCTTCCGCAACATCGAGACCCCCGAGTGGGGCACCGTGCGGGAAGAGACTGTGCCTGCGCCGCAGAATGCTCCCGCGGGCCTCGCTCGCGGGCTGTCGCCGGCCCCGGCATCCGCGTCCGGACAGAGCGACGATCGCACCGAGTCGATCCCGGTCAAGGGCGTGCGCAAGGCCACGTCGTCGGCGATGGTGCAGAGCGCGTACTCCGCCCCGCACGTCACCGTGTGGAAGGAGATCGATGCGAGCCGCACTATGGAGCTCGTCAAGAGGCTGAAGGCATCGCCCGACTACGCAGACATCCGCGTCTCCCCGCTGCTGATCATGGCCCGCGCCGTCATCTGGGCCGCCCGACGCACCCCGATGGTCAATGCGGCCTGGATCGAGACCGACGGCGGCGCCGAGATCGCCGTGCGCCACTACGTGAACCTCGGCATCGCGGCGGCCACGCCCCGCGGCCTGCTCGTGCCGAACATCAAGGACGCGCAGGACCTCAGCATGAAGGACCTCGCTCGCGCTCTGAACCGGCTCACCCTCACGGCGCGCGAGGGCAAGACGAGCCCCGCCGACCAGCAGGGCGGCACGATCACGATCACCAACATCGGTGTCTTCGGGATGGATGCCGGAACGCCGATCATCAACCCCGGCGAGGCCGGCATCGTGGCGATGGGCACGATCAGCCAGAAGCCGTGGGTCGTCGACGGCGAGGTGCGCCCCCGCTGGGTCACCACGGTCGCCGGTTCGTTCGACCACCGCGTGATCGACGGCGACGGCATGAGCCGCTTCATCGCCGACGTGGCATCCGTGCTCGAGGAGCCCGCACTGCTCGTCGAGTGATGTGAGATCGCCCGGCGATACAGTGGCAGCAGAACCGCGACGACCGGCCCCCACGAGAACGGAATCCAGCGGATGAAGATCGAACCGACGCCCATCACCCTCGGAACCTCCGGCCTCGGCCGGCATTCGGAGCCGGGGTCCGCCGAGGAGAGAGCCGCCGTCGAGGTCGCCATCGACCTGCTCACCAGCCGCCACGGGTTCGTGGACACGTCGAACAACTACTCCGCCGGTCGCTCCGAGGCTGTGCTCGGGATCGCACTGCGGGAGCTGGGGATGGACGGTTCGCGGGTCATCTCGAAGGTGGATCAGGACCCCGAGACCGGCGTGTTCGACCGAGACCGCGTCCTCCGCTCGTTCGAGGAGACGACCGCCCGGCTCGGGGTCGACCGGCTCCCTCTGCTGCACCTGCACGACCCGTACTCGGTGTCGTTCGAGGAGTCGATCTCGATCGGGGGTGCCGTGCAGGGGCTCATCGAACTCCGCAGCGCCGGCGTGGTGGACGCCATCGGCGTGGCGGCGGCTCCGGTGCCGCTGATGGCGAAGTACGTCGAGACGGGTGTGTTCGACGCCGTGCTGATCCACAACCGATTCACGCTGGTGGATCACTCGGCCGAACCTGTCTTCGCCGACGCCAAGTCGCGCGGCATGGCCGTGTTCAACGCCGCGCCGTTCGGTTCGGGACTGCTCGTCAAGGGCCCGCATTCCGGTGCGCAGTATGCCTATCGGCCGGCCGGCGAGGAGCTGCTGGGGTGGACCGAGCGTCTGCAGCGCGTCTGCGCCGACCAGGGAACGTCGATGGCTGCCGCGGCGCTGCACTACTCGCTGCGGTCTCCGCTGGTCGACTCCACCGTCGTCGGGGTGTCGACACCGCACCGTCGTGCGCAGCTCGATGAGCTGGAGCAGACGGAGATCCCGGAGGAGCTGTGGGACGCTGTCGAGAGCCTGGGGCCGGCGCCGTCCCCGGTGGACGACAGCGACTACGCCTGAGAGCTGCTGCTGTTCAGCGCCACGACCGGCGGCCTGAGCGCGCGCTGCCGGTGGCGGCGTTCGATCGCCTGCCCTGCGTACGAAGCGGCGACGATGAGCGCGGCGCCGAGCAGGCCGAAGGCCCCGACGCTCTCCCCGGCGAGCAGGACTCCGACGAGCAGCGCCCAGACGGGCTCTGTGCCCATGAGGATGCTCGCGCGCGTCGCAGAGGTGTGCCGCACCGCCCAGAGCTGAACGACGAACGCGAACACCGAGCACATCAGCCCGAGGAACAGGACGTTCGCCCACCCCGATCCGTCGAGCCGTGCGACGGCCGCGGGCAGCTCCGCCCCTGCGACCAGCCATGCTGTCCCTGCACAGACGATGAGCTGAACCAGGACGACGGCGAGCGTGCTGTCCCCGCGGTCGCGGGTGAGCCTGGCGCTCGCCGTCACGTGAAACGCGCGCACGACCGCCGCCGCGATCACGAGGGCGTCGCCTGCGGTCGGCATCCGCAGTCCGCCGTCCGACACGAGAAGGGCGACCCCCACCACGGCCGCGACGGCGGCGACGAAGTACGAGCGCGGAAGCCACGACCGCGCGGCGAGGCTCTCGAGCACGGGGGTGAGCACGAGCGCGAGGCTGATGAGCAGCCCGGCATTGGTCGCCGAGGTGAGATGGACGCCCCAGGTCTCGAGGCCGATGATGGCGGCTTGGGAGAAGCCGAGGAGGACGGCGACGGCCAGCCCGCGGCCACGCGGCATCCGCTCTCTGCGCACCGCGCAGATCACACCGAGAGCGACTGCTGCGACGAGGAACCGGAGTGCGACCGCGGAGGGGACGCCCGTCTCGAGAGTCAGGCTCTTGGCTGCCATGAAGCTCGCGCCCCACACCACCGCCACGCCGACGAGCAGGACGTCGACGAGCAGATCGCGAGAGGGACGTCGAGGCATGACTCCACACTCTCGTCTTTCTCGATGAAGACCCAGATGCAGCTGCTTGATTCTCCTTTAAGGTTGGCCTTATGGATCCGACCCACCTTCGACTGCTCCGGGAGCTTCGCGACCGAGGCAGTGTGACCGCCGTCGCTGCCGCTCTCGGAATCTCGGCGTCGGCGGTCTCGCAGCAGCTCGCGACTCTGCAGTCGGCGGTGGCCCTGCCGCTCACGGTGCGCCGGGGTCGAGTCCTGATCCTGACCGCGGCGGGCGAGGCGTTGGCCGCCGCGAGCACGCGTGTCGATGAGGCGCTGACCGCGGCACGCGACTCGATCGGGGCGCTCCTCGAAGCAGGCGACCGGCCGGTGCGGGTGTCGTCGTTCAACAGCGCCGGACTCGCCCTGTTCCGGCCGCTCCTGAGAGAGCTAGACGGGACTCCTGCCGTCCGCCTTGCCGATGCCGACGTACCGCACCGGGACTTTCCCGGGCTCACCGCCGACCACGATCTCGTCATCGCCCATCGGCTCGCGCACGACGCCCCCTGGCCCGCTGATCGAGTCGTCGCGATCCCGCTCGTCGAGGAGTCGCTCGACATCGCCCTCCCCGCAGGTCACCGTCTCGCCGGCCGAGCGGGCATCACTCTCGCCGACCTCCGCGACGAGGAATGGGTGTCGGTGCACGCGGGATTCCCTCTCGCGGGTGTGCTCGACCACCTCGCGGCACTATCGGGGGCGCCGCTGCGGATCGCGCATCGCATCAACGAGTTCTCGGTGACGGCGGAGGTCGTGAGGGCGGGGGCGGCGATCGCCGTCATGCCCCGCACCACCGCGACGCCTCTGGCGGTGGACGGCCTCGTTCTCAGGCCGCTGTCGGATGTGGATCTGATCCGCCACGTCGACGTGCTGGCTCGGCCGGATGTGCTGGCCTACACGGCGGTCAGGCGTGTGCTCCGAGCCCTGCAGGATGTCGCCGTTCGCGTGCAACGCGACGCGTTCCCCTCACCTCATTGAGGCGACTCCGCTCCGTGAGGGTCGCCCGGCTACGCCTGCCGCATCTCCGCGAGAGTCGTGATCACCGCGGTGGCGGGGTCCCAGTGCCGCACGCTGTGCGCGTGAGCGTCGAGGTCGTCACCGACGAGATCCAGCGCCTGCGCGAGGTCGGCGACGCGCAGCCGGCGCGCGAGGGCGACGTGCGGCATCCATTCGCCCGGTGCGGTGTGCGGGGCATCGTCGCCCGGCCCGATCGCGGTGAGGATCGTCTCGCGGAGGCCGATCAGCTCCACGGCGGGGACGACGCTGCGGGCCAGCACGCGCCGCTCGCCGGTGCCGAAGAGCAGGGGAGCGCCCAGCGTGATCGGGAAAGAAGGGAGATCTGCCAGGACGCGGGGATCCAGCTTCGGCAGATCGACCCGCGCGACCAGGGTGATGTGAGGGCGGTTGCTTGCCGACGTGTGCCTCGCCAGGCTCGACAGGCCGCGTTCGGCGAGGGCCTCCCATTCGGCCCGGACGGCTGTTTCGGCGGCGGGGTCGAGCAGCAGCTCGATCGAAGAAGGCGACTGCCGCTGTTCCGGTTCTCTCACAGACCCTCAGCTCACGGCGCTGAGGCGCCGCTCGGCGAGCAGCGGGACGGCCACCTCACGCGCAGCCCGGCGAGCGGTGGTGACGGCGCCGATCGACACCACCTCGGCGCCGAGCGTCGAGGCGAGGATCTCGGGGGCGGGCAGGTGCAGCTGCGTCGGGAGCACCTCGCGCGCTGCCGTGAGCACGGGGGCGATGCTCTCGGCGACCGCACCGCACACGATCACCCGAGCGGGGTCGTACATGCTGCCCAGCACACCCACCACGCGGGCGAGGGTCGCGCCGACACGTGACGTCGCGAGCAGCGCGTCGGGATCGCCGGCGGAGGCGGCGGTCAGCACGGTGCGGGGGTCGATGCGGTCGGCGTCGGCGAGCCGGCCAATCGCCGAGTCCGACTCGATCTCGCCGCTCCGCACGGCATCGCGGACCTCGTCCTGCAGCGCGTAGCGCAGGCCGAAGGCCGACCCCACTCCGATGATGTGGTCGAACACGACGCCCTCGCCGACGCCGCCGTGTGCCCCGTGCAGCACGTGGCCGTCGACGACGACCCCGCCACCGAAGCGCTCGCTCGCGAGCAGGGCGACGTAGTCACGGCATCCGATCGCCGCTCCGGCTGAGCCCTCGGCGATCGCAGCGAGCTGCGCGTCGTTCTTGATCTCGACGACGGGCGCCCAGTCGTCGAGCGCCTCGGCGAGGCCGGGGTTCGTGCGCTCCCAGAACCCTTCAGGGTGCGGAGGCGAGATGCCCGCGCGATTGACGGGCGCGGCCACTCCGACGCAGATCGCGAGGATCGATTCACGCGTGACGCCTGCTTCGTCGATCGCGAGCTGCATCTGCCCGAGGATCGTCGCGCGTCGGGCGGCCCCGGACTGCGTCGGATCGAGGTCGGTGCGATGGTGCACGAGTGTGCGCTCGAGCGGGTCGGCGATCGTGACGGCGAGATGGGTGTCTCCGGCATCCACCCCGATGACGACGCCGAGATCGGATGCCAGGACGAACCGCCGAGCCGGGCGCCCTGCGCGGTAGCTTCCCGCCACGCGGGCGTTGGGAAGCTCGCGCAGCACGCCGGCGTCGACGAGCGTGTCGATCGCGTCGATCGCCGTGGAGCGGGTCAGTGAAGTGGTCGCCATCGCCTCGGTCGCGGTGAACTCACCGGCGGTCCACGCGAAGTCGAGGATCGCGCCGACACTGGCTCGTCCGGTGCCCAGACCTGCAGAGACTTCTGTCACGGGTCTTGACCTCACTCTCGTTCACATGAGACAGTACCGTTCATCGAAGTAAATTCGCTCACTAGATTTAGTCTGCGGATCTACAGGACGAAAGGACAACGGTGTCTCTCCAACCACCACGCCCGGCCCGGCTCGTCGCCGGAGCCGCCGCGCTCGCCCTGGTCGGTGCCGCCCTGACCGGCTGCTCGACCGCCGGCGGAACCGAGACCATCCGCTTCACCTTCAGCAAGCGCGAGGCGATCGAGTTCATGACCGAACGCGTCGCCGAGTACAACGCCTCGCAAGACAAGGTGCGCGTCGAGATCGACACGTCCGGTGTCGATGTGGTGTCGGCCAGCTTCGTGCGGGGCAACCCGCCCGACATCATGCTCGCCAACTACAACTACGAGATCGCCCGGTTCGTGCAGCGCTGCGCGCTCACCGATCTCTCCGGCACCGAAGCGGCCTCGACCATCCGCGACGACCTGCAGCCGCTCATGGAGCAGTACGGCTCGTGCGAGGGGCGCACGAGCGCGTTGCCGTACTCCGTGATGGGAGCCTCGGTGATCTACAACAAGGAGATCTTCGAGCAGCAGGGTCTCGAGGTTCCGCAGACCTGGGATGAGCTGCTCGCCGTGTGCGACCAGCTGAAGGAGGCGGGGATCGACCCGTTCTACGCCACGTTCAAGGACGATTGGACCGTCGCGCAGGGCTGGTACGACTACACCGCCGGCGGCTCGGTCGACGTGATCGACTTCTTCGACACGCTCGCGCAGGAGGGCACCGAGGTGGGGCCGGACTCGGCGGCCTCGTTCGAGAAGGACTTCGCAGAGCCCATGGACCGCATGATGACGCTCGTCAACGAGTACACGAATGCGGATGCCGCGAGCCGTGCATACGGCGACGGCAACCTCGCGTTCGGCAAGGGCGAGGCGGCGATGTACCTGCAGGGACCGTGGGCGTTCAGCGAGATCGAGAAGACCGCTCCCGATCTCGCTCTCGGCACCTTCCCGCTGCCCATGACCGACGATCCGGCCGACCTCGGCGTGCGCGTCAACATGGACCTCGCGGCGATGATCCCCGAGGGGTCGCAGCACCAGGAGGCTGCACGCGACTTCCTCGAGTACCTGTTCCTGCCCGAGAACATCGAGGAGTACAACGCCTCGCAGCTCGGCTTCACCCCGACCGACGATGCTCCGGCGCCCGATGACCCCCGGGTCGAGGGAATGGTCGAGTACTACGACAACGGCCAGATCTATCAGGGACCCTCGGTGCTCGTGCCCAGGACCCTTCCGGTCTTCAACTACGCGCAGGCGATGGTGCTCGGCGCGTCCACGACCTCCACGTTGCGCACCATGGATGCCGACTGGGCCAGGATCGCGTTCCGCGCTCCGATCCCGTCGACCCAGGACAACGCATCCGGTGAGGACTCAGCATCCGGCGAGACAGAGGAGTCCACGCCATGACGAACACCGCTCTGCCGGGCCCGGCAGCTCCCAACCCCGCGGCGTCGAACATCACGAAGCCCAACAGTCCGACGACCGACACCACCGCGATCGTCACCGGTGGCACCCGCAAGCTCGCCCGCCGCAAGGGACGCGTCGAGCCGATCTACTACCTGTTCCTGCTGCCGACCCTCGTGATCTTCACGCTCGCGATCACGGTGCCCGGCATCATGGGCATCTTCTTCAGCTTCACCGACTCCATCGGCATCGGGGAGTGGAGCTTCAACGGGCTGACCAACTACATCGCGATGTTCAGCGACCCGGCCATCCTGCAGAGCTACCTCTTCACGTTCGGCTTCTCGATCGCCACGGTGGTCGTCGTCAACGTGGTCGCCTTCATGCTCGCGGTGGGGCTGACCTCCCGCATCCGCTTCAAGACGGGGCTGCGCACGATCTTCGTGATCCCGATGGTGATCTCGGGCATCATCATCGCGTACGTCTTCAACTTCCTCTTCTCGAACTCCATCCCGGCAGCGGGCGCCGCCACCGGCATCCCGTGGCTCTCGACCAGCCTTCTCGCGAACCCCGATCTCGCGTGGGTCGCGATCGTGATCGTGACCGCATGGCAGGCGGTTCCGGGCACGCTGCTGATCTACATCGCAGGTCTGCTCTCGGTGCCGGGCGAGGTCTACGAGGCGGCGAGCATCGACGGCGCGAACAAGAGGCAGCAGCTGTTGCGCATCACGCTGCCGCTCGTGGCCGGATATGTCGTGATCAACGTGATCCTCGGTTTCAAGGGCTTCCTCAACGCCTACGACATCATCGTCGGTCTCACCAACGGCGGACCGGGCACCGCCACCCGCAGCGTCGCGATGACGATCATCGCGGGCTTCAACGGCGGCGACTACGCCTACCAGATGGCCAATGCGACGATCTTCTTCATCGTCGCCGTGCTCATCTCCCTGCTGCAGCTCTCGCTGACCCGCGGAAGGAACGCACTCTGATGTCGACGCAGACACTCACCACCATCCCCACCTCGGGCAAGAAGCCGCGGGTCCGCATGGAGCGCGTCAACTGGTCGGGCACGATCATCCTGATCCTGTGCGCGGTCACGGTCCTGCTGCCGCTGTACGTCACGATCTCGATGGCGTTCAAGACGACGGGCCAGGCGGTCGACGGCAACGCGTTCTCGCTCCCGGCGCCGTTCAGCATCGACGGATTCGTCGAGGCGTGGAACCTCACGAAGTTCCCGGTCGGAGCCGGCATCTCGCTGCTGGTGACGGCAGGAACGGTCATCGCGACCATCGTGCTCGCCGCGTTCGCGTCGTATGCGATCGTGCGCAACTGGGACCACCGCCTGTTCCGCTACTCGTTCTTCTACCTGCTGGCCGCGATGTTCATCCCGTTCCCGGTCGTGGCGCTGCCCCAGATCCAGCTGACCGGCTGGGTGGGACTCGACAACCCGTTCGGCGTGATCATCCTCGCGACGATGTTCCAGCTGAGCTTCAGCGTCCTGCTGTTCACCGCATTCCTGCGGTCGATCCCGATCGAACTCGAGGAGAGCGCCCGCATCGACGGCGCCACCACGTGGCAGACGTTCTGGCAGCTGATCTTCCCGCTGCTCGCACCGATGAGCGCGACGGTCGGCATCTTCGCCTTCCTCTACGCGTGGAACGACTTCATGATGCCGTCGCTGATCATCTCGGACCCGGCCATGCAGACCCTCCCGGTGCGGCAGAACCTCTTCCAGACCCAGTTCAGCAACAACTACAACGTGTCGTTCGCGTCCTACCTGATGGCGATGGCCCCGGCGATCCTGGCGTACCTGTTCACGCAGCGCTTCGTCATGGAGGGCGTGACGCAGGGTGCCGTCAAGGGCTGACGAAGCCGCACCCCAGACCCCAGACCGCAACACGAAGGAGCAACAACCTCTCATGACCGATGCGCTTCTCACCGAGACCCGCGACGAGACCACGGCGGCATGGTGGCGACAGGCCGCCGTCTACCAGATCTACCCCCGCAGCTTCGCCGACGCGAACGGCGACGGACTCGGTGACATCCCGGGCATCGTCTCGCGCGCCGACTACCTGCGCGACCTCGGCATCGACGCGGTGTGGCTGAGCCCGTTCTACCCTTCGGCCCTCGCCGACGGCGGGTACGACGTGGCCGACTACCGCAACGTCGACCCGCGCCTGGGCACGCTCGAGGACTTCGACGAGATGGTCGCCGCGCTGCACGACCGCGGCATCCGCGTGGTCGTCGACATCGTGCCGAACCACTCGTCCGACCTGCATGAGTGGTTCCAGGAGGCGCTCGCCGCAGGTCGCGGCTCGGCGGCCCGCGAACGGTACATCTTCCGCGAGGGAAGCGGGCCCGACGGCTCGGAGCCCCCGACCGACTGGACCGCCGCGTTCGGCGGGTCTGCGTGGGAGCGGGTGGACGACGGCCAGTGGTTCCTGCACAGCTTCGCGCCCGAGCAGCCCGACCTCAACTGGGACCACCCCGAGGTGCGCGAGGACTTCTTGAAGACCCTGCGCTTCTGGTCGGACCGGGGAGTCGACGGCTTCCGCATCGACGTCGCCCACATGCTGACCAAGGACCTCACCGAGCCGCTGCCCAGCACCGCCGAGCTCGAGCTGCTGCCGCACGACGGCAACCACCCGCTGCACGACCGCGACGACGTCCACGAGGTCTATGCCGAGTGGCGCCGGGTGTTCGACGAGTACGACCCGCCGCGCACGGCCGTCGCCGAGGCCTGGGTGAGCACGCCCGAGCGTCGGGCGAAGTACGCCTCGGCCGAGGGGCTGGGTCAGGCGTTCAACTTCGATCTGCTCGTCGCCGACTTCGACGCGACGCAGTTCCGGACGATCATCACCGACAACCTGGCGCAGTCGCAGGCGACGGGCTCGTCGACCACGTGGGTGCTGTCGAACCACGACGTGACGCGGCACGCGACCCGCTACGGACTGCCGCAGCTCGGCGGTCGCACCGGGGCGAAGCAGGGTGTCGAATGGGTCGCCGCCGGCGGACCCGAGGATCAGCTCGATCGTGAGCGCGGACTGCGCCGGGCGCACGCCGCGACGCTGCTGCTGCTCGGCCTGCCCGGCAGCACGTATCTCTATCAGGGCGAGGAGCTGGGGCTGCAGGAGGTCGCCGAGATCTCGGCAGAGCAGCGTCAGGACCCGGCGTTCTTCCGCGGTGCGGTCTTCGACGGCCTCGGACGCGACGGATGCCGTGTGCCGCTGCCGTGGACGGCATCCGGCCCCTCCTTCGGCTTCGGATCGGGTGAGGCGCACCTGCCGCAGCCCGACTGGTTCGCCGAGTCAGCGGTCGATGTCGAGGCGGCCGACCCGTCGTCGACGCTCTCGCTCTACCGCGAGGCGCTGCGTCTGCGTCGCGAGCTGCAGACCGACGAGACCCTCGAGTGGATCGAGACCGGACGCCCCGATGTGCTGCGCTTCGCCCGCCCGAACGGCTGGCAGATCGTGACGAACTTTGGCACCGAGCCGTTCGACCTCGGAACGGACGCTGCGGATGTCGTGCTCGGCTCGGTCTCGGGCGGTGCCGTGCCGGCGGACTCGACCGTGTGGATCGCGCCGGGCCTGATCGGCTGACGCAGAGGGCAGGGCGCCGAACCACCGATTTGATAATGGTTCTCATTAGCGTTTAGAGTGGGAACATGAAGAAGCCGTTCGTCGCCCTCGCCCTCGCATCCGTCGCCGCACTCTCGCTGGCCGGATGCTCGACCACCCCCGCTGCGGGTGAGGGCGACGACAGCGCGGTGACCGTGGTGGCGAGCACCAACGTCTACGGTTCGCTCGCCGAGCAGATCGGCGGCGACCGCGTCGACGTGACCTCGATCATCACCTCGGCCACCCAGGATCCGCACTCGTACGAGGCCTCGGCCCGCGACCGCCTGACGGTGCAGAAGGCCGACCTCGTGATCGAGAACGGCGGCGGCTACGACGCCTTCATCGACACTCTGCTGCAGGACGCGAACGATCCTCACCTGGTCACGGCCGTCGAGTTCTCGCACGACTTCCCGGGCAACGAGGGCCATTCCGATGAGGAGGGTTCGGCCGAGGAGGGCGCGGACGAGGAGCATGACCACGACCACGCCGAGGGCGAAGAGGGCCACGAGGGTCATGATCACATCGAGGGCTTCAACGAGCACGTGTGGTTCGATCCGCACACCATGATCCACGTCGTCGAGGCGATCGCCGACGAACTGGCCGAGATCGACCCCGACGGCGAGGCCGACTTCACCGCGAACGCGGAAGCGATCGTCGCCGACCTCGAGGGCTTCGAGGCCGACCTCGAGACGCTCAAGACGGATGCCGCCGGTGCGAACGTGATCATCACCGAGCCGCTGCCCGGCTACCTCGCCACCGCCGCGGGGCTCACCGACGTCACCCCCGAGGGCTTCGCCGAGTCGGTCGAAGAGGGCAGCGATGTCGCCCCCGCCACGCTGCTCGAGACCCTCAACGTCGTCGAGAGCGGAGATGTGGCCGCCGTGCTCACGAATGCGCAGACCGGCGGAGCCGAGACGCAGCGCGTCGAGGATGCCGCAACGGATGCCGGCATCCCGGTCGTCGCCTTCACGGAGCTGCTCCCCGACGGATCGTCGTACTCTGAGTGGATGAGTGACGCGATCCAGAGCCTCGCCGACGCATTGCAGTCGTGAGCGCCGCCGCCGACGCGCGGGCAGGAGCCGAGAAGTCGAACCCCGTTCTCGAGGTGCGGGGAGCCGCACTGCAGCGCGGCGACCGTGAGCTGTGGTCGGGCCTGGACCTGACGGTCGAACCCGGTGAGTTCATCGCCGTGCTCGGGCCGTCCGGGTCGGGCAAGACCACGCTGCTGCGCAGCATCCTGGGCCTTCAGCCGCTGTCGGCGGGTGAGATCGTCGTCGCGGGCGAGCCGGTGCGCAAGGGCAATCCGCGCATCGGCTACATCCCCCAGCAGCGTTCGCTCGCCCCCGACACGAGCATGAGGGCGCGCGACCTCGTCGCACTCGGCGTGCAGGGCAGCCGCTTCGGCTTCCCCGTTCCGCACCGGGGCGACCGCGCGAAGGTCGACCAGCTGCTCGAATCGGTCGGGGCCGCGCACTACGCGGACCGCCGGGTCGGACTGCTCTCGGGCGGAGAGCAGCAGCGGCTGCGGGTGGGACAGGCCCTCGCCGACGAGCCGACGCTGCTGCTGTGCGACGAGCCGCTGTCGAACCTCGACCTCGCGAACCAGGTCGCCATCACCGACATCATCGACCGCCAGCGTCGCGATCGCCGAGCCGCCGTGCTGTTCGTGACGCACGACATCAACCCGATCCTCGGCCGAGTCGACCGGATCCTCTACATCGCGGGCGGCCGCTTCGTGCTCGGCACGCCCGAAGAGGTGCTGCAGACGCGGGTGCTCACCGAGCTCTATGGCACTCCGGTCTTCGTGCTGCGCGCGGGTGACCGGCTGGTCGTCGTCGGAGTGCCGGATGCCGAGCCCCACCATGAGCATGCGCACGACCACGACCACGGAGGTGCCGCATGAACGCCATGACCGGCATCGTCTCCGCGGTCGACTGGAGTGACGTCTTCTCGTTCCAGGACTACGGCGAGCTCGTCGCCCTGCTCGCGAACTCGATCATCGCCGGTGCCGTGCTGGGCATCGTCGGCGGACTCATCGGCGTCTTCGTGATGCAGCGCGACCTCGCGTTCGCGGTGCACGGTGTCAGCGAGCTGTCGTTCGCGGGTGCCGCCGCTGCCCTGCTCTTCGGCGGCAGCGTGGTCGTCGGCTCGCTCGGCGGCGCGCTCGTCGCGGCCGTCCTGATCGGCATACTCGGCGCCAAGGCGCGCGACCGCAATTCGATCGTCGGCGTGCTGATGCCGTTCGGGCTGGGCCTCGGCATCCTGTTCCTGTCGCTCTACGACGGACGCAGCGCCAATCGCTTCAGCCTGCTGACCGGGCAGATCGTCTCGGTCTCGAGCCCCGACCTCGGCTGGCTGCTCGGCATCAGCATCGTCGTGCTGGTCGGACTGCTGCTGATGTGGAACCCGCTGCGCTTCGACTCGCTCGACCCCGAGTCGGCCGCTGCCCGCGGAGTGCCCACCCGGGCCGTGAGCCTGCTCTTCATGGTGCTGCTCGGCCTGATCGTCGCCGTCAGCGTGCACATCATCGGCGCGCTGCTCGTGATGGCGCTGCTCGTGACTCCCGCGGCCGCGGCCATGCGCGTCTCGGCCGGGCCGGTGGCGGTGCCACTGCTCGCGGCGCTCTTCGGCTTCGTGTCGGCGGTCGGCGGCATCCTGCTCGCCCTCGCGGGCACTCTGCCGGTGAGCCCGTACATCACGACCCTGTCGTTCACGATCTACGTCGTGTGCTGGATCATCCAGCGCGCCCGCGGCGGTGTGCGCCGCGTGCGTGCCTGACGTTCCCAGGGCTCGGCAAGGGCGGCGCGCCTAGAATCGTGGGTATGGCTCAGCGGAACACCTGGCAGCGCGATCGCGTGCGCGAAGCCCTCGCCGACGCGCGAGGGTTCGTCAGCGCCCAGAATCTGCACGCCTCGCTGCGCGACGACAACACCGGCATCGGCCTCGCCACGGTGTATCGGGCGCTCGCAGGGCTCGCCGCAGCCGGCGACGCCGACTCGCTGCAGAGCCCCGAGGGCGAGGCGCTCTACCGCGCCTGCACGACCCAGGGCCACCACCACCACCTGATCTGCCGCAACTGCGGACTCACGGTCGAGATCGAGGCGACCGACGTCGAGCAGTGGGCGCACCGCACCGCCGCGCTGCACGGATTCACGGATGCGGCGCACGTCGTCGACATCTTCGGGCTGTGCGCCTCCTGCACCAACAAGCGCGATGCCGAAGAGGCAGCGAACGCGTGACCATCCAGGCCGCTCCACGGTCGGTGCACTCGCACCGGCCCTCTCGATCGCCGCGCTCGCCGTGGATCGGGGTGGGCCTCGGCGCCGCGATCGTGGCCGCGCTCTTCCTGGTCGACCGATTCCTGCCGACGCTCTTCGCCGAGAGCCTGCCGAGCCGAGCCCAAGACGGGCTGACGCTGGCGCTCAGCGTGCTCATCGAGGCGCTGCCGTTCGTGATCCTCGGTGTGCTGCTCTCGATCGTCGTGCAGGTGTGGCTGCCGGCCGACGTGATCCACCGCTGGCTGCCGAAGCGCGCGTGGGCCCGCCGGGCGGTGCTGTCGCTTCTCGGCATGCTGATCCCGGTGTGCGAGTGCGGCAACGTGCCGTTCGCCCGCGGACTGATGATGCGCGGTCTGGCGCCGGCTGAGGCGCTGACCTTCCTGATCGCCGCCCCGATCGTGAATCCGATCGTGATCCTCACCACGCACGCGGCCTTCGGCTTCGATGACGGCATCCTGGTCGCCCGCCTCATCGGCGGCTACCTCATCGCCAACCTGATCGGCTGGATCTACAGTCGCCACCCTTCGCCCGACTCGCTGCTCACGCAGCGATTCGTCGATACGTGCGACCGCGTCACACACGAGCACGGCACGCCGGTTCGACGCAGCCTGACGCAGTTCCTCATCGAGCTGCGGGCCGTCATGCCGGCCCTCGTGATCGGTTCGGCTCTCGCCGGAGCCGTGCAGGTGCTGATCCCGCGAGAGGTGCTGCTGGCCATCGGCTCGAACCCGGTGCTGTCGATCCTCGCGATGATGGCGCTCGCGATGACCGTCGCGATCTGTTCGAACGTCGACGCGTTCTTCGCTCTCTCCTTCGCCTCGACGTTCTCGTCGGGCGCTCTCGTCGCCTTCCTCCTCGTAGGCCCACTCGTCGACGTGAAGATGCTCGCGCTCATGCGCACCACCTTCACCACGCGCACGCTCGCCGGCATCGTCGGCGTGGTCGTGTTCGCCGCCTTCGCCATCGGGATCGGGGTGAACGTCTTTGTCTGATCACACGCATGCCTCTGACGCGCCGTCGCGCGCCAGGGCGCTCGGCACCCGCTGGCTGGGCATCGGACTCGCCACCGTCATCTCGGTCGTCACGCTCGGACTCGGTCTGACCGGTCGGCTGAATCTCTACATCAGCCCCGAATCGGTGTGGTTCGCGTGCGCAGCAGCCGTCGTGACGATCGCGGGCGCGATCTGGTCGTGCACGCTGCCGCTCGGCGAAGAGGGCGACCACGGGCACGATCACGGAGCCGCGACTGAGGCGGATGCTGAGCCGTCGCCCCGTCGCTCCCTCGCCCTGGCCGGCACGGTGACCGGTGGCGTCGTGGCCAGCGGCGTCGTCATCGCCGCGCTCGTGCTCCCTCCGGCATCGCTGTCCGTCGAACTCGCGATGTCGAGGGTCGGCGAGCAGACCGCTCTGTTCGCCGGAGCCGACGACGTCACCCTGGGCGTGGCAGACACCGCGACCTTCGGCGTCGGCGACTGGGCGAGCGTCTTCGCCACGGCGACCAACACCGCCGCCTACGACGGCAAGACCGTCACGCTGACCGGCTTCGTCACCCCGACGGATGCCGACGGGGTCAACCTCACGCGCCTGGTCATCACGCACTGCGTGATCGATGCGCAGCCCGCGACCCTGCCCGTGACGATCGACGCCGGAGAGTTCGACACCGGCCAGTGGGTCGAGGTCGAGGGCACCGTCAAGGCGGATGCCGACGGGTCGCTGCACGTCGAACCGACGACCGTCACCGCCATCGACGAGCCTCAGGACCCGTATGAGTACTGACGACGAGCGCCCGGACGCATCCGCGATCCCGCGCACCCGCGCCGAGTTGCGCGCCGCGCGCGAGGCCGAGGCGGCCGCGTCGCGTCCGTCGAACGAGGACACGGGAGCCGCCCGAGACGAAACGCCTCCCGCCCCTCGCCCGACGGGCGGAGTGCGACCGACGCGTTCGACCTTCGTCCCGCCGGATGCCGACTCGACGACCACCTTCGCGGCTCACACCTCGGCCGACTACGTGCCCCCCGCTCCTTCCACGGCCGAGGACGCGCACCCCGCGCCCGAGAAGCCGAAGGCCGCCAAGACGCCCAAACCCCCCAAGACGCCGAAGCCTGCGAAGGCGCCGAAGCCCGAGAAGCCCACCACCTCGCGCGACAACCGGTTCCTGCTGGCGCTGGGCGCCGTGCTCGGCATCCTCGTGCTGGTGGGTGCAGGGCTCGGCGTCGTCAGCCTGACGCAGGGTCCCCGCATCACCGAGGTGCAGGTCGACCCGACTGAAGCGATCGAGACGTCGGGCAGCCGTGTCATCCTCACCGCGAACCAGTCGCTGGCGGCGATCGACGAGTCTCAGGTGACGGTCGAGCCCGCCGTGCCGTTCACTCTCGATGCGGCCGGTCGTGGCATCGGCATCCGCTTCACCGTTCCGCTCGACGACGACACCGAGTACACCGTGAATGTCGCCGATGCGGTGGGCGCCGGCGGAGGCCCCAGTGCCACGCTCTCGACGAGCTTCTCGACTCCGTCGTCCACCATCTTCCTGCTGCGTCGAGACGTCGACGGCGACGACAAGATCTTCCGCACCGACCTGTCGGGCCAGAAGGCGCAACCCGTCTTCGCCGCCGACAAGATCAACGACTTCCGCGCCACGTCATCTCAGCTCGTCGTCTCGGTCGAGGAGGACGAAGGCTCGAAGCTGCTCGTGATGGGGCGCGACGGCAGCGATCAGCGTGAGCTCGAGCTGCCCGGCGTCGGATACGTGGGCGCGATCCAGGTCTCCGACCGCGGCGGCCTGGTCGGCTACAGCTACTCCGACAAGGAGCTCAGCGACACCGAGGGGCGCGCGAGCGTGCTCGTGACGCAGTCGCTGAGCGGCGATGATGAGCCTGTGGTCACCGAGGTCGGTGACAAGGAGGCGAATGTCTTCGTCTGGCAGTTCGTGCCAGACAGCGCGGCGATGCTCTTCATCGACTTCGACGGTGCGCTCTCGCTGGTCGATCGCACGACTGACGCCGGGGTGCAGTCCCTCGGACTCGCGACGACCATTCAGGGCATCTCGCGCGGCACGTACACGGCGATCGTCGAACGGCTCGACGGCTCTGTGGTCGAGCTGAACCTCACCGACGGCTCGGAGGTGCCGCTCGAGGCATCGACTCCCGACTACGGCTCGGCGATCACGATCACGCCCTTCCCCGGCGGAACGCTGCGTCACGTCGTCTCGCGCGACGAGAACGGTCTGCCCATCGGACAGGCGATCGTCCGGGTCGACGACGAGGGAGCCGCGACGCCTCTCGTCGAGGTCGACTCGACCGACTCGATCCTGCAGGCCTGCGCCTCGCCCAGCGGCCAGTACGCCGCGGTCGTGATCGCCCCTGAGCTGGCAGACAACCCGTACGACCAGATGCTGCTGCCGCTGCCCGAGAACCTCGAGACGCACCTGCTCGACCTGCGCACGGGTGACGAGATCGTGGCGCTCACCGGTTTCGACGCCTCGTGGTGCCAGACGGCGCCGCAGTTCTGAGCGCATGCCGACGGACGTCCTGCACCGAGCGACCCGCGCCGAGCTGAGCGCGTTGCCGGTCGAGGTCGCCCCGCTGCTGCTCGGCGGAGAGCTGCGCACCGTGGTCGCGGGCTCCGAGGTGCGACTGCGCCTCACAGAGGTCGAGGCGTACCACGGGCAGGGCACCGGCCCCGACGCCGATCCCGGGTCGCACGCGCGCATGGGCCGCACCGCACGCAATGCGACGATGTGGGGCGAACCGGGACACCTCTACGTCTACCTGAGCCACGGCATCCACTCGTGCGTGAACGTCGTCTCGGGGCCTGAGGGGCAGGCCGGCGGAATCCTGCTGCGCGCGGGCGAAGTCGTGCACGGGGCGGATGCCGCTGCTGTGCGCCGCCGCGCGACGACCCCGCTGACGGCGACGTCACTGCGTGACCTCGCCAAGGGGCCGGGCCGGTTCGGCCAGGCGGTGGGGCTGCGGCATCCGATCCACGACGGCATCGATGCGGTCACCGGCGAGGAGTTCGAGGGCGCCCGTGCCGAGCTGTGGCTGCGCGACGAACCCGTGATCCACGTGGCGACCGGTCCGAGGGTCGGGGTGGCCGGCGTCGCCGGAACAGCGGCGTTCCCCTGGCGCTTCTGGATCGCCGGCGACCCGACGGTCTCGCCTTTCCGCTGGGGGAGGGGCGCTCAGGAAGCGTCTCTCGGCCGCACCTGAGGCCCGCGATCAGGCCGAGTCTCTCCACACGACCGGCGTCGGCAGCATGATGCCCTCCCGAGGGCGCTGATCGTCGCGCAGCTGCGCGAGGACGGATGCCGCGGCCGCGGCGCCCAGCCCTTCGGCCGGCTGGTCGACGGTCGAGAGCAGCGGAGTGGTGCGCGTCGCCCAGCTGCTGTTGTCGAAGCCCACGACGCCGACGTCGTCCGGCACACGTCGCCCGGCTTCTCGCAGGGCCCACATCGCACCCGCGGCGACGGCATCCGATGCGGCGAAGACGCCGTCTATGTCGGGCGCGCGCTCGAGCAGTCGCGTCATCGCCGCGGCGCCGTCGGCGTAGGAGTACAGCGGCACCTCCTCGACGAGATCCGGGTCGAACGCGTCGCCGAGCGCGTCGGTGAATCCGGCGAGGCGATCCGTGCCCGAATCGCGGTCGAGAGCGGCGGCGATCATTCCGACGCGCTTCCGCCCCGTCGCCAGAAGCCGTGACGTCACAGCCTGTGCGGCGCCGCGATTGTCGACGCCGACCCAGGCGGCATCCACGTCCGGTGGGTGACCGACGTAGGTCACGGGCAGGTCGAGTCGCATGACGGCCTTGGTGATGGGGTCCTGCGCTCGCGCCGAGACGATGACCGCGCCGTCGACGAACCCGCCGTTGAGATAGCGCGCGACCCGCTCGGTGTCGCGCACCGAGTCCACGACGAGGCACACCATCTGGTAGTCCGCCGCCGAGAGGGTCTCGTTGGTGCCGAGCATGATCGCGCCGATGTTGGGGTCTTCGAGGAACAGCGCGTGCGGCTCGTGCACGATGAACGCGATCGCCTGGGTGCGCTGGCGCACCAGGTTCTGTGCGGCGGTGTTGGGCACGTAGCCGACCTCGCGGATCGCGTCCTCGATCGCCGTGCGTGCGGAGTCCGACACATACCCGCCGTTGATCACACGGCTGACGGTTCCGCGTGAGACCCCGGCCACACGGGCCACGTCGTGCACGGTGCTGCGGCGGCGTGCAGAAGTGCTCATGGTCGACAGCCTAGCGACCCGGACTTGACGGGATTCACCACGACATGCGACGATGTGTGCACGTTCACAGAAATCCCGGTCGTCGCTTTCACGCCGCGGACTGTGCACGTGCACACATGAACCGCAAAGGAGCGTCACCGCATGGCCGCCGCAGTGTCCGACCGCATCGCCACCCTCTCCGCAGGGCGCGGCCTCGTCTTCGGATGCGACTACAACCCCGAGCAGTGGGATCGCAGCGTCTGGCCCGACGACGTGCGGCTCATGCAGCAGGCCGGCGTCGGACTCGTGGCCATCAACATCTTCGGATGGTCGTCGATCAACCCGGCCCAGGGTGTGTGGGACTTCACCGCGCTCGACGAGATCATCGCGCTGCTGCACGACGGTGGCATCAGCATCAACCTCGGCACCGGGACCGCTTCGCCTGCGCCCTGGCTCACCGCGCAGCATCCCGAGATCCTGCCGGTCGGCGAAGACGGGACGGTCTTCCAGCAGGGGGGACGCCAGGGATATTGCCCGAGCTCGCCGCTCTTCCGCGCGTATGCCGCCGAAGTCGTCACCCGGGTGGTCGAGCGCTACGGAGATCACCCCGCCGTGTCGCTCTGGCACGTGTCGAACGAGCTGGGGTGCCACAACGCGCTCTGCTACTGCGACACGAGCGCCGAGGCCTTCCGCGGCTGGCTGCGCGACCGCTACGACGACATCGACGCACTCAACCGCGCATGGGGCACGACCTTCTGGAGCCAGCGGTACAGCGACTTCGACGACGTGCGCGTGCCCGGCCAGGCCCTCTCGCTGCGCAATCCGGGTCAGATCCTCGACTTCCAGCGGTTCAGCTCCGACGAGCAGCTCGCGCTGTATCGCGCCGAGGCTGAGATCCTGCGCGAGCGCAGCGACGTGCCGGTCACGACCAACTTCATGGTCACCGCGCACATCCGCAACCTCGACTACTGGACGTGGGCGGGCGAGATGGATCTGATCGCCAACGACCACTACCTCGACCGCCGTCTCGATGACGCGCGAGGCGAGCTCTCGTTCGCGGCAGACCTCACTCGCGGTCTCGCGCAGGGTGCCCCGTGGCTGCTCATGGAGACCTCGACCGGTGCCGTGAACTGGCAGCCCTACAACCTCGCCAAGGCTCCGGGCGAGCTGCAGCGCAACATCGCCTCGCACGTCGCCCGCGGCGCCGACGGCATCTGCTTCTTCCAGTGGAGGGCCTCGACGCAGGGCGCCGAGAAGTACCACACCGCGCTCGTGCCCCACGCGGGTGAAGACTCCGACCAGTGGCGCGAGGTCGTCGAGCTCGGCGGTCTGCTCGACCGCCTCGGCGAGGTCGCCGGCACTCGTGTGGTCGCCGACGCCGCGCTGTTCTTCTCGTGGGAGAGCTGGTGGGCCGCCGAGAACGAGGGCCGCCCGAGCGAGGCGCTCACGTACCTCGGTCAGGTGCACGCCGCGCACGCGGCGCTGTCGGATGCCGGTATCACCACCGACGTCGTTCGCCCGGGCGCCGACCTCGACGGATACCGCCTGCTGATCGTCCCCGCGCTGCATCTGATCAGCGATGAGGACGCCGCAGCGATCGCGCGTGCGGTCGAGAGCGGCGCGACCGCCCTGATCACCTTCTACAGCGGCATCGTCGACGAGGAGGACCGGGTGCGCACCGGCGGCTACCCCGGAACGTTCCGCGATCTGCTCGGCATCCGCTCGGAGGAGTTCGCACCGCTGCGTCCCGGAGAGGTCGTGTTCCTCACCGACGGCACGAGCGGATCGGTATGGGCCGAACGACTCAAGACGACGGACGCCGAGACCGCGGCGTCGTTCGCAGACGGCCCCGCCGCAGGCGGCCCCGCACTCACCCGACGTGAGGTGGGGAAGGGCGCGGCCTGGTTCGTCGCCACGCAGCCCGACCGCATCGCCTACCGGGAGCTGATCGCCCGTCTCGCCTCGGATGCGGGCATCGCACCGCACGCGGGGGCGAGCCGCGATGTCGAGGTCGTCCGTCGCACGGGCGATGCCGGCTCGTTCCTGTTCGTCATCAACCATGGCGACTCCGCCGCCGAGATCGGTGTCACGGGGCACGACCTCGTCACCGACGCACCCGCCACCGGCTACGTTCCCGCGGGGGCAGTCCGCATCATCAAGGAGGATGTATGACCACCACGCTCACCGCTCAGGCGGTCGCTTCGGCGCCCCGGGCGCCGGGCCGCCGCCGACGGATTCCGCACAGGGGGGCCATCGCGTTCCTCATCGTGCCCTTCGGCGTGCTGTTCGCGCTGTTCTACGTCGTGCCGATCGCGTACGCGTTCTGGCAGTCGCTGCTCGTCGTCGAGCGCGACG
Source organism: Microbacterium sp. APC 3901 (assembly GCF_030407765.1). Lineage (GTDB taxonomy): Bacteria > Actinomycetota > Actinomycetes > Actinomycetales > Microbacteriaceae > Microbacterium. The sequence goes on from NZ_JASDCU010000017.1 coordinate 57,593, forward strand.
GCACCTTCGGCAAGGCCGAGCAGGTGTTCGGCGGCCTCACGCAGTACGTGCTGGTCTTCCAGAACGAGGCGTTCTGGAGCTCGATGGGACGGATGCTGACGTTCGGCGTCGTGCAGGTGCCGGTCATGCTCGGCCTCGCCCTGCTGTTCGCCCTGCTGCTGGATTCGCCGCTCGTGCGAGGCAAGCGCTTCTTCCGTCTCGCATTCTTCGTGCCCTACGCGGTGCCCGGAGTGATCGCGGCGATCATGTGGGGCTCGCTGTTCTCGCCCAACCTGTCGCCGTTCACCGCGATCACCAAGAACATCGACTTCCTCGGTGCCGACCTCGTGCTGTGGTCGATCGCGAACGTCGTGACCTGGGTCTACGTCGGCTACAACATGCTGATCATCTACTCGGCGCTGCTGTCGATTCCGCAGGAGCTCTATGAGGCGGCGATCCTCGACGGCGCCGGCCAGTGGCGCATCGCCTGGTCGATCAAGATCCCGCTCGTGCGCCCGGCGATCGTGATGACCGCGATCTTCTCGATCATCGGCACGCTGCAGCTGCTCGCCGAGCCCCAGGTCTTCCGCTCGTTCAGCTCGGCGGTGACCAGCACCTTCACCCCCAACATGACCGTCTATGCCACGGCATCCATCCCGAACACCAACCTGGCGGCCGCCTTCTCCGTCGTGCTCGCCGTGACGACCTTCGTGCTGTCGTTCGGGTTCATGAAGTACATGCAGCGCAAGGAGCAGAACGCATGAGCACCATGTCGATCGTCGCCCCTGGGCGAGGCTCCCGGGGCAAGGCCCCGCGCGGAAAGGCCGCTCGCGAGTCGGGCATCTCCCGCACGGGCGCCATGCTGATCATGGCCGTGTTCACGGTCTACTTCCTGCTGCCGCTGTGGTGGCTGCTCGTCGCGTCCAGCAAGGAGACCGGCGACATCCTGACCACCGCGCCGCTGTGGTTCGCCGACTTCCACCTGTTCGACAACATCGCCGAGCTGTTCGCCTACCGCGACGGCGTCTACCTGCGCTGGCTGATGAACTCGGTGCTCTACGCAGCCCTCGGCGGTGCCATCGCGACCCTGCTCGCCGCGATGGCGGGCTACGCGCTGGCGAAGTACCGCTTCCCTGGCCGCGACCTGATGTTCGACATCGTGCTCGGCGGGGTGCTCGTGCCCGCCACCGCGCTCGCGCTGCCCCTGTTCCTGATCTTCAGCCAGGCGCAGTTGACCAACACGTTCTGGTCGGTCTTCCTGCCCTCGATCGTGAGTCCGTTCGGCGTCTATCTGGCGCGGATCTTCGCGGCCTCGTCGGTGCCTGATGAGCTGCTCGAAGCGAGTCGACTCGACGGAGCGGGTGAGATCCGCACGTTCTTCACCGTCAGCATCCGTCTGATGACTCCGGCGCTGGTGACGATGTTCCTCTTCCAGTTCGTGGCCATCTGGAACAACTTCTTCCTGCCGATGATCATGCTGCGGTCCGAAGACCTCTTCCCGGTGGTCTTCGGTCTCTACAACTGGAACAACCAGTTGAACCAGCTGCCGGAACTCCGCGGTCTCGTGCTGATCGGCGCTCTGCTGTCGGTCATCCCGCTGATCGTCACATTCCTCCTGCTCCAGCGCTTCTGGCGCAACGGACTGGGCGCCGGCGCCCTGAAGTGAGCAGGCAGCCGCCCGGACCGACCGGGCGGCGCACCACCCGCACCACCCCTCACCCGCACCACCCCATCGCATCCACGAAAGGATCGAAATGCAGCATTCGAAGATGAAGGCAGCCGCTGTCATCGCCATCTCGGCGTTCGCGCTCGCCGGTTGCTCGGCATCCGGCGGAGACAGCTCCGGCACGGGCGGCGACGCCGCCTCGTGCACCCCGGCGGACGGCGACGTCACGCTCGAGTTCACGTCCTGGATCCCCGGCATCGAAGACGTCGTCGAGATCTGGAACGAGGCCAACCCCGAGATCCAGGTCGACGTGCAGACCGGCCCCAACGGCAACGGCGGCACGTACCAGAACTTCTTCAACCAGATCAAGGCGGGCGACGCTCCCGACCTCGGCCAGATCGAGTACGACGCCCTGCCGAACTTCCTCGTGCAGGACGGCCTCGAAGACCTCAGCGCCTGCGAAGACGTGGTCGCCTCCGAAGACCAGTTCGTCGACTGGGCCTGGGGACAGGTGACTCTCGGCACCGAGGGTGTCTACGGCGTGCCGCAGGACACCGGCCCCATGGGTCTGTTCTACCGCGCCGACCTGTTCGAGCAGAACGGCATCGAGATCCCCACCACGTGGGACGAGTATCGCGAGGCCGCGGTCAAGATCCGCGAACTCGGCGGGTACATCACCAACTTCTCGCAGTCCGACATCAACCAGTTCGCGGGCTTCGCCTGGCAGGACGGCGCGCAGTGGTTCTCGAGCGACGACGAGGGCTGGACGGTCTCGCTCGCCGACGACGCCACCACCACGGTCGCCGACTACTGGCAGAGCATGCTCGACGACGACCTGGTCGCGACGGTTCCCGCGTGGACCGACGAGTGGAACAACGCCTACAACTCCGGCCAGGTCTGGACCTGGAACTCCGCCGTCTGGGGTGCCAACTCGATCTCGAGCGGCGCGCCTGACACCGCGGGCAACTGGGCCGTCGCGGCGCTCCCGCAGTGGGAGGAGGGCGGATCCGCCGCCGGCAACTGGGGCGGCTCGTCGACGGCTGTGCTCAAGGGCAGCGAGCACCTCTACGAGGCGACGAAGTTCGCGCTGTGGCTCAACACCTCGGATGAGGCGCTGACCGCCCTCGCCGAGGCGGCCAACCTCTACCCGGCCACCACCGCGGGGCTCGACCTCCCGGTCTACGCCGAGGGTGTGGAGTTCTACGGCGGCCAGAAGATCTACGACGTCTTCGCCGACGCCGCCACCCAGGTCTCGCCCGACTTCGCGTGGGGCCCGACCATGACCCAGACCTACTCGGACGTGTCCGACGGGTTCAAGGCCGCGGTCTCGGGCAGCGGAACGCTGCTCGACGCGATCGAGAAGGGTCAGACGGCGACCGTCGACGCGCTCAAGGCGGCGTCGATCCCCGTCAAGGAGTAACACCTCTCGGAGGCCCGCCCGTATGCTCACGGGCGGGCCTCCTTCTCGTCTGCGACCCGTCTGGAGCGGCAATGAGCGAACTCGTCCACCTGACCGCCGGCGGCGTCAGCGTCGTCATCGACACGACCACCGCGCGGCTGCTGCACTGGGGCGCGGCGCTGGATCACGCCGACCTCGACGCGCTCGCAGGGTCGTCGACCGGCTCGGTGACGTTCAGCTCGTTCGACGCCCCGCGCACCTTCCCGCTGCTCGCGGTCGAAGCAGACGGCTGGTCGGGTGCGCCGGCGGTGGCCTGGCACCGGGGCGGGTCGCACAGCGCTCCGCTGCTGCGGCCGATCGCGTGGGAGCCGACGTCGACGTCACTGCGAGCGGAGTTCGCGGATGCCGCGGCCGGAGTGACGGTCGTGCTCGACCTCGCACTGGATGCCGTCGGCGTGCTCACCGCGCAGCTGTCGGTCACGAGCACTGCCGACGACGGCGACGGGCCGCTGGATCTGCTCGCCGCCCGCGTGCTTCTGCCGATACCCGCACACGCGACCGAGGTGCTCGACCACACCGGCCGCTGGACCGGCGAGCGGCACCCGCAGCGCGGTGCGCTGCGGCACGGGGCGCATCTGCGACAGGTCCGTCGAGGCCGTGGCGGACACGACGCGCCCTATCTGACCGCTGTCGGGACCGACGGGTTCGGCTTCCGAAGCGGCGAGCTGTGGACCGCGCACGTCGCGTGGAGCGGCGACCTCGAGGTCGGAGTCGAGCGGCTGTCGGAGGGCGCCGGCGTGCACGGAGCGGTGCTCGGCGGGGGAGAACTGCTGCTGCCGGGCGAGATCCGGCTCGCCGCGGGCGAGACCTACGTGTCGCCGCAGGTGTTCCTCACCTACGGCGAGAGCGGGCTCGACTCGGTGTCGGCGCGCCTGCACTCGACGGTGCGTTCGTTCGCCGCGCACCCTGCGACGCCGAGACCGCTCGTGCTGAACACCTGGGAGGCGGTCTACTTCGACCACGACCCGGCGAAGATCGTCGAACTCGCCGAGGCCGCCGCATCCGTCGGGGTGGAGCGTTTCGTGCTCGACGACGGCTGGTTCCGCGGACGCCCCGACGACCGCTCGGGGCTCGGCGACTGGTTCATCGACGACGCCAAGTGGCCAGACGGCCTGCGCCCGCTCGCCGATCACGTGCACGGTCTCGGGATGCAGTTCGGTCTGTGGTTCGAGCCCGAGATGGTCAACCCGGTGTCCGCCCTCGCGGCGCAGCATCCGGAGTGGGTGCTGCAGGCGTCGACCGACTCGTCCACCTGGCGGCATCAGAAGGTGCTCGACCTCTCGAATCCGGATGCCGCGGCCTACCTCTTCGACCGCATCGACGCCCTGGTCACCGAGGTCGGCATCGACTTCATCAAGTGGGACCACAACCGCGACCTGCATGCGGCGGTGTCGCCGCGCACGGGTCGTGCGTCGGTGCATGCGCAGACCACCGCGTTCTACGCCCTGCTCGACGCGCTGCGCGAGCGGCATCCGTCACTCGAGATCGAATCGTGCGCGAGCGGCGGGGCCCGCGTCGACCTCGGGGTGCTGCAGCGCACCCAGCGCGTGTGGGCGTCGGATTCGAACGATCCCGTCGAGCGACAGCGCATCCAGCGCTGGACGGGCACGCTCGTGCCGCCTGAGCTCGTCGGCTCGCACGTCGGTCCGCCGATCGCCGAGACGACGCACCGCGCGGCGTCCCTGCCGTTCCGCATGACGACCGCGCTGTTCGGGCACGCCGGCATCGAGTGGGACATCACCCGGTGCACGGATGCCGAGCGCGCGGCGCTCGTGCGCTGGACCGCGCTGTACCGAGAGCTGCGGCCGCTGCTGCATTCGGGTGTCACGGTGCGCAGCGACGAGGTCGACGACGAGACCCTGCTGCACGGGGTGGTGGCGGGCGACGGCTCACGGGGCGTGTTCGCGTGGGTGCGCCTGGGCGCCTCGGTCGACGGGTTCACGCCGCGCACCCGCATCCCCGGTCTGGTGGCGGGGGAGAGGTACCGGTTGCGCGTGCGCGAGGACCTCGGGTCGGTGTCGCGGCATCAGGTGTCCGACCCCGCGTGGCTGGATTCCGGGGTCGAGGCCACGGGGGCTTTCTTCGGGTCGGTCGGCGTGCCCCTGCCGCTGCTCGCACCGGGGGCCGCGCTGCTGCTCGAGGCTGTTCGGGTCTGATTCCGGTCCGTGCTAAACTGACTCTTTGTCTGCGCACACTCCTGTGCGTAGTTCGCGTGCTTCCCCTTCATCGGCCGAGAGATCGGCGCTGTGGGGTGGCGCGCAGACAAGGGATCTTGGGTGAGGCCGTCCGGCCTCACGGTATAGAAGGAGTCACCATCATGGCAGCAGTGTGCCAGGTGACCGGAGCTGTTCCCGGCTTCGGTCACAACGTCTCGCACTCGCACCGCCGGACGAAGCGCCGCTTCGACCCGAACGTGCAGAAGAAGACCTATTTCGTCGCTTCGCTCGGTCGTAAGATCACGCTCAACGTGTCCGCCAAGGGCATCAAGGTGATCGATGTCCGCGGCATCGAGAACGTGGTCAAGGACCTCCAGGCGAAGGGTGTGAAGCTCTAATGGCCAAGAAGGCTCAGGACGTACGTCCGATCATCAAGCTGCGTTCGACGGCAGGTACGGGTTACACGTACGTGACGAAGAAGAACCGCCGCAACACCCCCGACCGTCTCGTGCTCAAGAAGTACGACCCGGTCATCCGTCAGCACGTCGAATTCCGAGAGGAGCGTTGATCAATGGCTAAGAAGAGCAAGATCGCTCGCAACGAGCAGCGCAAGGTCATCGTCGAGCGTTACGCAGAGCGTCGCGCCGAGCTGAAGAAGACCCTGGTCGACCCGAACGCCACCGACGAGGCCCGCGAGGCCGCACGTGTCGGCCTGCAGAAGCTGCCGCGCAACGCGTCGCCGGCTCGCGTGCGTTCGCGCGACGTCATCGACGGCCGCCCCCGCGGTGTCCTCACGAAGTTCGGCGTCTCGCGCGTCCGCTTCCGTGACATGGCACACCGTGGCGAGCTGCCCGGTGTCACCAAGTCGAGCTGGTAAGTCTCAGCAGACAAGCCGAAAGGGGCGAGGATCTTCGGATCCTCGCC
>NZ_JASDCU010000018.1 GCF_030407765.1 Microbacterium sp. APC 3901
AGGGACAGGGGCAGGGGGTCAGGCGTTGGCAGGGACGACGGATGCCGCGCGGTAGGCGCGCCAGCCGCCGAAGGCGGTGATGTCTCGTTCGGTGAGGTCGACGGATGCAGTGAAGCCGAGCACCGACGAGCCGTCGGAGAGCTCGATCTCGCCGAGCGCGAGAGGAGCGGCGATGCTGCGCAGCAGCGTCGACAGTGCGAGCGGCGACAGGCGCCACAGCTCTCCGGGAAGCTCGGCGCCCTCGGTGGTGCGGATGACCGCCGGTCGGTCGACCGCGCCCTCGACCAGCAGCATCCGGAACCTGTCCGAGGTGCGCACCTCGCCGACGAACCGGGCGCCGAGCGCCTGCAGCTGCGGGTTGAGCGGTTCGCCGCTGAGGTGCGCACCGAAGACGGCGACGTCGACGCCGGGGGTGCCGAGCGCGGCGTCCTGCTCCGACTCACCGAGAAGGCGGGCGGCGAGATCGAGCGCGACCTGGTCGTGGAACGTCGGCGTCACGATCGAGACCCCGAAGTGGCCCTCGCCTGCGACTTCACCCGTCGGCACGGCGACGGCGGCCATGTCCATGAGGTTCACGAAGTTCGTGAAGGTGCCGACGGTGCTGTTCACGCCGAGCGGATCGGCCACGACCTCGGCGACGGTCGGGTGGATCGGCGCGGTCGGGATGATCAGGGCATCCGTGCCGTCGAGGGCCTGCCGGGCGAGGAGCGTCGCGGCGGCGACGGCCTGCTGGGCGTCGATCACCGTCGTGCCGTCGATCTCTGCGGCGCCGGCGGCGATCGCGGCGACCGAGGGATCTGCCTCCTCCGGGTGTGCGGCGAGGAAGGCGCCGTACGACCAGGCCCGCTCGCTGACCAGGCCGCCGCCGTAGAGCAGCCGGGCGGTTGCCAGGAACGGAGAGATGTCGATCGTGCGGGTCTCGGCGCCCAGTGCCTCGAAGCGGGCGATCGTCTCGCCGAACGCCCTCAGGGCCGCCCGCGAGAGCGAGGCGAGGTCGGCGCGTCGGGGCACCGCGATCACCGGTCGCGGCGGGGCCGCCTGCGGGGCGTCGAGTGCCCACGGCCTGCTCTTCGGGTCGGTCGTCGACGGACCGGCGACGACCGACATCACCCGCGCGGCGAGGCCGGTGGTGCGGGTGAAGACCGAGACGGTGTCGTATGAGGGAGAGGCGGGGAGCACCCCGTCGAGAGGCAGCAGTCCGAGGGTGGGCTTCACGCCGAGGATGCCGTTGAAAGCGGCCGGAACCCGCCCCGAGCCCGCAGTGTCGGTGCCGAGCGAGAAGTCGACGAGGTCGTGCCCGACGGCAGCGCCGGATCCCGAACTCGATCCGCCGGACACCCGCTGGGGGTCGAGTGCGCTCGTGACGACGCCGTAGGGGCTGCGTGTTCCGACGAGTCCCGTGGCGAACTGATCCATGTTGGTCTTGCCGACGAGGATGGCGCCCGCGTCGAGCAGTCGTGTGACGACGGTCGCGGTCTTCGCCGGAACCCGGGCGAAGGCGGGGTGTGCGGCGGTGGTCGGGATGCCGGCCACGTCGATGTTGTCCTTGACGGCGAACGTCAGACCGGCGAGGGGGAGAGCTGCTCCCTTGGCGACGCGAGCGCGCACGCTCTCGGCATCCGCCTGGATCTCCGCGGCGTTGCGGCGGGTGATCCAGATGCTGGCGGGCGCGGCATCCAGTGCGGTCTCGAGGTCCGCGACGTCGGCGGAGACGGACTCGGAGGAGGAGAGGGAGATCATCGGTGCGGGTCCAATCCGTGGTTCATGTGGGAGATCTGCATGGCGCGGGCCGCGCGGGCCTCGACGATCGACTGCGACTGTCCGACGTGCGTACGCAGGAAGTCGCGGGCTTCGCGGAGGCGCCCGGTGAGCACGAGCTCGAGGATCTCGAGGTGCTCGGAGATGGTCGCGTCGACACGGTCCTGGGTGAGGTAGTCATGCATGCGGATCGGGCGGATGCGGCGGTTCACGCGCTCCAGCGCTCCGACCAGCTCGCGGTTGCCCGCGGCGCCCAGGAGTGCGAGGTGGAAGTGCTCGTCGGCGTCGACGAAACCAGGATCGGGGGTGATGCCGGCCTCGAGCCGGGAGATCCAGAGGTCCTGCTCGGCGGTGAGACGGGCCCGCTCATGCGTGATCGTCGGGTCGGCGATGGCGCGGTCGATGCCCTGCGACTCCAGCAGGATGCGCAGCTCGTAGAGGTCGGTGAACTCTTCGAGCGTGGGCATGTAGCGGTACAGCGCTCCGTCGCGCTTGACGAGGAGGCCGTCTGCTTCGAGCCGCGCCAGCGCGTCGCGCACCGGGGTGCGGGAGAGCTCGAAGCGCTCGGCGACGTTCTCCTCGGTGAAGCGGTGGAAGGGCGAGTACGCCGCGGTCAGCAGCTCGGCCCGCAGCTGCTCATAGACGCGGATGCGGGCGGGACGCCGGCGCTCGGAGCCCGGATCCTGCGATGTGGCCAATGATGTATCCATTGCTGGACATCGTTCGGTATCCATGTTTCGGCGGTGTATCTGGGCCGTACGCCCCGCGTTACGTTCTTCTCACATCCGAGGGAGTGGGTCCGCGGAGCGGCCGAGACGAAAGGCCCCCGCGGCCGACGTGTCGTGTCAGTCGACTTCGTCGTCTTCGCCCAACGACGTCTGGTCCGACGGACCGGTGGCGCTGCTCGACGAGATCAACGTCGACGAGTCGGATGCCGGCGCGATGCGCTTCTACGAACGGCACGGGTTCAGCAACGGTGACCCCGATACTGGTGAGAAGGCGTTCTGGTTCTACAGGTCGCTCGAGGCGGGGGACTAGCCCTGCACACCCGGTGGCTATTCTGACGCCATGGACCCTTTTCTCACTGTCATCCTCCTCTACGTCGGCGGTCTGCTCATCGGCCTGCTGATCCTGTGGCTCGTGATCTACACGGCTGTTCGATCTGCGCTGACGTCGCACCGCCAGGCGTTGGCAGAAGAGGCTCGACCGGCGCGGCCCTACGTCGGGCGCTGATCTCCGTGACCCTGACCCTGGATTCGATCCTCCGTAGCGCGGGGATCGATCCGACCGAGGCTATGGTGATTCGCCACGCCTATGTTCGCGAGCACGAAGACACTGGTCTCGTGGGGATCCACGCGGATTCGACCGACGCGGAGATCCTGTACTACACCGGCCGGCAGAGTGCGAAGCAGCGTGTGTTCCCAGTTGCGCCCCCAAAGGTGTGGGTTGTATTCGTGAGGGAAGGTGGCGATCGCGCGCGGCTCTGGTCGGTCGTAGAGAACCGGCGAGAGATCTCAAATGATGGAGCCGTCCGCACATTCGACCTCTCGGTGTCTGATCAGCTCGCTGACCTGAGGAACCGTCTTGTCATCGGGTGGCGCTCTCCTCGAACCTGGTGGATCAACGGCACCACCGCTGCCAAGTACCCGGTGATGGAGATCGCAGACGCCCAACCGGTTCCGTTCCCTGGATTCGACAGGCTCATTCTCGACTACCCGCAGCTACAAGCTGTCATGCGAGACCACCGGTACGCGTCGTGGCGGACGGCACTGGCATCGGTGATGGGCATCTACCTGATCACCGATACGCGCGATGGGCGCCAATACGTGGGCAAGGCTGACGGCGCAGAGAGCATTCGTCAGCGGTGGAACGTCTACGCGACGAACGGGCACGGCGGCAACGTCGAGCTTCGCACCCTTGACCCTTCGACCTTCCGGTACTCGCTCCTCCGAGTTTTCGATCCGGCTACGCCGGAGAGCAAGATCAACGAGGCGGAGGAGCACTACAAACGGGCGCTCGATTCTCGGACTTGGGGACTAAACAGAAACTGAACACCGCACCACCGTTGGTAGGCGAGTGTGGGCTCTACTTCAGAAGGTGAAACATGGATTGGGATGGAACGTGGCGAGAACCCCCTCAACTGCCGCGGTTGCGAGGCGACGAGGCCTTTCGCGGAATGAGTGGGAGCGTCCTGGATTTCTGGCGCTTCGCAATGTCGGATCTGCGAATGAACAACGCTCGGGGGTACTTCGCCGAGTACCTAGTGGGACGGGCCCTCGGCCTCGAAGTCGCTCGCGTGGAATGGGATGACTTCGATGTTCTATGGGGTGACGTCAAGATCGAGGTGAAGAGTTCTGCCTACTTGCAATCGTGGGCGCAGCGCCGCCCGTCAACGATCTCGTTCGGAGGGCTGCGCGGTCGACGGCTCGACATTGAAGCCGGGTATGTCGGCGAGCAGACGTGCAACGCCGACGTGTACGTGTTCGCATGGAACAGGCAGATTGATCCGGAGAAATACGATCCCCTCGATATCGGTGCGTGGGCTTTTCACGTTCTTCCACGTTCAGTGCTCGAAGAACTGGGCTACAAGTCCGTGGGCTTGGCGGCGCTGTCGCGCTATAGCAAGGAGATCGGATTCCATGATCTCCGTGAAGCGATCGCTGCCGCTGCAGCTCGATGATCCGAAGGACGGTTAGCGACTAGTCGCAGGCGACCCCGTCGCCGTCGCGGTCGAGGTCGTAAATGTCCGAGCCGACGACCTGCACTGGGCCCTGCACATATCCAGGTCCGTCTCCGCTGCCGCCTGCGCAGTCGACATCGCTGGAGATCGGCACGCACGCGCCGGTGTAGTTCGGGTCGCATCCGCCGCCGCCCTGCTGCACGAGCGGCACGGGTGCAGGCACGGGCGCTGGTGCCGGCACGGCAACCGGCGCGGGAGCCTTGCTTCCGATCGCCGTCACCTCGTTGACGGGCTGCACGGAGACCGCCTCGCCGACGACCTCGCGAGATACTTCCACACCATCGACCATGGTCACGCGGTACGTGATCACCTTCACGCCGTTCACGCCGGCGGCGACGAGCGCCGTCGTGCCTTGATCGAGCTGGGGGTCGTCGACGGTGGTCGCAGAGAACGGCACGGGCACCTCTTCGGTCGCCGTCTCGAACGTGGTCGGTGTGGGGGTCGGGCTGGGCGCCAGAGTCGCCGTCGCCACCGCCGCGAAATTCTGCGGTTCGGATGCCGTCGGGGTGCCTCCGCTGTTCGCACTCGCGATGCCGCCGCCCGTCACAAGCAGGGCAGCCATGCCCAGGGCGATCACGCCCGACATCCGCGACCGGAGACCCAGCGCGGGGAGAGGGCGAGCGACCATCACATAGAGGGCGATGCCGACCATCGCCGTGGCGACGAGGAGGATCGCGATCGGCGACAGTCTGGCGAGCACCCCGCCGACCACGAGCGCGCCGACGATGATCGCGGCGGTGCGCCACCCCGTCCGTCGCTTCGCCGCAACAGGTGTCGCGGGCGGGGCTGGTGTGGCCATCTGTGTCGTCGCGGCGGCAGCGGGCGACGGTGACGTGGCATCCGTCCAGCGATGGCCATCCCACCACCGCAGCTGATTCGGATTCTCCGGGTCTGGATGCCAGGAGGCAGGCGGCAGTGACATGAGAGTTCCCCTCGACAGTGAGGCGACGAATCGCCAGCGCCCCCAGAGCGCTGTGACCTGTATATCGGTTGCTGTCTTCGGGCGGCAACTCTCGAATCTGAAACGTGACAAAGCCTGCACGAGGAGCGGGCCGGGCGAGGGCGCCCGCCTCATTCACGCGCTACTTGCGCACCGCTCCGGGCCTGACGAGCACGCCCACGGTCGTGATCGTGCGCTCTACGGAGATTCCAAGGAGCACGGCGAGCGCGAAGAGCGCGAACTCTTCGATCGGCCTCGCAGCGGCATCGTGGATCAGTGGGGCGGACACTTGACCGCTGCCTGAGTAGGTGAAGACCTGAACGCCGTTGTCCCAATCCCATGTTGCGGGTGGCCCTGCCACGACCTGAGCAGCATCGGGGAGATTCAGCATCACGCGGGTGTCGATCACCGGGGCCTGGAGATATCCTTCGCCGACTCCGCCAGACACGTTCGACGGTCGAATGAACGGTGTCAGTACCGACCATCGAGCCCCTTGCTGTGAAACCCACGAGGTGGATCCGTCGTCCCAGACGAATCTCCGTGCCTCGCCGACTCCCAGATGAAAACGACACCCAGCGATTTCCGACCACTGTTCGCAGAACTTGTCGGGCTCGTCTGAGATTCCGCCCGTCCGGATCGTTCCAGGAGGGTCATCGACGGACTCACCAGAGATCCAGTTGGTAGCTGTGATGCGCCCCGACAGCGAAAAGTCGACGTCGACGTTGACGTCGTCGTCGCCGACATTTCGGATGAGCACCGCCTTGAAGGTGGGCTTCTCGGTGAGGGTCAGTGACAAGTGTGCGCCGAGCCCGGGAGAATTGAACATGATCGTTCCGGGGGAAGGCACCGTCGGAGGCCCGGAGAGCAGCCACCATGCAGCTGCGCAAATCACCAACGTCACCGCGCCCCACATGGCGGTGGGAAGCCAGAGAGGCTTTCGACCGGGAGTTGAGGCGGGCTTGCTGCCAATTGAGATCACAAGGCCATGATGCTGTACAGCACCACTGGCGAGGTCGTCTTTGTCAGGGTTTTTCCCATGGTCGCCGCGCATATCGAGGTCCTGAACGCATGCGCCGACCACACTCGCTGTGGCCACCTCGGCCGCGGATAGGTGTCGCCCGACGACGGCCCGACAGTACTCTGAGTCCCACCCGCACCACCCGCACGCATCGAAGGAGATCGGCGAGATGAGACCACTGCGCTACTCGATCAATGTCACGCTCGACGGCTGTGTGCATCACGAGGCGGGGGTCGCTCCCGATGAGGAGCTGATGGGCTTCTGGACTGCCGAGATGGAGCGGGCGGATGCCGTGATCTACGGCCGAACGACCTACGAGATGATGCAGTCGGCCTGGCGTCGCCCGGCATCCGGTCAGTGGCCCGACTGGATGAGCGAGTGGGAGATCCCGTTCGCCGAGGCCATCGACCGCGTGCCGAAGCACGTCGTGTCGAGCACGCTGAGCTCGGTCGGCTGGAACGCCGAGCTCATCCGAGGCGATCTGGCCCAGGCGGTGCAGCAGCTCAAGCAGCAGCCCGGCGAAGGGCTATCCGTTGGCGGGGTGACTCTTCCTCTCGCGCTCGCCGAGTTGGGACTCATCGACGAGTACACATTCGTCGTGCATCCGATCATCGCCGGGCACGGGCCGAGGCTGCTTGACGGACTGAGCGAGCTCACCCGGCTAGAGCTCGTCGACCGCCGTGAGTTCGGTTCGGGAGCGGTCGCGAACCGCTATGGTCCAGTGCCCGCCGCCTGACTGCGGCGATATCTGCCGGCACCGATCCATCCGGCGACCCCCAGCAGCGGTCCGGCGGCTAGCTAAGCCAGTGGGTTGCCGAGAGCCCGGATCGCCCGCACCGGACCGAGCGACTCCTCGATCGCGGGCACGGCCCACTCGTCGACCCGGGCCTGATAGCGGGCCACAGCGGAGTCGATGTCGGGGTGGGCAGTGAGGGCTTCGGCGAGTGCGCCGGCCGAGCGGATGGCGGTCGACCCGGCGCGTCCGCCGGTGGGAGGCATCGCGTGCACTGCATCACCGATCGCGGTGATGCGGCCGGGAGTCCACAGAAAGCGCGGCGCCTTCGGGTCGGCGGCGCGGAACGAGAAAGCGGCAGTGCGGTCGGGATCGGAGTCGCGGATCACTCCCGGCATCCACGGAGTCCAGCGGTCCACGAGGGCGGATGCCGTCGCGACGAGTTCGGCTGAGGATGCCGTCTGCACCGCACCGATGGCGTCGCGCCGGGCGATCAGACCCCACACGAGTGACGGCGGGCCGACGGCATCCGCGAGTTCGGGTGAGATGCCGCGCAGCCCGCGCGACGTCAGCGAGAGGAACATGCCGACGCCGTGGCGGTCAACGGCCAGGGCGGGACCCCGCAGCAGGTAGCGCGGGAACCGGGTGTGCCGGGTCAGCGGTGTCGACCCGGCGATGCCGACCAGGCCGGTGTCCGCGCTTGTCTCAGGGGCGATCGAGCGCAGAGTCGCCGAGCGGGCACCATCGGCCGCGACGACCAGGTCGGCCTCGATGCGCGAGCCGTCCGCGAGAGTGACACTCGCCCCGCTGTCGTGGGCTTCAGCCGAGGTCACGGTCGACGAGAACCGCAGGCGCTCGCCGAGGTCTTCGCTGAGGATCTGCCGCAGCGCGCGACGCTGGCACAGCATCCGGTCTTGTCCCGCCGGCTCTGGCGCCACGACGATCGGTCGCAGGCGCGAGTCGGCGATCGTGAACTGCGAGAACGTCTCAGGGCCGTCGGAGACCGAGCGGATGCGGTCGACCAGTCGCCCCGGAATGTGCCGCTCGATCACGGCGACCGCCTCGGGAGTGAGCGCGATGCGGTAGCCGCCGGTGTCGGCCGGGTTCGCATCGCGGTCGAGCACGATCACCTCGGCGTGGTCGCGCAGTGCCTGGGCGAGCACGAGTCCGCCGAGACCGGCCCCGCTCACCACGATGCGCATGAGTCCAGCTTGGCGGAAGCACGCCGCGAAGTCACCGGTCTCCGGTCGTCGAGCGATGCGCGGAGCCCCGAGGTGGAACGTGGCGACCAGTAGCCTGTCCTAGTGCCCCGTCCCCGAAGTGAAGCCGCGCGCCAGTCTGTGCTCGAGGCGATGCGCGAAGCCGTCATCGCCGGCACCTACGAAGCGGTGACCATCGAGGGACTCGCTGAGACAGCCGCAGTCTCCAAGCAGACGATCTATCGCTGGTGGCCGTCGAAGGCGGCGATCCTCGGCGAGGCACTGCTCGAGGGAGATTTGCCCGGAGCCGACCCCGCCGTCGCGATGAGCGACGACATCCGGGCTGACCTGCACGCCTGGTTCTCGGCGATGTCCGCCGGGCTCGCGAGGCCCGAGGGCGTCGCACTCGCCCGGGCTCTGATCGCGGTGACCGCCACCGACCACGAACTCGGGCTCGCACTAAACGAGCGGCTCGCGGCACCGATCCGCTCGTGGGTCGCCGAGCGGATCGCGCGCGGACAGTCGGCCGGCGAGATCCGGGCCGACGTGGATGCTGACGCCATCGCCGACCAGCTCATCGCCATGGCGTCATATGCGGCGCTCATCGGTCAGCCCTTGAGCGCAGAGCGCGTCGAGGAGACGGTGACGCGGCTGCTGCGAGGCATCGCTCGGTAGGCACGTCTGGCTGGGTGAGGCCGACGGTGGATACCCTTGCGACGGACACTCACCGCTGAGGACTGGAGCAGAGAATGGTCATCGCTGACATCACGGTCGTTCCGGTGCCGACGGAACGCAAGGCCGCATACCTGGACTTCTCGAAGCGGATGGCGGAGGTCTACCGCGACCACGGTGCGATCAGCGTCGTCGACTACTGGCAGTCGAGCGCGTCAGCTGACCCGAGTGACTTCCACGCAGACGGGACGTCATACGAATCGGGCGAGCTCAAGAGCATCGCCGACCTCGCGGGCGCGAGCCCCGGGGAGTCTGTCGTGGTCACGGTGACGACCTGGCCGTCGCTCGAGGTACGCGACCGCGGAACCGCTGCCGTCACGAGCGATCCTCGCGTCCTCGAGACGCTCGACGAAGAGCCGGTATTCGACGGAGGTCGCGTGGTCGGCGACAGCTTCGAGATCGCGATGAGGGTTCAGCAGGAAGAGTGACGGGCGCCGGTTACGGGGTGCAGTAGCCGAGCATCGCGTCGGTCGCTGCGTGCATCTCTGTCGTCGCCGCATCCAGGCCCGTCATGTCGCCGCCGATGGCCTTCTCGCCCTCGGCGGCGAATGCGTCGATGCTCGTCGTCCACGAGTCGCGGAGGGTGACGAACTCCTCGGGCCCGTCGACACCCCGGATGCTCTCGGCGACACTCTTGACCTCGTCGAGCGCTGCCTGCGCGGCCTCGGGAGTCGGCGAGCTCACGCTGGAGATCACACCCGTCACCTGCGCAGTTTGCCCGATCGGAGGCCAATCACCAGGAGCGCTCAAAACGTGCACTGATTGCGGGCGCTTCGTCTCGCTCGGCTTCGCCGGGCTCGCTCAACGAACGAGGGGTCGCTCACGCCAAGAGATCCCCCGCCCAGCGATCCGCCGCCCGGCCTCCTCCGCCGCGACCGGCTCCCCGACATCCGCCCCAACCTCGAGCCCGACAACTGAGTGCACGATGGTCCCGTCGTACACGTGCACGAGGTTGTACCCCTGCGCAGCATCCTGCCCACGCGTAGCTCCAACCGGCTGAGCCAGATCCTGCCCATACGCACTCGATGACGCCGCCGCCACCGGAATCCCCGCGAAGGTCCCGAACGACGGGTGATGCACGTGCCCCGACAGGATCCCCCGCACATCCGACCCTTTCAGCACCGCAGCCAGCGCCGCCTGCTCCCGCAGCTCCACCGTCACCGCAAGATCGAGCACCGTCGGCAGCGGGGGGTGATGGATCAGCAGCAGCGAACCCTCCGGCGCGGGCGTAGCCAGCTCCGCCGCCAACCAAGACAGCTGTTCTTCATCCACCCGCCCCCAGTGCTGCCCGGGAACCGTCGAATCCAACACGATCACCCGCATCCCGCCGAACCAGCGCACCTCGACCACAGCATCCGAAGCGCCGCCCGCAAGCCCCAACTCCGCCCGCATCGCCCCACGCTCGTCGTGGTTCCCCATGGCCCAGACCACGTCACACCCCAGCGCCTCAACCGCCGGCGCCACCACCTCCCGCAACCGCCGATACGACGACGCGTCTCCGCGATCAGCCAGATCCCCCGTGAACAACAGAGCATCAGGGCGAAGCCCCGAAGACACCAACCGACACAACACAGACGACAGGTTCGCATCGGCATCCGCCCCGCTGCCGTACAGCGGCGAACGTTCACCGGGAAGGTGCGTATCGGAGATGTGCACGAAGGTGTGCGATGGGCGAGAGTGCTCGGTGAGGATCATTTCTCTTCCAGTGAGACGACGAACAAGTACAAGACAGAAGTCAGACGGCCGCGGCAGTCGACCCGGGCACGAGGGTTCCGACGAACGGCTGCCGCACGGTCTCGGAAGAATCCGAGTCAGCATCAGAACTCAGCAACCGCTGCATCGTCTCCACAGCCGCGGCCGCGACGGCCTCGACCGGAATGCGCAGAGTCGTCAGCCCCAGCAGATCGGCCCCAGGCAGGATGCCATCGCACCCCGTCACGCTCACATCTCCGGGCACAGACAACCCCGCAGAACGCAGAGCGCGCATGACCGCGAGCTGCCGATAGTCCGACGCGCACATCACCGCCGTGGCCCCATCCCGCACGGCATCGAGCGCCTCATCCACTCCATCGGTCGGCGCAGCGCCCGCAGACACCAGAGTCACGGAGGCCCCGCCGGCAACGAGTGTCGACTCCATCGCCGACGCACGAAGATGCTCCGCAAAAGACACATCCGGAGCGCCAGAAAGCACGACCACCTGCCGATGCCCCAGCGACAGCACATGCGAGGCCAGCAACTCGCCATGAGAGGGGTCGTCGTAGTGCGCGGTATGAATCCCCTCGGCAGTCTCGACCCGCCCCGCGCGCACGATCGGCACCTGGTCGGCGAATGGCTCGAGCTGCGCGGCCGTGATTCCACCGGTCGCGACGATGAGTCCGGCGACGCGCATGCCGAGCAGCCGGTGCAGCGCGTTGACCTGCTCGGCGCCCTGCACGTCGGCGCCGATCGTCACGGTCACGAGGTCGAGCCCACGCCTGTGGGCCTCATCCTGCAGGCGCGAGAACAGCAGACCGTACGCCGGGTTGCTCGCGTCGCGCAGCATCAGCCCGACAGTGCCGGTGCGGCCGGCGGCGAGCTCGGCGGCCATCGTGTTGCGCACGTATCCGAGGCGCTCGGCCTCGGCGAGGATGCGCTCCTGGGTCTCGGGAGCGAAGCGCCCCTCGCCCTTCAACGCCCGGGTCGCCGTGGCGCGGGAGACTCCGGCGGCCGCGGCCACGTCGCTGACCGTGACACGCAGCCCCGGTGCACCAGCATCCGACAACGAGCTCATGCGCGCGTCTTCCGAACCTTGCGGGGCGCTCCGGCGCGCGAACCTCGTCCATACACGAGATACATGGTGACACCCATGATGATCATCAGCAGCACTGTGTAGACGAACGTGATCGGCATCGCATCGAGATTGTTTTCGCCGCGCGTGCTCTCTTGAATCGCCACACCCAGCGGCTTGAACAGCGGGTGATAGAGGAAGATCGCCGCGTCGTAGTCATCGAGCAGGCTGTTGAAGTTCAGCGCCGTGATCGCCGCAGCCGTCGGCAGCACCAGCGGCACCAGCACCTTGCGGAACGTCGTCAGCGACTTCGCTCCGAGGATGCGCGAGGCGTCTTCGAGTGAATCGGGCACCGACGCGAACCCGGCCTTGAGCAGGCGCAGCGTGAACGGGATCTTCACGCAGATGTAGGCGATGAGCAGCAGGATCGGCGTGCCGGTGAGCACGAATCCACCCACGATCGCCCGCGGTTCGTCGAACGCGGTCACCAGGGCGAGCGCGATGAGCACGATCGGCAGGATCCACGGGATGTGCAGCACGTACTCGATCGCGGTGGTCAGCAGGTTGCGGTGCTTCTGCAGCATCCGCGCCACGAACAGCAGACCGCCGACCACGACGAGCGACGCGACGGCGCTGTAGACGACGCTGACGATGAACGGACGGATCGCCTCGGCGCTCGAGAACACGGTGATGTAGTTGTCGAGCGTGAAGCTGTCGAGGGTGATGGAGCCGGCGAGGATGCTGCGCGCATCGACGAACGAGAAGATCACGATCAGCACGACCGGGATCAGGTAGATCACCCACAGCAGGTACGCGATGACGTGCACGACGACGTTCGCGAACGGGTTGCGGATCCTCTGCTTCTGGATCGGGGTCGCCACCTTCGCGACCGAGAAGTAGACGCCTGACTTCTCGAAGCGGTTCATGATCGCGAGCAGGATGATCGTCGCGATGCCGAGCACGATCGCCAGCAGCGCGGCGATGTCGCGCGTGATGGGGCTGCGCGAGAGGTCGATGATCAGCGGCGCGACCGTCTGGAAGTCGGGCCCGCCGAGCACGAGCGGAGCGGTGAGCGCCCCGAGTCCGATGAGGAACGTCAGCACGGTGACGGCGAACAGCATCGGCTTCATCACCGGCAGCACGATGCGGCGGAGGATCGTCCACGTCGATGCGCCCATGAGCTTCGCCGCCTCGATCGACGCGTAGTCGACCTTGCCGAGGGATGACGAGAGGAACAGCATGTGGTTCGTCGTGGTCGCGAACGTCATCACGAAGACGACCGCGAAGTATCCCGAGAACCAGTCGCGGTCCATGTCGGGCCACCAGTTGACCATCATGTTCGTGAAGAACCCGAACCGGCCGTAGATGAAGTTGTAACCGGCGGCCAGCACGATGCCGCCGTAGATCAGGGTCGTGGCATAGCCGAGCCAGAGGATCTTCGCCCCGCGCACCTGGAAGTACTTCGTCACCAGCACGATGAAGACACCGACGACGTTGACCGTGATCGACAGCGTGACGGCCAGCAGGAAGCTGTTTCCGAGCGTCTTCAGCGCACGCTCGCTGCCGAACAGCTTCTCGACGGCACGGATGCTGAACTGCCCGTCGGGGAAGAACGTGACCCCGAGCAGGGCGGCGTTGGGAAGCACGAGGAACGCGGCGGCGAACCAGATCACGATGATGCCCGTGATCCAGGCGAGGGGTGAGCGGAGCATCGCCTTCACGCTGCCGGGGCGCCCTCTCTTGTTGAGCCGCGGTCCCGCCGTCTGACCCTCGACGACAGCTTCGGTCGTCAAGGAGCCGGCTTCTCCGGTCACGGCCGCTGAGGGCGGGACCGCGGGGTGTGAGGGGTTCTGGGGGGTCTGATCCGACATGTCACGCCGCCGGATACTGCAGGATCCAGCGCGGGTCCACGTCGACGCGCACCGCGTCGCCGGGGTTCCACTGGCGCGCGCTCGCCGCGGCGGGCACGCTGACGCGCAGCGCAGCATCCTCTGCCGTCACCGTGTAGACGCTGTGGCTGCCGTGGTACGTGCGATCGACGATCGTGCCAGCGAGCGACGCGGATGCCGTCGAGCTGTCGCCCGCCTCGGCGAGATGCAGCTTCTCGGGTCGCACGTAGCTCTCGGCCGTGGCGTCGAGTCCGCCGCCGAGGCTCGTGATCTGCGCCGGGCTGAGACGGTTGTTCTCGCCGATGAAGCGGCACACGAACGGCGTCGCGCTGCGGTCGTAGATCTCCTCGGGCGTGCCCACCTGCTGCAGCGTTCCGGCGTCGAGCACGGCGATGCGGTCGCTGAGCGTGAGCGCCTCTTCTTGGTCGTGCGTGACGTAGACCGTGGTCACGCCGACCTCGTGCTGCAGGTCTTTCAGCTGTTCACGCAGCTGCACGCGCAGCTTCGCGTCGAGGTTCGACAGCGGCTCGTCGAGCAGCAGGATGCTGGGGGTCAGCGCGAGCGCGCGGGCGATGGCCACACGCTGCTGCTGCCCGCCCGAGAGCTCCGACACGTTCTTCTCGAGCTGCGACGGCGCGAGGCCCGTGCGGTCGGCGATCTCGTCGACGCGGCGGCGCTGCTCGGCCTTCGATGCCTTCTGGATCGACAGCCCGAACGCGATGTTCTCGCGCACGTTCATGCTGGGGAAGAGAGCGTAGTTCTGGAACACCATCCCCACGCCGCGCTTCTCACTCGGCACGCGAGTGACGTCGCGGCCGTTGATGTGGATGCGACCGCCCGTCGGCTCGACGAACCCGGCGAGTGTGCGGAGGGCGGTGGTCTTGCCGCATCCAGACGGACCCAGGAGGGTGAAGAACTCACCCTCCTGGATCTCCAGATCGAGGTGCGAGACCGCGCGGTGATCGCCGAACGCGACCTCGACATCTTCGAAACGGATCATGGTGTCTTTCCGGTCAGTGCTGGATGAGGGGGTGTGGAGGCTCGATCAGCCGATGTACTCCAGCGTGACCTTCTCGACCCAGGCACCGAGGTTCTCGCTCACGAAGCCGAAGTCGATGTCCTGACGGTCGAGGGTGCCCATGAGCTCGACGACCTCGGGGTTGGCCTGCTCGACCGCACCCTCGTTGACGGGCATCGAGTTGAACTCGGCCGCGAACTCGCCCTGCACCTCGGCGCTGCCGAACCAGTCGATGAACTCCTGGGCCTTCTCCTCATTGCCGGTGCCGTTGATCTGCGCGATCTGCTCGGTGACATACGGCACGCCGTAGTCGGGCACGATCATGCCGGTCTTCGTGCCGTACTCCTCGTCGCGCGCCGCGATGCCGCTCGAGGGCAGCACGCCGTAGTCGATCTCGCCACGCGTGATGCGGGCGTAGAGGTCGGTGCCCTCGACCGCGGGCGATCCGTTGGCGTAGTACGACTTCACCAGGTCCCAGCCCTCGTCGCTGACGCCGAGGTCGCCGTCTTCGTCGAGGTGACGCGACAGGATGCTGGCGAGCACGAGCTGCGGGGTGGCCTGGCCGAGCGCCGGGTTGACCTCGTAGCGGCCCGCGTACTCCTCGTCGGTCCAGAGGTCCTCCTCATCGGAAGGGGCGTCGGTGATGGTGTTCTCGTCGTAGACAGTGACGATGGCCTGCTCGACGAGCGGCCAGAACGCTCCGTCAGCGGGGTCGCCCGCATCGGCCGGAACCTCGCCGCTCCACTCGGGCTCGTAGGCGGTGATCGCCTCTTCGGCCTTGAGCTGCTCGAAGAACATGTTGTTCAGACCGAACACCACGTCGCCGACCGGGTTGTTCTTCTCGGCGATGATGCGGTTGGTGAGGTCGGCGCCGCCGAGGCCCACGATCTCGATGTCGATGCCGGCATCCGCTGCCTTCTCGGTGATCCACTCGCCACGGCCGTCGCTGTTCGAGTTGGTGTAGACGATGAGGGTCGCATCCGACCCGCCGTCGCTCGAGCCGCCGTCGGTCTCGGTGCTGCCGCCTGCGCAGCCGGTCAGGGTCACGGCCGCCACCGCAGCGATTCCCAGGAGAGACCAGCGCTTCTTTCGGATGTCGACCATGGTCGCCTTTCTCGTCATCGAGGTGTGTCTGATCTGACTTTACCCCGGAGTTGTGGTTTCTGTACAACGATCGGTCTGATTCTTAGCCGCGTTCGCGCGACCGCACTCAAGATAGGCGGCGGAAGTGAACGCCGGGGGAGCGCGGGGTGAACGGTCGGGCGGTCGTGGGGTTCCTGGCTCCGCCCTGGCCCCGCGGGGCTCCGTCCCTCGTCTCCGTCCCGGGCTCCGCCCCCGTCTCCGTCCCCCGTCTCCGCCCTTCGTCTCCGTCCCCGTCTCCGCCCCCGTCTCCGCCGAGACCCTCATTCCGTCACGAGACCCATGTCCTGCAGGTGGGTCTCGCGACGGGCGGTTGGTTTCGCTGGAACGCCGCCCTCTTGCCTGGGGGTGAGTAGCCGAGACCTCCATCCCGTCTCGAGACCTACGTCCTGCACGTCGGTCTCGTCGCAGGGGGTGGGTCTGGTGCGCGGGGTGATGCGGCATTCGGGGAGACCCACATTCCGTCTCGAGACCCACGTCGTGACGGTGGGTCTCGTGACGGGACATGGGCCCCACGCCCGGGCGGCGGCCGCTTCGCGATGAGGCCCGTCATCTGTGACGAGACCCATGTCCTGCAGGTGGGTTTCGCCGCCGAAGCAGCGTCTCGCCGAAGGGCGGCAGTTTCGCCGCCGAAGCAGCGTCTCGCCGAAGGACGGCAGTCTCACCGACCGGAGCAGCGTCCCACCGAAGGACGGCAGCCTCACCGACCGAAGCAGCGCCTCACCGAAGGACGGCGGCCTCACCGACCGAAGGACGGCAGCCTCACCGACCGGTCGGGCAGACTCCCCTACTCGAAACCGCCGGTCAGCCGCCCCCGCATCCGCTGGCTGCTGTCGTTCATCCCGATGATCTCGACCGTCTTTCCGAGCGCGGTGTACTTCGTCTCGATCGCATCGAGGGCTGCGACCGTCGAGGCGTCCCAGATGTGCGATCCGGTGAGGTCGATGACGACGCGATCGGGATCCTCCGGGTAGGAGAACAGAGTGGTCAGGTCGTTGCTCGAGGCGAAGAAGAGCTCGCCGGTCACGGTGTATGTGACGACATCACCGGCGACAGTCCTCGACACCGAGACGAAGTGCGCCACCCGTCGCACGAACAGCACCGACGCGACGAGCACGCCGCCCACGACGCCGACCGCGAGGTTGTGTGTCAGCAGCACCAAGGCGACGGTCGCCACCATCACGAACGTCTCGCTCTTCGGCATCCGCTTCAGGGTCGACGGCTTGACGCTGTGCCAGTCGAAGGCGCCGATCGCGACCATGATCATCACCGCGACGAGGGCGGCCATGGGGATCGTGCTGACGAAGTCGCCGAACACGACGACCAGCAGGAACAGGAAGATGCCGGCGCAGAACGTCGAGATGCGGGTGCGGGCGCCCGAGGCCTTGACGCCGATCATCGTCTGACCGATCACGGCGCATCCGCCCATGCCGCCGAAGATCCCCGAGAGCATGTTCGCCACGCCCTGCGCCCACGACTCGCGCGTCTTGTTCGAGTGCGTGTCGGTGATCTCGTCGACGAGCTTCGCGGTGAGCAGCGACTCCATGAGCCCGACGAGCGCGACGCCGAGCGCGAACGGTGCGATGATCGTGAACGTCTCCCACGTCAGCGGCACGTTCGGGACGAACAGCTCGGGCAGGCTCTTGGGCAGTTCGCCCTGGTCGCCGACCGTCGGCACCGTGACCGCGAACGCCATCACCACAGCGGTCACGATGATCACCGACACGAGCGGCGCCGGCACGATCGTGGTGATCTTCGGCATCGCGATCATCACGACGATTCCCAGCGCGACCAGCGGATAGACCATCCACGGCGCACCTATCAGCTGCGGGAACTGCGAGCTGAACACGAAGATCGCCAGCGCGTTCACGAACCCGACCATGACACTGCGGGGGATGAACCGCATCAGCTTCGCGACGCCCAGCACCCCGAGGAGCACCTGGAAGATGCCGGCGAGGATGACGGTCGCGATGAAGTAGTCCATCCCGTACGTCGGCGCGACCGGCGCGATCACGAGCGCGACGGCTCCGGTGGCCGCGGTGACCATCGCCGGACGCCCGCCGAGGAACGCGATCGACACCGCCATGATGAACGACGAGAACAGGCCGACCTTCGGGTCGACGCCCGCGATCACCGAGAACGCGATCGCCTCGGGGATCAGCGCGAGACCCACGACCAGCCCCGCGAGCACCTCGCGCGTCAGCATCCGCGGACTCTTCAGTGCCTGAAGCACCGTGGGATTCGCCCGATAGCGGGCGCGATCGTCGATCGCAGTTGCAGACATGGGGATGCTCCAGAGAAGGTGCCCGGGACGAGGCAGAACAGTTAAGGGTACGGCGGATGCTGAAGCGCAGCGTCTGACCGGCTCTCCGCCGGGAGGCTCCGGAGCGATATGTTCACTCGTTACGGCCACTACTTCTCAGATTGGTAACCGGCAGGCGACATATGGTGGATCGTCTGCTCCCAGATTTTGCGCGCACCCCGTCTCGGGCGGATACTCATCCCATCCGCGCCGCACGTCTCGGCCGGGGAATCGACATGCACAGCACCCCTGCTCTCACACCTGACACGACCATCGCCATCGTCGGCGCCGGCCGTCTCGGTGGCGTACTCGCGCGGGCTCTTCGCGCAGCGGGCTTCGTGGTCCTGGGGCCTCTCGGCCGGGACGACCGGATGCCGGATGCCGATATCGCCCTGCTCTGCGTTCCGGACTCGGCCGTCGCAGCGGTGGCTTTCGCCGCGCGACCGCATGCGCGCCTCGTCGCCCATGTCTCGGGTGCGACTCCGCTCACCGACGTCGACTTCAGCCTGCACCCGCTGCAGACCTTCACCGGCAACGAGACGCCCGAGGTGTTCCGTGGCATCGGCGTCGCGGTCGATGGCCGTACGCCAGAAGCGCTCGAGGTGGCCGAGCAGCTCGCGCACGCGCTCGGTGCGAACCCCTTCCGCGTCGACGACGCCCACCGCGCGGAGTATCACGCGGCCGCCTCCTTCGCCTCGAACTTCGTGCTGACCGTGCTCGACGCGGCCGAGCACCTCGCGAAGGACGCCGGAGTCGACCGCGCTCACCTCGCGCCGCTCGTGCGCCAGACGGTCGACAACTGGGTGTCGCGCGGCGCAGCATCCGCTCTCACCGGGCCGATCGTTCGCGGTGACGAGGCCACCGTGGCGCGTCAGCGCGCAGCATCCGCCGACTACCGAGACCTCTTCGACGCACTCGCCACCGCCACCCGCGCGGTCGCCGGGCGCGCGCCGCATGCGACCACCCACACGACCGCCGACCACGCGGCCGCCACCGAGGAGCCCCGGGCATGAGAATCCTGCGCACGATCGCCGACGTACGAGACGCGGTCCGCGATGCCCGGGCAGCGGGCCGGTCGGTCGGGCTCGTGCCGACGATGGGTGCGTTCCACGACGGACACCTCTCTCTCATGCGGGCGGCGCGGGAACAGAACGACCTCGTCGTCGTCTCGCTGTTCGTCAATCCGACCCAGTTCGCCGCGAACGAAGACCTCAGCACCTATCCGCGCGATGAGGCCCGCGACGCAGCGCTCTCCGAGGCCGAGGGTGTCGACGTCCTGTTCGCACCGGATGCGGCCGAGATCTACCCCGATGGCTTCGCCACGAACATCCACGTCGCGGGCATCACCGAAGTGCTCGACGGCGCGAGCCGCGGACCCCACCACTTCGACGGTGTCGCCACTGTCGTCACCAAGCTGTTTGGCATCGTGCGGCCCGACGTGGCCTACTTCGGTCAGAAGGATGCGCAGCAGGTGCTGGTCGTCCGCCGTGTCGTGCGCGACCTGAACCTCGACGTGCGGATCGTCGCCTGCCCCATCGTGCGCGAACCCGACGGACTCGCCATGAGCTCGCGCAACGTCTACCTCGATGCGGATGCTCGAGCCCAGGCGGCCGCGCTCAACCGCGCCCTCGACGCCGCCGACGTGGTGCACCGAGCGGGGGAGCGCCACGGCGACAGCATCCTCTCGGCTGCCCACGCTGTGCTCTCGGCGGCCGGGATAGACGCCGAGTACCTGGAACTCCGGGATGCCGAAACCCTGCAGCCCGTGACCCGAGTCGACCGAGACGCGCTGCTGCTCGTCGCCGCCCGCGTGGGCGCCGCGCGGCTCATCGACAACCACCTGCTGACTGCCACCCCGACCACCGAGTCCACCTCGGCCACCGAGTCCAGCACGACCACCGAGTCCAGCACGACTACCGAGTCCAGCACGACCACCGACGGAAAGGGCGACGCCTGATGCGACGCACCATGCTGAAGTCGAAGATCCATCGCGCGACGGTCACCGGCAGCGACCTGCACTACGTCGGCTCGATCACCGTCGACCCCGACCTGCTCGAGGCCGCCGACATCCTGCCGCACGAGCAGGTGCACGTCGTCGATGTCGACAACGGCGCGCGCTTCGAGACCTACACGCTGGTCGGCGAGCGCGGGTCCGGCGTCATCCAGGTCAACGGCGCCGCCGCCCGCCTCGTGCACACCGGTGACACCATCATCGTCATCTCGTACGCCGACTACTCGGCCGAAGACCTCGTCGACTACGAACCCGTCGTCGTGCACGTCGATCGGTCGAACGCGATCGTCCGCGTCGACGACGTCGTCGGTGAACTGGTGGTGACCTCATGAGCGCCCACGCCGCGCCGACGAAGCGCCTGACCCTGCGCGATCTCGACGTCAAGAAGCATGCAGGTGAGCCCATCGTGATGGTCACCGCCTACGACTTCCCCAGCGCGCAGATCGTCGAAGAGGCCGGCGTCGACATGGTGCTCGTGGGCGACTCGGCCGCGATGACGGTGCTCGGCTACGACAGCACCGTTCCGGTCACGACCGACGAGATGCTGATGCTCACGAAGGCCGTGCGGCGGGGAGTGACGACGTCGCTGATCGTGGGCGATCTGCCCTTCGGGTCGTATGAGGCCTCGGACGAGATCGCCATCGCCACCGCGCAGCGCTTCGTGAAAGAGGCGGGCGTCGACCTGGTCAAGATCGAACGCGGCGGCGCCACCGTCGAACGAGCTCGCGCGCTGGTGAATGCCGGCATCCCCGTGGTCGGACACGTCGGGCTCACGCCGCAGACCGCGACGTCACTCGGTGGATACCGCGCCCAGGGGCGCACTGCCGACGCGGCGCTCGCCGTGATCGACGACGCCCTCGCGCTGCAGGATGCCGGAGTCTCGGTGCTGGTCATCGAAGCCGTGCCGTCGGAGGTCACCGCGGCACTCGCGCCCATGCTGCGCATCCCGCTGATCGGCATCGGAGCCGGAGCGGATGCCGACGGCCAGGTGCTCGTCTTCCACGACCTGCTCGGCATCTACGCCGGCGGGGTCGCCAAGTTCGTCAAGCGCTATGCCGACGTGCGGGGCGTCTCGGTCGCCGGGGTCGCGGCGTATGCGAGCGAGGTGCGCGGCGGCGTGTACCCAGGGCCCGAGCACGGATACGGGATGGCTGAGGGCGAGGCCGCGCGGCTGCACGAGCTGCTCGCGGCGCGGTAGCTTCCGGCTTCCGGCTTCCGGCATCCGGCATCCGGCATCTGGCATCCGGCATCCTGTGCGCCAGCGAAGGCGATGTGCGCTTGCGAAGACGGGATTTTGCGACCTCGGACTTCGCAAGCGCACACGGACTTCGGAAGCGCACGCGACGCGCGGGTGACTTCCCGTGCCTCAGGCCTCCCAGCGGAGGATGTCGCCCGGCTGGCACTCCAAGACCTCGCACAGTGCGTCGAGGGTCGAGAAGCGCACGGCCTTCGCGCGCCCGTTCTTCAACACTGCGAGGTTGGTGGGGGTGATGCCGATGCGCTCGGCCAGCTCGCCGACGCCCATCTTGCGCCGAGCCATCATCACGTCGATGTCGACCACGACGGGCATCAGATCACCTCGTTGTCGAGCTCCGAGCGCAGCGACTGTGCTTCAGTGTCGCGCTCGATCGCCTGCCGCAGCAGTGCCTTCATGACGACGACGAGCAGGGCGATGCCACCGAGCACGACGCCCGCGCCGCCGATGAGCGCCACAAGTCCCGGTGCGGCCGAGCCCGGTGCGAGTAGGGCCGCGAGGATCCACGTGAGCGCTGCGGCCACGAGTATCGCGCCGATGATCACGTCGATGGGGCGGAACGATGAGGTCGAGAAGATCGATCCGCAGCGCACCCTCGTCAGCAGCATCCATACGCAGATGCCGAAGACCTGCAGGGTTCCGACGCCGAGAACCACGATCGACACGAGCGCGATCCGGCCCCACAGCTCGTCGGCGCCGAGGTCGAGCCACAGCAGCGGCACGATGAGCGCCTGTACCGCCACGGATCCGATCAGCGCCAATACGATCACGACCTTCAACACGACGATCGTCGACTTCGCCATGACTCCACCTCTCATCGAACAACAACAGAAATCTATCGTTAATCGTTCGATGTGTGAAGTCGAGGATGCGGGGGCGCGCCCCTTGGGGAGGAGAACTGCCCTTCGGGAGGAGGGATTCGCGCGAAGTCTCCTCCCCAGGGGCAGTTCCCCTCCCGAAGGCTGAGGGCCGGAGGGGAGACGGCCCGGCCTACCGGAAGTACGACGCCCCGTTGAGGTCGAGCACCGTGCCCGAGGCCCACACCGCCGAGGGTGAGGTGAGGTAGACGACGGCATCTGCCACCTCTTCGGGTGTGCCCACGCGGCCGAACGGGCTCTGCTCGCGGATGCTGTCGCCCTGTTCGCTCTCGAGCTTGGCCGCCTGTCGCTCGGTCGCCACCATGCCGGGCGCGACGGAGGTCACCGAGATGCCGTGAGGGGCGAGCGCCAATGCCATCGACTGGCCGAATGCCTGCAGCCCCGCCTTCGTCGCGGCGTATGCCGGGTGGTCGGCCTCGCCACGGAACGCTCCGCGCGACCCGACGTTGACGATCGCCCCACCGGATCCGCGCTCGATCATGTGCTGCGCCACGAGCATCGTCACGTTCGACGCCCCGAGCAGATTCACCGACACCATCGCGGACCACGTGGCCTGCCACTCGGCGTACGACGTCGAATCGACGCGATGCTCGTTGGCGGCATTCGGCGCCACCGCAGCGTTGTTGACCAGGATGTCGAGCGACCCCAGGGCGGCGAAGGCCTCGTCGACCACACGCTGCGCCTCGATCGGATCCCCGAGGTCGCCGCCGACGACCGCATGGCCGGAGCCCTCGAGCGTCGCGAGGGTCTTCTCTGCGGCATCCCGATCCCGGCCGTAGTGCACGACGACGCGATCTCCGCGCCTGGCGAAGGCCTGCGCGACCGCACGACCGATGCCGCGCGAGCTGCCCGTGATCAGCGCATGCGCCATCTCAGGACGCGACCTGTGCGCGGCCGATCGTGCGCACCGGGGGCTCGATCTCTGCCCAGACCGAATCGAGCGAGAGGTGCAGCACGCCGGCGATCGCGGCGATGGTCGAGAAGGCGGGGGTCGCGACGCGTCCGGACTCGATCTTGCGCAGGGTCTCGGGCGAGACTCCCGCATCGAGGGCGACGCTGAGCATCGACCGCTCGCCACGGGCCCGCCGCAGCAGGGCGCCGAGACGCTCTCCGCGTTCGATCTCGGCGGGGGTCAGCGGCATCCGAACCATCATGCGCCCATTCTAATCCCGGGATAGTATTACCGGGATAGTTATCGGAACAGCCTGGATGCGGATGCGGAGACACCCATGATCGAGATCCTCGACGACGACCAGCTCGCCCGGGCGAGGGGTGCCGGCGCGCTCGTCGGCGGCATCCTGCAATCGCTGAAGCAGCGCGCGGCGGTCGGCGTGAACCTGCTCGATCTCGACCGCTGGACGAAGCAGATGATCGAGGATGCCGGCGCCGTGTCCTGCTACGTCGACTACGCCCCATCGTTCGGCCGCGGGCCCTTCGGTCACTACGTCTGCACGGCGGTCAACGACGCCGTGCTGCACGGGATGCCGCACGACTACGCCCTCGCGGACGGCGACCTGCTCACGCTCGACCTCGCGGTCACGCTGCGCGGCATCTCGGCCGATGCCGCCATCAGCTTCGTGGTCGGCGAGAGCGCAGCATCCGACGATCTCGCGATGATCGACGCGACCGAGCGCGCGCTCACCGCGGCCATCGCCGTGGCCCGCCCCGGAGCACGCATCGGCGACCTCTCGCATGCGATCGGCGCGGTGCTCGGCGATGCGGGCTACCCGGTCAACCTCGAGTTCGGCGGCCACGGCATCGGATCGACGATGCACCAGGACCCACACGTCGCGAACGACGGGCGCCCGGGCCGCGGCTACAGGCTGCGCCCTGGTCTGCTGCTCGCGCTCGAGCCGTGGGTCATGGCCGACACCGACCGACTGATCACCGACGCCGACGGCTGGACCCTGCGCAGCGCCACCGGCTGCCGCACGGCCCACACCGAGCACACGATCGCGATCACCGAGACCGGGGGCGAGATCCTCACGCTGCCGCGCTGAGCGTCACTTCTTCGGCGACCCGCTCTTCGGCGACCCGCTCCGCACGCGGCGCACCGCACGACCGGCCAGGTCCTTGAGCCGCCCGCCGGGCCATTGCCGACGCAGCTCGACAGAACCGCCGCGCCCCACGACCGGCGTGCACGTGCGCCCCGCGAGCAGCGGTGAGCGTCCGGCGGCGGCGAGCGTCTCAGCATCCGCGGTGAGGGGCACGTCGAACGTCCAGCCTGCGCGGCGCACCGCCACGAACAGCGTCGCGCCGCGCGTCTCATCGTCGGGCCCGAACACCTTCAGAGGGTCTATGGCGACGGGGATCGCGCCGAGATCCCGCGGCTGCAGACGCGCCACGCGACGCTCGACCCCGACCGCCTTGTCTCGCCACAGCAGGTCGACATGATCGTTCTGCAGCTCGCGCCCCGCTTCGACGACGCCCGTCGGCAGGCCGTCCATCGCGATGGGCAGCGATGTCATCACGCCCGTGCCGGGTTCGAACACGAGAGCGTCCTGCCCGTCATGCGTGATCGAGACATCCACGGTCAGATACAGCCCGCCGCCCCGCGACCACCGTGCCGAGGTCACGATCGCGCGACATGTCAGCCCGGCCTCGAACCGGGCGAACGTCAGCAGGTCGGCGCGTCGGTCGGCGCGCAGCAGCGCTGCCCGGATGCGGTTCGGAAACGACAGCCCCCCGTCGACACCGGGGCCGAAGCGGCGTCGCGCGAGCGGGATCACGACATCGAGCAGACGCGCGCGATACTCCTCGGGATACCGGGCGTACTTCTTGCCCGACACCCGCTTCAGGATCTTGCCGCGGAACCAGTGCCGCAGCAGCCTGTCGCGCAGGCGCCCGGGTTCGGTGTATCGCTCGACCAGGTCGAGAACGGCCTCGAGGTGCGGGAAGTACGTCTCGGGTTCGATCCGCGACGAACTCGCACTGCCGGCGTGCTTGACCCACGCGTAGCACGGCTGGCTCGCGAGGATCGAGACCGTGGAGGCCTCGAAGTACGCCTGCATCACGAACAGGTGATCCTCGAGCCGCACCTTGCCGTCGGGGAAGCGGATGCGCTTCTCGCGCAGGAACGAGGTTCGGAACATCTTGTGCGGCGTCAGCATCTCGAGCAGCGGATCCTCGCCGAGACGGGCGCGCGGGATGTCGCGGCGGAAGATCCTGCTCGGCAGCATGCGTCCGATGCCCACCTCCTTGCCGACCACGACGTCGGAGGCGTGCTGGTCTGCATAGTCGCACAGGGCTTCGAGGGCGCCGTCATAGAGCCAGTCGTCCTGATCGACGAACTGGATGTACGTGCCGCGTGCATCGTCGATGCCGTGGTTGCGCGGAGTCCCCGGCCATCCGGAATGGGGAAGGTACGCGACGCGCACGTAGTCGCGATCGCGGGCGATCTCGACCAGTCGGGCCGCCGTCTCCTCACCGGAGCCGTCGTCGCACAGCAGCACCTCGAACCGATCGTGGTCGAGTGTCTGCCGGTCGAGGGAGGCGATGAGCTCGTCGAACGCCGCTCCCGGTCGGAACACGGGGACGACCACGCTCACCCGGACGGAAGTGGACGTGGAGGAAACGGCAGGAGAATTCGACATCAACGGCAGTCAAACATCGTCGTCTGTGGAGCGCAGGGGGCTTGCTTTCAGGAATGCGCCGTGCCATCGATGCCGGATTCCCACCCAGCACTCAGCCTTAACGATATATCGTTGACTATCGCTCACCACTTCCGGGAGGTCATCATGAACAACGCATTCCCCTCGAACCCGTTCGGCGGATCCGGCTTCGGCTCGGGCCCCGGCGGACCCGCATCCGCGATCTTCGATGCCATGGAGCAGCTCCGCAAGACCTTCGAGCAGCGCCCCAGCGGCGGCTCGCGCATGGCGAAGGGCGACGTCCGCACCGCGGTGCTGTCGCTGCTCGCCGAGAAGCCGATGCACGGCTACCAGATCATCAACGAGATCGCCGATCGCAGCGGCGGAACGTGGAAGCCCAGCGCAGGCTCGGTCTACCCCACGCTGCAGCTGCTCGCCGACGAGGGCCTCATCGAGGCCGACGAGCAGAACGGTCGCAAGACCTACTCGCTCACCGAAGCCGGCCGCGCCGTCGCCGCCGAGCACACCGAGACGCGAGCCCCGTGGGAGTCGCAGTCGACGGGCGAGGGCTCGCACGACAACCCCCGCTACAGCGCACTGCCCAAGGCCGGTGTCGACCTCGCCGCGGCAGCCGCGGCCGTCGGTCGCAGCGGCAGCACCGAGCAGGTGCAGCAGGCGGTCGAGATCCTCGACGAGGCCCGCCGTAGGCTGTACTCGATCCTCGCTCAGGACTGATCGCACACGACCCAGGGACGACACATGACGGATGCTGCGGCGCAGGGCGCCCATCGTGCCCGGTACCGCCGCATCCTGTCGTTCGCGGCGCGCGAGTTCCTCAAGGTCTGGTGGTTCGAGCTCGTCCTGCCGCGCTTCGGCATGAGCTCGATCGCGGAGCGCACCCGCGCCCCGCGCATGCAGCGCTTCGCCAAGCGGTTCCATGTGCTCGCGGTCGAGCTCGGCGGCCTCATGATCAAGGTCGGGCAGTTCATGTCGTCGCGCCTCGACGTGCTGCCCCCTGAGATCACGAAGGAGCTCGAGGGGCTGCAGGACGAGGTGCCGGCCGTGCCGTTCTCCGGCATCCGCGCCGCCGCCGAGGCCGAACTCGGCATGCCGCTCGAGCAGGCGTACGCCTGGTTCGACGAGAATCCGGTGGCCGCCGCATCCCTCGGACAGGCGCATCGCGCCCGCCTGTCTGCGCAGGATGCGGCCGACACCGGCCTCGGCGATGTGGTCGTCAAGGTGCAGCGCCCCGGCATCGACGAGATCGTCGCGGTCGACCTCGCGGCACTGCGCCGTGTGGCACGGTGGGCGATGCGCGTCAGGCTCGTCAGCGACCGCGTCGACGCGCCCGGCCTCGTCGAGGAGTTCGCCCAGACCAGCCTCGAAGAGATCGACTACCTGCACGAGGCCGCGAGTGCCGAGCGCTTCCGTGAGAACTTCTCCGGAGATCCGCGCGTCAGCGCCCCCGAGATCGTCTGGGAGCGCTCGACGCGTCGCGTGCTCACCCTGTCTGACGTCACGGCGATCAAGATCAACGACACGGATGCTCTGCGCGCGGCGGGCATCGATCCGGCCGACGTCGCGGACGTGTTCGCCGAGGTCATGTTCGACCAGGTGTTCACGCACAGCTTCGTGCACGCCGACCCGCACCCCGGCAACATCTTCGTGACGCCGGAGCCTGCATCCGAGACCGGCCGTGGCTTCCGTCTCACCTTCATCGACTTCGGCATGATGGCCGAGGTGCCGGATAACCTCCGCGACGGCCTGCGCACGCTGCTGATCGCGGTCGCCGGTCGTGACAGCCGCGGGCTGGTCACGGCGGCCCAGGAGATCGGCGTGCTGCTGCCGTCGGCCGACACCGCCGAGCTCGAACGGGCGCTGCGGGCGCTGTTCGCGCGCTTCGGAGGCATGGGCTTCGCGGAGCTGAGCAAGGTCGACCCCCGCGAGTTCACGGACTTCGCCGACGAGTTCGGCGACATGGTGCGCTCGCTGCCGCTGCAGCTGCCCGAGAACATGCTGCTGCTGATCCGCGCGGTGTCGCTGACCTCGGGCATGTGCTCGAGCCTCGACCCCGCGTTCAACGTCTGGGATGCGGCCGAGCCGTATGCCGCGCGGCTGCTGCGCGACGAGTCGGGCAACCTCATGCAGGACATGGCGGAGCAGGCCATGGAGACCGCCGCCGTCACCTATCGCCTGCCCAAGCGCATCGACGCGATCATCACCCGCGTCGACGACGGCAACGTCACGTTCGACACGTCGGCACTCGAACGCCGCCTCGACCGACTAGAGGGCATCGCCCGCCGTATCGGCTCGGGGGTGCTGTTCGCCGCGATGCTCGTCGGCGGCGCGCTGCTCGTGACGCCGCTGCCCCCGCTCGGCATCACCCTCATCTGCGTCTCGGCGTTGCCGCTGCTGCACTCGGTCTTCGGCGGGCGCCGCGGGCTGCGCTGACGTCGGCTCGCGGCGTTTCGGCTCCGTCGACTGCGTCGCCCCCAGAATGCCGGCATGGGAGAATTGGTTCCCATGGACACTCCGGACGACAACCCCACCTCACGGACCGACGCTCCGAAGACCAACACCGCAGCAGTCCGCCAGGCCGCGAAAGCCACGGAAGCCGCGCAGAAGATCGTCCGCGACATCGCCGCAGTGCCGCCGCGCGGCGTGCACCCGGCGCTCGTGCCCGGCGTCTCGGTCGAAGAGACCGGTCGCACGTACCGCACCGACCCGCTGGTCTTCGGCGTCGCGGTCGCGCTGACCATCGCCTTCATCGCCTGGGGAGTCTTCGCGGGCGACAACCTCTCGGGCACGACCGCGACCGTGCTCGCGTGGGTGGTCGAGTACTTCGGCTTCTTCTTCACGACGATCGCCACCGTCATCCTCGTCTTCATGCTGTTCATCGGCTTCAGCCGCTACGGACGCATCCCCCTCGGCCGTGACGACGAAGAGCCCGAGTTCTCGATGTTCTCGTGGATCTCGATGCTGTTCGCCGCCGGCATGGGCATCGGACTCGTCTTCTGGGGTGCCGCCGAGCCCCTCACCTTCTTCGAGAGCCCGCCGCCCGGCACCGTCGAGGCCGACACTCTCGAGGCCATGCACACCGCGCAGGCCCAGGTGCTCTACCACTGGGGTCCGCAGGCGTGGGCGTTCTACGCGCTCGTCGGTGGCGCGATCGCCTACGGCGCATTCCGCCGCGGCCGCACCCCGCTGATCTCGTCGATCTTCGCGCCGCTG
Source organism: Microbacterium sp. APC 3901 (assembly GCF_030407765.1). Lineage (GTDB taxonomy): Bacteria > Actinomycetota > Actinomycetes > Actinomycetales > Microbacteriaceae > Microbacterium. The sequence continues at coordinate 29,202 of NZ_JASDCU010000018.1, forward strand.
CTGGGCGAGGGCCGCACGACCGGGCCCCTCGGCCGCACGATCGACATCTTCTCGATCATCGTGACCCTCTTCGGCACCGCGGCATCGCTGGGCCTCGGCGCGCTGCAGATCGGCCACGGCGTCGAGATCGTCAGCGGCATCGGCGAACTCGGCAACGGCGTGCTCATCGCGGCGATCGCCGTGCTCACCGCCTGCTTCATCGCATCCGCCGTCTCGGGCGTCTCGAAGGGCATCCGCGCACTGTCGAACATCAACGCGGTCGTCGCGCTGCTGCTCGCCTTCTTCGTCTTCTTCGTCGGCCCGACGCTGCTGATCCTCAACGTCATCCCGTCGGTCGCCGTGCAGTTCCTCGGCGACCTGCCCGAGATGGTCGCCCGCTCGGCCTCGCAGGGCGATGAGGCGCAGATGTTCCTCTCGAGCTGGACGATCTTCTACTGGGCATGGTGGATCTCGTGGTCGCCGTTCGTCGGCATGTTCATCGCCAAGATCTCGCGCGGCCGCACGCTGCGCCAGTTCGTGTCGGTCGTCATCGTCGTACCGGCCGTGATCTCGCTCGTGTGGTTCGCGATCTTCGGCACGACCGCTATCCAGCAGCAGATGGACGGCGCGAACCTCACCGTGGATCCGCCCGAGGAGGTGCTCTTCGGGGTGCTCGGCAACCTGCCCTTCCCGCTGATCACGAGCATCGTCCTGATTCTGCTCATCTCGATCTTCTTCATCACCGGAGCCGACTCGGCCTCGCTCGTGATGGGCACGCTCTCGCAGCAGGGTCGCCCCGAGCCCTCGCGCTGGGTCGCCGTGGTGTGGGGTGTGCTGGTCGGAGTCATCGCCGCGGTGCTGCTCGTCACCGGCGAAGAGGGCAGTGGTCTCAAGTCGCTGCAGAACGTCACGATCATCGCCGCTCTGCCGTTCGCGGTGATCATGGCGTTCATGATGGTCGCGTTCATGAAGGACCTGCGGCGGGATCCGATGATCCTGCGTGAGCGCTATGCCCGCATGGCCGTGCGCCACAGCGTCATGGCCGGTCTCGAGGAGTACGGCGACGACTTCGCTCTTGTGCCCGTCGAATACGACCACTCCGAAGACGACCTCGCCTGGATCGACGAGGCCGACGTCGACGACAGCCTCGCCGAGGTCTACGCGACGGCGACCGAGGCCATCGACATCATCCCGTCGGCAGAAGGAACCGCTGCGGAACCGGGTGCCGGTGCCGGTGCGGATGCCGGTGCGGATGCCGGTTCGGGTGCAGGCGCGGACGCCGGGTCGGGCACCGGATCGGACCCTTCCGGCCTCGCCGAGCGCCCTTCCTGACTTCACGCCGAATCGACCCCGCACGCCCGTCGACCCAGCGCATGGCCGGGACGGCATCCGAACCGCCCGCTCGCGGTGCGGAATTGACCTCGGATCACGTGCCGACCGGGTGCGGGGTCAAAAGCGCACCGGAACAGGCTGTTTCGGATGCGAAAGTGACCCCGCACGCGGCCCAGGATGCGAAAGTGACCCCGCACGCGGGTCGCGAGAGGGCAGCGGGCAGGGAACTCAGCTGACGACGGATGCCGCGCCCGAAGCGGATGCCGAACCCGCCGCGCCCGACGCGGATGCTGCACCATCCGCGTCCGCCTCGACGGGCACCGCCGCAGCCGCAGTGATCTTCGCCGCCATGCCCGCGAAGATGAAGCCGTGGAACGGCAGCACGCCGAGCCAGTACAACCGGCCGGCGAGTCCTCGGGGGAAGAACACGGCGCGCTGCTCATAGCGCGATCCGTCACCGTCGGGGAGTGCGCGCAGCTCGAGCCACGCCTCGCCCGGCACCTTCATCTCGGCGCGCAGGCGCAGCAGTCCGCCGCTCGCGGGTGACGAGTCGGTCGCTCGCCCTGGTTCCTCGACGGCCTCGACGCGCCAGAAGTCGATCGCGTCTCCGACCCGTGCCTCGGCCTTGCTGCGGCGTCCGCGACGGAGGCCGACTCCGCCGACCAGACGGTCCATCCAGCCGCGCACAGCCCAGAGGAACTTCGACGAGTACCAGCCGTTCGACCCGCCGATGCCGATGATCACTCGCCACAGGCCGTCGACCGGTGCGGCGGTGCGCAGCTTGCGCGTGTCGGTGAACACGGTGCGACCGGCCCAGTCCGGGTCGCTCGGCAGGGGATCGCTCGGAGCGCCCGAGACTTCGGCATCCTGCCAGCTCGTCTCGATCGTGTCGGCGGCGTCGCGACCCAGCGCGAGCGAGACGGCCGTGCGATACGGGGTGAGCCCGCCGTCGGGGCGGGGGATGAGGTCGTCGATCGCGTGGTCCTTCACGATGCACTCGTTCTGCAGCGACGCGACGAGCGGGCGTGCGATCGACCGCGGAACCGGAGTCACGAGGTTCACCCAGTGCGAGGCGAGGCCCGGGGTCAGCACGGGCAGTGCGGCGATCGCGCGCTGGCGGAGTCCTGCTTCGAGCGCATAGCCGTTCATCATCTGCCCGTAGCGCAGCACGTCGGGCCCGCCGATGTCCACCGCCCGATTCGCTTCGTCGTCCACGCGCGCCGCGCCCAGAAGATAGTGCAGCACGTCGCGCACGGCGATCGGCTGGATGCGGTTGCGCACCCACTTCGGCGCCGGCATGTACGGCAGCACATCGGTGAGGTGACGGATCATCTCGAACGACGCAGAACCCGAGCCGATCACGACGCCCGCCTGCAGCACCAGTGTCGGCACACCCGATTCGAGGAAGATCTCCCCGACCCGCACGCGGGAGCGCAGATGCGGCGACAGCTTCACGTCGTCGGGGTGCAGGCCGCCGAGATAGACGATGCGTCGCACGCCGGCCTTCGCCGCGGCATCCGCCACCGTGGTGGCCGCTCGCTCATCGCTCTCTTCGAATCCCTTGCCTGCGGTCATCGAGTGGATCAGGTAGTAGACGACGTCGACGTCCTTCATCGCCTCGGCGACGGCATCGGCGTCGTCGGCCGACCCCTCGACGATCTCGCACTCGGCACCCCAGGGGAAGGATGCCGCTCGCGCAGCGTCACGTGCCAGTGCGCGCACCCGGTATCCGGCGTTCAGCAGTCGCGGTGTCAGCCGCCCGCCGATGTATCCGGTGGCGCCGAGAACCAGTGCGCGGGGTGCCGATCCGTCGTTGCGGGAGAGGGCGCGCAGGGCCTCTTCGTGCCCGGTGGGTTGCGTGAGCTCGGTCATGACTTGAGCGTATGCGCGATTCCTGAACTTTTCACTAGGCTGGTGAATCACTAGTTCATCTAGTAATCTTTTGACCGAGGAAGGAAACGGAAGGGGAAACGGATGTCGACAGCAACGCAGCACACCACGCGTCGCGATCTCCGCGCGAGCCGGGCCGCCCGCATCGACGCCGTCGATCTCGCTCCGCTCGCGGCCCGCGAGGCCATCGGCCGCTCGACCGGAATGCGACGCGTCCCGCGCGCATCTTCGAGTCCGCCCCTCTGGAAGTCCGCCGGAATCGCCGGCCTCATCGCCGTCATCGCAGCAGCGACCCTGCCGCTCACGGCCTCCGCACTCGACATCCCGCTGTGAGACACCGCAGGACCCCGACCACAAGACCACCGCTGATAAGAGAGAGGAGCCCCCATGGGACTCGATGACAAGATCAAGAACGCCGCACAGGACCTCACCGGCAAGGCGAAGGAAGCCGTCGGCAAGGTGACCGACAACGAGAAGCTCGAGGCGGAGGGCCGCGCCGACCAGGCGAAGGCCAACGTCAAGAAGGCTGGCGAGAACGTCAAGGACGCTTTCAACAGCTGACACCAGCGACACAGTGCGGGGAGGCGGCGCAAGCCGCCTCCCCGCCGTTGTGCGTTCCGTCCTCTGGGACGCGGATGCCGCACGAGTAAGGAAGATGGCACGATGTCCGATCCCCTGAAGAGCACCACCCCGAGCCTGTGGCAGCGACTGATCCGTCGCCTGCGACCCGGCGCGGACGAACCACGACGCCTCACCGTCGACGACGTCACCGTGGTCGACCGCCCGATGCTGCGCCGCGCCGTCGCCGGCACGGTGGTCGGCAACCTCATGGAGTGGTACGACATCGGCATCTACGGCTATCTCGCCGTGATCATCGGCCGCGCGTTCCTGCCGGATGCATCAGCCGGTGCGCAGTCGCTCTTCTCGCTCGGCGTGTTCGCCGTGACCTTCATCGCCCGTCCGCTCGGTGGCATCGTGCTCGGCCAGCTCGGCGATCGGCTCGGTCGCCAGCGCGTGCTGGCCTTCACGCTGATCATGATGGCGGCGGCCACGTTCCTCATCGGCGTGCTCCCCGACTTCTCGGTGATCGGCGTCTGGGCGCCGATCCTGCTCATCGTGCTCAAGCTCGCGCAGGGCTTCTCGACCGGTGGCGAGTATGCCGGGGCCACGACCTTCATCACCGAGTACGCACCGGACAAGAGTCGCGGCTTCTATGCCTCGCTGCTCGACCTCGGGTCATACATGGGCTTCGCGATCGGCGCCGCGTTCGTGTCGATCCTGCAGTTGACGCTGTCGGCTGAGGTCATGCAGGGCTTCGCCTGGCGCATCCCGTTCCTCGTCGCGCTGCCGCTCGGTCTCATCGCGATCTACTTCCGTCTCAAGATCGAAGACACACCCGCCTTCCAGGAGGCGAAGGAATCGGCCGAGCGCGCAGCCGACGACGCGCAGAAGGCCGCGGATGCCCCGAAGGGCGTGCTCGCCCTGATCCGCGCGTACTGGCGTGAGCTGCTGACCGCCTTCGTGCTGGTGGCCGCGGCCAACACCGTCGGCTACGCCCTCACGTCGTACATGCCGACCTACCTCACCGGCACGCTGGGCTATGACGAGGTGCACGGCACTCTGCTCACCCTGCCCGTGCTCGTGGCGATGGCCCTCAGCATCCCCCTCACGGGCAGGCTGTCCGACCGCATCGGTCGCAAGAAGGTGCTGTTCATCGGCTCGATCTCGGCGATCGTGCTCGCGGTGCCGTCGTTCCTCTTCATGATGCACGGCGAGATCTGGTCGACCCTGCTCGGGCTCGTGCTGCTCGCCTTCCCGGTGACCTTCTACGTCGCGAACCTCGCATCGTCGCTGCCCGCGCTCTTCCCCACGTCGTCGCGGTACGGCGGCATGGGCATCTCTTACAACCTCGCCGTCGCGCTCTTCGCCGGCACGGCGCCGGTCGTCATGGAGGCGCTCGTGCAGCTCACCGGCTCGGCGCTGGCACCGGCCTTCTACGTGATCGGCACGTCGATCGCCGGCTTCATCGCCGTGGTCGTGCTCAAAGAGTCGGCCCGCAGGCCGCTGCCCGGCGCGATGCCGAGCGTGCAGACGATCGAGGAGGCCGTCGAACTGGTCGAGACGCAGGAGGAGAACCCCGACCTCGACCTCGACGAGCTGTTCCCCGAGCGGGTGGTCGTGGCAGCGGATGCCGACGGCGAGGCCGACACTTCGTCGAAGAGCGACGCCGGCAGAGCCTGATCGGAGCGTCGGGTGGCCGGCCGATCCGTCGGCCGGCTCTCGGCGATCACTCGCCGGAGGACTCGGATTCCTTGTGCGAGCGGATGACGTCGCGCAGTTCCTGGTCGAGATCAGACGCCTCTTCGATGGCCGACGTCATGCCGGCGAGGAAGCGGGTGACGACCGCGCGCTCCTTGTCGCTCATCTCGTCGACGAGCGCCAGCATCCGCCTGTGCATCGCACCGAGGGTCTCGCGGACCTCGTCGTCGCTGCTGACCGTCGGCACCACGATTCCGGCGCGTCGATCGGTCGGATGCGGCTCCCGCTTCGCGTGCCCGCCCTTCTCGAGGCGGTCGATGAGGGTCGTCGTCGATGCGGTGGAGATGTCGAGCATGCGGGCGATGTCGATCGCGCGCACGATGCGTCCGGCCCGCTGCTCGCGCAGCAGGAAGCGCAGGGCGACGAGGTCGGTCTCGTTCATCTTCATCGAGATGCGTGTGCGTTCCCGCATCGCGGTCTCGGCCGATCGGTAGCGACGCAGCAGGTTCAGGACGTCGACGGTGCTCGCGCTGTCGGCCTCGGGGTACCAGTAGCCGGAACGGCCGAACTCCTCAGAGCGCTCCATCACGCCACCTCGCCATCATCGCTCAGGCTTTCTTCACTTCCACGGGGTTCCGCCTCGCGTGCGAGCATCTCGGCCGCGCCGGACTCGACCTCGGCCGGCACGATCCGCAGGATCCCGCCGGTGATGGCGTCATGTTCGGCTGTCACGATCTGGTCGATCCGCCACGCGGGCACGGAGGGAAAGTCCGCGCGCAGGCGATCGATCATGTCGGCGTACATGATGTACCCGGCATCCTCGAGTGCGAATCGCTCGACCATGAGGCCCCTTTCCCAGAATCCCATCATCTCACCTCATCAGAGTGGCTGGTCGCATTGGATTTCGCTAGTCAACCTGGTTACCTGTTTGTCGAGTACCATGGAGGAGTCAGGGGGTGACGCATGAGCAGCAGTACCGAGATGGCGACGCGGGCGAGTGAACTCGTCGCGCGTGTCGATGAACTTCGCAGGGCCGAGGCCCAGTTCGGACGACGCCTTGCCGCCGTGCGCGCGCCGAACGACACCGACCGCGAGGCGATGAGGTACATCCTCGACGCCTCTGACGACGCCCCCGCTACGCCGGGCGGTCTCGCCGCTCACCTGAACGTCAGCACCGCGGCGGTCACCAGTCTGCTTCGTCGGCTCCAGGAGCGCGGTCAGATCGTGGTCGGGCCGCATCCTGCCGATGCGCGGTCCAAGGTGCTGCGACCGTCGCTGCGCGATCTCAACGCGCAGGCAGATGAGCTGACACAGCGCATCGAGTCGCTCGCCAGCGAGTTCACCCCCGACCAGACCGACGCGATCACTCGGTTCCTGCGACGCCTGGCCGAGGAGATCGGCGACCTCCCCTAGCTCGGACTGTGATTTAGCTAGGTAACCTAGTAATCTATTTCTCAACGGAGTTTTCGTTGAGGGAGAGATCATGGGACGTCTGACGTACGGCAACACAGCAACGCCGATCGAGCTCGACGATCGGCTGATGACCCACCTGCGGCTCGTGATCGTGACGAAGCTGCGACGCAATGAGTCGTTCCCGCTCACGCTCGCCATGGGAGACGGCGTCGCCGAGACCATCTGGGTGCACGCGTCGATTCCCCTGCGCTTCTCCATGTCTCAGGAGGTGGATGTCGATCGCGCGCTGGTGGTGGCGATGATGAACGCCGCGAGCTCCGCGGGAGGCCTCGACCTCACGCGCGACGAGTTCGCCCGGGTGGTCGGCGGCTCCCGCACCCTGCACGCGATGAGTGCGTGAGCCATGTCTGCACGCATCAGGAACGCCGCCAAGGCCGTGACCAATGCGCGGATGCGCTCGGCATCCCGGCCCCGAGGGCTGTGGGTCGAGGTCGATCCCGGCTTCCACGTCGGGAACGACCGCAGGCAGTTCCTCGGGTCGATCACCGGGACGCCCCGCGAGGGCTTCCGGGCGTTCGGGGCGCAGTCCGATTTCATCGGTCAGTTCGATCGCCTCGACGACGCGAAAGCCGCGGTCGCTGCGGCGTCGGTGGTCACCGAGGATGCCGCCCAGGTCGAACCGCTGCTGGGCTGAGTGCGCAGAGGTGCCGACCGCGGGGTCGGAAGGGTGATTTTCGGGGACGCGCTCAGGCGTGTAGCGTCGTTGCCATGACTTCGATCGAATCGATTCGACGCCCCGCCGCCGACCGGGCGACCCGTCGTGCACGGATCGCAGTCTCCGCGCTGTTTCTCACGAACGGCGCCCTGTTCGCCAACATCCTGCCGCGGTATCCCGAGATCAAGGCCGCTCTCGAGCTAGACAACGCCGGCTACGGTCTCGCGATCGCCGCCTTCCCTGCCGGAGCCATCGCCGCCGGGCTGTTCGCCGCCGTGCTGATCCGCCGATTCGGTTCGGCGCGGATCGCCGTGATCGGCACGATCGCCACCGGCCTCGGGTTGCTCGCCGCAGCCCTCGCACCCTCGGGCATCCTGTTCGCCGTCGCCCTGCTGCTCGGCGGGGCATTCGATGCGATCACCGACGTCGCGCAGAATGCACACGGACTGCGTGTGCAGCGGCGCTACGGCCGCTCGATCATCAACTCGTTCCACGCCATCTGGTCGATAGGCGCGGTGCTCGGTGGAGGCATGGCTGCGGCGGCGATCGCCCTGCAGCTGCCCCTCGGCGTTCATCTCGGCATCTCGACCGCGGTGTTCGCGGCGGTGGCCTTCACGGCGCTCTGGTTCTGCCTGCCCGGGCGCGATGAGGAGGCGGATGCCGAGGCGACGGCCGACCCCGTCGAGCTGCAGACCGTGGTGCGTCGTGGCGTGAGCCCGCGGACCGTGATGATCCTCATCGCCCTCACGCTGATCGCCATGGCCGGGGCGATCGCCGAGGATGCCGGCAACTCGTGGGCGACCCTCTACCTCAGCGAATCGCTCGGCGCCGCCGCCGCGGTCGCGCCCCTCGGGTTCATCGCCCTGGTCGGGGCGCAGTTCATCGGACGGATGCTGGGAGACGGCATGACCGACCGTTTCGGCCAGCGCGCCGTGGCCCGTGTCGGAGGCCTGATCGCCGCGGGCGGAATGACCCTCGCGCTCATCTTCCCGAGCGTGCCGGGAACGATCGCCGGATTCGCCGCCGTCGGCTTCGGCATCGCGACGCTCATCCCGGCGGCCATGCACGCGGCGGATGAGCTGCCGGGCCTGCGAGCGGGTGCCGGCCTCACGATCGTGTCGTGGCTGCTGCGCCTCGGCTTCCTGCTCTCGCCGCCGTTCGTGGGCTTCATCGCCGACACCGAGAGCCTGCGGGCCGGGTTGATCGTGGCGCCGGCGGCGGCCGTGGTCGCGGTGCTGCTCGCCGGCGTGCTCGAGAAGCGTCGCCCGCGGGGGTAAGTGGCGAGGGCGAGCTCGCACAGCGCGACGGCCACCACTTCGGGGGCCGACACGCCACTTGCCGAACCGTACGCGGTTAGGGGGCCGACAACTGGTGTGTCGGCCCCCTAACCGGTGGTGTCCGCAGCCCGGGCGGAACCTCAGAGGGCGGTGTAGCCGCCGTCGACGAGGTGGTAGCTGCCGGTGATGAAGCTGGCGGCGTCGCTGGCGAGGAAGGCGATGAGGTTCGCGACCTCATCGGCCTGGCCGAGACGGCCGATCGGGTGCTTGCTGACGAGGAACTCCTTCGCAGCGGCATCCATGCTGGCGAGCAGCGGGGTGTCGATGAAGCCGGGGCCGACCGAGTTCACGCGCACGCCCTGGGCGGAGTACTCGAGGGCCGCCGACTTGGTCATGCCGACGACCGCGTGCTTGGCGGCGACGTAGGCGGGGGAGCCGGCGAAGCCGACGCTGCCGAGGATCGAGGCGATGTTGACGACCGAGCCGCCCCCGTTCGCGAGGATCGAGGGGATCTGCGCCTTCATGTTGCGGAAGACGGCGTTGAGGTTGATCGAGATTACCTTGTCCCACGCGGCGTCGTCGTATTCGGCGGTGGGGGCGGATGCTCCGCCGATGCCCGCGTTGTTCACGCCGATGCGCAGCGGGGCGAGCGTGTTCGCGAGCTCGACGGAGCTGGCGATCCAGTCGGTGTCGGTCGCGTCTCCGACGGATGCCTCGGCGGTGCCGCCGGCGGCGCGGATCTCTTCGACGACCGCGTTCGCGTGCTCCGCGTTCAGATCGTTGACGACCACGGCTGCGCCGTTGCGGGCGAGCAGCAGTGCGGTCGAGCGGCCGATTCCGCTGCCTGCTCCCGTCACGATCGCCGAGCGGTTCGAGACGTCGTACTGAGCCACGAGTGACTCCTCTTCCGGACGGGCGCGGTGCCGGGAGATCTTCTCGGACGGTCCGTCCTCGGCTTCCAGCCTACGCCTCCGGGGAGGAGATGGATTCGCCTGAATGAATCTCGGCCGGTCGATCCAGGGCCCGGATCGAAGCGCGCTCGATGACAGGCATCGGGATCAGCACGGCGTCGAGCGGGCGCTCTCCGAGCAGCATCTCGACCGCCGTGCGCCCCATGACGTCGTAGGGGAGTCGCGCGGTCGTGAGCCCCGGTCGCTGGAAGCCGGCGAGCTCCTCGTCATCGAAGGACGCCACCGAGATGTCGTCCGGCACCCGCAGTCCGCGCTCCGCGATCGCCTGATACGTGCCGAAGGCCACACCGTCGTTGCCGGCCAGGATCGCCGTGATGTCGGGGTGCGCGTCGAGCATCTGCAGCGTGCGCGTGTATCCGATGTCGGGGTTCCACTCGGGCACGTCCATGATGAACGGCGCGACGCCGGCCTCGGCGAAGGCGGCGCGGATGCCGTCGAATCTCGGCCCGATGGTCACCGAATGCAGGGGCGACGAGACCGCATGCGGGTTGTTGCCGATCACGCCGACGCGGCGATGGCCGGCATCCGTGAGCAGACGCGCCATCGCATGGCCCGCGGTTCGCTCGTCGGGGAGCACGGAGGGATGCCCCGTCGTCGACGTGCCGTTGACGATCACGACCGGCACGTCGGCGGGAGTCTCGGGCACTTCGATCACGCGGGCGCCGAGGAGGCCGATCAGGATGCCGTCGACCCGGCGGTCGATCATCGCCTGGATCTCATCCGAGATGGTCGCGTCGTCGCCCTCCGTCTCGGCGATCAGGACGGTGTGGCCGTGCTCCTTCGCCGCGGACAGCAGACCGCGGATCATCTCGGAGGCGTAGCGGGTCACGGTGATCTGATCAGAGATGAAGCCGAGGGTCTTCGTCCTTCCCAGGCGCAGGCTCTGGGCAGCGGGATTGGGCCGGTAGCCGAGTTCTTCGGCGGCGGCGCGGACCCGACGTGCGGCATCGGCGGAGAGCCGCGAACCCGGCCGGTCGTTGAGGATCATGCTCACGGCGGTCTTCGACATGCCCGAGAGCGCGGCGACGTCGGCGAGCGTGGGCCTGCGATCGACGTTCTTCGGCACCGGGATCCTCCTGTCGTGGCGTCTCCAGCTTAGGCAGTGCCGGCGCTGCCCCGGAACCATGCGGGTTGAATTGATTTAGCAAAATCGTTGCAGCCGCACATCGACGATGCTAACCTCGGCGATGCTGAATCAATTTAGCTTCGACGCAGGGACTCTCATCCCTCCCGGCGAAGTCATTCACTCAGGAGAGAACATCGTGGTTGATCTCACTCGCAGGGCTCTGTTCGGCGCGATCGGGCTGGGTATCGTCGGCACCGTCGTCTCGTGGCCGAGGCTCACCGGCTCAGACATCCCCGGGCGCGGCACGGACACGCTGACCGTCGCCCTCTTCGGCACCGCGCAGGACGCGGTGGCGCGTCAGGCGCTGGTCGACGGCTTCCAACGCAAGCACCCCGGCATCTCGGTGCGCATCGTCGCGATCCAGGGGCAGGACTGGAGCGAGTACTTCGCCAAGATCCTCACGATGATCGCGGCCGGTACGCCACCCGATGTCGTCACGGTCGCGACAGAGGGGGCGCAGCTCTTCGCATCGCGCCTCGCGCACCCGCTCGACGCCTATGTGCGTCGCGACGCGACGGAGATGCAGGAGTACTTCGACGACGTGAACCCGACCCTCATCGAGGCGTTCATGTATCAGGGCAGCCTGTTCCAGATGCCCGACAACTTCAATGCGGCGAACGTCTTCTACAGCACGAAGGCGATGGAGCGCGCGGGGCTGGAGCGCCCTGCCGACAACTGGACGCTCGAGGACTTCCTCGGCACCGCCCGCGCGATGAAGAAGAGCGCGTCGGGACAGTTCCTGCCGTACTTCTGGAACAACAGGCTGTGGGGCGGTGTCGTGCCCTGGCTGTACGTCAACAACACGAGCTTCCTCCGTGAGGAGAAGGCGACCGGCGGCGACTGGTTCTGGGACCGCTTCTACCCCGACCAGCCGGCCCGCAGCGGAGGCTATGTGTGGAAGCAGCCCGACGCACTCAACGAGCACGCCGTCGAGAGCTTCTCGGTGCTCGAGCGCATGGTCTCGGAGGGTCTTGCCGCGAACCCCGCACAGGGCGGCGGGAACGAGCTGGTCTCCCTGTTCTCCACGGGCTCGGTCGGGATGACACCCGCAGGAGGCTTCTGGGTCCGCGGCCTCGAGGAGGCGGGCGTCGCGAACGACGCCTACGACGTGACCTACTTCCCCCGGATGGCGGGGCAGCGGCACCAGTTCGGAGCGGGAGGCTACGCGATCATGGAGACCTCGCCCCGCAAGGACGAGGCATGGGAATGGCTCAAGTACTGCGTCTCGGTCGAGGGCATGACGATCGCGCACCCGCGACCGGACTCCTCCCTGCCGCGTCGCTCGCTCAACGCGAAGCTCTACGGCGCGGGGGTGGGGCCTGCGCACTGGGAGGTCTTCTACGACACGCTCGACAAGTTCCCCGACACCGGTCCGATGCCGGCGCCTCCTCAGCAGGCCGCCGTCGAATCCGCTCTGCTCAAGAACGTGGTGTCGACCATCACGAACGGCCCATCCGGCGTCCGCCGAGGGCTCGAGACCATGCAGCGAGATCTCGAGCTCGCGCTGGGGGGAAACTGATGTCCGAGAACACCACCCGCACTCTCACCGTGCCGCCCGGATCCCGGCGCGAGACCGGCACGGTCGCCCGGTCGGGGCGATCCATCATCTGGGTGTTCCTGGCTCCCACCCTGATCGGTCTCGGCCTGTTCAACTTCATCCCGATCATCGGGTCGTTCGTCCTGGCCTTCTTCCGCTGGGACATCATCTCCGATCCGGTCTTCGTGGGATTCGACAACTTCGTCGACCTGGCCGCCAACCCGACCGTGAGCGTGTCGTTCCTGAACACCATCGGATTCGTCGTCGTCGCCGTGATCCTGCAGCTGGCGGTCGCGCTGGTGCTCGCGGTGCTCGTGCAGTCGAGGATGCCGAGCTGGCTGCGCACCTTCTTCCGTTCGGCGCTGTTCTTCCCGCTGATCCTGTCGGCGGCATCCGTCTCGCTGATCATGGCGTACCTGTTCAATCAGGAGTTCGGCCTCGTGAATCAGACCCTCAACCTGATCGGCATCGCGGATGTCGGATGGCTCACGACCGGACTCGGCGCGAAGGTCGTGGTGCTCCTGGTCTACGTGTGGCAGAACTTCGGTTTCACGTTCCTGCTCTTCATCGGCGGGCTCGCCGCCATCCCGAGCGAGGTCTACGAGGCGTCCTCGCTCGACGGTGCGGCGGGGTGGACCCAGTTCCGCATGATCACGCTTCCCCTGGTGAGTCCGACGCTGCTCGTGGCATCGGTCATGGCGATCATCAACGCCCTGCAGATCTTCGACCAGCCATGGGTGCTGACCCGCGGCGGCCCCGGTGACGAGACCCGCACCGCCGTGATGGTGATCTACGAGTCCGCGTTCCGACAGCTCGACTTCGGTGGCGCGTCGGCCATCGGCATCGTGCTCACCCTTCTCATCATGCTCGTCACGGCCATCCAGTTCCGGCTGAGCCGCCGATTCGTCTTCTACGGGTGAGGCCCATCATGACAACGACAGTGGTTACGAAGCGCTCCTGGCTCTACACCCTCGGCACGGGAGGCAAGTTCGCCCTGCTCGGGCTCGCTGCCCTGCTGACCCTCGGGCCGGTCGTCTGGACCCTGATCACGGCCATGTCGCCGACCGACAGCGTGACCCAAGAGGTCAGCGTGGGGTTCGGCGCCTTCGCCGACGTCTTCGCCAAGATCCCGATCTGGCTCTACGCGTGGAACAGCGCACTGGTGGTGCTGCTGGTCGCCGCCGGCCAGATGCTCTCCGCCGCGATGGCCGGCTATGTCTTCGCGAAATACGAGTTCCGCCACAAGAAGCTGATGTTCGCGCTGATCCTCGCGACGATGATGGTTCCGCTGCAGGTGACGATCGTCCCGGTGTTCATGCTGGTGAGAGGCATGGGGCTCGCCGACACACTGCTCGCGCTCATCGTGCCTGCGCTTCCCACCGCGTTCGGCACCTTCCTGATGCGGCAGTACTTCATGGGCATCCCGACCGAGCTCGGCGAGGCCGCCGAGCTCGACGGGGCCGGACCCTGGCGCACGTTCTTCGGCGTCTATCTGCCGCTGGCCACCCCCGGGCTCGCGATCGTCGGCATCCTCGCCTTCAACTACCACTGGAACGAGTTCTTCCGACCGCTCATCATGACCATCAGCGACCAGAACTTCACGCTGCCGCTCGGCCTGGTCACCCTGCAGGGCAACCTCGGCACGGGCAGCGTCTCGACGGTGCTCGCCGGTGTGATCCTCTCGATGATCCCCGCACTCCTGGTGTTCTTCTTCGGGCAGAAGCCTCTGCGCGAAGGACTCACGGCGGGCGTCGGCAAGTGACGCCCGCCCCCATCAAGTAGAAAGACGACTGCCCCGGTGACCCCCACTGACCTCTCCCCGGTCCGCACCACTCGCCCGCGACTGCACTTCGCTCCGCGCAACAACTGGATGAACGATCCCAACGGACTCGTCTTCCATGACGGCCTCTACCACCTGTACTTCCAGTGCAACCCGCGCGGAGTCTCGCACGCGGACGTGAGCTGGGGGCACGCCACGAGCACAGATCTCGCGCGATGGACCGAGCACGACCCGGCGATCCTCTGGGACGACACGGCGCAGATCTACTCCGGCTCCGTGGTGGTCGATCACGGCAACACCTCAGGATTCGGCACGGCCGAGGCTCCAGCGCTGGTGGCGCTCTACACGGCGGCTGCCGTCGGGCACCAGGCGCAGGCTCTCGCCTACAGCACCGACGGCGGATACGTCTGGACGAAGCATCGGGGCAACCCCGTGCTCGACCGGGGCACGAGCGACTTCCGCGATCCGAAGGTGTTCCGCTACGACGACGGGACCGACGGGTACTGGGTCATGGTCGCGGTCGAGGCCGAGGACCGCCAGGTGCTGTTCCACCGCTCCGACGACCTCACGACGTGGACCTATCTGTCGTCCTACGGCCCCGCCGGCCCCGTCGGCGGGGTCTGGGAGTGTCCCGACATGTTCCGGCTCGCCGTCGACGGCGATGACGATGACGTGCAGTGGGTGCTGCTCATCAGTCTCAACCCGGGAGGGATCGCGGGCGGCTCGGGAACCCACTACGTGGTCGGTGACTTCGACGGCACGACCTTCCGGCCGACCACGCCGCTCCCGACTCCCGATCCCGAGCTGCTGGTCGACCGCAGCCAGTCGCGCGGCGAGCTCGAATCGTACGACTGGATCGACTTCGGCCCGGACTGCTACGCCGGCGTCACGTTCGACGGCCTTGCCGAGAACGAGCGCACGCTGATCGCCTGGATGGACAACTGGCGGTATGCCGGCAGCATCCCCCACGACGAATCCTCCGAGTACCGCAGTGCGATGACTCTGCCGCGCAGGCTCTCGCTCACCCGCGACAGCAACGGCGTGGCGCGTCTGCGGCAGGCGCCGGCGATCGAGGTCGGACCCGATGAGGTCACCGAGCTCGGCTCGCTGGCGGGTCGTGTCGCCGTGGCCATGGAGCGGGGAGATGCCGGGGGTGTGGATGCTGCGTCGGCGGATGCGGTGCGGATCCGTGTCACGGCGACGTTCGGAGACGCCGACAGCGTCGTACTGCGCATCGGGGACGGCGAGACCGGGGAGGTCGTCGTCCGGCAGAGCCGGGGGAGCGGGCGCATCGACGTCGTCCGACCCGATGTGGTTCCCCCCGCGGGGGTCGGCGCATCGATGTCGATGCCCGTCGCGCGTGCGGGCGAGATCGACTGGGAGATCTGGATCGACACGCTGAACGACCGAGTGTCGTCGCTCGAGCTGTTCGCGGAGGGCGGCGACCGGGTGCTCACCGCGTTGATCCCCGCCTCCTCGCAGGGCATCTGTTCGCTGGAGGTCGCGGGGGGAGCGGTGCGTGAGGCGCGCGTCGCCGTCGCTGAGATGCCGAGCTGATGTAGCGCACATCCAGCAGCGGTCACGGGAGAGTCATCTACCCACCGCGGAATACCCCGAGAGGGTATACGCTTGTTCTTAATACCCCCTAGGGGTACTAAGACGAGGGATGGAGACACGATGACGAAGAACGAGTTCCAGGTGACGGGCATGACCTGCGGCCACTGCGAGATGTCGGTGCGCGAAGAGGTCTCCGAGATCCCCGGTGTCGAAGACATCCAGGTGAGCGCGCAGACCGGAAAGCTCGTCGTCACCGGCTCGGCGTCGGTCGACGACGCGCAGATCCTGGCCGCCGTCGCCGAGGCAGGCTATTCGGCGGTGCGGACGGCATGAACGCCGGCGCACGGCTCGGCCTCTTCGGCACGGGCCTCGTGGTGGCGTTCGGCGCGGCCTTCGGGCTCGCCGGCGTCATCGTTCCCGCGGGCGCGGTGAGCGATTGGACGAAGGGGGCGGAAGTGAACGAGCACGCTGGTCACGTCGAGAGTGCTGCCGGCGCGGATGACGCGGCGGGTGCCGCTGCAGACGACCTGACGGGGCTGTCGCTCGGCCTCGACGGATTCGCGATGTCGGCGGTGTCGGCCCCGGCATCCCCGGGCGAACCCGGCGAGCTGGCATTCCGGATCGAAGACGTCGCCGGCACTCCCGTCACCGACTACACGACCGCGCACGAGAAAGAGCTGCACCTGATCGTGGTGCGCTCGGACGGGAGCCAGTTCCGCCACGTGCACCCGGCGCTCGACGAGGCCACGGGAACGTGGTCGCTGCCGTGGGAGTGGACGGAAGCCGGCACCTACCGCGTCTTCGCGGACTTCACGCCCGCAGGTGCCGATGCCGCATCGCTCACTCTGACTCGCACGGTTCAGGTGGCGGGAGCGTTCGCACCCGTCGCGCCGGAGCCGACCCGTGTCGCGCAGGTCGGCGGCTACACGGTCTCGGTCGACGGGGATCTCGAGGCGGGCGCGGTCGGTGATCTCACTTTCACCGTGACACGCGACGGCAGACCGGTCACCTCCTTGGAGCCGTATCTGGGGGCCTTCGGCCACCTCGTCGCACTGCGCGACGGCGACCTCGCCTACCTGCACGTGCACGCCGCGGGCGACGAGCCCGCAGCGGAAGAGACGTCGGGACCCGAGATCGCGTTCGCCGCAGAGGCGCCGACCGCGGGGCGGTATCTGCTGTACCTCGACTTCCAGGTCGACGGCACGGTGCACACGGCCGAGTTCGTGCTCGATGCCGCTCATGCACGGGGCGTGATCGGCACCGAGGGCGATCCGCACGACGACGGACACTGACCGTCGAGCCTCGCCCCTGCCGCAGCTGATCGCTGCGGCCCACAGCTGCAAGCCAGAGAAGGAACGAACATGAGCACGTCAGCACCTGCGAACGCGGGGACCGGAGTCGAGCTGGAGATCGGCGGCATGACCTGCGCCTCCTGCGCGATGCGGATCGAGAAGAAGCTGAACAAGCTCGAGGGTGTCGTGGCGACCGTCAACTACGCGACCGAGAAGGCCAAGGTCACGGTGCCGGAGGGTTACGACCCGGCCGCGCTGATCGCCGAGGTCGAGAAGACCGGGTACTCGGCGTCGATCCCCGCCCCGAAGGGCTCGAAGATCGATGCCGGGTCAGCCGGGGACGCCGACTCGGACCCTGAGCTGCGGTCGCTGCGCAACCGGCTGATCGGCGCGGTCGTGCTGACGGTGCCGGTGATCGCGATGGCCATGATCCCGGCGCTGCAGTTCACGTACTGGCAGTGGGCCTCGCTCGCGCTCGCTGCCCCGGTGATCCTCTGGGCTGCGTGGCCGTTCCACCGGGCCGCGTGGATGAACCTCAGGCACGGCAGCGCGACGATGGACACGCTCATCTCCCTGGGCACATCGGCGGCGTTCCTCTGGTCGCTGTACGCGCTGTTCTTCGGCACGGCCGGCACGCCCGGCATGACGCACCCGTTCGAGTTCTCGCTCGCCCCGTCAGACGGGGCCGCGAACATCTATCTCGAGGTCGGCGCCGGCGTGACGATGTTCATCCTCGCCGGGCGGTACTTCGAGAAGCGGTCGAAGAAGCAGGCGGGCGCGGCCCTGCGCGCGCTGCTCGAGCTCGGTGCGAAGGAGGTCGCCGTGCTGCGCGGAGGGGTCGAGACGAAGATACCCGTCGAGGATCTGCAGGTCGGCGACGAGTTCGTCGTGCGGCCGGGCGAGAAGATCGCGACCGACGGCGTGGTGGTCTCGGGCACCTCGGCCGTCGACGCGTCGATGCTCACGGGTGAAGCGGTGCCGGTCGAGGTCGCCGAGGGTGACACCGTCACCGGCGCCACGACCAACGTCGGCGGGCGGCTGGTGGTTCGTGCGACCCGGATCGGCTCCGACACCCAGCTGGCGCAGATGGCCCAGCTCGTCGAGGACGCTCAGACCGGGAAGGCCGAGGTGCAGCGTCTCGCCGACAGGATCTCGGGCGTCTTCGTGCCGATCGTGATCGTGATCGCCGTCGTCGCCCTCGGTGGCTGGCTCGGCGCGGGGTTCCCCGTGAGCGCGGCATTCACCGCGGCGGTCGCCGTGCTCGTGATCGCGTGCCCGTGCGCGCTGGGTCTGGCGACGCCGACCGCGCTGCTGGTCGGCACCGGGCGCGGTGCGCAGATGGGAGTGCTCATCAAGGGGCCGGAGGTGCTGGAGTCCACCCGCAGGATCGACACCGTCGTGCTCGACAAGACCGGCACGGTCACCAGCGGCAGGATGACGCTCGTCGACGTGGTCGTCGAGCCCGGCACCGACCGCGCGGAGCTCCTGCGACTGGCCGGTGCTCTGGAGGATGCTTCGGAGCACCCGATCGCCCAGGCGATCGCCAAGGGCGCGACGCAGGAGGTCGGGACTCTGCCGACGCCCGAGGACTTCGCGAACGTCGAGGGCAAGGGAGTGCAGGGGATCGTCGACGGGCACGCCGTGCTCGTCGGCCGGATCTCGCTCCTCGCCGAGTGGTCGCAGGCTCTGAGTCCCGAGCTCGCCTCGACGAAGGCCCTGGCCGAGGGCGAAGGAAAGACCGTCGTCGCCGTGGGCTGGGACGGGCAGGCGCGCGGCATCCTGGTCGTGGCCGACACGGTGAAGCCCAGCAGCGCCGAAGCGATCGCCGAGCTGAAGGCGATCGGGTTGACGCCCATCCTGCTCACCGGAGACAACGATGCGGTCGCCAGGCGGATCGCGGCCGAGGTCGGTATCTCCGAGGTCATCGCCGAGGTCCTCCCCAAGGACAAGGTCGACGTCATCACGCGGCTGCAGCGCGAGGGCAAGATCGTCGCGATGATCGGCGACGGTGTCAACGACGCCCCCGCGCTCGCTCAGGCCGACCTCGGCATCGCGATGGGCACCGGGGCGGACGTCGCGATCGACGCATCCGACATCACCCTGGTGCGCGGAGACCTGCGCAGCGCGGTCGATGCGATCCGCCTCTCGCGCAGGACGCTGGGAACCATCAAGACCAATCTTTTCTGGGCCTTCGCCTACAACGTCGCGGCGATCCCGGTCGCCGCGCTCGGGATGCTCAACCCCATGCTCGCCGGTGCGGCGATGGCACTGTCGAGCGTCTTCGTCGTCGGGAACAGCCTGCGCCTGCGCGGGTTCCGGAGTGTCATCCCGCGGTGACGGGGGCCATCTCGCGCACCACGGAGAGACACTGAGATCCATATCGGAATGGGAGGACAGCACCCATGATGACCGCACACGACGCCCCGGATGCGGGACACGGCCACGAAAGTCACGCCGGGCACGAAGGTCACGCCGGCCACGCGGACCACGCCGGGCACGCGGACCACGGGGGCCACGAAGGTCACGCCGGGCACGCGGAACACGTCGGCCAGTTCCGGCGCCTGTTCTGGATCAACATGCTGCTCGCCGTTCCGGTCGTGGCGTTCTCGCCGATGTTCGCGATGATCTTCGGCTACGAGGTCGCCGACGGGGCGAGGTTCATCTCTCCTGTGCTCGGCACGGTCATGTACGTATGGGGCGGATGGCCGTTCCTCACGGGTGCGCTCAGCGAGCTCAAGGCCCGCACGCCGGGGATGATGCTGCTGATCGCCCTCGCGATCACCGTCGCGTTCTTCGCCTCGTGGGGCGCGACCCTCGGCATCCTCGATCACGAGCTCGAGTTCTGGTGGGAGCTCGCGCTGCTCATCGTCATCATGCTGCTCGGGCACTGGATCGAGATGCGATCCCTCGCGCAGACGACCTCTGCACTCGACTCGCTCGCCGCGCTGCTGCCCGACGAAGCCGAACGGGTCGACGGCGACGAGATCGTCCGGGTCTCGCCCGCCGATCTCGTCGTCGGCGATGTCGTCGTCGTGCGCCCCGGAGCGAGCGTTCCGGCCGACGGTCGCATCATCGACGGGACCGCGGCGATGGATGAGTCGATGGTGACGGGCGAGTCCCGCCCCGTCACGCGGACGACAGGCGACACCGTGACCGCGGGAACGGTCGCGACCGACTCGGGCCTGCGCGTCGAGATCACCGCCACCGGCGACGACACCGCCCTCGCCGGCATCCGACGGCTGGTGGTCGACGCGCAGAGTTCGTCGTCCCGAGCGCAGCGCATCGCCGACAGGGCTGCCGCGCTGCTGTTCTGGTTCGCCCTGGTCTCGGCGGCGCTCACCGCGCTGGTGTGGACTCTCGTGGGGGATCCGGATGCCGCCGTCGTGCGCAGCATCACGGTGCTGGTCATCGCCTGCCCGCATGCGCTCGGCCTCGCTATTCCGCTGGTGGTGTCGATCGCGACGGAGCGCGCTGCCCGGGGCGGAGTGCTCGTCAAGGACCGCCTGGCGCTCGAGAGCATGCGCACCGTCGACGCCGTGCTGTTCGACAAGACGGGCACGCTGACCAAGGGTGCACCGACTGTCACCGCCGTCGAACCGGTCGGCGACATCGATGCCGATCGCCTGCTCGCGCTCGCCGCATCCGCAGAGGCCGACAGCGAGCATCCGCTGGCTCGCGCCATCGTGCGCGCGGCCGACGACAGAGGCCTGACGCTCTTGAAGGCTTCGGGCTTCATGTCATCTCCGGCCGTGGGAGTGACCGCCACGGTCGACGGCAGCGAGATCCGGGTGGGCGGGCCGAAGCTCCTCGACGAGGTGGCCGGCCGAGAGATCGCCGCCGCAGACGCATGGCGGGGCGAGGGCGCCATCATCCTGCACGTGACCGTCGACGGACAGGTCGTGGGTGGGCTGAAGCTCGCCGACGAGGTGCGCCCGGAGTCTCGCGAGGCAGTCGACGCCCTCCACCGCCTCGGTGTCGAAGTGGTCATGATCACCGGCGACGCCCAGGCGGTGGCCGAATCCGTGGCGGCCGAGCTCGGCATCGACAGGGTGTTCGCCGGGGTGCGCCCCGAAGACAAGTCCGCGAAGGTCACGGAGCTGCAGGCCGAGGGCAAGAAGGTCGCGATGGTCGGCGACGGCGTCAATGACGCCCCCGCACTCGCGCAGGCTGACGTCGGCATCGCGATCGGCGCCGGCACCGACGTGGCGATCGCCTCGGCCGGTGTGATCCTCGCGAGCTCCGACCCCCGATCGGTGATCTCCGTCATCGAGCTCTCCCGTGCCGCCTACCGCAAGATGAGGCAGAACCTCTGGTGGGCGGCCGGATACAACCTGATCTCGGTGCCGCTCGCCGCCGGCATACTGGCGCCCGTCGGATTCGTCCTGCCCATGTCGGTCGGGGCGGTTCTGATGTCGCTGTCGACGATCGTCGTCGCTCTGAACGCGCAGCTGCTGCGGCGCATCGATCTGTCTCCCGAGGCGAGCGTGCGGAGCGTCCTGGGGCGGTGAGACGCCGGTCGCAGAGAGGTCGTGAGATCTGTGCGTCAGCGGAGGCGGGGTGCGAGAATCGGATGCAATCCGAGATCGGTTCGGCGTCGAAAAGCTCTCGGACATCGAGCCCGTCAAAGGTGCGGACGCTCGCCTGGTCGAGAGGAAACCATGGGACTCGCGCAGACGCTGACACGGATCGAACTCGAGACGCGCCCGATCCATCCCGAGACGCGACGCGCTCTCGCCATCCGCTGGTCGGAGCTGCCCGAGCACGCGAAGACGCCGAACCAGCTGCTCGGTCGCTGTGCGGTCGGATGCGAGGGAACACACGGCGTCTTCCCCAAGTGCAACCTCACGTGCTCGCCCTGTTACCACTCGGCTGACGCCAACAAGGTGCGGATCGACGGCGACCATACGGTCGACAACGTCGCGCGTCAGATGTCGTACCTGCGTCAGATCCGTTCATAGTCACCACGATCCCTCATATGTCCGACATCGCAGGCTTCCCCTCGCCGCTCGCAAGAAAATGATGAGCAACCTCACGGCTCGGTGCCCCCGCCGTAAACGATCGTTGTGGCAGGAGCGGCTGGTCGTCGCTCGAGGGCCCGCCGCTATGGTTTGTCGAAACCTCCTAACGGCAGGGGAGTTTCGGTGTGTCTCGGGGCAAGTGAGCGTCTGTTTCTGAAGATGTCGTCCTCTCGTTTACTTGGCTATTGCCGCCAGGCCGCTGTCATCGAAGACCAAGATGTCACCGTCGTTCGTGGTCGCGAGCGCTTGCGCGGAGCCATGAGTGACGCCGGCTGGAACCCACTCGGCGTTGGATCCTGTGCTGGCCCAGATCTGTCCGCCGCGACCGACACCGACAAGCCGTTTGCTGTCAGGTGACACGGCGAGTAGATAGAGCGCAGGCGCCTCGTTCAGAGGTGTAAAAGTGGTGCCCTCATCAGTGCTGATTTGCACCCCGTCTGGGGTGGCGGCGATCAGTTGCCCTTCACTGTCGATGACGAGGCTGAACGCCAGAATTTCTCCGACCGCCGACCAGGTCTCACCGAGGTCGTCAGTGCGGAGGAGCTCCGCAGAGTCCGAGGCGATCCCGTAGAGGGTGTCGTTCTTCCCGGCGGCAAGCACGTGGAAGTCTTTCTCGTCGGTGAATGAGACAGGCGTCCAAGATCTGGCGCTGTCGTCGCTCCGGATGATTCCGAGGTTGGGGGAGCCGAGTTCTGGGGCCGTGGTCGGTCCGGGATGCCCGGACGCGAGGAGAGCATCACCGACAGTGATGAGGCCCATTGCGTCGAAGTCGGTCGTCTCGATACGCGAGCCGACCTCCCCATCCGGTGTGGCCTTGTAGATCCCGTCATGGGCACCCAGGAGGTATCCGTCCTCGGAGGGGTTAGGCACGATCGCGTGGACGTGGCTGATGGACGTGGCGTGGTCGTGCCCGGTGGTGGGCTCGGCGGGTGCCGTGCAGCCGGCCAGCACGATGCTGGCCGCCATCGTTGTGGAGAGCGTGAGCGCCGCTCGGTGTCGCTGTCGAAAAGTGGGCAACGTGAGCTTCTTGAGGGTTCGCATGATGGTGTGCGCAACAGATCACGAGATGGGGTGCGGGAGCCCCGCACCCCACCCAGGGATCACAGAGTTGCGAGGATCTCCTTCATGGTGGCGATCTCGTCGGTTTGCGTGTCGATGATCGTCTCAGCGAGTGCGATGGCGTCGCTGTTTTGACCGTTGTCGACTTCTTCTTGTGCCATGTCGACAGCGCCCTCGTGGTGCTGGATCATCTGCTCGAGGAACAGACGCCCTGCATCGGGACCGGTGGCATCTTCGAGGGCCTGCATGTCTTCTTCGGACATCATGCCGTCGCCATGGTCCATGCCACCCATGTTGCCCATGTCCGCGTCCCAGTCTTCGAGCCACTGATCCATCTTCTGGATCTCGGGCTCCTGAGCGGCCTTGATCTCTTCCGCGAGGGCGACGACGCGCTCATCGACACCGTCCTTGCTGAGCAGGAGATCGGACATCTCGATGGCCTGCTCGTGGTGCTCCTTCATCATGCGGGCGAACATGACGTCGTCGGTGTTCGCGTCGGCGGATGCGGAGGAGCCGCTGCCGTGGTCCATGCCGTCCATGCCGTTATCGGAGCCGGTCGTGACGACGCAGCCCGTGAGGGCGAGCAGGGCAGTGAGGGTGAGTGCGGCGATGGCCGCGGGTCGAATCTTCATGAGTGTTCTCCAAGGGTCGGTGATGAGGCCCGGCTATTGCCGGTGCCAGGGGTGCGTGCCCGCAGAGCGGGCTAGCGCGCCATCACGTGCGACTGATGCAGAGAACCGTGAGAGAAGGCGGTGGCGGAAGGGCGTGGGCACGGGCGGGCCAGCGTATGGTCGCGGCCGTAAGTATTGCGATCAGTGTCGCGTGCCGCCAGCCGAGCCCGATCCGCCCAAGCAGGATCGTGCCGACCAGGAGCGCGAGGACGCACGCCATCCACGTCATCGGGTCCCCGCCCCCACACGTCGCGCATCCCGCATCCGCTGTCGGTGAGTCCGGCACGGCGGCGGCTTCGGACGTGTCGTGGTGATGGGCAGATACATCGGCCTGCGTGCTGACAGCGACGGTGTCGTGGTGGCCGGCAGTTGTCGCGTGCGAGTTGAAGGAGTGCATCGCCAGCAGACCGGCGATGACCCCCACGGCGACCGCGAGAACGGCCAAGACGGTATGGGTGAGCGTGCGCGGTCCGCGCACCCGTTGTGCGACGTTGATCAGCGACATACCCACCTCCGTCTCCTCAGCCTACGTCCGTCACCCTGACCGTTTCTTGCTACTTACCCGCTACTGCGTCCGGGCGGAGATCCAGCCGGCGCAGCAGCTGCGCGTTGAGCGCGACGACGATGGTCGACAGGGACATCAGCACGGCCCCCACGGACATCGGGAGCACGAACCCGATGGGGGCGAGCACGCCGGCCGCGAGGGGGACGGAGAGCAGGTTGTAGCCGGCGGCCCACCAGAGGTTCTGCTTCATCTTCCGGTAGCTGGCCCGTGACAGTTCGATCACCGACAGGACAGACCGGGGGTCGTCGCTGGCGAGGATGACCCCGGCCGAGGCGATCGCGACGTCCGTTCCCGCGCCGATCGCGATACCGACGTCCGCTTGCGCGAGCGCGGGGGCGTCGTTCACACCGTCTCCGACCATCGCGACCTTGCGGCCCTCGCCCTGCAGTTCTTTCACCTTCGAGGCCTTGTCCTCCGGTCGCACTCCGGCGAAGTACCGGTCGATACCCAGCTCGCCCGCCACGGAGGCGGCCACCGCGTCGGCATCACCGGTGATCATGACGACTTGCACGCCCCGCTCGTGGAGGGCCTCGACGGCGTGACGCGACTCTGAGCGGATCTCATCCGCCAATCGCAGTGCGCCCGCGACCTGACCGTCGACGAGGACGTGGAGGATGATCGCACCCTCATTGCGCCACTCATCGGCAACCGCCAGCTCCTGGGCGTTCTCCTGCTCGAGCATGTACGGCCCACCGACCTGCACGATGTGCCCATCGACACGCGCACGGACCCCGACCGCCGGCGAGGACTCGAATTCGGACGAGGCAGGGACCGTGAGGTTCTTCTCTTTCGCCGCGTTGACGATCGCGCGAGCGAGCGGGTGCTCGGAGTCCGCTTCCGCGGCCGCAGCCCACGCCAGCAACTGGTCGGAATCGGTGCCGGACACGGGGTCGATCGCGGTAACGGCGGGGGTGCCCTTAGTGAGGGTGCCGGTCTTGTCGAACAAGACCGTGTCGACGGTACGCATGCTCTCCAACGCGAGACGATCCTTGATCAGCACACCCCCACGAGCCGCCCGCTCCGTCGCGATCGACACAACCAGTGGGATCGCCAAGCCGAGAGCGTGCGGGCAGGCGATCACGAGCACGGTGATCGTGCGGATCACCGCGGCGTCGGGCATGCCGACAACCGTCCACACGATCGCGGTGATCGCGGCAGCGCCGAGCGCGAACCAGAACAACCACCCCGCCGCCTTATCCGCGAGCCGTTGCGCCCGCGACGACGAACTCTGCGCCTCGGTCACCAGCTTCTGAATCCCCGCCAGAGCAGTGTCCTCACCGATCGCAGTGATCTCCACCCGCACACCAGAATCGGTCGCGACCGTGCCGGCGATCACCTGATCGCCGTCGCTACGGCGCACCGGCCGGGACTCGCCAGTGATCATCGACTCGTCCATGCTCGCCGAGCCCTGCACGATCCGCCCGTCCGCGGGGACCCGCCCGCCGGGGCGCACCACCACGACATCCCCCACCAGCAAGTCAGCAGGCGCGACAGTGGTTGTCGTGTCGCCCTTTACCTTCTCCGCCTCATCGGGCAGCAGAGCGGCAAGGGAATCCAGTGCCGAGGTGGTCTGCGCGAGAGAGCGCATCTCGATCCAGTGACCAAGCAGCATGATCACGATCAGCAGGGCCAGCTCCCACCAGAAATCCAACTCGTGGTGCAACAGGCCCAGACTCGCACCCCATGACGCGAGGAACGCCACCGTGATCGCGAGGGCGATCAGCAGCATCATCCCGGGCTTACGGGCGCGAAGCTCACTCACCGCGCCGGTGAGGAACGGGGCACCGCCCCACACATACATGACGGTTCCGAGAACCGGGGAGATCCACCCGACCCAGGCGGTGTCTGGCAGTGGGTATCCGAGCAGCATCGAGAACATCATCGAGAACCCGACAACCGGGACCGCGAGGATCAGCATGATCCAGAACAACCGCCGGAACTGGCGGACATGATCACCGTGGCCACCATGTCCGCCGTGACCACCATGGCCGCTATGTTCTGGCGAAGTGTCGTGATCGTGGCTCATCGCCGCGTGGTCATGCTCCGTTGTCGGCGCGCTGCCGTGGTTCTCGTGCGCGGCGTGATGGCTATGTTCGTCATGCTGGCTCATCGGAACTCCTTGCTCGGATGCGCCCGGTCGAGCCGGGTGCAGACAGTTAGCGACTCAGGCCTGGCTGGTCGCGAGGGTATAGCCGGCCTCTTCGACCGCAGCCCTCACAGCAGCAGGATCGACCGGTGCTGCGCTGTGGATGGTCACGCGGGAGATGCCGCCGGCGTTCAAGTCGACGTCGACGGACTCGACACCGTCCACAGCCGTCAGTTCGTCACTGACGCTCGACACGCAATGCGAGCACGTCATACCCGCAACCAAAACCTCTTCCGAGGAAGACGAGGCCGCAGTGGGTGTGGATGCCTCGGTGTTCGATGGAACGGCACAGCACGCGCAGCCAGCGTTCTCGTCCTTCAGGCCAAGTTCAATGCGATCAGTCATCGTGTGCTCCTTCAAGTAGACAGACGTGGCGGTTATGAACGGACCAGGCGCGCAATGGCTTCGTCAGCCTCGCGGACCTTCTCCGCCGCAACCTCGCCACCCTCCGCGCTGGCCTCGGCAACGCAATGACTCAGATGATCGCTCAGCAGCGACAACGCCACCGTTTCGAGCGCTCTCGTCGCCGCAGAAACCTGCGTGAGGATGTCGATGCAGTACTTGTCTTCGTCGACCATCCGTGCGATCCCTCGCACCTGACCCTCGACGCGACTCAACCGCTTACGCAGATCAGCCTTGTTGTCGGTGTACCCGTTCATGATTAAAACATACCCCCTGGGGGTATCCAACTCAAGGCCAGTCGTGTGCATTCCCGCGTGACTGGTAGCTCTAGCGGTGCGAGTCCGACGAGAACTCGTGCGCCTGCCGTAAACGATCGCGGGCTCGGGCTGAACAACGTCTTCGTGTTCCACAAGGGAACTGATATCCCGAAGGACTCACCGGGACAGACCGTCATCAGTGAAGCGCAGTCGATCTACGTTTTCCGGCAGGACCGGAAAGACGACGCCGATTGGGCCGTGCGCACGTTCGGTTTCGATCCCAGCACCGCTGAGGTCTTACAGACGCTCCAGCCCGGTCACTTCGTCTTCAAGTACGGATCTGTGCCCGAGACGCACGTGCAGCACGTCCGCTCCGACATCGAGGTCACCCTGACCGACACCGACGAGGGGATGCGCGGCGACGCCCGCAAGGTGCAGTAATGAAGTCGTTCGGCCTGGCGGTGCTCGGCGGCATCCTTGCCGTCGCTCTCGGCGTGACCTTCCTGTTGGCATCGGTGCAGCGCAGCGACGCATCGACATGCCTCGCGGACCCGTCGAACTACCCCGCTGAGGGCATCAACGGCTACAAGGGCGACCAGCTCGCCAACGCGGCCGCGATCATCGGAGCAGCCCAGCAGCTCTCGCTCGGCGAAGACGCGCAGATCATCGGCGTCATGACGGCGATGGGCGAGAGCAGCCTCAAAAACATCACCTACGGCGACTGGGAGACGAGCGGCAACACAAACCCGGACGGCTCGGCTACCAGCAGCATCGGCCTGTTCCAACAGCAAGATTGGTGGGGGAGCGTTGAAGACCGCATGGACCCCACCAAGTCCGCAACGCTGTTCTTCGGCCGCCTCGTCGCCGTCGACGGCTGGCAGGACATGGAGCCCTCACACGCGATCTGGCGCGTACAGATCAACTCCGACAAGAACCACTACGCGACGTACGACACCGACGCTACGGCGATCGTGGAGGCTCTCAGCGGCCCGTGCGGAGGTTCGGGGGAGTGGATCGTGCCGGCCCGCGGCACCGTCACCGGTGTGTTCGGAGACAGCCGAGGCGATCACGCGCACATGGGAACCGACCTCGCGGACGGCACCTGCGACGGCCCGATCTGGGCCGCATCCGCAGGCGTCATCGACAACACCGGGGAGAACAAGGGCGGCGGCGGGTACATCTGGATCAAGCACGCCGACGGCGTGATGACCGGATACTTCCACATGAAGCCGATCAACTTCATGGTGGTCGAGGGGCAGGCCGTGCAGGCCGGCGACCAAATCGGGAAGGTCGGCAACGAGGGCAATTCGTACGGCTGCCACCTGCACTACGAAGTGAAGGTGAACGGCGAGTACGTGAACCCGCAGACCTTCATGGAGGGCGTCGGCGTCCCCCTGCCGCGCTAGCACGATGCCCCCAGAACTACTCAGCTATCTGGCCGGCATCATCACGGCCGTAGCCGGCGTGGGGCTCATCGGCCTGTTGCGGCGCTCCCGCCGAGCTGCACGAGCCCGCACACGCGAGCAGCAGCGTCGACAGGCTGCCAGAGCCCGACACGACCGCCACGAGGCACAGAAGGCCCGCGTGCGGTTCATACCAACCGAAAAGCTCGAGGACGATTCATGAGCGACGACAACGACGTCTGGGCCGTCGACGACTGGGTGCCGGCAGATGTGAAACGCCGCAGCACCCGCGCTCTCGCCACAGTGCTGACGCTGACTATCATCGGCGGCGGGCTCTACCTCGCCGGCATCGTGACGATCCGGTCAGCTCTCGGGTGGCCGCTGTTCGTGAGCGGGCTGCTGGTGCTGCTCGCCGTCATCGTCCTCGTGACCGCAGCAAACCCATATCGGAGGGTCAGCGGCGACGCGGAACTACCCCGACACATCTTCCACCTCTCGCCCGAGCGATGGGACGAAGGAGCCACCGTCACGCTCGCAGTGCAACGGTGCCGCAAGAAGCAGTTCATCGCTGAGAACCGCTGGGGCAAGCGATCCCGGCTCGTCTACTTCTTCCCGCAGCGCCCGACGCGCCAGCAAGCGCTAGGGCAGACGCTCTCCGGTCGACGACGCCCCCGATATCTTTACGAGCTTGAAGTGCTGTCACCCTTCGACGCGGTGTACGAGCGCGTAGCCGCCAGAGCCACCACGGAGGACCTCACCGCGCGCGTGGTGCGCAGACAGCCCGCGCCCGCGTGGTCGCGGCGCCGTCTTTGACACGTAGGTGTCAATTGACTCTCACGACAGCGCCCCAAATCCTGCATCGAAGGGCTTGGGGTTGCGCTCCCCAGGTTCGCGGTCGACGCTGCCGACGGCGTCCAGTGCCTCGCCGAGTCGGGTGCGGTCCTCGCCACGGAGTGTGATGAGCCGCCACGTCGGCATTCGCGAACCATCCGAAGAACCTGTCGGCGCCGGCCGCGTCGAGAAAGATGTTGGCCCCGGGCCGAACTGGTTCGCAGTTCGCCCTTGGGTATGGTCCTCCCTTGGACGTCCTTGGAGGCGATCGAGCACAGGCACCGCCCCAGCGCGAACGCCGCCAGCCCGACCAGGATCACGACCCCGGCGACCAGGCCCTGCCCGAGCGCGGCGGTTCCGGCGATCACTCCCGCCGAAGCGGCCTGCACCAGAGCGCCGGAGATGAACACCCACTTGCGGAACCGCACACGGACGATGAGTGGCGTGAGGAACGCCTGCGGGAGCATCGAGAGCGACTCGCGGATCGGCACCAGTAGGCCCGTCAGCGCCACGGGAACGCCGAGGGCGTTGAACAGCCACGGCAGCACGGTCGAGGCGTTGACGATCTGATCGCCCGAGGACTGGAGCGCGTTGGCGGCCACCAGTCGAAGTCCATTGGGCGCGAGATTGCGTCGCACCTCAGGATCGAGCTCCTGCTCGGCCCGCTTG
Organism: Microbacterium sp. APC 3901; assembly: GCF_030407765.1. GTDB lineage: Bacteria > Actinomycetota > Actinomycetes > Actinomycetales > Microbacteriaceae > Microbacterium. Next base: position 59,351 of record NZ_JASDCU010000018.1, read on the forward strand.
TCCCGGTGCAACACCGCCGAGTAGATCCGCTCCCCAGCGCTCATACCCGGGAATCTAGACCGCGCCCGCGACATCCGCGAGACCTCTGTTCGACGCTCGCGTCTGCGCGCGGAACTCCATCCGTTATGCCCGTGTGCGCATAGTCCCACGACACGTCGGGCGGGCTGGTAGCGTGTAGCGCATGGCCGCCGCGCAGCGCATGCCTCTGACGCCGTTCGTCGACGTTCTGCCGTTGCCCGAGCGCCTGCTCGCGCGCGATCACAACGGCCGTCTGACTGTGCGGATCCGTACCGGCTCACACAGCTTCCATCGCGATCTGCCCCGGTCGCGTGTGTGGGGCTACGACGGCACGCTCCCAGGCCCGACGATCGAGGCTGAGCGCGGCCACCCGGTCCGCGTCGAGTGGCGCAACGAGCTTGACGGCGGGCTGCCCGTCATCGTAACGATGGCCGGCGACGAGGTCGACGCCGACGGTGTGCCTGTGCAGTGCAGTCCCGGTCTGAGCGGCGGCACGCCGGACCCGCACGCCGCGGCGCTGACGGGACACTCGGTCGTGCACCTGCACGGTGGCCTGACACCGGCCGTGTACGACGGCTGGACCGAGAACCTCTTCGCACCCGGCCAGCTCGCCGTATTTGACTACCCGATGGACCAACGCGCGACGCTGCTCTGGTACCACGACCACGTGATGGGCGTCACTCGGTTCGACGTATACGCCGGGCTGGCGGGACTGTGGATCATCCGCGACCAGCGCGAACGTGACCTCGGGCTGCCCGAGGGACCACCGTACGAGGTGCCGCTGCTGCTGCAGGACCGTAACTTCGGACTCGACGAGGGCGGTCGGCTGACCGGCCAGCTGGTGCACAAGACCGACCCTGGGGTGATGGAGGCCTTCGCGCCGTTCACGGTCGTCAACGGCAAAGTCTGGCCTATCCTCGACGTCCAGCCCGCCACGTACCGCTTCCGCGTGCTCAACGGCTCCAACGCCCGCACCTTCCGGCTCGTGCTGCTGCGAGACGGCGTGCCCGAATTCGATCGCATCACTCAGATCGGCACCGACTCGGGCCTACTCCGCGAGCCCGTCGCGCTGCCACCCGACGGGCTGGTCCTCGCCTCAGCCGAGCGCGCCGACCTGCTCGTCGACTTCTCGGACCTTCAACCGGGCACCGAGCTCACGCTCTACAACACCGCCGGCGCTCCGTTCGATGGCGCGCCCTTTCCCGCCGCTGATGCCGCCGATGCCGCGGATCTCGACGCGCTGCTGCCGTACCCCCAGGTCATGCGTTTCCGTGTCGTCCCGGGCCCGGTCGCGCACCGTCCGGTGCCCCGCGAACTGGCGACCGACTTCGCCCTGCCAAAACCCGAGGAGCTGGACGCGGCGCCGCGGCGTGCCATCGCGCTTGTCGAGCGCGAGTTCGAGGACGTACCCAACATGCTGACCATGCGTGAGCTCGCCGTTGTCGACGACGAGGACGAGACGACCGGTCCGCTGATCACCCTCACCGACGGCGACCACACGACGCGCTACCGCGCGGTTGCCGCCCACTTCGAGGACACCGCCACGTTCTTCCCGATGCTCGGCCAGTACGAGATCTGGCAGCTCATCAACCTCACCGATGACACGCACCCCATCCACATCCACCTCGATCCCTTCCAGGTCCTCGCGCGCCGGCCCATCGGCTGGGAGATCCCCGACGACGGCATCGGCGATCTCGACCTCAGCGCGCGGATCACTCTCGGTCGCGACCCCGACGACGAGCTCGACCACGTCATCGACGCCAACGAGCGCGGGCTCAAAGACACAGTCCGCGTCAACCCCCACGAAATCGTCGAGATCGCCGTCCGGTTCCACGCCTACAGCGGCCGCTACATGTACCACTGCCACATCCTCGAGCACGAGGATCGCGATATGATGCGGCCCTTTGTGACCATGCCTCCCGAACTCATGCCGTTCATGGCGTGACCCTGGCACGTCAGGAGCGCCAGGGAATACAATCGATTCGCCATGTTGAAGTGGGAGACGGGCAGCCACTTCTGCTGGCCCTGCACTGTACGACGCGCCAGGCCCGCGAACATCGAATCTGCTGGGCGCCCGTTCGCGTTTGAGAAGGAGTACGAGAATGGCTATTCAGGATAAGGTCGCATTGGTCACCGGAGCCGGGCAGGGGATCGGGCGCGGCATCGCGCTTCGTCTCGCCGCCGACGGTTTTGACATCGCCGTCGCGGACATCGAGCCGCAGCGCGAGAAGGGTGATTCGGTCGTCGCCGAGATCGAGCAGCTGGGCCGAAAAGCGGTCTTCGTCGCTGCGGACGTGTCGAAGCGCGACCAGGTCGTTGCCGCTGTCGACGCAGCCGCCGAACAGCTCGGCGGGTTCGATGTGATCGTCAACAACGCCGGCATCGCCCAGATCAAGCCCGTACTCGAGATCACCGCCGAAGAGCTCGATCAGATCTTCCGGATCAACGTCGACAGCGTGGTCTGGGGCATCCAGGCGGCCGCAGCGAAGTTCGAACAGCTCGGTCACGGTGGAAAGATCATCTCCGCGGCATCCATCGCGTCGATCCAGGGGTTCCCCATCCTCAGCGCGTATTCGGCCTCGAAGTTCGCCGTTCGCGGCTTCACCCAGGCGGCCGCGCAGGAGCTCGCTCCGAAGGGCATCACGGTGAACGCTTACGCGCCCGGCATCGTCGGCACCGGCATGTGGGAACTCATCGACGCCGAGCTCAGCAAGATCAACGGCAAGCCACTCGGCCAGAACCTCAAGGAAAACGTGGAGGGCATCGCGCTCGGCCGCATCGAGACCCCCGAGGACGTCGCGAAGGTCGTGTCGTTCTTCGCCGGCCCCGACTCGGACTACGTCACCGGCCAGGTGCTTCTCGTCGACGGCGGCATGCTTTACAACTGAGTCATCACTGACCGTCTCACCACCCGCCGCGCGTCGGCGTGTGACCCTCCCGGGCGCCCTCCGGTATCGGCAGCTCAGCCCGCAGACCGAGCAGTCGGAAAGGCCTCGTGAAGATCAGACGAAGTCACGACCGGATCGTACTCACCTGCCCCTCGACGCGACCTGCGTCGGGGGGCTTTTTCGCGCCCACAAATCGGCGCCCAGTGGTGCAGCCACCTCGATACGCCTGTACTGAATTACGTATCGAACGCGTCAGCCGCAACCTCCGCGAGCTCGAGGTCAGGGCGCGCACGCACGTCCGGCGGGTTCTGCCTGCCGGGACGCTCACCGCGCGTCGAGGGCTCCCGGCGAATGTGGTGTTCGCAGCCGCCTTGTCCATGGCGTTCTTCACCGCAGACCTGTTCATTCCGCTCGCCCTTACCAGCGTGCGAGGGATCAGCGCTACACTCGCCGGGATCGTCCTGACCGCAGGCATCATCGGGTGGACCGCCGGCGCCTATGCCCCCGCCCGGCTCCTGAAGTGGGGCATGACCAAGGGGGGCATCGCGCGCCTCGGAGCGATTCTCGTCATCGCGGGTTTGACGGTGATCGGTGCCGTGATCCTCACCACCGTCCCCGTCCCCGTCGCCGCCGTGGGCTGGATCATCGCCGGGCTCGGCGCCGGTCTCGGTTTCACGATCAACTCCATCGCCGTCCGCGATGATGCCGCTGGCACGGTCGGGCGCGCCTCATCGCAGATGGAGCTCGGCAACCAGGCCGGCATCGCCATCGGCACCGGGCTCGCCGGTGCCCTGGTCGCCACCATGGGCGCCACTGCAGCCGGACTAAGCGGCGTCCTCGTCGTCGCTGGGGCCGGCGTCGTACTCGCTCTCCTCGCCCCCACGAGGTT
>NZ_JASDCU010000019.1 GCF_030407765.1 Microbacterium sp. APC 3901
TCTGCAGATCCGCTCAAGCTTCACACTCGACGATGCGGCTTCGGTCACGACGTACCTGGCCGACCTCGGAGCGTCGTGGGCGTACCTGTCTCCGCTCCTGGCCGCCGTGCCGGGGTCGGACCACGGGTACGACGTCGTCGACCACTCCCGGGTGGATGGCGACCGCGGTGGCCGCGAGGGCCTGCAGCGATTCGCCGCCGCCGCGCGCGCAGCAGGACTCGGCATCCTCGTCGACATCGTGCCGAACCACGTCGGTGTGGCGATACCCCGCGCCAACATCTGGTGGTGGGATCTGCTGAGGCTCGGGCGCTCATCACGTCACGCGGTGGCGTTCGACATCGACCGACGCCTGTCGGAGGGGCGCGTGCGCCTGCCGATCCTGGGCTCGTCGCTCTCCGAGGTCCTCGAGTCCGGCGACATCGTCATCGACACCGCCCCCGCCGACGACGCCCCCGACGGAACGCTGTCGTACTTCGACCACGTGCTGCCCCTGGCACCGGGCTCCGGCGAGCTCGCGGAAGACCTGCCTGCACTCCTGGACGCGCAGCACTACGAGCTGCGGTTCTGGGAAGACCAGAACACCGACCTCGACTATCGCCGCTTCTTCGCCGTCTCGGAGCTCGCCGGCATCCGCGTCGAGATCCCCGATGTGTTCGACGAGTCGCACGAGGAGATCGCGCGGTGGATCACCGACGGGCTGGCAGACGGCCTGCGGGTCGACCACCCCGACGGGCTGACCGACCCCGGCGGCTACCTCGAGCGACTCGCGGACATCACCGGCGGCGCGTACACGGTCGTCGAGAAGATCCTCGAACCCGGCGAGCAGCTGCCCTCCTGGTGGCGCACCGACGGCACGACCGGATACGACGCGATGGGCGAGATCGACCGCGTCCTGATCGACGGAGACGGAGTCGCTGCTCTCGATCGGCTCGATGAGCGGCTGCGATCCGAGACCGGTCTGCCTGCGGCGGAGCCGTGGCACGACCTGATCCACACGACCAAGCGGATGATCGCGGATGAGCTGCTGCAGTCCGAGGTGCGTCGCCTGGTCAGGGCGCTGCCTTTCGGCGTGGTCGGCGCCGAGGACGCGATGGCCGAGATCGTCGCGAGCTTCCCCGTCTACAGGGCCTACCTGCCGGCAGGACGCGAGCACCTGCAGCACGCGATCGATGACGCCTCGCGACGACGCCCCGACCTCGCGGCGCCGATCGCCGAGCTGGCGCCGCTGCTGCTCGACACGACTCTCGAGGTGTCGGCGCGCTTTCCTCAGGTGACGGGCGCCGTCATGGCCAAGGGCGTCGAGGACACCGCGTTCTATCGCCACACCCGCCTCGGGACCCTGACCGAGGTCGGCGGCGACCCGTCGATCACCTCCGTCTCGGTCGACGGGTTCCATGAGGCGCAGCGAGCACGACTGGCGTCGTGGCCGCACTCGCTCACGGCACTGTCCACGCACGACACCAAAAGATCTGAAGATGTCCGCGCACGTCTCTCGGTGCTCGCCGAGATTCCGGATCGCTGGGCCGAGGTGCTGGCCGAACTCAGGGCCGTCGCCTCGACGGGACACGGCCCCCTCGATTCGCTGCTCTGGCAGGCGGCGGTGGGGGCCTGGCCGATCTCATCCGAGCGACTGCTCGCCTACGGTCTGAAGGCGTCGCGCGAGGCCGCGGAGTCGACCGGATGGCAGCATCCGGACCTCGAGTTCGAGAAGGGCGTCGAGTCGATCGCACACGCGGCGAACGGAGATGCCCGCGCGATCCTCGACGGGTTCGTGCACGAGATCATCGACCACGGTCGGGTGAACTCGCTGTCTGCGAAGCTCCTGCAGCTCGCCGCCCCCGGCGTGCCCGACGTCTATCAGGGCACAGAACTGTGGGATCACTCTCTCGTCGATCCCGACAATCGGCGGCCCGTGGACTTCGCTGAACGATCGGCGATGCTCCGGCGGCTCGACGACGATGTCGCCCGCGGCATCCTCCCCCCTGTCGACGAGTCGGGTCTCGCGAAGATGCTCGTCACCTCTCGCACGCTGCGCCTGCGCCGAGACAACCGCGAGCTGTTCTACCGGTATCGCCCCGGCGGCGTCGCCGGGGAGGCATCGGATCATGCGGTCGCCATGGACCGGGGCGGCGTGCTCGCGGTCGCGACGCGTCTGCCCGCAGGGCTCGCCCGCCGCGGTGGCTGGGGCGACACCGTGCTGCTGCGCCGTGAGCTGCCCGCGACCGACGCGATCACGGGACGTCGATTCGGCCGGGGTCCGATCCTTCTCGCCGAACTCCTCGACACGTATCCGGTCGCACTCCTGGTGGATGAGCGATGATCTCGGTCTGGGCTCCACGCGTCGACAGGGTGCGGCTGCGGCGTCTCACCCCCGCCTGCACGACGATCTCGGAACACGATCTCGAGCGGGCGGATGACGGATCGGGGTGGTGGAGCACGGATGTGCCGATGGCCGAGGGTGAGCGCTACGGCTTCCTCCTCGGCGACAGCTCCGAGCTGCGTCCCGACCCCCGCTCTCGCCGACAGCCTCGAGGCGTGCACGGACCGTCGGCGCTGTTCGACCCCACCCGCTTCGAGTGGAGCGAAATCGACTGGAGCGGCCGGCCGCTCGACGGCGGAGTGATCTACGAGCTGCACGTCGGGACCTTCACGCCGGAGGGCACACTCGACTCACTCGCCGGACACCTCGATCACCTCGTCGAGCTCGGCATCACCCATGTCGAGCTTCTTCCGGTCAACGCGTTCAGTGGCGAGTGGAACTGGGGATACGACGGCGTGCTCTGGTACGCCGTGCACGAGGGATACGGCGGCCCCGCCGCGTACCAGCGGTTCGTCGACGCCGCTCATGCCCGCGGTATCGCCGTGATCCAGGATGTGGTCTACAACCACCTCGGCCCGAGCGGCAATTACCTGCCCGAGTTCGGCCCCTACCTGCGCGAAGGCCAGCACACGGCCTGGGGCGACTCGGTGAACCTCGATGAACGGGCCGTGCGCGAGTACATCATCGAGAACGCCCTGATGTGGCTGCGCGACTTCCACGTCGACGGTCTGCGTCTCGACGCCGTGCACGCCCTGCACGACGAGAGCACACCGCATCTCCTGCACGAGCTGTCGGAGCGAGTCGATGCGCTGTCGCGCGAGATCGATCGCCCGCTGAGCCTGATCGCCGAGTCCGATCTCAACGACCCCGTCATGATTCTCCCGCGTGAGGCCGGAGGATACGGTCTCACCGCTCAGTGGTCGGATGACTGGCACCACGCGGTGCACGTCGCGCTCACCGGCGAGACCGATGGGTACTACGCCGATTTCGCAGCGCCTGATGCTGTTGCGAAGGTGACGCAGGGCGGGTTCTTCCACGACGGCACATATTCGTCGTTCCGCGGGCGAGCGCACGGCGCTCCGCTGCCGTCGAGCGTTCCCGCCTGGCGTCTGGTCACGTTCGCGCAGGATCACGACCAGATCGGCAACCGCGCAGCCGGCGACAGGCTCACCGCGTCGCTGTCGTCCGATCGGCTCGCCGTCGCCGCGGTGCTGACCCTGACCGCTCCCGGCACCCCGATGCTGTTCATGGGCGAGGAATGGGGAGCCTCGACTCCCTGGCAGTTCTTCACGTCTCACAAGGAACCCGAGCTCGCGCGAGCCACGGCCGAGGGGCGGATTGCGGAGTTCGCGCAGATGGGATGGGACCCGGCCGCAGTACCCGACCCTCAGGACCCCGCGACCTTCGAGCGATCGCGGCTGGACTGGAGCGAGGTCGGCACGCCGGAGCATTCCCGGATGCTCGATCTGTATCGACGCCTGATCGCGCTGCGGCGCGAGGTGCCCGAGCTCACCGACCCCGAGATGTCACACAACGTCGTCTCGGTCTCGCATCTCGATGGCGCGCCCGAGCATCGGGCCTACCGCATCGAGCGCGGCGAGCTCGCCGTGCTGGTGAACCTCACCGCAGACGAGGTGGAGTTCGACCTGCGCGCCGATTCGCGGATCCTGCTCGAGACGGTGCCGGGCCGGATGATGGCGCGGACCGTCGCGCTGCCGCCTGAGTCTGCAGTGATCGTCGCGCCGCCGCGCTGAACCGTCTCAGGCGGCGTCGAGCACCTTCGCGAAACACAGTGACAGGTCGCTGCCGACGTAGTGTCCGAAGAGCGGCATCGGCACGTACCCTTCGCGCTCGTAGAAGCGCACGGCATCCGGCTGAGCGGTGCCGGTCTCGAGCACCAGACACCGGATGCCGAGCTGCCGCGCCTCCGCCTCGAGCGCGCGCAGCAGGGCGACGGCCGCGCCCGTTCCGCGCGCAGAGGGCGCGGCGTACATCCGCTTGATCTCCGCCGTATCCGATCCGAGCACCTCCGGATGGAGGGGCCGGAGACCGCCGCACACGACCGCGTGACCGCTGCCGTCCCGAGCTACGAGGAAGACGGGCACGTCATCGGCCGAAGGGATCACGCCCGGCTCGTGATCATCGCTGCCGTACCGCGCATCGAGTTCGCTGCGCTGCGCAGCTCTGAGCCGTTCGGCATCCGGATGCGACCATGCCACCCGTTCGACCGTCACGTTCATGTCTTCCTCTCGATTCGGCACAACCGCCGATCACCATATCGAGGCGAGATTTCACGGATGTTGCCGAAACGGTGTGAGTACACACTTTTCTGAATTCAGCATCCTGTGTACTGTTACATCGTGACCCTCACCGCCTCGCCCACGCATACCGCCGCCGTCGCTCGCCTCGGCCACGCACTGTCCGATGCGACGCGGGCAGCCATCCTGCTGGCGCTCCGAGAGGCACCCGCCTATCCCTCGGATCTCGCGGACGAGCTCGGCGTCAGCCGTCAGCTCCTGTCGAACCACCTCGCGTGTCTGCGTGGATGCGGACTCGTCGAGAGCGTGCCCGACGGACGCCGCACCCGCTATGCGCTCGCAGACCCGCACCTCGCCACGGCCCTCGACGAGCTGATGCGCGTCACGCTGATCGTCGAACCCGACTGCTGCGACGGAGACGGGTGCAGCTGCTGATGTCGGCGACCACTCTCACCCCCGATCGGCGCGCGACGCTTCATCGCCGCATCCGTCTCATCGTGGCGTTCACGATCGTCTACAACGTGATCGAGGCCGTCGTCGCGATCACCGCGGGGTCGGCCGCGTCGTCCGCCGCACTGATCGGCTTCGGACTCGACTCGAGCATCGAGGTGCTGTCGGCGGCTGCCGTCGCCTGGCAGTTCACGCGGCGTGACCCCGAGCGCTGGGAGAAGCCCACACTGCGAGTGATCGCCGTGGCGTTCTTCGCACTCGCGGTCTACGTCACGACGTCGTCCGTGCTGTCGCTGTTCGGCGGAGATCGCCCCGAGCACAGTACGGTCGGTCTCGTGCTGACCGCACTCAGTGTGGTGATCATGCCGCTGGTGTCGTTCGCCGAGCGACGAGCGGGATTCGAGGTGGGATCAGCCACGGCCGTCGCCGACTCGAAACAGACGCTGATCTGCACCTACCTGTCAGCCACGGTGCTCATCGGGCTGGCGCTCAACAGCCTGCTCGGCTGGTGGTGGGCCGATGCCGTCGCCGGGCTCGTCATCGCGATCTTCGCAGTGCGAGAGGGCCTCGAAGCGTGGAAGGGCGACGCCTGCGCGACCTCGGTCGGCATGATCCTGGAAGACGAGCACGGCCGTCATCATCATGACGACGAGTCGCGTCATGAGCACTGAACTCGACGGAGCTTCAGCGAGATTCTGACCCCGACGTCACTTTCGGTGAGCTTTCGGGTCTTGCACATGAGACCAGAAGTCGGCCTTGGGGGAACACGAGCCCGCTTCCGGTCTGAGCCGCACTCTCCCCTTTGAGCGGCTCGCGGGTGGGGCACCTCCCACGGCCCCACCCGCCCTCCTCGTCTTCGCGGGCTCGTCGCCCCGGCGTCAGATCCAGCCGCGCTCCTCAGCCATCAGCACCGCCTGCTGCCGTGTGCCGACAGACAGCTTCGCGAGCACCGCGGAGATGTGATTGCGCACCGTCCCGGGAGCGAGCGACAGCGCCCTCGCGATCTGGGTCGTGGTCTCGCCGCGGCGCCCCGCGCGCAGCACGTCCAGCTCACGATCTGTGAGGGGCGACCGCTCATCACTCAGCGCGTCTGCCGCGATCTCGGGGTCGACATAGCGAGCTCCCGCCGCGACCCTGCGGATCACATCGGCGACCTGATCGGCGCCTCGGGACTTCGGCAGGAAGCCAGCGACGCCTGATGCGAGCGCTCGCCGCAGTACCCCTGGACGGGCGTGACGGGTGACCACGACGCAGCGGGTGACGATGGCTCGGTTCAGCCTCTCGGCGACCTCGACGCCATCGAGCCCCGGCATCTCGAGGTCCAACAGGCAGACGTCGGGCGTCAACGTGAGCGCAGCAGCGAGCGCCTGCTCTCCGTCCGCGCACTCGGCCACCACCTCGATGTCGCCCTCGAGGCGCAGCAGTGCGGCGAGGGCCGAACGGATCATGCCCTCATCGTCGGCGAGAAGCACCCGGATCATCTGTATCCCTCTCCGACGGCAGGCTGTGCCTCAGAGTCGGGCACCGTCACCGAGACGATGAACTCGCCGGCATCCTCCCGGACCTCCAGGGTCCCGCCTGCCTCCGATATGCGTCGCCGCACTCCGTCGAGCCCCGACCCCACGGGCTCGTCTCCGGCGCCGGGCGCCACATCGTTCGCGACCTCATAACGCCATCCGTCGGCGACCCGGCGGAGCGCGAGACGAGCGCGGCGGCCGGCGCCGTGCCGCAGGACGTTGGTCGTCGTCTCCCTGATCACGGGCCCGAGGGCCGCCGACGGCGCATCGTCGGCGTCGGGCGCGATGTCAGCCTCGACATCGAGTCCTGCCGCGGTGAGAAGGTCTCGCGCATTCGCGACCTCGTCTCCCAACGGCACCGAACGGAAGCGGGTCGCAAGGTCGCGGGTGCCTTGCCGCGCCTCGTCGACGCTGACCCTGGCCGCCTGCAGCTGCTCCAGAGCCGCATCGGGATCGATCCCCATCAGACGCTCGGCCAGCTCGAGCTGCAGCGCGATCACCTGAAGGTGATGCCCCTGCAGATCGTGCACATCTGTGGCCACGCGCAGACGTTCCTGGGTCGCTGCGAGACGGGCCTCCGATGCCCTGGCGCGGTCGACGGTGACCAGCACGTCCCACCACCAGAGGGAACTCACCGACATCGCCGGAATGAGGATCGCGTACAACGCGGGGATCCACCCGGGGAGGCCGATGTCGGCCGCTCCCCTCGCCGCATCGACGAAGGCGACGAGCACGAGCAGCAGAGTGGTCAAGACGACGACCCGCAGGCGGATGCCCTTGGGCCAGTTGAGCAGCACCACCGACTGAGCGACGGGCATGAGGGCGAGCAGCCAGCTGTCGATCATCAGTCCGGCCACGAGTCCGTACCCGATCGCCACCAGCAGCGGCAGCCCGATGCGCGTCCAGGCGATGCCGGGCTCCGCATCCAACCGATGCCGATAGTCGACGAGCAGAACCATCGTCGAGGCCCACCAGACGAGGCCCCCCAGACCCACGACGAACGGCGCCACCGCGCCACCCGGCACGGCGAGCGCCTGCAGCGTCCAGACGAGCACCAGGAACAGCTCGAGGAACACCACGGCCGAGAAGGTGTACCACCAGGTCGCGGTGATGCCCCGGGCGAGCTGACGCGCGCCGGGTGGCGGGTCACCGGAGTGGTCGGCGACCGGAGAAGTGCTGCTCATGCCCCCCAGAGTACGGGCGTGACACATGTCACGGATGCCGCGGGCGAACCACCCGGAGAGCAGTGACGCTCCGACACTGCCGCCGTCGGGCGAGAAGCGATGGACTGGATGCATCACGACGGAGACCCCGTCACTCAGACCGGCAGGAGCCACCCCATGAATCTCATCGAGACCTTCCAGGGCTTCGTCGCCCAGGTGCCCGAACTCGTTCAGCCACTCATCGTCGCCCTCGCAGGGGCGATCCCCTTCATCGAGGGCGAGGGTGCCGTGTCGATCGGCATCATCGGCGGCATCAATCCTGTCGTCGCGGCGATCGCGGCGATCATCGGCAACTTCCTCTGCGTCGCCGTGCTCGTCATCGCGAGCTCGGGGGCGCGAACGGCGATCGTGAACCGGTCACGCAGCCGGCAGGCTGTGGTCGCCGGCGGTGGAGCCGTCGAGACGGTGGCTGCGGACTCCGCGGGTTCTGACCGTGGCAGCGCCCGCCGCGAGAAGTTCCAGGGGGCCTTCGAGCGCTATGGCGTGCCGGGCGTCAGCCTGCTCGGTCCGCTGCTGCTGCCCACGCATTTCACGGCCACGATGCTCGCCGCGTCAGGCGTCGGCAAGGTCCGCATCCTCATCTGGCAGGCAGTCGCGATCGTCGGCTGGACCACGATCGTGGCTGTGATCGTCGGCAGCGCCGTCTACGCGATCGGCTGAGACACCGCGCCGCACGCACCGAAGCCCACCCGCGCAGAGCGGGTGGGCTTCGGTGCGTGACGAACGTCAGCGACGCGCGGCGCTCGACCGGCGCTTCGCGGCGATGCCCGTGGCCAGTCCGCCGCCGACGATCAACGCGAATGCGAGAGACAGGAATGCTGCGCCGGATTCGCCTCCCGTCAGAGCCAGTCCACCGGCGACCGGGGTCGGAGTCGGAGTCGGCGTCGTGACCGGAGTCGGGGTCGGGGCAGGCGTGGTCACCGGAGTCGGAGTCGCGGTGGGGGTCGGAGTCGGAGTGGGCGTCGGGGTCACGACCGGCACCCGGTTGGCGATGTTGGTGAGCGTGAGCTCGACGCCGGCAGTCGTTCCGGGCGTCACCTCGTAGGCGCCATCGCCGCCGTCGACGACGCCCTCGCCGGAGATCGTCCATTCACCCCACGTCACTCCCTCGATCTCCGGCAGATCGATCTCCTCGACCACGAACGTCGATCCGAGCGGCGCGCGAGCGCTGACCACCGGCTCCCCCACGGGGACCGACATCGTGGTTGCCGGGGCTTCCGAGCCCTCGACCGAGTACCGCACCGTATACGTCGCGTCGCGAGCAGCATCCGCCTGTGCGCCCGTGATCTCCTTGACGATCGAGAACGTCGTATAGGCGACTCCGCTGCCGTCCCCTCCTCCGGACTCGACGACCGTGTGGGTCGCGGACGTCTCGAAGGTGTCGACGATCGCGCGGTTGCCGAAGATGTCGCCTTCCGACACCGGGGCGTCCGCCTGCGTGAAGTAGATCAGCTCGTAGGCGAACCCTCCGGCCGGCAGAGCGGACGCCGCGAACTCGAACGAGCGCCCGTCGTCTGCCAGCTCGATGACGTACGCCGAGGAGTCGACCGCGCTCCAGTCCCCGACCAGGGCGCCGTTCACGACCGCGCGCTGAATCAGCTTCACGTCGCCGGTGTAATGATGCCCCGTGAGGCCCGCGTCGAGCGTGTCCCTGATCGTGAAGGAGCCGTCGTCGACATAGCCGCTCGGAATCCCGATGACCCACTTCAACAGTCCATCGGTCGCGGTCTCCCCGCCGTACTTGTAGGGCTCTTCCTGTTCCGTCGGGTCTTCGGGCACCACTCCGCCGTCACCCGGGAGGTCGACGATCTCGATCGTGTCGCCCAGGTCGAACTCGACCGTCTCGCTGGTCGTCGTCTGAGAGGCCCGTGCCTCCATCCAGAACGAGCCGCCGACCTCGTCGAGACCGTCGACAGCTTCGGTGAGAGTGCACACGATGTCGGGACCCCCACCTGCCGCCACGACGCAGTTCGCCATGACCAGGCCAGTCACCGGATCTGAGATCGTGAACTCTCCCGCCGACTGCCGGCTGAACTCGGCGGGGAGCGTCATCCCGAAGGTCTCCCCCGCCTGCGCTCCGGCCGGCACGGCCCACTCTCCCGAGATCCGCACGGTCTGCCACTGCACCAGCGGCCCGCCGCCGTTCTCATTCTCGAGCGAGATGCTGCCGATCGCTCCGGGATACGTCACGGCCGGAGCCGCGGTTGCGGGCACGACAGACCCCAGAAGGCCCGCCAGTGCCATGACCATCCCCACGATGATCGCCGCGATGCCCCGCCCTCGGTTCCTCGCTCTGCCGGCTGCCTTCGCCTCGCCTATCGTCCTTCTGCGCGCACGCACGAAACCACGCTCCCCAGTCATCGTCTTCCCCATCCGATTCGAGTCGCTCCCAGTCGCGACCCATCTAAGAGATCAGGAAAACGCCTCAGGATTACGCGGCAACCGGTATACAACGCCGATATACCGGCATGGGTTGCTGAAGCACGAGCACGATCCTCACTCGCGGGTCAGCGAACCGATGGCGCGCTGGAATGGGGAGGCCGCGGGGCACTGACGGTCGTCCGGCGCTGCACTGTTCGGAGCAACGCCGACGCACCGGTGGCGAGCACGAGCACGCCGATGGTCAGGATCATCAGAGTGCTGATCGTGACGGGCGTGAGGGTGAGCGCCCAGTCGGCGATGGCCGAGCGGCGGTCGTCGGCGGCGATCAGCCACATCGAGGTCGCCGCGACGGCGGCGAACAGGACGCCCCAGACGATGGCCGCCCAGCGTGTGCGCGGTGGGGTGACCGCTTCGGTGTGAGGTGTGGATGCCGCGGTGGCCGCTTCGGTGGTCGTCTGAGTGCTCATCGCTCGTCCTCTTCCTCAGCCTCGATGAGGGTGATGTTGATCTCGCCGCTGTCCTGATCGATGGTCACGCGCTGCACGGTCGTCGTCGATGCGTTCTCGGCCGAGATCGCCTCGGCCACGACCGAGTCGCCGCCGCGTTCCGTCGCCGTCCATGTGCCGCTGTCGACGATCGTGCCGGTGTCGGCCTCGACACGGGCCCAACTCACGTCGGTGGATCCGACGGTCGCCCTCAGCTGCAGCTGCACACCGGGGTAGACCGATATCTGGGTGGTACCGGCGCCCTTCTCCACGACGATCGGACGCGGAGCGCCCTGGTGCTGGTTGAGCGAGATGTAGAGGTCGCCGAACGGCTGTCGCACGTGTGCCGCCTCGTTGTTCGAGATCGACGCCCAGCCGACACTCACGCCCTGGAAGGCCGAGAACCCGCCGGCCACCAGTCCGGCGACGAGCGTCAGCACTGTCGTGAAGGCGAGGAAGCCGCTGCGCCGTCGGAGGGCGCCGGCCATGATCATCCCGACCGCGAGCACGAGTGCGGCCGACAGCAGGCCGAGGGCACCGCCCACTGCGGCGTCGCCGCTGCCGAGCCCGACCAGGGCGCCGACCACGATGGCGAGGCCGAGCACCGAGGCGACGATCGCGAAGCCGGCGCGCGGGCGGGAGGCACGACGAATGCGACGGCGCTCCGCGGCCTCGGCGGCGAACACCGCGGCTTCCGCCTGACGCTCGCGTCTGACCTCGTCGCGGGCCATGCGTTCAGCATCCTGCTGTCGCCGGCGCCACGCCTGATCCTGCTCTTTCCACGCCCTGTGCTGGGTCCGCCACGCGGCGACCTCGGCGGGGTCCTGCACCCCGGACGGCAGCGGCGCGGGAGGAGCAGGCGGGACGTCGTCGGCGAAGGCGACGGGCGCGATGTACTCAGCGGCTGCGGATGTGGCATCCGTCCCCTCGGCGGTACCCGAACCGCCGAGGGGAACGGATGCCGCCGGGGCCGCCTGGTCTGCGGAACCCACCGGCAGATCAGGCGCGGAAGCACCCGGGGTGCGGCTCGCAGCACGCACGATCAGGAAGAGCAGGCCGCCCACGACGACCAGCCCGACGATCCAGCTGAACACCGCCAGCGCCGACCAGCTGTCGTATCCGAACCCGAACAGGCGTCCGGTGAGCGGAGCCGTCGGAATCAGCCCCACGACGGCCATGCCCAGAAGACCGAGCTGCACGGGCTGATAGTCCCTATGCAGCAGGTCGCGGACGTGGACCCGGCCGTCGAGATCCGGCAGCAGCGCCCACGCCACGGCGTAGAGGAAGATGACCGGCAGGCCGAAGAGCGCTGCCACCACGAGCACGCCGCGCACGATCAGCGGGTCGATTCGCAACCGGGCCGCGATGCCGGCGGCGACCCCGCCGAGCCAGCCGTCGGAGCGGGCGACGCCGAGACCGGCGATCCACAGGAGGAAGCGCTCGGCGCCGTGCGGAACTGTCGGCCTCGGCCGGTCGGCCCGGTCGGCGGGAGGCGGTGGCGCAGTCGGAATCGTCATGTGTCGATCCTGTCTCCCGCGGTCGGATCCCCGCCATGGGGTGAACCCCTGAGCCACCCCTGATTCTCGCCCGGGGAGACCCCGCATCCGCGCGACGGATGGTTGGATGGCGACATGTCCTCTTCCGCGACCGCCTCTGCGCGACCCGCTCGCACCGCCGTGTCGCCGCGAGCCGGAGAGGGCGTCGCGCATGAGCCGCGTCCGGCCCTGACGCGTGACCGTGACTGCCTGGTCGCAGGCGTCAGCGCCGGTCTGGCCCGTCACCTGGGCGTGCGGGTGTGGATGGTCCGTGCGCTCTTCATCGCTCTCACGATGTGCGGTGGGGCCGGCATTCTGCTCTACGCCTGGTGCTGGGCTTTCACGCCCTGGGCGGACGGCGACGGCACCCCTACGCGACGGGTGCCGGTGGCCTGGATGCTGCTCGCTCCGGCAGCCGTCGGCATGCTCGTCGTGCTCCTCTGGCGAGGAGGGAGCGACTGGCTCTCCGGAATGATTCCGCCTGATGCGGCGGCCGTCGTCGTCTTCGGCACCGTGGGGGCGGCGACCGGGGCCGGGCTGTGGGCGACCCTGATCGATCGCACCGACACCGCCCGCGGCCCTCGGCACACGATGCTGGTCCGGATCCTCTCGGCCGCACTCCTGGCGATGCTGTTCGGTCTGCTCTTGACCCGGCCGGTCGGCAGCACCGGTGTGGCACTCGTACTGGTCCCGCTCGCCGGGATCCTCGCTGTGCTGCTGTCGACCCTGATCCCGCGGTGGCGCGACCTGGCGGGCGAACGTGTGCGGCGCATCCGCGAGGAGCAGCGCAGCGAGATGGCCGCCCACCTGCACGACTCGGTTCTGCAGACTCTCGCGCTGATCCAGAACAGGGCAGGAGCGTCGAGCGAGGCGGCACGTCTCGCGAGAGCGCAGGAGCGTGAGCTGCGCGCCTGGCTGTACGACGGCGATGCACCGGCCGACAGCGACCTGGCGACCGACCTGCGCGACTACGCCGGGGGCCTCGAGCTCGACTACCCGGTGCGGATCGAGGTGGTCTCGGCCGGTCTCTCCACGGAGCGCGCGAGCGGGGAGCTCGCCGCGGCCGCGCGAGAGGCGATGCTGAACGCAGCACAGCATGCGACGGGCGAGGTCTCGGTCTACATCGAAGGCACCACGACCGACGTCGACGTGTTCGTGCGCGATCGGGGCCCCGGCTTCCGACTCGACGACGTGCCGAGCGACCGTCTGGGTGTGCGGGAGTCGATCATCGGGCGGATGCGCAGAGCCGGGGGGTCTGGCTCCGTGCGCAGCGACGAGAACGGCACCGAGGTGCATCTGCGACTGTCGACCGTGCCGCGGGGCGCGCCGAACGCCCAGGTGCCGAACGCGCAGGCGAACACGGGTGAGGGCGAGGACGCTCGTGGCTGACAGCATCCGGATCGTGATCGTCGACGACCACTCGATCTTCCGCTCGGGGCTCCGCGCCGATCTCGATGCGAGCGTCGAGGTGGTCGGCGAGGCGGCCGACGTGCCGTCGGCGATCGCGATGATCAGCGAGACCGTTCCCGATGTCGTGCTGCTCGACGTGCACCTTCCCGGCGGCAGCGGAGACGACTCCACCGGCGGGGAGTCGGTGATCCGAGGATCGCTGCCGACGACGGCCCGGTTCCTGGCCCTGAGCGTGTCGGATGCCGCCGCCGACGTCGTGCGGGTGATCCGCGCTGGCGCTCGCGGTTACATCACGAAGGGTTCGTCCGGCGGCGAAGTCAGCCGCGCGGTGCACGCCGTCGCGGGCGGGGATGCGGTGTTCTCGCCGCGGCTCGCCGGGTTCGTGCTCGATGCGTTCGGCGCGGTCGCGGGCGAGATCGCCACGACGACCGACGAACTCGATCGGCTGTCGGCGCGCGAACAGGAGGTGATGCGGCTGATCGCGCGCGGATACGCCTACAAGGAGGTGGCCGCAGAGCTGTTCATCTCGATCAAGACGGTCGAGACGCATGTCTCCTCGGTGCTGAGGAAGCTGCAGCTGTCGTCGCGCCACGAGCTCACGGTCTGGGCGTCGCAGCGCCGACTGCTCTAGCGGGCAGCTTTTCTCCGTGTGACCTTCTTCAGGTGGCGCGAGCCTGGAGGTGGGCACGGGCGGTCAGCGCGACGGCGCTGTCGGCGTCGGCCGCGAGCAGGCGCAGAATCGCTTCCGCTTCCGCGCCCGGTATACAGGCGAGCATTCCCGCGAGGCGTCGGCGCCCGTCCGCGTCCGCAGCGTGGGTGGCGATGCCGGCCTGGCGGGCCACTCGCCTCGCACCCTGCTCGCTCTGAGCGAGGGTCTCGAGCGCCTCTGCCGCTTCGATATCCAACTCGCCCACTGTCACCAACTCGACCAGCGACGCCACGCTTCGGTCGTCTCCGTTCGCGCCCGCGATGAGGTTGGCCCGCGCGCGCACGTGTCGATCGCGGTGGGCGGTTCGTGCAGCGACCACGGCCAGCGACCTCGGCGTCCCGATCTTCAGCAGCGCTTCGAGCGCGCGATGGCATCGCGACTGCTCGTGCGAGTCGAGCGCTTGGGTGAGTGCGGGCACGGCGGCATCGCCCATTCGAGCGATCGACCAGAGGAGCGCACCGGCCACGTTCGGCTCAGTCTCGCGAAGTACGGCCTCCACGAGAACTGCGGTACTGCTTTCGTCGACCGTGTCCAACGACAGTGCCAACCGCTGCCGGTCGGACGCACTGCTGGAGTCGAACCCACGTATGAGTTCGACGATACGCAGCACGTCCGACCAGCCGCGAGGCTCGCTCGCGCGTATTCGTTCGAGCCGTGAGAGTAGCTCCTCGGTCGCGATCAGCTTCGCCCGAACGCGCTCAGCGAGCCGGTCGACGAGCTTCCCCGGGGCGAAGTCGTCGGTGTCGAGGTTCGTCGCGATCTCCGACAGGCTGAATCCGAGCGAGCGCAGGCTCTCGACATGGAAGAGTCGCTGCAGGTCCGCTTCCGTGTACTGCCGGTAGCCGCTCGCCGTGCGCGCGGATGGCGAAAGGAGACCGATGCGGTCGTAATGGCGCAGCATCCGTGCACTGACCCCACTTCGCCGTGCGACCTCGCCGATCAGCACGGTCAGTGGCCCTCGATCGTCGGCGCAGCGCGAAGCGCGGCCACGCGTCGTGCTTCCTCGACGGCGGTCTCGAAGCTGTCGTCGGGGTTCGCCATCACATGTGCCGTGGCGAGAGCATGAGCACGAATGCCCGCATCCCTGGACTCTGAAGCCTCCTCGACCACTTGTTCGGCCGCGGGACCGAGCATGGCGATCGCGCGGCTGAGGCTGCGCTGAAGCTCTCCATCGCCCCGGCCGAAGTTCCTCCCGAGTTCACGAGCCAACTCGCCGCGTCCGCTCTCGGGCGCGAGTCCTGCCGCGGTGCGCCATGCCGTCTTGGCGACTTCTGCATCCGCATCGCGCAGCAGGTCTGTCGTGATCGCCGGCCAGGCCCGAGGGTCCTGGATCTTGGACAGGCTGTGCAGGGCCTGACTCCGTGCCTGCGGGTTCGCGGAACGGAGTTCAGGCAGCAGGAGGTCGACGGCCCGGGTGCGATCGTGTCGGGTGATCGCCCACGTGAGCATGTCGCGCACGTAGAAATCCGGTTCCACCGCACACCTGTCGATGAGGGTCGAGAGATACGCGTCGTCTGCGTGGATACCCGCCGTGAGAGCCGCCTGCAGTCGAGCGGACGCATCGGATGCGCGCAGAGCGTCGCGAAGTCGTGTCACCTGTGTCGGCGTGCTGTTGTCGTTCATGAAAACCACCTCCGCATCACACTTCACACCTTGTCACGGTGTCAAGGTCAAGAGAGGCCAGCAGTCTCTACGACGAATCAGCCGTCGACGCGGACTCGCCCTTCGAGCAGGGCAACCACGTGCTCGGCATCCCCGATGACAGCGGGGTCGTGCGAGACGCAGACAACCGCGACACCGCGCGCTGCCTCCTCGCCCAGCACCTCTCGGATGCGGAGTCCGCTCGCCGCATCCAGACCCGTGGTCGGCTCATCGAGCAGCAGCAGGTCGGCGTCGCGTGCCAGCCCCTGGGCGAGCAGCGTACGCTGCTGCTGGCCACCCGAGAGAGACGCGAACGGATGACGTGAGAGGTCACGGATGTCCAGTCGAGCCATCGACCGCTCGACGAGATCGCGCGCCGTGGCATCCATTCGTCGCCAGAGTCCGAGACGGCCCCACACGCCGACGCTCACGACGTCTCTCACCGACACCGGTAGCCCTTGTGGGATCGCCGCTCGCTGCGGCACGAAGGCGACGGCCCCGCTGACGTTCCGCTCGCCGTCATGCTCTCGCGTGCCGGCGAGGACCTCGAGCAGCGTCGACTTGCCGGCTCCGTTCGGGCCGGTGATGACGGTCACGGTCTCCGAGGGGATGTCGACATCGACGCCCGACAGAGCGGCGCGGCCGTCGAAGGAGACGTGGATGCCCGCCAGGCGTGCGGCCACAGTCTGGGCTGATGCGAGAAAAGTCATGACTTCACTTTATGAGTTTGATAATCATTCTCAAAAACGTCTAGGCTCGCAGATTGTGACTGCTCATCCGACCGGAGTTCTCGACCCGTTCGCCCTCGACTTCCTGCAGCGCGGGATGCTCGGCGGTGCGCTCGTCGCGATCCTCTGCGCCATCGTCGGCACGTGGGTGGTCATTCGCGGAATGGCGTTCCTCGGCGAAGCCCTGGCGCATGGCATGCTTCCGGGCGTCGCTCTCGCCACCGTGCTCTCACTGCCTGTCCTCGTCGGCGGAGCGCTCAGCGCCATCGCCATGAGCCTGGGAATCGGCGCGCTGCAGCGGCGCGCTCGCCTCTCGTACGACACGAGCATCGGACTCCTGTTCGTGTCGATGCTGGCGCTGGGGGTCATCATCATCTCCCACTCCGGCAGCTTCGCCACCGATGCGACCGCCATCCTGTTCGGCGACATCCTCGCGATCAGCTCCGCCGACCTCGTGCTGCTCGCTGCGGCCGCCGCGATCGGACTGATCGTGGCCGCAGTGTTCCACCGCTCGTTCGTCGCCCTGTCTCTCGATGCCCGCATCGCGTCGGT
Source organism: Microbacterium sp. APC 3901 (assembly GCF_030407765.1). Lineage (GTDB taxonomy): Bacteria > Actinomycetota > Actinomycetes > Actinomycetales > Microbacteriaceae > Microbacterium. The sequence goes on from NZ_JASDCU010000019.1 coordinate 17,211, forward strand.
GCTAGGGCTGCGGCCGCAGATCGCACAGGCGGCGCTCGTCGGGCTCGTCACTCTCGCCGTCGTCGCGTCCTACCAGGCGGTCGGCTCGATGCTCGTCGTCGGCCTGCTGCTCGCCCCGTCCGTGGCCGCCGGCCATTGGACCACCCGCATCCCGACCCGTATGGCGCTGGCCGCAGCCTTCGGCGTGTCCGCCGTGTTCCTCGGCCTGCTTGCGTCCTGGTATGCCGCGACGGCAGCCGGCGCCTCCGTCGCGGCATCTGCGATCCTGCTCGCCTGCCTCTCGTGGATGGTGCGCACAGCCCTCGATTCTCGCGTGGTCCGGACGCAACGCGTCTGACCCCGTTGTCGCGACGACGCGACCTCTCGCACGACACACGACAAGGAAGGACCCCGTGCGCTCTCGCATCACTCTGCTCACCCTGACCGGCGCTCTCACGGTCGCTCTCGCCGCCTGCGGCACACCCTCCGCCGAGCCGTCTTCGACCGGAACGACGGACGACGGGCACGGTGACATCGCCGGCGCGGAAGAGGTGGCCGAACCACAGCTCGGCCTGACCTCGATCGATCCGGAAGGTGTCGTGACCCACCTGGACCTGCTCGACGAGAGCGTCACGCACATCGGCGAGATCCCGGCGCCCACCGAGACGACGACCGATGGTCGCTATCTGTTCGCCCAGATCAGCGACGGTGTCGAGATCGTCGACAGCGGTGTGTGGACCTGGGATCACGTCGACCACTTCCACTACTACCGCGCTGAGCCCGCTCTGCTCGGCGCGGTGGACGGAGAAGGCGACGCCACCATCGCGACGACCAATCTCTCCACGACCGGCGGCACCGGCATCTCGTTCGCCGGCTCCGGCGATGCCGTTCTGCTCGACACCCAGGCGCTGTCGAAGGGTGAGATCAGTGAGCTGTTCCGCATCGAGCGCGAGCCGCACGACGGCCTCGTCGTGCCGGTCGGCTCGTTCGCCCTGGTCACCGAGGCGACTGACGGCATCGGCACGAGTGTGCGCGGGTATACCGCCGCCGGCGAGGAGACCGGTCTCGAAGAGCCGTGCGTCGCTCCGGTCGGCACGATCACCACGCGGGTCGGTGCGGTCATCGGGTGCGAAGACGGCGCCCTCCTCGCGCACGTCGACGGCGATGAGCTGAAGGTGGAGCGCATCCCCTATCCGGCGGGGACGACCGCACCGGCCGTCGAATCCTTCGACAACCGCGAGGGACGCCCGACCGTCGCGGGCCTCGCCGGCTCCGAGGGGATCTGGATGCTCGACACCCGCGCGAGGTCGTGGACGCTGCTCCCCTCCCCCGCGCCGCTCGCACAGGTCGCTGCGGTGGACGACGAAGACGGCCACCTGCTCGCCCTCGCTCAGGACGGCCGCGTGCTGGTGCTCGACGACGAAAGCGGCGCCATGCTCGCGGAGACAGCGCCAGTCGTGGCCGAGTCACTGGCCGCAGGCATGGCGCCGACGCTCATCGCCGATCAGCACCGGGCCTATCTGAGCGCACCTGCCGAACACAGGCTCTACGAGATCGACTACGCGGATGCCGCGCGCGTCGCCCGCACCTTCGACACCGCCACCGAACCGGCGTTCGTCGCCGAGACAGGACGCTGAGATGCGCGCCGCCCGCTTTCTCGCGACGCTCGCCCTCGCGGGCCTCGCCGCGACCGGCCTCGCAGCCTGCTCCACAGCCAGCGACTCCCGGCCGACCATCGTCGTCTCGACGAACATCCTCGGCGACGTCGTCGAAGAGCTGGTCGGAGACCAGGCGCAGGTCGTGACGCTCATGAAGCCCGACGCCGACCCGCACTCGTTCGAGATCTCTGCGCAGGAGGCCGCCACTCTGCGTAGCGCCGACCTGCTGGTGTCGAACGGACTCGGCCTGGAGGAGGGGCTGCAGCAGCACCTCGACGGGGCGGTCGACGTGCCCGCCTTCGTGGCGGGTGATGTCATCGAGGTGCTCGACTACAGCGAGGGCGACGCCGCCGGCATGCCGGACTCCCACTTCTGGACCGACCCCGAACGCATGATCGACGTGGTCGACGCCATCGGGCCGGTGCTCGCAGAGGTCGACGGCATCGACGTCGAGGCTCTTGATGCGACGGTCGAGGACTACCGCGAGAAGCTCCGAGAGCTGGATGCGGAGATGGTCGAGGCCTTCGCGACGATCCCCGACGAGCGACGCGCGTTGGTCACCAACCACCACGTCTTCGGCTATCTCGCCGACCGCTTCGACTTCGAGGTCGTCGGCGCGGTCATCCCCGGTGGCACGACGCTCGCCGCCCCCTCGGCATCCGACCTGGCCGACCTCGTCGACGCGATCGAGGAGACCGGCGTGCCCGCGATCTTCGCGGAGTCCTCGTCGCCGGACCGCCTGGTGCAGGCCCTGGCAAGCGAGGCGAACGTGCGGGTCGAGGTCATCGAGCTCTTCACCGAGTCGCTCACCGCACCTGACGAGGGCGCACCCGACTACCTGACCATGATGCGCGTCAACACCGAACGCATCACCACCGGTCTCACGCAGTGAGACCCCACCACAGAGAAAGAGGAATGCACATGCGAACCTCCCCCCTTCGCCGCGCGCTGATCAGCGCCGCGGCGCTCGGCGCCGTCGTCACGCTGGCGTCGTGCGCCGCCGGCGGCTCGACCACTCCGGCATCCACCCCCGACGGCAGCGGGTCGGACACCCAGCCGGGTCCTCGCGTCGCGGTCGCCTATGAGGGCGGCATCCTCGTGCTCGACGGCGAGACCCTCGACACCGTCGCCGATTTCGAGTCCGAGCCGTTCACACGTCTCAACCCGGCCGGCGACGACCGGCATGTCATGGTCACCATGAGCGAGGGCTTCCAGGTGCTCGACACCGCCGCCGGATCGACCGACGAGCCCGAGCTCACCGACACGATCTTCGAGGCCGACACCCCGGGTCACGTCGTGCGGCACGCTGACAAGACCGTGCTGTACGCCGACGGCACGAGCGACACCACGATCTTCGACACCGCCGACCTGGTGAGCGCCGACGGCCTTCCAGACGTCGAGACCATCCCTGGTGTCGAAGCGCACCACGGCGTCTCGGTCGTGCTCGAGGACGGCACCTTCCTGACCACGGTGGGCAACGCCGACGGCCGCAACGGCATCGTCGCGAAGGATGCCGAGGGCACCGAGATCGCGTCGTCGGACCAGTGCCCAGGCGTGCACGGCGAGGGCACCGCGAAGGACGAAGCCGTCGTCTTCGGCTGCGAGAACGGCGCGATCATCTACCACGACGGCGAGATCACCAAGGTCGATGCTCCCGACCAGCCGTACGGACGCATGGGCAACGCATACGTCAGCGAGACCAGCCCGATCATCGTCGGCGACTACAAGAACGATGTCGACGCCGAGGGCTACCTCCTCAGCGCCGTGACCCTGATCGACACCGAGGCCAAGACGCTCGAGGTCGTCGACCTGCCGGAGGGAGTCGAGTACACCTTCCGTGATGTCGTGCGCGGACCGGAGGACCTCGCCTACATCCTCAGCAGCGACGGATCGATCCACGTGCTCGACCCCGAGTCCGGCGAGATCACCGACAGCTTCCCCGTCGTCGAAGCATGGGAGGGCCCGGCCGAATGGCAGGATGCGCACCCCGCGATCGTCGTCGCAGGGAACGTCGCCTACGTCACCGAACCCGCCGCGAACAGCGTGCATGCGGTCGACCTGACCACCGGTGAGGTGCTCGCCAGCACCGAGCTCGACGTGACGCCGAACGAGATCGCTCCCGCCGCGGGCTGACCTCACGAGGGAGATGGGGCGGAGTGCAGATCGACGCACGCCGCCCCATCTTCAGTCGTGGGCCTCTGGAACTCGTTGCTTCGAGCAGGTGAGAACGCAAGGATGGGTGGGTTCGAGAGGGGGACCATGAGATCCAGCACACCGATGCCGGGCAACCCGTGGCCGCATGACATGTCGATCACGGTCGACGACCGCCCGCACAACCTCATGGAGCTGCTGTGGCTGCGGGAAGCGTATGCGCTGCGGATCCACGGCGATGATCTCCCTCCGTTGCTCGTCGATACTCCCGCCGCCGTTCAGGATCCGGCGGTCAGTGCCGCCACTCTCGACGAGTGGGGTGCTGCATGGCCACGCATCTGGCGTGCAGCCCTGGCTCACGCCGGCCGGGACCATGATCCGCGATTGTTCGACGAGCTTCGGACCACCGCGGACGGTTCGCCCGAACGCGCCGAGCTTCTCCACCGCATAGCCGGACCCAGCTGGCGCGACGAGTTCGGCGACGCGGCGTTCGACCACGGTTCATACGCTGGCTGGTCGGAGCAGGGGGCGGATGCTGATCTGGCGGCGATGCCGACGCGACTCGAAGACCAGCCCGAACGGCGCGATCTGTCGGCACTGATCCCGGCATGGCGTGCCGGACTGACGAAGATCGTCACCATTCCGTGTGTCGCCGAGTTCACCCGCAGAGTCGGCGTGAACGCGCTTCTCATGACCTCGGCGACACGGGAGGACAGCGACAGCTACCGGCGCGCGTTGAGCACGTTCGTATGACTGCGGCTGTCATCCCGCCTGGACGACCCCGGCCCTGATTCCCCAGAGCACTGCCTGCAGGCGGTCACGGGCTCCGGTCTTCTGGAGGATGCCGGCGAGGTGGTACTTGACGGTCGTCAGCTCCACGAAGAGACGGTCGGCGATCTCGGCATTCGACAGCCCCTCGGCGAGGAGTCTGAGCACATCCAGTTCCCTCTCGGTGAGCGGGGGCCCATCGGCCGGGATCTGCGCGCTACTCGCTCGACGGCGTTCGCTGAATTCGTGCAGGATGCGGCGGGTCAGCCGCTGATCGAGGGTTCCGCCGCCGGCGGCCACCGAGCGAACCGCGGCCAGCAGCGTGTGCTCGTCGGCGCCTTTGAGGAGGAACCCGGCGGCGCCGGCCTCGAGAGCGGCGAAGACGTCGGCGTCGACGTCGAAGGTGGTGAGGATGAGCACGTCGGTCGCCAGTTCCGCGTCTCCGACGATCTCGCGGGTGGCGGCGATGCCGTCTGTTCCCGGCATCCGGATGTCCATGCAGACGACGTCGGGGCGAAGGCTACGGGCGAGACGCGCAGCGTCGGCGCCATCGACCGCTTCGCCGATCACCTCGATATCGGCCTCGGCCCCGAGGATCACAGAGAGGCCGGCGCGAACGACAGCCTGGTCGTCGGCGATGAGGACACGGATCATCGGGGGCTCCGTCCGTCGGAGGGGATACTCAGGCGATTGGTCCATCCGCCGCCGTCGTCGGGCCTGGCCGACAGGTGCGCCCCGATGAGTTCGGCCCGCTCCGCCATGCCGGAGAGCCCGTAGCCGACTCCCGACCTCTCCGTCGTCTCGCGCGTTCGACCCTCGGCAGACGGCTCGTTGGCGACCGTGATCTGCACGGCATCCGCTCCGAATTGCACGGTGACGGCACACGCCGCTCCGGGCGCGTGTCTGGCGGCGTTCGCGAGCGATTCCTGCACCATCCGGTACGCGGTGGTCTCGGCGAGCGCACCCACCGGACGAGCATCCCCGACAGTGGTGAGTGAGACGCGCTGACCCCGTTCCCGCGCGACCCCCACGAGCGCGCCGAGGCCGGCGATGGTCGGCACCGGGCTCGGGGCGCCCGAAGGCGCATCATCCTCACTGCGCAGGAGCCCGACGGTCCGTCGGAGGTCGGCGAGCGCGATGCGGGCATCGTCCTGCACCGTCTGCATCATCTCCCGCGCCCGGTCGAGATCGCTGCGGGTGAGAGCGGTGGCGGCCTGGGCGCTCACGATGATCCCCGAGAGGTGATGACCGGCGATGTCGTGGAGTTCCCGCGCGAGGGCCTCGCGCTCGGCACGCACCTCGCGTTCGGCGCGCTCGCGTCGCTCGTGCTCGGCCATCCGCGCCTGCTCCTGCAGCGCATCGGCGAGGCGCTCACGCCCGCGAATGTACTCGGCGAGGGCCGCAGGAGCCGCGTACTGCAGGGCGACCCGGGCGATCACGGTGACGATCAGGACGAGCGCCGATTCGCGTGACCCCAAGAGCAGCGCACTCGCACCGACGCCGGTGGTCACGAGCGCGCCGAGGGCGAGCGCCGCCAGCGCCGGGTTGCGCGGGCTGCGCCGAGCCATCGCATAGGCAGCGAGGATCACGCCCAGCGAGCCGACCCCCAGCTCCCCCGCCGAGGTCGCCAGGATCACGGCGTCGAGCAGCACGGCTCCGGCGAAGACGATGATGGGTGCGCGCCGGCGGAACACGAGAAGGACAGCCTGCAGGGCGACCAGAGCGGCGTGCACCAACGGCGACACATCGCCCGGCACTGTCGCGGGGAGCTCGTCGATCCACAGATCGGCGCCGAGGTAGCCGATGGCCGCAGCGAGCACGAGCGTCGGTGGGATCGCACGGCGCACGCGTTCGGCGCGCGGGGAGGGCGGCTCCGCAGGGGACATGGACTCAGTCAACCACGCCGCGTCCCGCCCCCGTCGGGAGGCAGGACGCGGGGTGAACCGAGGTGTGATCACCGATCGTCGCCTCCGCAGAGAAGGCCGGTCGATCGGATGCCCGGAAGAGCGCGCCGGCCGTGACCGCTCCGCCGATGAGCAGGGCGGCGGCCGCGATCGTGATCACCGTCCGCATCCTTCGGCGTCGGGCGGGCGGGTTCTGAGGCGTGCGATCGTCGTTCACGGTGAGTCCTTTCCTGCCGGAGGGTTGGGGCATCAGAGGTCCCGTCGGGAGAGAGCGACGGATGCGGCAGCGAGCGCCGCTGTGGAGAGAGCGGCGAGGGCCGCCAGAGCCACTCCGACGTGCACCTCGGCCGACCCGCCGTGAATGACGTTCTGCGCGAGCGCTACCGGCAGAAACTGTGTCCACACGGGCGCGGGGCCGCCGCCGATCAGCGAGGTCATGGCGGTGACGAGGGGCTCGGCGAAGAGCACCGCAAGCATGGTGAGGATGCCGGCGAGCTGCGTCCGCACGAGGATGCCGACCGCGAGGCCGATCAGGGCGAGGCCCGCGACCGCGACGACACCCCGCCCCAGGGTGGTGGCGACGACGCCGACACCGACCGTGAAAGGCGTTCCCGTCATCGCGAGCGCGACGAGCAGGGCGATGAGACTGACGACCGCCATGACGGCGCCGATGACGACACCGACGACCGCGACGGCCGTGGCCTTGCCTGCGACGATGCGACCGCGTCGGGGAGACGCGAGGGCTGCTCCGACCATGCCGCCGTACCGGTCGTCACTGGTGCCGGCGAGGGTGCCGAGCAGCACGATGGCGAGGAGCGCGATGCCGATCGAGCCGCCTCCCATCGACGCGCCGAGCGGGTTGATCGCGTCGAGCTGCGCCGCCGCCGAGGTCAGGTCGAGCACGGGGAGGTCGGCTCCGAGCGCCGCCGCGCCGGGACCGATGTCGCCGCGAGCCAGCGCGGGGAGAACGGTCACGAACATCAGCTGCGTCAGGATGAGGCCGACGACGGCGACGAGCGCACTGACCTTCGTCGCTGTGGTCGTGGTCAGTCCGAGGAGTTCTGCGCGGAACATCAGCGCACCCCCGCGATTCCGGTGACCTGGAGGTAATAGCCCTCGAGGTCTCCGCTCGCCGTGGCGACGGCATCCGCCAGCGCCACGTCTGCGACGACCCGCCCCTCGGCGATCACGACGATGTCGTCGGCGATGTCCTGCACGTCGGAGAGCAGGTGCGAAGAGAGAAGCACCGTGCCCCCGGCATCCGCGAACGCCCTCAGGCGATCACGCAGCCAGCGCATACCTGCGGGGTCGAGGCCGTTGGAGGGCTCGTCGAGCACGAGCAGCTTCGGCTCTCCGAGAAGCGCTGCGGCGATGGCGATGCGCTGCTTCATGCCGAGAGAGTAGCCACCGGACCGGCGGTCGGCGTCGGTGGTCATGCCCACCTCGGCGAGGACCGCATCGACGCGTTCGGTAGCGACGTCAGCGCGGGCCGCGGCGATGCGCAGGTGCTCACGTCCGGTGCGGGCGGGGTGCAGGCCGCCGGCGTCCAGCACAGCACCGACCATCGTGGCGGGGCGCTCGAGGTCGCGGTACGGGCGCCCGAAGACCAGCGCCTCGCCCTTGTCCGCCGCCATGAGTCCGAGCAGCAGCCGGATCGTGGTCGTCTTGCCGGCGCCGTTGGGCCCGAGCAAGCCGACGACCCTTCCTGACTCGATGGTGAAACCGACTTCATCGACGCGAGCGCGTCCATGAAAGGACTTGTGCAGTCCGCGCGCCTGGAGCGGCGGAAATGTGGAGATGTTCATGTCTCCAGCCTCGCCAGCACGACTCTCGAGCGCCCCCGCCCGGCGCACGGGATCGCCCTGTCCGAAAGGACAGTCCTGATCGTCCAGCCGGGCTGGCCACCACCCGACGGCGTCGACCGTCTCTCATCTGCGAGGCATGTCGATTGGCCACAATGGTGTGATGAACACTCGAGTCGATCTCCCTGGCGTCCCCTTCCCTCTGCACTCCTCCGAGGACTGGCCGTGGCGAGTAGAGGCAGACAGCGTCCTGGTGACGGCCAAGCCGCACAGCGACTTCTTCGTCGACCCGAGCGGGAGCGGCAGCGTGGCCGCGGAGAGTCAGCTGAACGCGGTCTCGTTGACCGGTCGTCCCGCTGAGGGCGACTTCACTCTGACCGCTCGAGTTCACGTCGACTTCACCGACACGTTCGATGCCGGCGTGCTGATCGTCTGGGCCGACGAAACGCTGTGGGCCAAGCTCTGCTTCGAGCTCTCCCCCGATCGAAAGCCCATGGTCGTATCGGTCGTCACCCGCGGAGTCTCCGACGACGCGAACGCGTTCACCGTCGAGGGCGACGAGGTCTGGCTGCGCATCGCACGCATCGGAACGGTCTACGCCTTCCACGCATCGGTCGACGGCACACGGTGGGACTTCGTTCGAGGGTTCGCGCTGGGGGCCCAAGAGCAGGAGGTCGCTGTCGGGCTCGAAGCCCAAAGCCCCATGGGAAACGGCTGCGACGTGCGCTTCGACGCCGTCACATACACGGCGGCGACGCTCGACGATCTTCGCGACGGTTCCTGACGAACACCCGGTCCGGCGGCGGATTTCAGGCCGGGTGGCTGCTCGTGCGCTCACGCGCCGGCCACCGAAAGCGTTCGACGAAGTCCGCGATCGTCTTCGATTGTGTCAGGATGACGAACAGGCCGTAGCCGATGATCCCGCCCAGGATGTTCGTCAGCCAGTCGTTGATGTCCGCGAGGTGTCCGCCGAGGGCCAGCCGCGAGACGGCCATCTGCGTCAGCTCGATGGCGAGGCTCGCGCCGGCGACGATCGCCAGCACCCTCCACCAGCTCGGCCGTGCGATGAGCAGCGGGACGAGCCCACCGAGCGGGACGAACACCGCGACGTTGATGAGAGCGTCCTCGATCCCGTAGTCGGCGAACGGCACGAGGTAGAGCGCCAACGGGCGTGGCCCGTCATAGAACCCTGTACCGACGCGGAGGAAGATCGGGAAGACCGTGTTGGCGAGCACTCCGCCCGCGTAGACCGCAAGGACGGCAGCGACGCTCGCCCGGGGAAGCGTGATGCGCCCGCGGGAGCGGAGCACCCAGATCAGCACGAGGAAGATCACGACTCCGAAGGGGATCACGATCGGGAGCATGGGGACTTCGACGAACTTCATTCACTGCTTCCGGTGACTCCGTGGTGCGGTGCAGAGGCACCGCACCGATCGTACAGAGAACGGGAACCGCCACGATGCTCGCCGACCCCGACCCGCTCGACACCTCGGGAGCACCGAAGATTCCGTGATCAAAACGTTGCATTCGTTATCTCGCCGTTATAGAGTGATCGCACGGTGAATGTTTGCTGTGGCATACACCGCATGTGATTGCAGGACACTCTTGGTGCAAGGGACAAGGGCCGGTCGGGAGCCTCTCCGACCGGCCCTTTACTGTTGCCAGTACGCTGTTCTCCATGACCGATCGCAAGCTCGCCCTCGAGGCATGGGAGAGCCTGTTCCGCGCACAGCACGAGCTGTTCACCGAGATGAACGCGGACTTCGATCACACCGATCTCGGGCAGGCCGAGTACGACGTCCTGCTCACCGTGACGCGCTCCCCCGGCATGTCGGCCCGCCTGCGCGATGTCACGGCGAACATGCTGATCAGCCAGCCGAGCGTCTCTCGTCTCGTCGACCGTATGGTCGCGCGCGGGCTCGTCGCGAAGTGCCCCGACCCCGACGACGGCCGCGGTGCGCTGATCAGGGCCACGGATGCCGGCGTCCGTGAGTTCCGCAGCGTCGCCACCGTGCACGGCCGCTCGATCGCCGAGCGGATGTCGCGACTCGACGACGCCGAACTGAAGACGCTGCGGGATCTGGCGGAGAAGCTCCGCGGCCGCTGACCGACCCACGGGTCTCGACCTGACCGACGGAGACCTGCCCCACGGGAGGAGCTCTGCCCCACGGGAGGAGCTCTGCCCCACGGGAGGAGCTCTGCCCCACGGGAGGAGGCTCCGGGCCGAGGGCTGCTCCCCAAGAGCATTTCTCCTCCCGAGGCGCATCCCGAGTCGTCGACTCTTCGACGGCATCCCCCGATCTCTGGCAGGGTGGAGCGTGAACGCCCGCGCGGCCGCGCCGGCATCTGAGACCGCCCCCTCGGGGGGAACCAGGGAGGTCATTCATGGAGATCGCCGGAATCGTCGGCATCCTCATCATCGTCGGGATCGGCATAGCCATCGCTATCGTCGTCCTGCTCATCCTGCTGCTGTTCGCACGCAGCTGGATCAAGGTCGCGCGCGCCGATGAGGCGCTCGTCATCTCGGGACGCAAACAGAAGGTGGCGCGAGCCGTCATCGGCGCAGACGGTTCGACCAAAGACGAGATGTCGGAGTCGCCCGTCACGGTCATCGTGAACGGCAAGTCGCTGGTCAACCCGATCACGCAGCGCCACGAGATCATCTCGCTGCGCTCGCGCCAGGTCTCGCTCAACGCCGAGGCGCAGTCGCTCGACAGCGTGACGCTCAACGTCGACGGCGTCGCCATCGTGAAGATCGGCTCGGACCCGATCCTCGTGCGCCGCGCCGCAGAGCGTTTCGCCTCGCAGGACAAGGCCATCGAGCAGTTCACCACTGAGCAGCTCGAAGGTGCGCTTCGTGGAATCGTCGCGACCCTCTCGGTCGTCGAGCTCATGCGCGAGCGCAAGAAGTTCTCCGACCAGATCGCCGCCGACGTCTCGCAGGAGCTCGCCGAACAGGGCCTGATCCTCGACTCGTTCCAGATCAAGGGCATCACCGACAAGGTCGGCTACATCCAGTCGCTCGGTGCTCCCGAGATCCAGGCGAAGCGTCAGTCCGCCGAGATCTCGCAGACCAACGCCGACCGTGCGATCAACCAGAAGAACATCGCCAACCAGGAAGCCAACCTGGTCGAGCAGACGGCTCTCGACACCAACACCGCCAACGCCAACGCCGGCATCGGCCGTGCGCGCGCCGAGGCCGAGCAGGCCGAGAACCTGGCCCGCGAGCAGGCTCAGCAGGCCGTTCTGCAGCAGCAGGCCGAGAACCGTCAGGCTCAGCTTGACGCCGACGTCAAGCGCGTCGCCGACGCCCAGCGATACGAGGCCGAGACTCGCGCCCAGGCCGAGCTCTACACGCGTGAGCGTGCCGCAGAAGCCGGCGCGATCGAGCAGGTCAAGCAGGCCGAGGCTCGCACCCGCATCGCCGAGCAGCAGGCCCAGGCCGACAAGGCCAAGGCCGACGGTGAGGCGGCAGCCGCGATCGCCCGCGCGACCGGTGAGGCCGACGCACTTCGGGCGCAGGCCGAGGCCGAGTCCGAAGCACGGCGCCTGCGCGCCAATGCCGAGGCAGACGCCATCCGTGCCGAGGGTGAGGCGCGAGCCGCAGCCGTCGAGGCAGAGGCGAAGGCCATCGCGTCGAACCAGGACGCGTTCCTGTCGCAGCGGGTGCTCGACACCCTGCCGTCGATCATGGCCGAGTTCTCGAAGGGCTACGCCGCGATCGGCAACGTGTCGATCATCGGCGGCTCGGGCGAGGACGGCGCGTCGAGCGTCGTCGGCGCCGACAGCGCGAAGGCTCTCAAGTCGGTGTTCGACAGCGTGAGCGCGGCCACCGGGCTCGACCTCGCGTCGATCATCCAGGGTCAGGCCCTGGGTCGTGGCATCGGCGAGGGCGTCGCCGCCGCATCCGCACCGCCCGCTCCGACGGCGCGCCAGTCGACCCCGACCACTCCGCCGCCACCCGCACCGCCGGCTCCCGACGCGGAGTAGTCAGCGCACAGCGCACAGCGGATGCCGCGGCCGGATCGGTCGCGGCATCCGCCGTTTTGTCTCGGGGAACCATCGTGCACAACTCAGCATCACTCGCTGCGTCGGGGGCGCGGGATCGTTTTCCAGGGCACATCGGCCGGAGTCCTGCTGAATTGTGAACGCCGCACTTCGTACCGGGCAGACTGGGGTGATGATGCCCGCCGCCTTCGACCTCGCCGCCATCGGCGAGGGGCTCTCGTTCGCGGCTGCTCTCGACGAACTCTCGGCGGCGCTCGACACGAGCACATCAGTGGTCGTGAGCGCGCCACCCGGCACGGGGAAGACCACCCTCGTGCCACCGCTCGTGGCATCGCGGTCGACCGGGCGAGTGATCGTCACCCAACCTCGCCGCGTCGCCGCTCGCGCCGCAGCACGGCGCCTCGCTCATCTCGACGGCTCGGCGCTGGGCACCCGCGTCGGTTTCACCGTGCGCGGCGAGCGCTCGGTCGGACCGCAGACCCGGGTCGAGTTCGTCACCGCCGGAGTGCTGCTGCGGCGCATGATCGACGACCCGGGACTCGACGGCGTGGATGCCGTGATCATCGACGAGGTGCACGAACGCGCACTCGAGACCGATCTGCTGATCGGTCTGCTCTCAGAGGTGCGCGAGCTGCGCGACGACCTCGTGGTCGTCGCGATGTCGGCCACGCTCGACGCCGCACTCATCTCCACAGTCCTCGGCTCGGATGATCTTCCGGCGCCGGTGATCGACCACGACGTCCCCGCTTTTCCGCTCGACGAGCGCTGGGCTCCGAGCCCGACGCCGCGCCTCGACGAGCGCGGGGTCACCAGGGGGTTCCTCGACCACATCGCCCGCACCACCACGTCAGCGGCCCTCGATCTGCGACGCGAGAACCGCGATGCCGACGTGCTGGTCTTCGCACCGGGGGCGCGCGAGGTGTCGGAGATCGCCCGCCGCGTGCGCGACGCCGGTGACGCGTTCGACGTGCGGGAGCTGCATGGCCAGATCCCCGCGGCGGAACAGGATGCGGTGATCCGCGGCCGCTCCCCGAACGACCGCCCGCGCATCATCGTCACGACGTCACTCGCCGAGTCCTCGCTCACGGTGCCGGGTGTGCGTCTGGTGGTCGACAGCTGTCTCTCTCGGCATCCGCAACGCGATGCCACCCGCGGCATGACGGGTCTCGTCACGACCGCCGCGTCACGCTCGTCGTGCGTGCAGCGGGCTGGTCGAGCCACACGACAGGGCCCCGGCACCGTCATCCGCTGCGTCGACGAGCGTACCTATGCAGCGGCTCCTGCACGCCCGGCGCCGGAGATCGCGGTGACCGACCTCGCGGATGCCGCTCTGCTGCTCTCCTGCTGGGGTGCTCCGGGCGGCGCCGGCCTGCGAATGATCGATCCGCCGCCCGCAGACAACCTGGCTGACGCGCTGTCGGTGCTTCGTGGTCTCGGCGCGATCGACGACGAGGGACGCGCCACCGCCGAGGGTCGCGCCCTCGCTCGGATTCCTGCCGATCCTCGACTCGCCCGCGCTCTCCGCGACGGCAGTCCCGTGGTCGGCAGCCGCCTTGCGGCCGAGGTCGTCGCGGTGCTCGGCGGCGACCTGCGTATCGCCGAGGCCGACGTCGCGCAGGCGCTCATCGCTCTGCGGGGCGGACGCGCACCGGACGCGCGTCGATGGCGCGACGACGCGAATCGCCTCGAGCGCATGGTGCGTGCGACACCGGACAGCCGATCGGGCCTCGACGGCGTGGGCCTCGTGATCGCGCTGGCCTTTCCCGAGCGGATCGCCCATCGCGTCGAGCGCACCGCCGAGGGGGCGACGTTCCTGCTGGCATCCGGCACCCGGGCCGGGGTGCATGGTCCGCTCTCGGCAGTCGAATGGCTCGCCGTCGCCGACGTCGCCCGTGCCTCCGCGCGAGCCGCTGCCGGCTCCGGTGCGATCATCCGATCGGCGGCTGTGCTCACCGAGGCGCAGATGGAGCGCGCCGCGAATCACCTGATGACCGACCGTGTCGAGGCGGAGTTCACCGCGGGCCGCGTCCAGGCCCGCCGCGAACGCCGCGTCGGCGCGATCCTGCGTTCGTCGTCACCCGTGCGCGCGCCGGCACAAGAAGGGCGTGATGCCGTGCGCCGCGCGATCCGGCGTGAGGGGCTCGGCATGTTGACGTGGTCTGACACGGCGACCGCGCTGCGCCGTCGATTGGGACTGTTGCGACGGGAGCTGGGCGCGCCCTGGCCCGACGTGTCGGATGCCGGGCTGCTCGAGGCCCTCGATGAGTGGCTGGCGCCCGAACTCGATGCGCTGGCCGGTGGCACGCCGGCAGGACGGATCTCTCTCTCGTCGGCACTGCGGCGCCTGCTGCCATGGCCCGAGGCTGCGCGACTCGAGGAGCTGGCCCCGGAGCGCCTCGAGGTGCCCAGCGGATCGCGCATCCGCATCGACTATCCCGACACCGACGACGCCACCGCGCGTCCGGTCGTGGCCGTGAAGCTGCAGGAGTGCTTCGGCTGGGCGGAGACCCCTCGGCTGGTCGACGGACGGCTGCCGGTGCTGTTCCATCTCCTCTCGCCCGCGGGGCGTCCGCTCGCGGTCACCGATGACCTCGCCTCGTTCTGGTCCGGTCCATACGGCCAGGTGCGCGCCGAGATGCGAGGGCGCTACCCGAAGCACCCTTGGCCGGAGGATCCCTGGGCCGCCGCGCCCACGAAGCACACCAAGAACCGCTCGGCGCGCTAGTCGAGCAGGTGCCGCAGATACCGCGGCGGGTCCTGCAGGAACGACCGCCAGTGGTTCACGAGCTCGAGGTCTTTCCACTCGGCCGGACGGATGCCCCAGTCTCCGACCTCGAGGATCCGCGCGCCCGGGAGGGCCGCGAGCACCGGCGAGTGCGTGGCGCACAGCACCTGCCCGCCATCGTCGACGATGCGTTGCAGCACGGCGATGAGAGTGAGCGTCGACTGGAACGAGAGCGCGGCTTCGGGCTCATCGAGACAGTAGAACCCGGGCTCGTCGAATCGGCTGTCGAGGAGAGCGAGGAACGACTCGCCGTGACTCATCTCGTGGAACGGCACATCGCCGCGCGGCGACGGATTCTCTTCGAGGTACGTGTAGAACGAGTGCATCGTCTCGGCTCGAAGGAAGAATCCCCAGCGGTTCGCTCCGACACCTCGCTGCAGGCGCAGCCACTCCGACAGGGGAGATTCGGTGGGCCGGGTGCTGTGCATAGCCTGCCTCGACCCGCCCTCGGGCGAGAGTCCGTAGGCGACCGCGATGCCCTCGACGATGGTCGACTTGCCGCTGCCGTTCTCGCCGACCAGGAACGTCACGCCGGGAGACAGGTCGATCCCCTCCCTCAGCACCTGGGCCACCGCCGGGATGCTCGTCGGCCAGACCCGACCGGGCTCGGGAGCGTCGTCGTTCGCGCTCACCGCCACGACCGGCTGCTCGCGCCGCCGGCGGCTGCCAGGTGTCCAGATCGATTCCACGCTCGCCTCCCTGCGCAGAAGGCTAGCTGCATCCGCCGACATCCATCGATCAGGCGTGCAACCTCCAATGCATCGGTGACGAGCAGTCCTGCACGGGGGTCATCCTCCGCACGCCCCCTGGAGCCTCATCCCTCAACGCGGCCCTGATGTCGTCGAGCACCGGCGAGGACATCGCGAAGTAGCCATGACCGAGGAACGAATCCTCGACGTCGGACACATCGATGGTCGTCATCCCGTCCATCGTCGTCACCGGCGGAAGCAGACCGACTCGGTCGACTCCATGCAAGAGCCTGGACAGGCCGAGCGCCCGGTCCTCCGTCGAGGCGTACGAGGTGATCGATCTGCACACGGACCGGTAGAAAGCCGATCGCTGCCGCAGGATCTCGGGATCGAGGTCGGCGGCCGCGAGATAGAGCCGGTCGATCACCGTCGACGAGCGTGCGAGGCGTTCGACAGCCCACGACAGCACGCGGTTCCCCATCGAGTGGACGATCACGTCCAGCCCGTCGATACCCGCTCGACGGAGGTGACCGATGAATTCCACCAGTTGCTCCCACGCTGCCTCCGACTGAGCGAGATCCGGGATGTACTCGACGTGAGAAGCGCGCGACGACCATGAGAAGGCGGCAGCGACGCCGTCGTATCCGAGGTCGACGGCGAGCTGAGCCGCGCAGACGATGGCGCTCTCGAACGGCGAGTTGTAGCCGTGTATGTAGAGCAGCACTCTCTTCGTCGGAGCGGCAGACATCCTCTTGACGAACTCGGCGTCGAAGTTCGCATCGAGCACGAGCGTCTTCTGCAGCTTGAGGGTGTCGTCGCGGAAGTCCAGTCGGAGAAGCTTCTGCCACAGTGAGCTGCCGTCGGAACCACGCCGATGCGTCTCCGGCACGAACACATAGGAGCAGCCGAGCCGGAGGTCGCGCGAGAGTTCGGGCCCGAACTCCGAGCTCGTTCCCGGGCGCAGAGACCGCGAGGTGCCGAACCAGACGTCCACGGTGTCGTCCACGCTCTTCTTCGGCCTCGTATCGGACTCGACCCGCCACGCTGATCCGAGGTCGAGGTCTTCATACTCACTCACCGCTGTCGAGGGTATCGGCAGCAGCGGCGTCGGCGGGACATCCGGCGCCGTGGCCGGGAACTCGAGGACGTCCTGCTCGAGAACTTCTCGGAGATGCTCCATCGACGGCCACACCCGCTCGGCCCGCGACGCGGAAGACGGGGCCTGGTATCCGAGGACATCTCCCCACCGGTCCCCTTCACGAATATGCGGATACCAGGGCGCACCATGCACGTCGCCCGGCGAACGACCGCCTCGAACCGCTGCGGCCTCCCTCAGTTCCCTCGCGATGATCCGCAGGGATCGGACTCGCTCGGCATCGCCCGGAAGTTCCTGGGTCTCCGCGGTGCGTGCGAACGCCTGCACTGTGATCAGCGAACGTGAGAGCACCTCGTCCGCTGTCAGGTCGACCGCGTCAGCCCACATCGCTCCGAGCGGAAAGGCGAACTGGAGGTTCGCATCGCTCACCTGCGGCCGTCTCGACGCCGAGAGCACATACTCGACGATCTCCCTCGCGGCGCTCAGGATGGCGGAGATCGGGGCGCCGACTGCGGCTTCCGAGAATCCCGACGAGGAGGAGTCCTCAGAGGGATCGGGGATCCTTCGTACTGCCGCCAAGGCCGCTTCGACCTGTGCGATGTGATCATCGGTCCGCTCGTCCATGATCCCTCCCGGGTGATTCCCCTCCCCGTTGATGGTCATGCTAGCGAGGCGCGCCGAAGAGGGATAGACACAGAGGTGCTCTCAGGTCTAACTTCACTCATAACACCGGGGGGAACCGAGTCATCGAGGGAGATGATCGCGTGGGTCTGGTGGACAGGATCAAAGGATTGTGGCGTCACGAGACGACACACGTCGTGCACGGCTGGGTCGGGCTGGTCGATGGCGCCGCAGCGCTCCCCGACACGAGTCCGCCGCGCAGCAGGTACGTCGAGTTGATCGTGGCCGACTTCGGGCTCAGGTTCGAGAAGGATCGCGCTGCCGGCCGCAGCCCCGTGTTCGCCAGCGCGGTCACCTGGCGGAGTCCGAGCGGCGAGGATCTGCACATCAGCAAGACTCTGAGCGCTGACGACTTCGCGTCGATCGGCGCCGACGATGCCGTCGTCACCATCCACTCCGGAGTACCGCTGACGACGCTGCTCCCGCTCGGCGCGAGCAATGTGGAGTACACCGTCGGTTTGCTGTCGGCACCGGGCACCTCGCTCTTCTCCGGTGTCGCCTCGTTCCTCTCCGACATCGCTGATCTGACCCAGCGGACCGAGCTGACAGCCGTCGGCGCGATCGCCGACAAGGTCGCCGGCGGGATCGACACGATCCTCGGCAACGACGAGATCGCCGGGCGGATCGGCCTTCACGGCGCGGTCCTCGCGTCGGAGCCGCGGGCCGGCTACTACGTCGTCACATCGCTCGATGCCGGGCAGTTCTCGCTCGAACATCTCGCAGTCATCGAGGGTCGGCTGAGGTTCTCCCGCGACGGTGCGTGGGGTGATCCGTCGGGCTTCGACTACCTCCTGATCCGGGTCGCTCTCCGAGGTTCTCAGCCTGATCGTTGGCGGGACCTCAGCTCTGTGGCGGGGCCGTGGAAGACGGCCGACGACAAGCTGGCACACGCGACGACCGCTGAAGCTCTCACCGAAGCCGGGGTGTCCTTCAAGCTGGCCATGGCGAACGCCCGCAACGATCCGAACCTCGCCGTCGGAGACCGCGACCTGGCTGCGGAGGAGATCCGCGCCCAGTGGGAGAAGGGCGCTCAGCAGGTCTTCGGCCCGAACCGCGGTGGTGCGTCCGGGTTCGCGGACGGTGCCGAGGCAGACGCGATGCTGGAGCTCGCGCTCTCGATCTCCGCGACTGCAGAGACGGATGCCTGAGCATGTTCTTCCGTGACCGGACGCTCGCAGCCGAGATCCTGAGTCGACCCCGTGACCCGCACATGGAGGCCATGATCACGGGCTATGTCGACGAGGCCGCGAAGATCGCACACAACGCCCCCAGCGTGGTGCTGCCTGATGTCACCGGGCGCTCGGCGAAGAGCGACGAGCAGCGCCTGCACGTCGTCGAGGGCGACCTGCTGCTCGACGATGACGAACTCGTCGCCTACGCCGCGCGCAACGCACCGCGTCCCCTCATCCCGAACTCACCGCTGGGCGACTCCGGACTGGTGGGGTTCGAGACCGAAGGAGCGGCGACCCGGTGGGATGAGGGCACCGTTCTTCGCTACAGCGTGATGCGACGCTCGTTCCTCCGAGAGGCCGACTACCGACGGGCGGCCCGCAATCTGCGCGCGGCCGCGGACGACTGGGAGGAGGTGTGCGGAGTCCGATTCGAGCACGTCGACAGCTTCGACGACCACGACGACATCGCGCGACCGGCCTCGGAGTTCCGCGACGACCTGGTGTTCACCGCGCGCCTGCAGGACCAGGGCGGCACGCTCATCGCCGCTGCGTTCTTTCCGACGCAGCCACCGCCCAGACGCAAGGTGATCTTCGACTCCTCCTACTTCCGACCGGGGCTCAGGTTCAACAGGGTCGGAGTGCTGCGTCACGAACTCGGGCATGTGCTCGGCTTCCGGCACGAGCACATCCGCAGCGGCGCGCCGGCGGAGTGCCCCGGAGACACCGAGGATGTGACGCTCTTCCCCTTCGGTGACTACGATCCGAGGTCGGTCATGCACTACTTCTGCGGCGGTGTGGGCAATCCACGGCTCACCTTGAGCGTCAGCGACAAGAAGGGAGCTCGGCAGCTGTACGGGCCGCCGCTCAGCACTCGATGACGTTGACCGCGAGTCCGCCCTCGCTGGTCTCCTTGTATTTGGTCGACATGTCGATGCCGGTCTGGCGCATCGTCTCGACCACAGCATCGAGCGAGACGTAATGGCTGCCGTCACCGCGCAGCGCGAGGCGCGCAGCCGTAACCGCCGTCGACGCCGCGATCGCATTGCGCTCGATGCAGGGGATCTGCACGAGGCCGCCGATGGGGTCGCAGGTGAGTCCGAGGTGGTGCTCCATCGCGATCTCGGCGGCGTTCTCGATCTGACGGTTGGTGCCGCCCATGACGGCCGTAAGTCCTCCGGCTGCCATCGCGCAGGCAGAGCCGACCTCGGCCTGGCATCCGCCCTCGGCACCCGAGATCGAGGCGTTCGCCTTGAACAGCGAGCCCAGCGCCGTGGCGGTGAGCAAGAACCGCCTGATGCCGCGGCGACGGTTGGCGTCGGCGACGGCCTCGTCGTCGTCGGATTGCGCAGCGTCGATCGCCTTCGTGCCGTCGAAGCCCAGCAATGCGCTGCCGACCAGTTCTCCGTACGGCGTGACCGCGTTGCCTGCACCGAGGCCCGAATCGGCGAGGAACCGCCACCAGTACATCGCGACGGCGGGGAGGATGCCGGCGGCACCGTTCGTCGGAGCCGTGACGACCCGACCACCTGCGGCGTTCTCCTCGTTGACCGCGAGCGCGAAGGCACCGAGCCACTCCCCCGGCAGCTCGCGATGACCGTCGGCCTCCGCCTCCTCGAGCTGGGCGCGGATCATGCTCGCTCGCCTCTTGACCTTGAGCATCCCGGGGAGCACGCCGTCGGAATGCAGTCCGTTGTCGACGCACGCCGCCATGGCATCCCAGATCGCGTCGAGTCCGGCGGCGACCTCTTCTTCGGGGCGCTCCGCGGTCTCGTTCAGCCGCGCGACCTCGGCGATCGACAGGCCGTGCTCATCGCACAGTGCGAGCAGCGACGCGGCATCGGCATACGAATACGGCAGCGGGGCCGAGGCGAGCTTCGCGTCTTCCCCATCCCGACGGATGAACCCGCCGCCGACGGAGTAGTAGGTCTCGTCGGCGACGACGCCCCCGGCGGCATCCCACGCGGCGATCGTCATGGCGTTCGGGTGACCGGGAAGGCGTGTGCGGGGCTCGAACACGATGTCGGTCTTCGAGAACGCGATCTCGTGAGACCCGTCGATTCGCAGCGTCGCACCCTCGCGAAGATCGGTCCAGGCGGCCCGCACGTCGGCCGGGTCGCAGCTCTCCGGCGCCAGGCCGCGCAGCCCCGCGACGACCGCATCGGGCGTGCCATGGCCGATTCCGGTGGCACCGAGAGAGCCGTACAGTGTGCACCCGATGCGCGCGACGCGGTCGATCGTGCCTGTCGAGCGCAGGCGATGGGCGAACTCGAGTGCCGCCCGCATCGGCCCGACCGTGTGGGAACTCGAGGGGCCCACTCCGATGGAGAAGAGATCGAAGGCCGAGACGTACGCTGTCACCTCCTCAGCCTACGTCGTGCGCGGGAAGACGAGTCGGGGCACCGCCGTCAAGGCCCTTCTCGCCCCGCGATCGGAGCCCGATCCTGATGGGGCATTCGATGTGAAAGGGACGACCATGACGAACAGCACGCCTGACCAGGACCCGACCTCCGGCCTCACCCCTGAGGCGCAGACACCGACCCCGACCCCGTCTTCCGGCGACGCCGGCGAGTTCAAGGACGCGGGAAGCACCGCCGAGAAGCCGGAAGAGGCCGAGTCCACCGAAGACGCGGACCCGTCTGAGGTTCCGAGCAACGACGAGCTCGAAGAGCCGAGCACCGAGAAGGAGCCCTTCGAAGAGCCCAAGGCCCCGACGCGAAACGACCCCGAGCCCGACCATGAAGCGGTCGGGATCGGGGTCATCGACGGCCCGGAGACCGACGAGGGCGACTGAGCGACTCCTACCTCGCTCGGCCACCCGGCCGCTCCCGTCGCGATGCACCCTGCGACGGGAGCGAGTTCGGGAAGGCTATTCGACGAGCTTGCCCTCGGTGTCGACCTCGCGCATGAGCTCGGCGATCTCGGCGGGGATCTCGGGGATCGACTCGTGCGTCACACCGCCCGTGGGCGACCAGACGAGATTGACCTGCAGCGTCGGGTCGGTGTCGGGGTAGTCGCTGCGGTTGTGGCATCCGCGGGTCTCCCGGCGCTCCAGCGCCGCCTCGAGCGTGGCCCGCGCGGCGAGCGCCGACGCCTTCAGGTCGAACGCGTGAGCGAGGTCCTGGAACCCGGCGATGTCGGGGTGGATGCCGATGTCCTCCATGCGGCCCTCGATCATGTCGAGTTCGGCGAGGCCTGCTCGCAGCCCCTCCTCCGAGCGGACGACACCCGCATGCTGCGTCATGGTGTTGCGGATCGCGCGCTGCAGCGCCCGCACGTTCTCGCGGCCGTCGGCGACGAGAAGGTCGTCGATCTCTGCGCGGGCCTGCGCCACCGCATCCGCAGACCGGCGCTGGGCGTCGAGTCCTGCCGCGTGCGCCATGGCCGCCTGGCCGACGATGCGACCGTAGACGAGCAGCTCGATGAGCGAGTTGCCGCCGAGTCGGTTCGCTCCGTGCAGCCCGCTGGACGCCTCGCCGATCGCATAGAGTCCGTCGACGTCGGTCTGGTGATCGTCGGGACGCACCCACACACCTCCCATCGAGTAGTGCGCCGTGGGGGCGATCTCGATCGGGTCGGTGGTGATGTCGAGCATCTGCAGCTCCATCATCGTCTGATAGACGCGGGGCAGACGGGTCATGATCGTCTCGCGCGGCAGGTGCGAGACATCGAGCCAGACGCCGCCGTTCTCGGTTCCACGCCCCTCGGCGATCTCGGTGTACGCGGCGAGCGCGACGCGGTCGCGGGTCGAGAGCTCCATGCGCTCGGGGTCGTACTTCGACATGAACCGCTCGCCGAGCGCGTTGCGCAGGATGCCGCCCTCGCCGCGCGCCGCCTCGGAGATCAGCGTGCCGGCCGCGTTCTCGGGCTCGATGATTCCCGAGGGGTGGAACTGCACGAGCTCGGGGTCGCGCAGCCGGGCGCCGGCGTCGACCGCGAGACGGAACGAATCACCGGTGTTCTCGTCTCGGCGCGAGGACGTGCGGCGCCAGATGCGGTTGTGGCCACCCGCGGCGAGGATCACGGCATCCGCATGGATCAGATAGCGTGTGCCGTCGGACTGGTCGAAGCCGTAGGCGCCGAACACGACGTTGTCGCGCACGAGCAGACGCGTGATGTAGACGTGGTCGAGGATCGGGACCTCGAGCTGCTCGGCCTTGGCGACGAGGGTGCGCTGGATCTCGAGACCGGTGTAGTCGCCGGCGAACGCCGTGCGACGGAAGGTGTGCGCCCCGAAGAAGCGCTGCGAGATGCGGCCGTCGTCCTCCCGGGCGAAGTCCATGCCCCAGCGCTCGAGGTCGCGAATCCCGCGCTCGGCTCCCTGTGTCACGATCTCGACCGTGTGGGGGTTGGCGAGCAGGTAGCTCTCCTTGATGGTGTCGGCGGCGTGCTGCTGCCAGCTGTCGCCTTCGTCCATCGTGCCGAGCGCGGCGTTGATGCCGCCGGCGGCGAGGGAGGTGTGGGCATCCTGTCGGGGGCGCTTGCCGACGGCGAGGACGTCGATGCCGTGTTCGGCGACCTCGATCGCGGCCCGCAGCCCGGAGCCGCCGGTGCCGATGACGAGGACCGTGGTGGAGATCTGACGTTCGCGAGTACTCATGCCCTCCACGCTAGGTAGGCTGCCCTAATAACTCCAATGCATTGTTCTACTGGTATCGATACACTGAAAACATGAACCTCGAGCAGCTCCGCGGGTTCGTCGAGGTCGCCCGCCTCGGTCATTTCACCCGCGCCTCCGAGCACCTGCACCTCGCCCAGCCGTCGCTGAGCCGACAGATCTCGACCCTCGAGCGAGAACTGGGCGCCGAGCTCTTCCATCGGGCTCGCGGACACATCGGTCTCACCGCGGCAGGAGAGGCCCTGCTCCCCCGCGCTCAGCGGATGCTGGCCGAATCCGACGCGATCCGTGAGGAGATGGCCGAGCTCGCGGGGCTCCGCCGCGGACGCGTGCGTCTCGGAGCGCCGCCCACCCTCTGCATCAGCCTCGTCGCCGAGGCGATCAGCGCCTTCCATGCGGCGCACCCCGGCGTCGACCTGCACCTGACCGAGAGCGGGTCGAGGCTGCTCGTCGATCAGCTGGCCGTCGGGGCCGTCGACATCGCCCTCATCACGGAGTCGGAGGGACCCCCGCCCTCGGGTTTCAGCCTGACCCGGATGCCGCTGCTGACCGAAGAGCTCGTGGTGGTGTCTGCGGCCTCCGAGCCCCCGGTGTCGAGCTCGTCATCGATGACCTTGCACCACCTCGCCACGCTTCCCCTCATCGCCCTCGACGAGACCTATGAGCTGCGGGCGACCACCGACGCGGCGTTCCGCTCGACAGGGCTCACCCCGACCGTCGTGCTCGAAGGCGCTGAGATGGATGCGCTGCTCCGCTTCGTCGAACGCGGGGTCGGCGTGGCCGTGGTTCCGGCGATGGTGCTGCTCGATCAGCCGGCGCTTCGGTCGGTCAGGATCTCGCACCCGATGATGAGACGCACCGTGAGCCTGGCCCATCGCGCCGACGTCACGCCCGCCGTCGCGGTCGCCGCGATGCGGCACGTGATCGTCGGCACAGCGGCAGAGGTCGCCCGCCGCGACCCGGCCATCACGAGCCTGCTCGGCTGAGGCCGGGAGCTGCTCGCCGCGCACGCCACGCAGGCCGTGCAGGAGGTCTCGCGCTCCGAAGGAGCGTGTCGCGCATCTCGCCCGTCGCTGTGCGAGTTGCCCTTCGACACGCGTGCGATGCCGGCTCAGCGCGGGTCGGGCAGTTCCCGCTCCACCCGGACGGGGCCGAAGGCCATGACGTACATCGCCTCGGCGACCGGCCCCACGCCTGGCCCGACTCCCACCGCGAGCCCCGCGGATCCGTCCTCCAGCGGCACGGAGAACCGGGCGTCATTCCACGAATGCAGTGTCAGCCGAAGCGACCATGGCCGTGGCGCCCCGAGTCCGAGTTCGGGCGGTCTCAGCGCCAGCGTGATCCTGTCCGCCTTGCTGGCTGCGAAGGAGTTCACAGGCGTACCTCCGTCCGTCCGATCGCTGAAGACGTGTCCCACTTCTTCGCCGAGGAGTTGCAGCCGCCGGACCGCCCCTCCGGTGCGCGGGACGAGCTTCAGGCTTCCCGCCGCATACCCAACGACGAGGTTCTCCTGGCTCGTCACCAAGGAAAAGGGAACAGCTGCGAACGACCCCTGCCGGAGGCCCTCAGACCTGGCGACTGCCGCATCCCACATGACTTGCAGACCCATGACCACTCCTCAAATTGCAGTGACTATGCAATATAGAGTGCACCCGAGCCAGGATCGCGTCAAGCAGTGCTCCGGACTTCCGCGAGGATCATCATCGTCTTGACCATCCAGTCGCGAAACGCGGTGCGGTCCCATCCCAGTGTCCGCGTGATCAGGAGGCGCGACTCCGCCGCAGTCAGCACCGTCGTCGTGTCCACGAGCCACTGCAGGTCACATGCATCAGAAAGCAGGCCGTCATCGCACATCGCCCCCCAGAACCGTCGGAGGAAGACATGCGTGGCTGAGCGCCATGCCTGGGCCGAGGCGTGCACGACCGCTTCCGACCCCTCGACTTCACCATTGACGGCCATGAGCGGCCCCAGCCGCTCGTGCATGTCTGCGACGCCGTCTGCGAACGCGACGATTCGCTCGCGCGCGGAAGGAGCGCTGAGCGCGCGAATGCTCCATTCCCGCTCCGGCAGAGGGACGTCGTCGAGGTCACCCACGATCCCGACCTCGATCACCCGTTGGAACAACGCCACCTTGCCGGCGAAGCGCACGTAGACGGTGCGCTCGCTCACCCCAGCGGCGTCTGCCACCGCCGCCAAGCTGGTCGACGCGTACCCGTCTCGGAGGAACAGCGCGGTCGCAGCGTCGATGATGCGCCGTTCGGTGCGACGGCGTCGCGCGCTGTTGGAGGCCGCCCGCGCATCCACCTGCTCGGGGTCGAGGGGCTCGGAACCGTTCACAGTCATCGAGCACCACGCTACCGGCTCGACACGAAGCCACCGTCGGCACCGTTCTCTCGTTGCACGGTCTCACCACTCTCCGGCCAGGCGCACGGCCACCGGTCGATGAAAGCATGTCCGGAAACGCAAAACCCCCGCCGCTTTCGCGACGGGGGTTTCAGCTGATGTGCGCCCGAAGGGACTCGAACCCCTAACCTTCTGATCCGTAGTCAGATGCTCTATCCATTGAGCTACGGGCGCTCCTGGACCGCTCAGCGGGCCGTAGAACAGCCTACAACAGACGCGACGCGAAAGCGAAACGAGGGCTCACTCCTCAACGTCGGGCGTGTTCTGCTTCTTCTTGCGCTTGGCCTTCGCGCGCTGCAGAGACGACAGAGCCTGCAGATCGACGAGGCGCAGGGCCTGCATCCGCGCCTCGCGCATGCGCTCGTAGTCGGGGTCCTGATCGGGCCGCATGCCTTCGACACGCAGTCGGCGATCGAGGTTGTGCCGCACGTCGGCCCAGGCGCCCTCGCGCGCCTCTTCGACGATGACGCGCAATGCCGCCTCGTCCTCCATCATGTCGCGCAGCTTGGTCGCGACCCCATGCGACTGCTTGGCCCGTCGACGCAGGTTGCGCACGTCGCGGTCCCGGTAGTCGTGGGTGCCCGAGGGGTCGGAGTGACGCCCGCGGGCGCGCTTGCGCAGCTCGGTCAGGTTGCGCTCGACCTCTTCGGACTCCTCGGCCATCGCCCGCAGCGCCTCGCGCGCGTCGGCGATGTACTTGTCCGTGTCGAAGACGCCGTTCTCGGCGATCGTGCCGATGAGGATGTGGTTCTTCACGGCGAGGCGCGCCGCAGCGGTCGCGATCGCGACGCCTTCTGCGATGGCATCTGCAGTTCGTCCCACCGCTACCTCCTTGCTTCGAGCGTACCGGTATCGCTCTCGGTTGCAGTGGGCCAGAATGGATCGGAATCGGGTCTCGATGACCTGCTCCACGACCGGCTGCATTCGCGATCGCCGCCAGGAGGGATGCGATGAAGCGTCTCACGCTCACCGGAAGCACGACGGTCATCACCGGCGCTGCGAGCGGGATGGGCGCGGACATCGCCCGTCTGCTGGCTCGCAGACGGGTGCATCTGGCGCTCATCGACCACAACGCCGACGGACTCGCTGCCCTGGCGTCCGAGCTCGAGGGCGCCACCGTCACCACGCACGTCGTCGACCTGCGCGACGACGACGCCGTCTTCGCCACAGCCGACGAGATCACCGCAGCGCACCGGCGTGTGAACGCCCTGATCACGTGCGCAGGCTCGTCGATGCTCGGCGATCTCGATCAGCTGACCATGGAGGAGATGCGCTGGCTGACCGATGTGAACCTCTGGGGAACCGTGTCGATCACGAAGGCGCTGCTGCCTGCCCTGCGTTCGACCCACGCCGCGCACATCACCCATCTCGCGAGCGTGTACGCGCTGGCCGCACCGGCAGGACGCATCCCCTACTCGCTGAGCAAGTTCGCCGTGCGCGGGTTCTCCGAGGCGTTGCGACACGAACTCGAGGGCACCTCGGTGACGGTCGGTGCCGTGTACCCAGCGGGCGTGCGCACGGGCATCATCCTGCACGGACGCTATGCCGCAGCGATAGACCCGGCGATCGCCGCCCGTGCCGCAGCCGCACAGGCGGCGATGTACCACACCGAGCCAGCGGATGCCGCCGCGCTGATCGTGCGGGCGACGGAGCGTCGCCGCGCGCGCACGATGGTCGGGCGGGAGGCGCGGCTGATCGATGTGCTCGCCCGCCTCGCACCGACGGGCTACTGGCGCATCATGCGCCGACCTCTGCGCGAGGCGATCGACACGACCACCCCGATCGTCTGATTCAGCGGACCGCGCCGACCCAGATCCCCGACGCCCACGCCTGCTGTTCACTGTCGCACCCGACGGCCCCGGGGTAGCCGCGCACGACCGCCATGCAGTTCGCGAGGAACTCGGGGTCGCCCCCGAAAGACGAGCGGTAGACGCCCGACGAGGTCAGCGCACCCCAGACCCGGAACTGATGGATATGGGCCAGCTCGTGCGCCATCGCCCAGTTCAGCTGGTCGACGCTCCAGTCGACGATGTCGGCGCGGTACTTGATGTATCCGCTGCCGTTCGCGCATGCCGGTGCGGTCCCTCCCGCACACGAGGCCGATTCGTAGAGGCCGACGCCCGCGCCGCCGACACGGTCGAGGGCGGCGCGCACCCGTGCGAATCCGTCCGGTCCGCTCGATGACCAGGCCGGGCCTGAGGGCGCCGCATACTGCGTCGCCTCCCAGCTCCCGACGTCCTGCCCGACCCTGTCGATGAGCGCGTGCACCGTGGCGGTGGCGGCGATGACCGTGGCCGGGTCCTTCCGCTCGGCGAGCACGGACGCCTGAGCCGACATCGCCGCCGCGCGGTGCGCCGACGTGTCGATCTTGCCGTCGGCTCCCGCCATGGCCTCGCGCAGCGCGGTGATCTCGACGACGAACGCGGGCCGCACCTCGAGCACGGCGGCGCGCGCAGCAGCGTCTTTCTCGGCGATCGCGATCGACCCTTCCAGGTGATCCGTGCGCATCTGCGCCGTGAGGGTCGACTGCGCGAGCGACTGCAGCTCGGCGATCGCCGCCGCCCTGTCCTCGTCGAGAGCGGCAGCGCGCGCGACCACGCCCGCAGCCAGCATCAGTGCGGCGACCATGGCGACGGAGAGGACCCGCCGGATCACGGAGACCGCCTCATGGCAGGAGACCCGAGGTGTCGGAGAGCAGCGTCTCCTGTTCGGCGATGGCCGTGCGCAGCGCGATCAGCCGCTCTGCGAGCCGAAGATTCGCCTCTCGTGCGACGTCGAGCCGCTCCTCGGCCTCGACCACGGCCGCCCTCGCCTCGTCACGCGCCTCGACGCGGTGCTGATCGGCGACCGCGATGAGCACCGTTCCACCGAGCAGCAGCAGGCCCCCGGCGATCACGGCGACGGCTCTCATATCGCTCCCCAGGACACGACTTTCCGGAACGATTCCGTAGGGCCAATATATCCTCGCCGGAGATGACTCTCCAGACCGCTGCGGCCCTCTCGACGCAGGGCAGTCCGGATGCTTACGCCGAGAAGGCCTGATCGGTCAGGCGCCGTTCCGCAGCCTTCTGGCCGCTGGCGAGGTGGCGGGGAATCATCCAGCGGAGAGTCTCAGTGTCACGAGCCTCGACCGCTTCGAGGATCAGGCGATGCTCCTCAGCCATCGCGAGCAGATCGTCGTGCTGACCGAAGAGCCAGCGCAGGCGCGTGACGAAGACCGCGATGAGCTCGCCGAGCATCTCATTGCCCGCGAGCTCGGCGGAGATCTCATGGAACTCGCCCGCCGCGATGCGGGCCGGTTCGACCTCACCGGCGGATGCGGCTGCGAACTCGCGCTCGTACGCGGCCCGGAGCCGCGCGATGCCCTCGTCGGTGTGGCGCTCGGCGGCGAAGACGAAGATCAGCGTCTCGATCGCCTCGCGGACCTCTCCGAAATCCTGGATGTCGCGATGCGTGAACTCACGCACGACGGCCCAGGTCCGCGGGCGCGCGACGACCACTCCTTCACTGACCAGAGTGCGGATCGCCTCACGCACGGGCAGCCGCGACACGTTGAGCTCGGCCGCGATGTCCCGTTCGATGAGACGTGATCCCGGGGCGCGCCGACCGAGCACGATGTCATCGCGAAGAACGCGCGTCACTCGCACCGACTCGAGTTCGCCGGTAGTCCCCACCCCCGCCATGCCGGAATTATGTCACTCGGGGACGCGTCCGACAAGTTTGGTATCCCAACGGCGCACATATATTACGGCGGTGGCGCTTCGTCGAACTGCGGAGACGAGTGAGGAGCGCATGCGTCGGCATCCGCTCCTCACTCTCCTGCGTCAGGGCAGACGGTTCGCGATGGCGAGGTTGGCCTTCAGCTCGTCGGCGTTCTGGCGCACGACGTACGCCGGGCGATCACGCTCGACTCGCCAGGATTCGCTGAGCGGGCCGACGTTGACCGTGTCGAATCCTGCCTCTTCGTAGAAGCGGGTGATGAAGGCGACCGCCTCGGCGTCGTCACCGGCCGTGGCGAGCGCGCGCCGATCGGGGGTGCCCGCCGGAGAGCCGTCGGTCGTGATGTCGGCCGCGAAGATGTGGTTGAACGCCTTCGCGATGCGTGAGGTGGGCAGCTGCGCCTGCAGAAGCTCCGATGTGGTCGTCTCGCCCTTGTCGAGGGCGTCGATGTGTCCGTCGCGCTCGAAGTAGTAGTTGTTCGTGTCGAGCACGATCTTGCCCGCAAGCTGCTCGACGGGCAGCCGGTCGATCTTGCCGAGCGGCACCGTGACGACGACGACGTCGCCCGCGGCTGCAGCGTCGGCGGCAGTCGCGGCCGACGCGCGATCTCCGAGTTCTGCGACGAGGTCCGCGAGGGTCTCCGGTCCGCGCGAGTTCGCGATCACGACGTCATAGCCGTTGGCCACGGCGACCCGTGCGACCTGGCTGCCGATCTGTCCTGCACCGATGATTCCGAGAGTAGTCATTCTCGGACCAACGCCTGCTCGGCGCTGCTATTCCCATGTCACACCGCGTGTCGCCGATCACACCGCGAGCAGGAAGCGCTCTTCGATCCGGTGGTAGCCGAGACTCTCGTAGAGGGTGATCGCCGAGGTGTTGAAGCCGAAGACATGCAGCCCCATCGAGTCGGCACCCAGTCGCGCCGCTTCGCGCTCAGCTGCGAGCATGAGGTCGCGACCGTAGCCCTTGCGGCGCTGATCGCCTGCGATCTCGATGTCGAGGATGAACGTGTGCGGGCGTCCGCCTCGGCGGCGGATGCCGATCCACAGCACCCCGACCTCGGCGCCGTCCACATGGGCGGTGAACAGCTCCTGCCCCTCTGAAGCGATGCCGTCGGGGAGCTCGAGCTCCATCTGCCGGTGCGACTCGACCGCCGCGTCCGCCGCCGAATAGCGACCGGATGCCACGAGGTCGGCGGCGAAGGCCGCCTCGGATGCCGAGGCGAAGCTCGTGAAGCGCTCGGGAGTCATCGGCGTCACGACGAGCCCACCGGGCGCGCGGGGCTCGCGCGACGGGAGCGGTTCGAGAAGCATCCGGATCGACGCGACCTCGAACCCTCGCCCCTCGACGAAGGCTCGGCCCGTGATGTCGGACGAATGCAGCGCGATGCTGAGGCGACCGACCTGCTGCCTGCGGGCCAACGACCTGAGCTCGTCGAGCAGGTCGTCGAGCTGTCGTCGACTCGGCTCGATCGCGAACGCGAGATCGACGATGATCAGCACCCCGTTGTTCGCGGCGAGCCAGACCGTGCCGACGCGGGCCCCGCCGTCATCGATCGTGAGGATGAGCGAGGTCTGGGTCTCATGGCCGGCCGGGAGCAGATCGTCGAGGACCGCGTCGACATCCGAGACGGCGTCCCCGCCGACGTGCATCCCCGACTCCTGTCGCAGAGTCACCAGGCGTGCCCGGGTGGCATCGCGCCAGTCGTCGAAGCGGTCGGCGCTGAGCGGATTCAGATCAACAGGCATGATTCCATCCTGCACCGCACGGCGCCGATGCTCACGCCTTGTGGAGCGCGTCCTCCGCCGCGACCCACGCCAGCATGGCGCACTTCACCCGAGCCACGTAACGCGAGACGCCCCCGAGCGCGGCCGCGTCACCCAGCAGTTCTTCATCCGGCTCGATCTTGCCCCGCGAGCGCATCGCCTCGCGGAAGGCGGCGATGCGGATCTCGAGTTCGTCGACCGTCAGCCCCTCGGCGAGCTCGGCCAGCAGCGAGGCGGATGCCTGCGAGATGGCGCAACCATGGCCCTCCCACGCGATCGCCTCGATGCTGCCGTCAGCATCACGGTGCACCTGCAGGGTGACCTCGTCGCCGCACGTCGGGTTCACCTGGTGCGACTGCGCCGCGATCTCGCCCCGCAACCCGAACCCGTGCGGGGTGCGGGAGTGGTCGAGGATGAGTTCCTGATACAGGTTCTGCAGGTCGCTCATGCGCCCCTCCGGAAGAATTCGATCGCACCTTCGACGCCCTCGATCACGGCGTCCACCTCGGCCTCGGTCGTGTACAGATATGCGCTCGCCCTGGTCGACGAGGTGATGCCGAGACGACGATGCAGCGGCTGCGCACAGTGGTGTCCCACGCGCACTGCGATGCCCCGGTCGTCGAGGAACTGCCCCACGTCGTGCGAGTGGATGCCGTCGACGTCGAAGCTCGCGAGCCCGACGCGCGGCAGGTCGATCCCGGCACCGAGCACGCGAACCCCGTCGATGGCCGTGAGCCCCTCGACGAGTCGCCTGCCGAAAGCCGCCTCGTGTGCGGCGATGCGCGGCATGCCCACCGCGGTCAGATAGTCGATCGCCGCGGCGAGCGCGACCGCCTGCGAGACCCGCTGGGTGCCGGCCTCGAACCGCTGCGGCGGCGGCAGGTAGGCGGCCTCCGTCGTGGTGACCGTCGTGATCATCGAACCGCCCGTGAGGAACGGCGGCATGGCCTCGAGCAGTTGACGTCGCCCGTAGAGGGCGCCGATGCCGGTGGGACCGAGCATCTTGTGCCCCGACAGCACGGCGAAGTCGACGTCGAGCGCGCGCACGTCGAGCGGCAGGTGAGGTGCCGACTGACAGGCGTCGAGCACGACCATGGCGTCGACCGCGCGGGCCAGTGCGACGAGCTGCGCGACGGGGTTGATCACACCGAGCACGTTCGACACATGGGTGAACGCAACGAGCTTGGTGCGCTCGGTGATGAGGGCGGCGGCGGCATCGAGTCGGAGGGCGCCGTCATCATCGAGCGGTATCACCCGCAGGGTCGCTCCCGTGCGGGCAGCGAGCTCCTGCCACGGGATGAGGTTCGCGTGGTGCTCCATCTCGGTGGTGACGATCTCGTCGCCCTCGCGCAGTCGAAGGCGCTCGGCGGCCGCTCCCCCGCGTCCGAGGGACGCGTTCGAGAGCGAGTAGGCGATGAGGTTGAGGGCCTCGGTGGCGTTCGACGTCCACACGATCTCGCCCTCGTCGGCGCCCACGAACCGGGCGACGGTGGCACGGGCATCCTCGAACACCTCGGTGGCCTCGGCGGCGAGAGTGTGCGCTCCGCGATGCACGGCGGCATTCAGCGTCGAAGCGAACTCGCGTTCTGCGTCGAGCACGGCGAACGGACGCTGCGAGGTGGCACCCGAATCCAGATACATCAGGGGATGCCCGTTGACCTCGGCGCGCAGGATCGGGAAATCCTCGCGGAGGCGCCGCACCTCGCCATCGGTCAGAGCGCCACCCCCTGGTGGTGCGATCACGTCGGATTCGCGAGAGATGCTCATCCTTCTAGCTTCTCATCTGACGCACCCCGCGGGGCGCCCTTGGCGTCGGCGGCGACGGTCAGGGCAGGACGAGGATGTGGTCCGTGTCTGCGAGTCCGAGGTCTCCCGTCGCCGGGTCGATATAGCGCAGCGTGACCCGATGGAGTCCGGGCCGGATGTCGACGAACGACACGATGGTCGCAGCATCCGTCAGCACCACGGTCGTCGCCGGGCCCCCGTCGATGGACACGGATGCCGTCGAGCCGGCGACGCCGCGGACATCGAGCGCGAGGTCATCGCGCTTGCCGTCGCCATCCGCATCCGTGCGGAAGATGACGCCATCCGAGTCTTCGGCGAGCCCCGGCACGGGAAAGTAGGTGCGCCCGGTCGACTCGCTCACCGTCTGCTCGCCCGAGGTCGGCGAGGTATGCCGCATCGAGATCGATATGCCCTGGTAGAGGGTGTCGACGTCGGGGCGCACCGCGAAGGTTCCGTCCGCAGCGACGAGCGCCGTGGCGATCACGCGTCCGGTCTCGTCGAGGATCTCGACTGCTGCGCCCGGTGTCCCGGTGCCGGTGATCGTCGGCGGAACACCCGTCGTCGGCAGGACGGGCCAGGAGATCGTCACCGGCAGCACGACCGGAGGATCCACGACCGGAGGGTCCACGACCGGAGGATCCACGACCGGAGGGTCCACGACCGGAGGATCCACGACCGGAGGGTCCACGACCGGGGGCTGCTGCGCAGGGGCGGACGGCGGTACCGCCACGGGCGGCGTGCGCACGTCCCCCGGTGTCAGAGGCTCAGTGATGTCCGCAGGAACCTGTGGCACGTCAATCGGATCCACGACGACCTCGCGTTCGCCCGGCTCCTCGGGGACGGGCGCGGGCGACTGCGGTTCGACGGGGGTCTCCGACTCGATGGGAGGTTCTGTCGGTGCCGGAGATTCGGTCGGCGCGGGGGCCCCTGCCGATCCCGGCGATTCGATGGGAGCCGGCGATGCGACCACGAGAGCCGACGACTCGTCGGCATCCGGGCCCACCGGCGCCAGCTGCGCGGCGACCGCAGCGACAGCGACGACAGCCGTCGCCGCAGCGACAGATCCACCGACCACCAGCCATCGCGACGTGTCCCGGGGCATCCAGCCGGCCATGGAGGAAGCCACGGCCGGCGCGGGAGATCCAGCCGAATAGGCCGCCGCCGCCGGTCCACCGATGATCACCGGCAGCAGGACCGCCCGCAGCTTCGACGAAGCCCGCTCGATCTCGGCACTGGCCATCGTGCATCGGGCGCAGCGTTCGAGGTGCGCGTCGAAGCGCGCGCGGTCGGAGCGCGCCACATGGCGCTTCCGCCCCTGCGCCACGATCCGCTCACAGGTCCACCGGCACTCGGGGTCGCGTCCCGGTTCCTTGATGTGCGCCTGCAGCCACGCGAGCTTGAACCCCTCCCTCGCCCGCGCTGCCAGCACCGAGACGGCGTTCGGGGTCATGCCCATGAGCGGCGCGATCTCTCGCGGCTTCATGCCCTCGACCTCGAGGTACCAGAGCAGGGTGCGCCATCGCTCGGGAAGGTCCTTGAACGCCGCGGTCAGCAGCGCCTTGTCTGACAGCATGTCGAGCGAGTCGTCGGTGTGCTCGACCGGCAGCTCGTCGATGTACTCGAGGGCGACGACGTCCTTCTGCTTGCCGCCCCAGGTTGCGGCAGCACTGCGCACGGCAGCGAAGATGTACGGCCGGAAGGCGTCGGTCGGCCCGCCGCCGTTGCGGATCGCACTGAAGGTCTTGGCGAAGGCCTCGCTGACGAGGTCCTCCGGATCGATCGAGCTCGTGATCGACCGCGCGGCGCGAAGTGCGGCCGGCGAATGACGATCCCAGAGCACGCCGAAGGCGCTGCTGTCCCCCGAGCGGGTGGCGAGCACGAGCTCGTCGTCGCTCACCTCGGAGTCGGCCCGCGTGCGGGGCTCGCGCACAGTCGACGCGCTCACGGTGTCACCCCGGTCGCACGCATCGAGTCGGGAGCAACGGGCGGGTTGTTCACGGGGGTCCCTTTCGACTTCTCATCTACCAGTCTCGCCACTGGGCGATCTGACTGGTATGTAGATTTGTATATGAGTTCTCCATGCTGAATAGAGAAGGTTCCATGACGTTTACCGAGGCTGACCCCGCCGCACCGAGCCTGCGGGACGCTCTGCGGGTCGCCGACGGACGGCTCTTCGCGCCGGCCCGAAGCACCCGCTTCGATTCGAGGACGTTCACCGGCGTGGAGTTCTACGATCCGTCGACCCCGACCTCCGAGTACGTCGACCGCATCGTGCTCGGTGCCGGTGTCGCGCCGACGCACATCGAGACGCTCCTGACCGAGCTGGCCGACGCCGGGGCGGCTGCTGTCGTGCTGCGCACCGCGGAGGACAGCACCCCTCGTGAGTCGTCGTCGACCGATGAGCAGCCCACCCTGGCTGTACTCCGCACCGACAGCGGAGACTGGGCGCAGCTCGCGAACGTTCTGGGTTCGCTGTTCGGTGCTCACTCGATCGGGCAGGTCAGCGGTGTGCGGATGGGAGACCTCTTCGCCCTGGCCAACGCCATCGCCACTCTGGCAGGCGGAGCGGTCAGCATCGTCGACTCCGCCGGCCAGGTGGTGGGGTACTCCACCCACAGCGAGCAGCCGATCGACGATGCCCGACGACGCACCACGCTCCTGCTGCAGGAGGACTTCGCGATCGTCTCCGACTCCCGCTACCGATCGCTGCTGCGTGACAGCGCGGCACGGCACTTCCCGTCGAGCACCGACCTCTTCGGCCGGGTGGGAATCGCCGTCCGGGCTTCCGGCGAACTGCTCGGCTCGATCTGGGTGATCCAGATCGACCCGTCGGCTGCTGCCCGCACCCGATCCCTGCTGCAGCAGATGGAGCCGATCGTCGCTCAGCATCTGCTGCGTGCGCGCGAGGACGCGGACGACCGGGACCACCGCACCTCCGGGCTCCTGCGCACCCTCCTCGAAGGCCGACAGCACGCACGCGGTGCGGCGTCTCAGCTGCTCATCCGCCCGGAAGACGGCTGCGTCGTCGTGTGCTTCCGCGCCAACACCTTCGACGACGTCCACGCCACGCGCGGGCTGCACAGGCTGCTCCACCTGGCGATCAGCGTGTCGAGCGCCGCCTTCCCCGGCTCGCACAGCGCAATCGTCGGTCCCGAGGTCGTGACGCTCAT
Organism: Microbacterium sp. APC 3901; assembly: GCF_030407765.1. GTDB lineage: Bacteria > Actinomycetota > Actinomycetes > Actinomycetales > Microbacteriaceae > Microbacterium. The sequence continues at coordinate 53,363 of NZ_JASDCU010000019.1, forward strand.
CGCCGGCCCGCACGACGCAGCGGTCGAGACATTCACCCAGGCCGTGATCCGCACCGACGGCGCGCTGATCGCCGGCATCGGTACGCGCGCCCATGACATCCCCGGCATCGCTCGCTCGTACCGCGAGGCCGGGGCCACAGCCGGCATGCTCATGAGTGCGTTCGACCACGGCGAGGGGCATCATCCCCGCATCGCGAAGTTCGACGGGATGCGTGATCGTCTCGCCCTCATGCAGGTCACCGATCTCATCGAGGGGCTCGACGCGGTCGTCGGCGACTCTGCGAGCATCCTTGCGCAGCACGACGCCACGCGGGGCACCGATCTGACACGCACGGTGCGCGTCTTCCTCGACCACCTCGGCAGCGTGCGCGAGACTGCGCACTCCCTGCACGTTCACCAGAACACCGTTCGGTATCGGCTCGAGGTGGTGCGCAACGAACTGGGGATCGACCTGGATTCACCGGATGCGCGGCTCTGGCTCTGGCTCCGGCTCTCCGGCACCCCGCGCAGCGCCGTCTGAGCGCTCATTCGATCGCCGCCGGCAGAAGAACGGTCGCTCCGGCGCGGCCCGTAGACGGATCGATGTACCGCGCAGCGATGAACTGCTCCCCGCCACCGGAGCGCACGACGATGCCGTCGACGACATCGTCCGGAATCCGGACCGTGCGCGAGCGTCCCTCGTCGTCGAGCACCTCGACCCACGAGGCAGGCTCGGCGTTCAGATGCAGGCAGCTGACAGCGCCGAGGGATGCTCCTGGGCACGCGTCCCCGTCGGCAGCCGCGATCGTCGGCGTCGCGAAGGTCAGCGGTCCGATCGTCTCCGCCCACTCGGTGACCCCGGTCGCCGCGTCGTACTGCGTGACATTGAGCAGCATCCCCTGATGTGTCGCCTCGCCTGAGACGTCCAGCACGAAGAGACCGTCTTCATCGATGAGGCCGGCGTCGAGGACGGCGCCGGTCTCGTCGGTCACAGAGACGACCGCACCTGGAGCGCCGACCCCTCGGAGCAGGTCAGGGACGAGCGAGTTCTGCGCGATCGACCGCGTGACCTGGAAGCCCGACAGATCGACGAGGGGCGGCGTCTGCGCCGGCGCCTCGGTCGGCGGAGCAGGGGCAGGCGCAGGCGCCGGCGCCGGCGCCGAGGAGATCGGAACGATGTCGTCACTCACGATCTGAGGGCGGTCGTCCTTCCCGTCGTCCTCGCCCTCGGGGGCTGCGTCATCTGACCGATCGCTCTGCACCTGGTCCGGTGCCACCTCGGGCTCGGGCGACGGCGAGGGCTGCGGTTCAGGCGTCGGTGCGGGCTCGATCGGCGGGGTCGACGGGCGTGGCAGATCATCGACGGGCGGACCGACCTCACCGGCGATCACCGTGTCGGCGAACGAAGGGGTGAGGTCGGAGCGGTCGGAATCCGCAGTCGACAGACCGAGCACGCTGCCCGCGAAGATGATGCTCCCGACCACGACCACGGCGGTGGCTGCCAGAGCGGCCAGGCCTCCCGCCGGCGCCAGAGCACCCGTTCCATGTGCGGCGACAGGTGCGCCGGCACCGAACGACGACGTCGGCTCCTGGGCCCACCCGGACGAACCGGCCAGTGCGACCGAGGGAGCCGCTGCCACGACCCCGGCCTCGGCAGTGACGTCACCCGTGTAGATCGCCGCTGCCGAGCCGCCGAGCAGCGCGGCGGGCAGGATCGAACGCAGCCGTTGCGAGACGCTGTCGATCTCGGCAGCGACTATCCGGCATCCACCGCACACGGTCATGTGCTCGGTGAAACGCCGCGCGTCATCGGCAACCAGTGAACGACCTCGCTTGGCCACGACGCGCTCGCAGAACCATCGGCAGTCATCCGGCCTGGAGGGATCGTGGATGTGCGCCTCCAGCCAGGCTCTGCGGAAGCTGTCGCGTGCGCGCGCGGCCAGGGCCGAGACCGCGTTCGGGGTCATTCCCAGGAGGGGCGCCAGTTCCCGCGGCTTCATCCCCTCGACCTCGAGATACCAGAGCAGGCTGCGGTGCCGTGCCGACAGCGTGCCGAACACCGCGGCGATGCTGGACCGCTCGGCGATGCGTTCGAAGGCGTCGCCGCCTTCCCCTGACAGGTCGCGCTCCGACACCGTGTCGATCGAGAGTGCACTCCTGTTCTGAGCCCATCGCGCTGCGGTGTTGCGCAGCGTGGCGAGAAGATAGGGCCGGAAGGCGTCGCTCGGACCACCGCCCGCCTTGGTCACCCGGAGGATCGACGCGAACGCCTCGCTCACGAGATCGTCGGGATCCGATGACGGCGAGATCGCCCTGGCAGCGCGTCGGGCGGCGTCGACGTGACGACGCCAGAGGAGGGCGCAGTCACCGATGTCACCGCCCCGCACGGCGTCGATGATCTGGGCATCGGACGGCTCGTCCGGGATGTCGTCATCGCCGTCGAACGTCGTATGGGGATTCATGTTGCTCCGGATGCGGTCAGGGCCGACGTCGCAAGGGAAGCGCCGGAGGCGAATGAGGGACGAGGCAGTGGGGATGCCTCGTCCCTCCGACTCTCGTGAGAGTCGATTCCGCGGGGAGAGGGTTCGGCCGGGGAGCGGTCGACCTCTGCTGTGCGGGCGTCGGCCGGGAACCCGACGCGAGGCCGATGGCCATACCTACAAGACCGGTATGACCGGAAAACATGACGGCAGCGGCCTGAGTTTCTCGCAAAGAGGCGCATCAGCCGGCACTCGCCGCCGTGTCCACCGGAGCGAGCGACAGGAAGCGCATCCTGTTCTCGCCGTAGAAGCAGGTCTGCACCATGAACTCGCCGGTCATGCCTGCGAGTGCCTCGACGTTCGACCACTTGGGAGTGTGTCTCTCCTCCATGACCTCGTAGACGACGTCGGAGCCCGCCACCTTGACCCGCTGACCGATATCCCATCCGAGAATCACATCGCCGCCGCAGTTGTTGTGCGCGGCGAAGAGCGGGAGCACATCGTCGATCCGATAGCTGACCATCTCGGTGAACGTGCCGTCGCAGTGGTCGAGCTCGACCATCCCGCCCTCAGCCCCGAGCCGGATCGTCGGCAGCTCGTCGGGTGCGACGATCTGATGGAGCTGCTTCAGCACCGAGACTTTGGCGTCACCGGTCACCTTGTCGACGAGGTCCGGGGCCAGCACGGATGCCGAGAGGAAGGACGCTCCGAGTCCGACGAGCACGATGCTCGCGAACAGCAGACCGCCCCGTCGCCGCGGCCGGCGATCCGGGGCGGTGGCACCCGAGTCGGCGCGGTCCACTGCGATGTCGGCCGTCATGAGTCGATTTCAGCTGGACGATGAGTGGCGCGGCGACCGCTGCGATTCTTGCTCCCGCGTCGCGGCATGATGACGATGAACGTGAGCACGGGGACCCCGACGATGAGCAGGGCCCACCACGGGAATCCAGCCGGGTCGGTCGCGTCCGCGATCGTGACGACGGAGGAATCCTCGGTCGGAGCGTCGATGCGTTCGGCACGCACGAGAAGACGGTGGGTGTTGACGCCCGTGGGCGTGCACGTCACGAGCGTGAGATAGTCCTTGCCTGCGACCTGGCGCAGGTCCTCCGCATCGTCGGGCAGCACGGTCTTGGTCTGGTCGACCTCGTAGTACAGGTCTTCGCCCAGCGTGCTCACGACGATGACGTCGCCCTCGACGAGTTCGTCGATGTCATCGAAGAGCGTCGCCTGCACGAAGCCGTTGTGCCCGGTGAGCACCGAGTGCGTCCCGGCACCGCCCACAGGAAGAGACGAGCCGTAGAGGTGGCCGATTCCGCGAGACAGCGTCTCTTCGTCGGTGCCGTGGAAGACCGGCAGATCGACCTGGATGCGCGGGATGCGAATCCGGGACATCGTGTCGGTTCCCTCAGCGGCCAGAGTGTCGAAGTACGCAGACGCGCCATCGCCGATCGCCGTCTGCTGACCGTCGGTGCCGAGTGCGTACGGGTCGCGCAGCGGTCCGGTCGGCAGGTTCTCGTTGTACTCCTCGGCCGCGGCGAGCATCTCGTCGACCGCGTCATCCGGAATCTGCTCGACGGACTGCACGTAGCCGTCGACATCGGTGTCGTGACTCCAGGCGGAGAACCACGAGGCTGCGGTCGGATAGACGAGCACCACGATGCCGATGGTCGCGATGAGCATGACGATCGACTGGCTCCAACCCCACCGCGTCCTGTGCACGGTGGCACGCGTGGAGGGTCGAGCCGGAGCATCCGGTGTGGATGCATCGATGAGGGTCATGCTGCGCTCTCTGTTCGGAGGAAGTGAAGACGAAGTCGGAAGTGAATGGGCCGTGCGGGGGAAGGGATGTCACCTCCCCCGCACGGCCGGTCTTTCGGGTTATGCCTGTGCGGCGGCCTTGCGGCGGCTGCGGATGGCGAGCAGGACTGCTCCGCCGAGCAGCATGACGCCACCGGCGAGGAACAGGGTCGTGCCGGTGCCACCGGTCAGCGGCAGGGTGAAGCCGGCGTTCGAAGGAACGTTGACGACCTCGAGGTCGACGCCCACAGCCGAGGTGGCTTCGGTGACGGTGAACTCGATCGGCGCTGCGAGCAGCTCGAATCCGTCCGGCGCGACGATCTCGGCGAGCCAGTACGACTGGTAGCCGTCTTCGCCCACGGCGACCGTGGCGTTGTCAGCCCAGTCGGAGTAGCGCAGACCCGAGATGGTCACGGTGCCGTCAGCGGCGACCGCGAACTCGGTCGAGCCGGCGAGAGCGATGGCGTTGGTGCCGTCGATCGCGTCTTGCTGGGTCGGGTACACCGAGAACACGGCGCCGGTGAGCGGTGCGCCGGCCTTGTCGGTCTTCTCGATCGTGATGTCGCCCCACTTGGTGATGACCTCGGGGGTGACGGTGGGTCCGCCGGGCTCGCCCGGGGTGACCGTGTACGAGCCGGCGTTCGGGTAGAGCACTGCCGTGTTGGCGATCTCGCCGACCGTGTTGACCTCGGTCGTGACGATGACCTGCACCTGCGTCGCGGGGTTGGCCGCGAGCACTGCGAGACCGGAAGCGGTGAACTCGACCGTGACCGCGTTGGTCGCAGCGTCGTGGACGACCGTGTAGTCGCCCGCGGCGAGCGGGGTTCCGTCGACGAGCGAGACGGCAGCGCCGACGTAGTCGAGCTTCGCGTCGAGCGTGTCGACGATCTTGTAGGCGTCGATGACGGCGACGTTCGGGATGTCACCCGTGATCGTGAACTCGATCTCGTCGCCGAGCTTGACGTCTTCCGAGTCCTCGACGGTCTTGGTCGCCTCGGTCAGGGCGTTCTTCGGGTACACGTGCACGTCGTACAGCCAGGTGCTGTCATCGGCGGGATCCGTCAGCGGCACCGTCACGAGGAACGGCGCAACACCGGTCGAACCGGCCAGCGGTGCGGTCTCGACGACGAAGTAGAGGCCGAGGTCGAGGTTCGCCAGAGCGATCTCGCCGTTGGCGTCGGTCAGCGTCTGGCCACCGATCGCACTGGCCGTGTAGCCGGCTGCAGTGATGTCTGCGACGCTGTCGGGGTCGAGGTCGGCGAGGTCGTTCGCGTCGATCCATCCCTGGTTGCTCGTCAGGTCGATCGTGTCGACCTTGTAGACCGTGAAGCCCACGCCCGGCAGCGGTGCCAGTGCGACGTTCTGCTCGGTGCCGTCGTTCGGCAGGCCGGTGGGCGTCTCGGGAGCCTCGAACTTGTGGATCGTCAGCGAACCGACAGCATCCGGGTCGACGAGGTTGGGCGTCGCGGCGCTTGCAGGCGCTGCGAGGGTGAGCGCGGCGACGCCTGCGACGAGCAGGCCTGCCGCGACGCGGGATCCGCGTCCGTTGGTGGAAGTGTTCACTGTGTCTCTCTCTAGGTGGCCAGGTCGCCCTGGTGGTGTACAGGTGGTGTGTTGGTGGGAAGTACAGATCAGGTCTGCGGGTCTTCGGTCTCGACACGTGTGCTGCGGCGGCGGACCCAGAGGGCCAGCCCGCCCGCGGCGAGCACGGTCAGGGAACCGGCGAGGATGTAGGGCAGTGCGCCCGTCCCCCCGGTGGTCGGAAGGGTCATCGCGGGCACATCCCGCACCGTGATCAGCTGACCCGCGGAAGTCACCGCCTCATCGCCGCCCGCGGTCACGCTCACGGTGCGGTCGGGGTTGATGGTGAACTTCACCGGAGCCGCGAGCAGGCTGAACCCGTCAGGTGCGGTCAACTCGCTCAGCCAGTAGCTGCCGGCAGGGATGCTGTCGATCTGGAACAGTCCGGTCTCGACGCCGCCGATGGTGAAGGGCAGTGCCGCACCGGGCTCGCCGTTCGCATCCTCGAGGATCGCGAACGAGGATCCGTCCATACGCACCCACGTGTTCGCGGCCGCTTCGCCGACCTTCTCGATCTGCAACGGAATGCGGAACGGCTCGACGGGAGTCTCGGTGGAGTCCTCGTTCGAGGTGACGGGACCACCGTCGGGGTCGGTACCCGTCGAGTAGGCCGTGTTGATCACGAGCTCCGAGTCGACGTCGTCCTGATCGATGACGTACGGGGCGTTCGCCACGCAGTGCGCGATCTGCGTCGGCGCGATCGTCGTCGGCGCGCAGGTGACGGTGATGCTGCGATCGGTGAGCCGGTCGTCGACCACGGTCACGTTCGCGATCGTGACGTTTCCGGTGTTGGTGACATCGAACTCGTACATGATGTGGTCGCCGAGGCCCGTCACACCGTCCTGGTCGATGTCGACGACCGAGGCGGTCTTGTCGAGCACGATCTCGGGTGTCCATACGGCCGGGATGACCTCGTCATCGGTGTCGGTCACGTTCGGGCCGACCGCCGGAGTTCCGGTGGCGCGCGCGACGTTGGTCAGCGGCGCGTTGTCGAGGTCGGCCTGCTGCACCACGTACGTGGCCGTGCAGGTCATCGTCGCTCCGCTGGCGAGCGTGGAGCCCTGGGCCGGGGTGCACGAGAGGGTGCTCATGTCACCGACACCCGAGAAGGCGTCCTCGGTGATGTTCACGTTCGTGAGGTTGGTGTTGAGCGTCGTGTTGGTCGGCGCCTTCGGGGTCGTGTTCGTCGCGACGAAGGAGTAGGTGATCACGTCGCCGACCGTGGTGTAGACCTTGTCGGGGTCGGTGTCGCTGGTCACTGCGACTCCGTTCACGGCCGTGATGCGCTTGACGATGTCGATCGACGGCTGGATGACCTCGAGCGAGGCGTTGGCCGGCGGGTTGAGATTCGTCGTGATGTTGACGGGCCCGTTGATGTAGGTGCCGTTGACCGTCGAGGTGACGTCGACCGTGATCGTGCACGATGCCTGACCGAGGGCGAGGTCGCCGCCGGTGACCGACACCGACGCTCCCCCGGCGGGAGCCGTCACCACGTAGGCCGCGCCGGTGCGCTGGACGCAGGTGCCGCCGACGTTCGGCGCCGCCGCGATCCGCAGGTTCGCCGGCAGAGCGTCGGTGATGAACCAATCGCTCTTGGCCATGAGATCGCTCGTGTTCGTGACGGTGAGCGTCATCTTCGAGGTCGATCCGTTGAGGATCACCGTCGGGCTGAACGCCTTGTCGAGCTGCGGGGTGACGTCGACGATCTGCGGCAGGTCGAAGGCGACGTCGTTGCCGGCGCCGGTGGCGGTCGCGTTGTAGAGCTGGAGTCCGAGGTTCGCCGTCGTGCCGACGGGAACCTGGTAGGCCGCAGACTGCAGCTTCGCGATCTGCGTCTCCCAGATCGTGTTGTTCGTGCACGGGTTCAGCCCGGTGCTCAAGACGATCGGGTTGCCGTTCACGATCAGGCTGAAGGTCTCTTTGGGCTGGTTCGCTCCACCGGCGGCCGGGCAGTTGACGGCCGCGAAATAGGCGGACACGGCGTAGTAGTGGCCGGCGATCGCGGGGATCGTGTTCACCGTGCGGAACTGCGTACCTGCGGCGATGTTGCCACTCGAGGCGTTGGTGTAGGACGTCAGCACCTGGTTGGTCGCCGCCTGCGTGGTGGTCTGGCCCTGTGCCACACCCAGCGCACGCGCCATCTGCTGCAGGGTGCTCCAGGTGGTGCTGACGTTGTTGAGGCAGCCCAGGTCGGTGATCGGAGCCGTCGGAGTCGCACCGCTCATGATCCAGCCGTTGCACTGATTGCCCGCCGGCGTGTACTGCGTCGAGGCCGTGTAGGTCGAGTTGGCAGCCGCCGCACCGCCCGTGTAGGTGGTGATCGAACGCGCCGCGAGCGCTGCGCTCTGATTCGAGAAGTCCTCGGTGTACACGGGCGTGCCCGCCTGCGGGGTGCCGGGAGTGCCGGGCACCGTCGCCGCGGCCGTGACGCCGCTGTAGGGTGCGACAGTCGCGCCGGCGACGAGCACGCCGGCGATGGCGAGCACGCCGAGCAGTCGCGTCATCGCCCGTCGGCGAGGCGCGACTCCGGAGCGTGATGACCGCTCCGCGTTGCGGTGGTGTGAGCGAATGCTCATGAATGTCCCAATCCCGGCGCGCCGATCCCGTCCGCCAGGTATGGCGAAGCGGAGAGGCGGATGCCTGTACCCGAAAGTCGTGTGTGTCCCCAGTGCGATACAGGAAGCCGAAGCTGCCCGTCACATACCCAGACCTCGACGCGGACTTTTTATGACGGGCCGTGAGAAATCTTTTTTCCTCGGTGCCCAAGGGCCTGCCCTAAACTCGCACCATGTTCAGCGCCGAGACCCTCGCGGCCTTCGTCGTGGCGGCGTTCGTCATGGTCGTGATACCGGGGCCGACGGTGCTGTTCACGATCGGCCGAGCCATGGCTCTGGGGCGGCTCGGCGGGTTCCTCAGCATCCTGGGCACGGCCCTCGGATCGATCCTGCTCGTCGTGGGCGTCGCGCTGGGAGTGGGCACGGTGGTCGCGCAGTCGGTCGTGCTCTTCACGATCGTGAAGGTGCTCGGTGCCGGTTACCTGATCTTCCTCGGCATCCAGGCGATCAGGCATCGCAAGGACACCGCTGCCACCGTGACCGGGCCGGTGGCGAGGCGATCAGGTGTGCGTCTGCTCGGCGAGGGATTCGTCGTCGGCGTCACCAACCCCAAGTCGATCGCCTTCTTCCTGGCGATCCTTCCGCAGTTCGTCGACCTGCACGCCGGGTCGGTGCCGATGCAGCTCCTGGTGCTCGGCACGATCGTCGTCGCGATCGGTGTCGCGTGTGACGCGATCTGGGTGCTGCTGGCCAGCGCTGCGCGGGAGTGGTTCGGTCGGTCTCCTCGCCGCATCGAGGCCATGGGCGCCACCGGAGGCAGCCTCATGATCGCGCTCGGTGCCTTCCTGCTGGTGTGGAGCGAGAAGCCCGCGAACGCCTGAGGCCGGACGTCACATCCGGGAGAAGCGCGCGCGGACCATCGAGAAGACGCCGTAGACGGCGAGGCCCACC
>NZ_JASDCU010000002.1 GCF_030407765.1 Microbacterium sp. APC 3901
AGCGCCAGCCGCATCTCCGACCACCGCGCCGGCATCCTCTCCCCCGCCAGACTCAACGGCCGCCGCACCAGATCGACGACCCTGTCGACTCGGGCCGCACCCCGCACATCCACCAACAGCGTCCGCTGCAACAACTCATTCAGACCCCGACACCCCGCCGCATGCGGAAAGTCACCCATGTCCCCCGTCGCAACCGTCTCCACGATCACGGCCTCCACCCGCCGGAACGTCGCGCCCGCCGCCACGAGAACACCCACACGATCCGCATCCGACAACCCCGCCAACGCATCATCGGACAACACCGCATCAAGGTCAGCGATGACCCGATCCAGAAGCTCCGCGGTGCTGTTCATACCCCCAGTCAACCCGGGACCACCGACATTCAAGACCCACAAGAGACCACTTTTACCCCAGATCAGCGCAAGTATCTCGGCCTACCGGAATTATGCAGCGCGAGTCATCGCACGAGGCAGTGGAGCGACAGTGAGCCAGGCAGCAGAGCGACGGCACCTCAGCACCGAAAGGGAACGGAATCCCTTACATCCCCGCCCGATCGAACGCGATCGTCGGCACGTCCACCACGTGGGATCCGCCATCCGCCACGATCACTGCGCCCGTGATGTACGACGACTCCCCCGACCCGAGAAACCGCACGACCGACGCGATCTCGGCGGGCCGAGCCGGTCGCTGCAAAGGCACATCGGCCGTCACCGTCGCATACGCCTCTTCGCGCGAACCGAGCCCGGCCTGCGTGGCGAACTCGTCCATCTCGTCGTCCGCCATCGGCGTCTGCACCCATCCGGGGCACACCGCGTTGACCCGCACGCCGCGTCTCCCGTAGTCGCGAGCGAGTGTGCGGGTCAGGCCGATCAGAGCGTGCTTGCCCACCGTGTACCCGGCAACCGAGGGCCCCGCGAAGAGACCGGCGAGCGACGACACGATCACGATCTGCCCCTTCGCCTCGATCAGCGACGGCAATGCCTCTCTCGCCATCACGAACGCCGTGGTGAGGTTGGCGCGGATCGCCGCATCCCAGCTGTCGTCGTCGGTGTCGGCGACGGGTGAGAAGCCGTGTCCACCGGCGTTCGCCACGAGCACGTCGAGCCGCCCGAACGTCGCGAGCACCTCGGCCACCGCTGCCTGAGCGGACGCGGTGTCGGCGGCATCCGCGATGATCGGGTGAGCGCCGACCGCATCCGCCACGGCGCGCAACGGTTCGGGCCGCCGCCCGACCACGACGACGTGCGCTCCCTCTGCGGCATACCGCTCGGCGACCGCCGCACCGATGCCTGTTCCGCCGCCGGTGATGACGACGACGCGTCCCGAGACCGTCGATCCGACTGCATTTCCCATGTCTGCTCCTGTTCCTGGTGCGCTCACGCGCTGCTCATGCGCTCACGCGCAGTCCATGCGCTCACGCGCCATCCGGTGGCCCCGAGGTCATCAGGCGGGGAATCCTGACCGGGCCGAGTACCCGAAGTCGCTGAGGATCGTCGCGCCGTTGATCGCTCTGCTGCGCGGAGAGACGAGATACAGCACGTGGGAGGCGACGTCCTCCGGCGTCTGCACGGCGAACTCCGGATCGACGAACGCCTCGGCGCCGAGGTCGCCGCGACTCATCGCCGTGTCGACGATCGACGGCGCAACGGTGTTCACCCTGATGCCGTCTCCCGCGAGATCCACGGACAGTGATCGCCCCAGCTGCACGAGAGCCGCCTTCGACGCGCAGTACGGAGCCATGCCCGGCGATGACACGAACGCCGAGTCGCTCGCCAGCAACACGACGGATGCGGCGGCCGACGCGCGGAGTGCGGGAAGCGCCTGGGCGACGACCAGGAAAGCCCCCGTGACGTTGACCGCGAACACCGCGTTCCAGTCGGCAAGGGATATCTCCCCGATCGACGACCCGACCGGACCGGAGATTCCGGCGCAGCAGACGACCCCGTCCAGCCCGCCGAGCTCCTCGACGGAGGTCGAGACGGCGTCCTCCACCTGCGCCTCGTAGGTGACATCAACCACACGGACGACGGCGTCACGGCATCCGCGTGCCGTCTCGTCGAGCGCGGCAGCATCCCGATCGAGCAGCGCCACCCGCACCCCTTCTGCGGCGAGCGCGAGGGCGGTCGCCCGCCCGATGCCGCTCGCCGCTCCTGTGATCAGCGCGGTCGTGCCGCTCAGTCGAAGGTCCATGCTCTCCCTGAGACGCCGTCGCCGCGCCCGCGGCGCTGTCTGAGAACGGCGGTGTCATCACGGTCATCCTGCTCTGCCGGCAGCGGCGCGGGAACACGCCGGCGACGGCTGTGCGCGCTGGCACCATCGTCCTTCGCTCAGGGTCAACCGCCCGCCTCCCGGCGCGAGGAGACTCGCTCTATCGACGAACCCCTCGTCGTCGATGCCGTTCGACACAGCAGTCACCGAGCAAAGGAACCGACGTGGCAGACCCGATATCTGCGTCCACGACGCAACACGACCACACCTCTCTTCGACCCGGCGCGCTGGGCGTCGCCGGCATCGTCTTCCTCGTCCTCGCCGCCGTCGCACCGCTGACCGGCATCGTGGTCGTCGCCTCCCTGGCGATCGCCCTCGGCAACGGTGGCGGCACCCCGATGGCGTTCTTCCTGGTCGCCGCCATCCTGCTGCTCTTCGCCGTGGGCTACGCGCAGATGTCGAAGCAGCTGGTGAACGCCGGCGGCTTCTACGCCTTCGTGGTGAAGGGACTCGGCCGTACGGGCGGTCTCGTCGCCGGCCTCATCGCGACGCTCGGCTACAACTTCTTCGTGGTCGGCACGATCGGCACCAGCGGCTTCTTCATGCAGAACATCATCCGCGACCTGACGGGCCTCGACGTGCACTGGCTGATCTGGGGTCTGGTGTCGATCATCGTCTGCTTCGTGCTCGCACGCGTCGGCGTGGACTTCTCGTCGAAGATCCTCGGCGTCTGCCTCGTGCTCGAGGTGCTGATGCTCGTCGTCTTCGACGTCTCGGTGCTCGTGCAGACCGGCTACGACGTGGCCGCGTTCAGCCCCGAAGCGGTGTTCTCGGGTTCGCTGCCGATCGGCCTGCTCCTCGCCGCGACGGGCTTCCTCGGATTCGAGGCGACTGCCCTGTTCAGCGAGGAGGCGAAGCAGCCGCTGCGCACCATCCCCCGCGCGACCTACACCTCGATCATCGCGATCGGCGTGATCCTGGGCGTCACCACGTGGGCCGTCGTGAGCGCGACGGGCGTCGCGCAGGCACAGGCCACAGCTCTCGAGCACCTGCCGACGGGCGACCTCATCTTCACCCTCTCGCAGCAGTATCTCGGGGGTCCGCTGACCACGGTGATGATGATCCTGCTGCTCGTCAGCCTGTTCGCGGCGATGCTCGCGTTCCACAACTCCGCGACGCGCTACCTATACTCTCTCGGTCGCTCGCGGATCCTCCCGCACGCTCTCGCCCGTACGCGCCGCAACGGCGCCCCGCAGCTCGCGGGGATCGTGCAGGCGTCGTTCGCAGCGATCGTGGCGATCATCTTCGCGATCGCCGGCGCCGACCCCATCCTCACCCTGGTGCCGGCAATGCTCGGTTTCGGCACCCTGAGCGTGCTGATCCTGCAGGGCCTCGCGGCGATCTCGATCGTCGTGTACTTCCGCCGGTCCGGCGACCCTCGGTGGTGGAGCACGTTCATCGCCCCGGGCATCGGATTCCTCGGCATCGCCGCGATCTCGGTGCTCGCGATCGTGAACTTCAACATCGTCGCCGGATCCGAAGAGCTCGCCATCCGTCTCATGCCCCTCCTGCTCGTGGTCGCCCTCATCGGCGGCATCGTCTACGGCGCCTACCTCAAACGCTCCAGGCCCGCGGTGTACGAGGGCCTCGCATCCGACCTCGAGCGATTCAGCGATCGCTGACGCTCCCCGACCTCCCACCCCTTCAAGGAGAGACATGACGACCCTCAACCCCGCCGACACCTCCACCTGGCTCCCGCTCGAAGGCCTGGCCCCCGGTTTCGACGCGAACAAGGCCCCGCACACGACGGCGCTGAGCGGACGAGAGATCACGGTCGTGGATGCCCGCGGAACCCGCATCTCGCACCGCTTCGCCGACACCACGGTCGCGTGGGACTACCGCCCGGGCGCCGACGACTCCACAGCACCGGCATCCGACACCGACGACTACGAGGCCTTCGAGGTCGACGATGAGCTGTACTTCGTGCAGTTCCATCACAGCTACCTGCCGAACGAGGCCGTGTCGCTGGTCGTCGACCTCCGCCACGGGCGCTCCCTCGCCGTCATCTCGGTGATCCTGCCCGCGCCCGAGCAGGGACGCACCCGCGTGCAGCACGTCTTCGCGCCGAGCATCATCGAAGGCGTGGTCGTGACGGGCGCAGAGCCCGCCCCGACGACGACGCTCATCGGCCGCCGGGTCGAATGGGTCTACAGCGAGGAGCACGCCTACGAGCACGTCTACCTCTCGGAGCGCTGGTACTCATGGCAGTGCCTCGCCGGCCCGGAACGAGGGCTCGCCGACACCGACGAGAACAGCGTGTGGGAGGTGCGCCCCGGCATCTACATCTTCGCGTGGCGCGAGAAGGTCATCCCGTGCGCGTCGGTCACGATCGCCGACCATCGCGACGTGAACGCGATCCGCTCTCACGGCGTGCTGTTCGGGCTCGACGAGTCGGGCGAGGTGCCGACGCACTTCACGTTCGGCGCGCACGGCCGGCTGCTCTCGACCACGCATCACGGCTCGGGGCTCGAACCGGCCTCGTTCGGGGCTCTCTGACATGGCGGCGGATGCCGAGCTGATCGTCACGGGGTCGGTGATCCGCACGGCGGATCGTCGCAAGCCGGTCGTCGAGGCGTTCGCCGTGCGCGACGGGCGGATCCTCGACGTCGGGACCAGTGCCGAGATGCGTGCTCTCCGAGGGCCGGACACACGGATGCTGGACGTCGGCGACGCCGCGATCTACCCCGGTTTCGTCGACGTGCACAACCACCACGCCATGGCCGGCCGCACCGAACTGTTCGAGCTCTCGCTGCCCCCGTCGCTCGCTCTCGACGACATCCTCGACCTCGTGCGAGACAAGGCGGACACGCTGCCGCAGGACGCGTGGATCGTGGGTGGCCCCGTGTCGACCACGCTGCTGCCCGCTCTCGCGAACACCGCGACCAGGCAGCGTCTCGACGACGCGGCCGGTGGTCGGCCGGTCGTGCTCGTCGAGGACTCGAGGCACAACAGGTGGGCGAGCACCCGGGCATTGGAGCTCGCCGGCATCACCTCCGGCGCCATTCCCTCCGGCGGCGTCACCCTGCTGGATCCCGACGACGGCACACCGACCGGGGTGCTGCTGGAGGCGGCGGGAATCCCGGTGCAGGAGGCCTATGACCGCAGCGGCGGGCTGACGGACGAGCAGCACATCGCCGCGTCACGCCGCGGCGTCGAGATCCTCAACTCCTTCGGCATCACGACGTTCCAGGATGCCGGGGTGTCGACCGACATCCTCGCCGCGCTCGCGGCACTCGACCGGGCAGAGGAGCTCAGCGCCTGGGTCGTCTCGTCGTTGCTGATCAACGACGAGATCTTCGGGTTCGATCCGATCGGCGCGGCGCTCATCGAACTCGGTGAGCAGTTCCGCACCCCGCACCATCGGCCGGATTTCGTGAAGATCTTCCTCGACGGGGTGCCTCCCGCGCGGACTGCCTCCTTTCTCGATCCCTACGTGGCGGATGCTGCGCACGGCGCCCACTTCCGCGGCGAGACGACGATGGACTTCGACGAGCTGCACACCTGGCTGCGGTCGGTCGCCGAACGCGGACTCGGCGCCAAGGTGCACTGCACGGGCGACGGGTCGGCGCGTCTCGTGCTCGACGTCGCCGAACGCATCCGCGCCGACGGCTTCGGCATCCCGATCCAGATCGCTCACGGCCAGTTCCTCGCCGATGACGACATCCCCCGGTTGCGAGCCCTCGACGTGTCGGCCGACATCTCTCCGTTCATCTGGTTCCCCGGCGTGATCCCGCAGGCACTGGCCGAGGTGCTCGGCGAGCGTGCCGAGCATTCGCAGCCCAACCGTGCTCTGCTCGATGCAGGAGCGCTCGTGGCCGGCGGTTCGGACTGGCCGGTGAGCGAGTCCCCGAACACGCTCGAGGGACTGCAGGGTCTCGTCACGCGCGCGGACCCGCTCGGACGCGCACCCGGCGTCCTCTGGCCCGAGCAGGCGATCACCGCCGAGGAGGCGCTCGAGGTCTTCACGATCAATGCCGCGATCGCGATGGGGCTCGGATCGGAGACCGGCTCTCTGACGCCGGGCAAGTCCGCGGACTTCGTCGTGCTCGCACGCGATGCGATCGCCGGCCCCGCCGACGAGATCGTGCACACGTCGGTGCGCTCGACGTGGTTCGCCGGTCGCGAGGTCTACACCGCGCGCTGATCCGGTCGCGGGCACCGCGTCCGCCCTGCCCTCCGCACTCGCGTGCGCGGCTCTCGCATGCGCGGCTCTCCTGCCGTGGGTGGTCAAAATCGCACCGCTCACGAGCGATTCGGATGCGTTTTTGACCCCGCACGCGAGATGAGATGCGTTCTTGACCCCGCACGTGGGCACGGACGCCGAAGCCCCCTCCCGCACTTCGCAGGAGGGGGCTTCGCGCACGGCCCGCCGACGTCAGCGCGCGAGCAGGAGCCTCGCCCCCAGCTCGCCGATCATCGCCGCGGGCGCATTGGTGTTGCCCGTCGGAACAGTCGGGATCACCGATGCGTCGATCACACTCAGCCCCTCGAGGCCGCGGACGCGCAGCAGCGGGTCGACGACCGCGTCGGCATCCGAACCCATCCGGCACGTGCCCACCTGGTGGTGGTACGTGATGGCGGTGCGGCGCACCCAGTCCTCGACACCGTCGTCCGGCACATCCGGCCCGGGATACACCTCGGTCGCTCCCCACCCGTCGGCGAGCGCCGGCTGCGCGCCGATCCGACGGCACTGACGCACGGATGCCGCGAGCGACGCGACGTCTCTGTCGTCTTCGAGTGCAGCGAGGTCGATCAGGGGCGGGTCGTCGAGATCGGGGCCAGACAGGCTGAGCGTGCCCCGGCTGTATGGCGTGACCAGCCCGGCCATGAGCGTGAATCCGTCATCTCCCCGGGGCTCGAGGTCGCCCCACATCGGCACTGAGAAGTGGATCGGCTGCGTGTCCGGCTCGGCCAGATCATCGCGGCTGCGCCAGAAGAGGTGCGACTGCGTGACCGAGACGCCGGGCTGCGGCGGCCCGACCGGTCGCTCCGTCGTGAAGATGACGGGCGAGAGCAGGTGATCGTGGAGGTTCTTGCCGACGCCGGGGGCATCGACCACGACCGGAATGCCGAGGGCTGCGAGCTCATCGGCGGGACCGATGCCGGAGCGCAGCAGGATCACGGGCGATCCGATCGCACCGGCCGAGAGCACGACCTCGTCGGCGAAGACGTCCTCGGAGTCGGCGCCCGTTCCGAGCCGCACGCCGACAGCGCGCCCCTCCTCGACGATCACGGAGTGCACCTCGCGTCCGGTCAGGACCGTGAGTCTGTCGGCGATCGGCTGCGCATAGGCCATCCACGTGTTCACCCGGCGTCCGTCGCGAATCGTCACCTGCTGCTGCGAGACGCCGTCGAGGGTGCCGCCGTTGTAGTTCGGATTGCGGGGCAGCCCCTCCTCGACCGCCGCGTCGATGATCGACGCCTGAATCGGCGAGAGCTCGTAGTCGTCGGTGACCGGCAGCACATCCTGCTCGAGCGCCGAGAAGACGGGTTCGACGGTGCTCCAGCCCCACCCGGTCGCCCCGCCGCGCTCCCACGCGTCGTAGTCGGAAGCCGCGCCGCGCACCCAGATCATCGCGTTGAGCGCGTGCGAGCCTCCGGTGACCTTTCCGCGCGGGAGATGCAGTCGGCGACCGCCGGCGTGCTCCTGCGGCACCGTGAAGAAGTCCCAGTCATCGGCGGAGTGCCAGAGCTCGCCCGCCCGAGACGGGTCGTGGATCGCGGGGTTCGAGTCGTATCCTCCGGCCTCGATGAGCGTCACATCGACGCCCGCATCGACCAGCCGTCGCGCGACGATCGCCCCCGAAGTCCCCGCGCCGACGACGATCGCGGTCTTCACGCCTGCGCCTTGCGTCCGGGGCCCGACACGACCTGGGTCACGGCGACGGACTTGAGACCCTCGACGCCGAACTCCAGGCCGTAGCCCGAGCTCTTGACACCGCCGAACGGCACCATCGGATGCAGCCCGCCGTGAGAGTTGATCCACACCGTGCCCGACTCCATGCGCGTCGCCGCCTCGCGCGCGGCCTCGGGGTCGCTCGACCAGACCGATGCGCCGAGACCGACATCCACCGCGTTGGCGAGGGCGAACGCCTCGTCGACGTCGCTGTACCTGATCACCGGGAGTGCGGGTCCGAACTGCTCCTCCTGCACGAGCGCCGCGTCGTTGTCGATGTCGGCGACGATCGTGGGCCGGTAGAACAGCTCCCCGAGTTCGGACGCCGCCTCGCCGCCTGTGACGACTCGAGCGCCGCGGCCTCGCGCCTCTTCGACCAGCCGCGACACGATGTCGAACTGGGCGCGATTCTGCAGCGGGCCGAGCACGTTGTCCTCATCGAGCCCGTTGCCCATCGGCACGGAGGCCGCGATCTCGGCGAGCGCGTCGACGACTTCTTCGTACACGGAGTCGTGCACGTAGAGGCGCTTCATGGCGGCGCACGTCTGACCGGTGTTGATGAACGCACCCCAGAAGAGGTCCTGCGCGATCGACGACACCTCGGTGCCCGGCAGCACGATGCCGGCATCGTTGCCGCCGAGTTCGAGGGTGAGGCGCGCGAGGTTGCCGGCCGAGCTCTCGATGATGCGGCGCCCGGTGGCCGTCGATCCGGTGAACATGATCTTGTCGATGTCGGGGTGCGAGGCGAGGCGCGCGCCGACCTCGCGGTCGCCCGAGACGCCGATCAGCACGTCGGCCGGCAGCACGTCGTTCATCACGGCCAGCATCGCGAGCACGCTCAGGGGCGTGTACTCGCTGGGCTTCACGACGACCGTGTTGCCCATCCGCAGCGACGGACCGATCTGCCAGACGGTGATCATGAGCGGCCAGTTCCACGGACCGATCGCGCCCACCACCCCGGCCGCCTTGTAGACGAGCTCCGCGTGCAGCGTCTCGTCGTCGACGAGCACCTGCGACTCGATCGGGATCGCGGCGTTGGTGCGCAGCCACGCCGAGCACGCGCCGAGCTCGAAACGCGCGTTGGGGCCGTTCAGCGGCTTGCCCTGTTCGCGCGACAGCAGGTGCGCGAGCGCCTCGGCGTTCGCGTCGATCGCGTCAGCAGCTGCGATCAGCAGCTCGCTGCGCCTCGCGTGCCCGAGGGACTCCCAGCCGGGCTGCGCGGCCCGCGCCCGCGCGATCGCGTCGTCGAGGTCCTCGACCGAATGCTCGGGAGCCCGACCGATCACGTCCCGCGTGGCGGCATCGGGGATGTCTCGTCCAGCGCCCTCCGGCGCCTGGATTCGGTCGAGCAGCGCAGTGGCTGCGGATGCGGCGGATTCGGACATCGGGACTCTCCTTCGAGCGGGACGCGTGCCAAGGGTCTGGCGGTCGTCTCATTGTCGAACGCCGGGGCGCGGCGCACTTGTCGAGGAGTGCGCCGCAGATGTCCGAGTGCGAAGGGATGCTCAGCACCCACTCGCTCGGACGCGTGATCAGACGCGCGATCAGACGAGCGCGAAGTCTTCGAAGATGAGAGTGGTGCGGGTGGAGCGGATCGATGGGATCGCTTGGATGTCCTCCAGCACGATGCGACGGAGGTCGCGTGCGTCGCTCGCTCGGACGAGCAGGATGACGTCGAAGTCACCGCCGACGAGCGCCATGTGCTCGATCTCGGGGATGGAGCGGAGCCGGGCGCTGACCTCCTGCCACGTGGCCTGCTCGATCGCGAGGGTGACGTAGGCGCTCGCGTGATGACCGAGCAGCACCGGGTCGGTGCGCACGGTGTATCCGGTGATGATGCCCGAATCCGTGAGGCGTTTGATCCGCGCATGGGCGCCCGCCCTCGAGATGTGCACGGCCTCCGCGATGGCCGTCATGGACGCGCGCGCATCGGCTCTCAGCTCCGCGAGAATCGCGTGGTCGGTCTCATCGAGCGTGATCATGGAACTCCTTCGTCCGTGCCTGAATTCTGACACTTCGCAGCGCAGGAGGACAACCGGGCAGCAATCGTCCACGATGTGTCAAATGTTCTTGGACGACTGCCCGCGGCGGCGCATGCTGTCCTCATCAGGTTCGGCAAGGAGGGCGAACGGATGCAACACACAGATCTGCTCCCACGCGACGCGGCGGTCCAGCTCATCGACCCCGACGGCAGAATCGTCGACGACGAGCGCTATGCTCTCCCGCGATCCGAGGCCCTGCTCGCCGCCTATCGCGGTCTCGTCGAGGGACGGCGAATCAACGATCAGGCCAGCGCTCTCGTTCGGCAGGGCCGCCTCGCGGTCTACCCGTCGTCGCACGGCCAGGAGGCGTGTCAGATCGGCGCCGCACTCGCTCTCGCCGATGACGACTGGCTCTTCCCGACATATCGCGACTCGGTGGCGGTCATCGCTCGTGGCGTCGCGCCGGCTGAGGCGATGGTGCTGCTCAAGGGCGACTGGCACTCGGGGTACGACGTTCGAGCGCACCGCGTCGCCCCGCAGGCCACTCCCCTCGCCACGCAGCTGCTGCATGCGGTCGGCTTCGCGTATGCCGCCAAGAGGCGCGGAGAGACCACCGTCGTCGTGGCCCTGTGCGGAGACGGCGCGACCAGCGAGGGCGACTTCCACGAGGCCATGAACTTCGCCGCCGTCTTCCACGTGCCCGTCGTGTTCTTCGTGCAGAACAACGAGTTCGCCATCTCGGTGCCGCTCAGTCGGCAGACGGCGGCACCCTCCCTCGCCCACAAGGCCATCGGCTATGGGATGCCCGGGCAGCGTGTCGACGGCAACGACGTCGCCGCCGTGCTGGCGGTGCTGGGCGACGCGGTCGATCGGGCGCGCGCCGGCGGCGGACCGACGCTCGTCGAGGCGCACACCTACCGGATGCAGGCGCACACGAACGCCGACGACGACACCCGCTATCGCGAGCGGGCCGAGGTGCAGGCGTGGGTCGCCCGCGATCCGCTGGCGCGCCTGCGTGCCCATCTCACGAGCGTGGGCGCACTCACGGAAGAGCTCGAGACCGAGTACGCCGACGGGGCGGAGCAGACGGCGGCGGCGATGCGGGAGGCCCTCAACACGGATGCCGACATCGACCCCGAGGACCTCTTCCGATTCGTCACAGGGTCCCGCTCACCGCAGCGCGAAGAGCAGTGGCGGATGCTGAGCGGCGAGATCGAACGAGCCCGCGAAACAGCCGGAGGTGCACGATGACCATCGCCCACGACGACGTCCGCGTCGACATGCGCACCGCGTCCGTCTCGACCATGAGCATGGCCGCCGCTCTGAATCTCGCCCTCGCGGACGCGATCGAGGACGATGCCGAGGTCGTGGTGTTCGGCGAAGACGTCGGCGCACTCGGCGGTGTGTTCCGGATCACCGACGGCCTCACGGCACGGTTCGGTGAGGACCGCTGCTTCGACACTCCGCTCGCAGAATCCGGCATCGTCGGCACAGCCGTGGGCATGGCGATGAACGGCATGAGGCCCGTCGTCGAGCTGCAGTTCGACGCCTTCGCGCTGCCGGCGTTCGAGCAGATCGTCAGTCACGTCGCGAAGCTCGGCAACCGCACGCGCGGAGGGGTGCGGATGCCGCTGGTGATCCGCATCCCGTTCGGCGGCGGCGTCGGCGGCGTCGAGCACCACTGCGACTCGTCCGAGGCGTACTACGCCCACACCCCCGGCCTCACGGTCGTGAGTCCGTCGACCCCGCAGGACGCGTACTCGATGCTCCGCGCGGCGATCACCTCGCCCGACCCGGTGATCTTCCTCGAACCCAAGAAGCTGTATTGGACGAAGGGCGAGGTCGACACCTCGGTGATCGCCGACATCGGTACGGCCCGGATCGCGCGCGAGGGCACCGACATCACTCTGATCGCCTACGGCGCCTCGGTGCCGCTCGCTCTGGAAGCCGCCGACGTCGCGGCATCCGAGGGGCGCAGTGTGCAGGTCATCGACATCCGCTCGCTGTCTCCGTTCGACGACGAGACGGTGACCGCCGCCGTGCGTTCGACCGGCCGCGCAGTCGTGATCGCCGAAGCCCCTGGTTTCGCCAGCGTGGCATCCGAGATCCAGGCGCGAGTCTTCGAGCGCTGCTTCGAGTATCTGGAGGCTCCCGTGCGGCGGGTCACCGGATTCGACACCCCGTATGCGCCTCCCAAGCTCGAGCACTGGTATCTGCCCGATGTCGACCGCGTCCTCGACGCGATCGACTCGCTGCACTGGGAGGACGAGTCATGACCGCCCTGACCGGCCGCGTGTTCCGCCTTCCCGATCTCGGCGAGGGGCTGACCGAAGCAGGACTCGTGCAGTGGCTCGTCTCCGTCGGCGACACCATCGTCACCGATCAGGCGATCGCCGAAGTCGAGACCGCCAAGAGCATCGTCGAGCTGCCCTCCCCGTTCGCGGGCGTCGTGTCGGCTCTGCACGGTACGCCCGGCGAGACGATCGACGTCGGCGCGCCGGTGCTCGAGGTCGCCGATGCGGCGAGCTCCGCACCCGCGTCGGAGGCGGACGGATCGGACAGATCGGATGCCGCAGAGCACGAGGCCTACCGAGAAGAGGAGCGAGCGGGGTCGGGCAACGTCCTGATCGGCTACGGCACCTCGGAGAGAGCGACGACGGGCCGTCGCCGTCGGAGAGCGGCGCCGGTCTCGTCGGTGCCAGTCTCGTCGGCGCCGGTCTCTCCGGCGGAGACCGCGCCGCGACGCCCTGTGGCCGTGCGCTCACCTCTCGTCCGGCGACTGGCGCGAGACCTGGGGCTCGACGTGCACGACATCACCCCGACCGGACACGACGGCTCGATCACCCGCGCCGACGTTCTGGCCGCGGCCGTGGACGATGCGGTCGACGGTGCAGCGGCGCAGCATCGCAGCACGACCGGGCATGACCTCGACGGCCTCGCCGTGGTCTCGCGCGAGCGCCTGTCGGCTCTGCGCCGAGCCGTGAGCGCGAAGCTCAGCCGCAGTCGCTCCGAGATCCCGGAGGCGACCGTATGGGTCGACGTCGATGCCACCGAGCTGTGGGCGTTGCGCGCCGGCATGGCTCCGGACGGCGGCAAGGCCCCCTCGCTCACCGCGCTCATCGCGCGCTTCGTGCTGCTCGCTCTCGAGGATCACCCCGTGCTCGCCTCGCGCCTGAGCGAGGACGCATCGGAGCTGATCACGTTCGCCGGGGTCAATCTCGGCGTCGCCGCCGACACCGACCGCGGGCTCATGGTCCCCGTCATCCCCCGTGCGCACGACCTCACGGTCGAGCAGCTCGACGCCGCACTGCGCGAGCTGACGACCGCCGTGCGCGCCGGGTCGATGCCGCCGGAGCGCCTGCGCGGATCGACGTTCACCCTGAACAACTACGGCGGGCTCGGCGTCGACGGCTCAGCCGCCATCATCAATCACCCCGACGTCGCGATCCTCGGAATCGGTCGCATCATCGAGCGTCCCTGGGTGGTCGACGGCCAGATCGTGCCCCGCCGCATCGCACAGCTGTCCCTCGTGTTCGATCACCGGGTCTGCGACGGCGGCTACGCCGCGAGTTTCCTGCGCCGTGTGACGGAGCTCATCGAGCATCCGCTGCGTGCGTTCGGGAGGGTGTGAGGGCCGCTCGCTTCGGAATTCCGTGCTCCATCGGACGCAGTGCTTGGGCCACGCGACCGCGTGCGCTACTCTCGACAATTACTGACCGATCATTCGGTAAGTGCTTCAGGGTGACACTGCGTCGCTCTTACCCCACCGCAGAACAATGGAGTTCGCATGACGTCAACAGTCTCCGCACGCACCTCGAGAACGAGAATGCCCAACGAGGAGCGCCGGGTCCTCGCCGGCACCCTCGTCGGCACCTCGATCGAGTGGTACGACTTCTTCATCTACGCGCAGGCCGCCGGTCTCGTGCTCGCCCCGCTCTTCCTGGCTCCGATCGCCCAGGAGAATCCGGGATTCGCACAGATCCTGTCCTTCGCCACCATCGGCATCTCCTTCCTCTTCCGCCCACTCGGGGCGATCATCGCCGGCCACCTCGGCGACAAGCTGGGCCGCAAGAAGATGCTGGTCTTCACCCTCGTCATGATGGGCCTCTCGACAGCGCTGATCGGCGTGCTTCCGACGTATGCGGCGATCGGCGTCGCCGCTCCGATCCTGCTCATCGTGCTCCGCATCCTGCAGGGGTTCTCCGCCGGCGGCGAGTGGGGCGGGGCGGCACTGATGGCCGTCGAGCACGCTCCGACGGGCCGGCGAGGACTCTTCGGCGCCTTCCCGCAGATCGGCGTTCCGATCGGCATGATCCTCGCGACAGCGACGCTCTGGGTGCTGACGAGCTCGATGTCGCCCGAAGCGTTCCTCGCCTGGGGATGGCGCATCCCGTTCCTGATGTCGATCGTGCTGATCGCCGTCGGCTACGTGATCAGGCGCGCGGTCGACGAGAGCCCCGTCTTCGAGGATCTCCGCCGTCGTCGGCAGGAGGCCTCGGCACCGCTGGGTCGCCTGTTCCGCAAGAACACCAAGCAGGTCGTGCTCACCGCACTCATCTTCATCGGAAACAACGCCGCCGGCTACCTGCTCATCGCGTTCTTCGCCACGTACGCCGTCACGGCCCTCGGCATGGAGCGCCCTCCTGTGCTGCTGGCCACGACGCTCGCATCCTTCGGGTGGCTCATCTTCACGCTCTGGGGCGGTCACCTGTCCGATCGGCTCGGGCGGGTACGCACGTTCCAGATCGGCTACATCGCCCTCGCGCTCTGGGCGGTTCCGATGTGGTTCCTGATCGATACGGCGAACATCTTCTGGTACTTCGTGGCGCTGTTCGTCATGACGTTCGCGCTCGGGCTCTCCTACGGTCCGCAGGCGGCCCTCTACGCCGAGATGTTCCCCGCGAACGTCCGGTACTCGGGCGTCTCGATCGGGTATGCGCTGGGCGCCATCCTCGGCGGAGCCTTCGCGCCGATGATCGCCGAGACGTTGCTCAATCAGTTCCAGGCGGCCTGGACGATCGGCATCTACATCGCCGTCGCGGCAGTGATCTCGCTCATCGCAGTGTCGATGGTCAAAGAGACGAAGGGCGTCGACCTGCACGCCTGACGGAGCCGCTGACAGGGCCAGGCGGCGGGTCGGTCGGTGGAACGACCGGCCCGCCGTCAGCCGAAGACGAGCGGCATGCGGGCTGTGGCGTCCTCGACCGTGATGCCGACGATCGTCGAACCCTCTTCGGCGACGTCGCGGTCGGCCTGGAAACGGAAGACCTGACCGTCGCGGTTCGTGACGGCGTAGTAGTCATCGCCCGACGACGCGACATCGACCACGGTGCCCCCGGGGTAGGCCGCCATCGCATCGGCCACAGGAGCGCCGAGGCGGATGTCGCCGCGATGCGGCATCGCGGAGCCGTCATCCACCGCCTCGTCGAGGCTGCGCTCGTTCCCCACGGTGATCGACCGCACCGCGTCGCCCGCCTCGACGGGCTGCACCAGGATCGACCCGGCGTCGTCAGGCGCGACGAGCCTCCACGGCCCGCCGTCGTACTGCGGTTCGACGACCTGCACATCTTCTCCGGCTGCGGCGAGAGCGGCATCGACCGAATCGCCGAGGCGCAGCGGACCGACACCGCCGACACCGATCTGCCACTCTCTCCATACGGTTCCGGGATCACCGGAGGGGTCGGTCTCGGCGACGGGTGGATTCTCGGTGAGTTCCTCGATCAGGCCCGCCCGTGCCTCCTCGGCACGCGTCTGCAGCAGCAGCGCGGCCGCTTCGGCGTCGAAGGTGCGATCGCCGGTGAAGGGCTGCCACAGCTGCACGATCACGTTCCCGGTCGCGGCGAACGCATCGAACGCCTGCCAGTCATAGCCGGAAGCCGTATCGTCGAGTGTTCCCGCGAAGGCCCGAACACCCTCGTTCTCGTCGAGGATCACCGCGTCGAACGTCACCGGGGACTCCTTGACGAACTCCGCGCACTGCTCGGCTGCGTGCAACAGCTGATCCATCCTCGCCTGGGCCTGGGCCTCGTCGGCGAACTGCAGGACGAGCAGTTGACCGAACCCGTAGTCGGGATCGGTGGGCACCTGCCACTCGATGACGCGTGCTCCGACAGTTCCCAGCGACTGCTCGGCGTAGAACGCGTCGCAGATCGCGGGGCTCGCGGCGAGACCTCCGCCGTCCGACACCTGATCGAGCACCGAGGACGTGTCCCCGACATCGGTGGCTTCGGGCACGATTCCCGCGATCTCCTCGGCGGTGAGTGCGAAGGCGCCGAGTTCGTCGCCGACGAACACGATGGGTCCGGCGTAGGGCTCCGGCGCGGGAGTGGTCTGCGATGGCGACGGCGTCGGCGAGGACGAGGCCTGGGGGGTCGGAGCGCAGGCGGTCAGCGCGACCAGAGCCCCGATGCCGATGGCTCCGAGCATCACGCGCGCCCGCTCCGTGGTGAAGATGTGCATGTCTGCCTCCGCCTTCAACCTACATTCTCAGCCGATCGCGTCAGAGGCGGCGGTGCGGGCATCGTCCGCCGTCGCGGCCCTCGACACAGCCTCCGCGGCGGCCTCGCACTGCTCGACCGTGACAGCTGCCAGTGCCGCCGCGACGCGTCCCAGCGCCCGGGGCGTCATCGACAGCGACGTGACCCCGAGGCCCACGAGCACTGCTGCGAGGGTCGGATCGGCCGCGGCCTCTCCGCAGACGCCCACCGGCAGGTTCCACCGGCGTCCGGCCGCACCCGCCTGCCCGATCAGGCGCAGCACAGCCGGTTGCCACGGATCGTTCAGATCGCCCAGCTCACCCAGCAGGCGATCCGCCGCGAGCGTGTACTGGGCGAGGTCATTGGTCCCGATGCTGACGAAGTCGACGACCTCGAGCATCTCGGAGGCGAGGAGTGCGGCGGAGGGCGTCTCGATCATCACGCCCACCCTCTCGAGTCCGGCAGCCCGCGCACGGTCTGCGAAGTCTCGCGCCTCATCGACGGTCGCCACCATGGGAGCCATCACCTCGACCAGCGCCGACTCCGCAGCCGCCGCGAGCGCGAGGGCCCGCAGCTGATCGTCGAGCAGCCCGGGTGATCGCCGCGCGACCCGCAGACCGCGGACTCCGAGGGCCGGATTCTCCTCGGCATCCGCATTGGCGAACGGCAGCGGCTTGTCGCTGCCCGCATCGAGCGTGCGCACGACGACTCTCCGTCCGGGGAACGCCGCGAGGACGCCTCGGTACGCCTCGACCTGCTCGTCCACCGACGGCGCATCGACGCGGTCGAGGAAGCAGAACTCGGTGCGGAAGAGACCCACTCCCTCGGCCTTCGACGCAGCGGCCGTCACCGCTTCGGCCGCACCGCCGACGTTGGCGAGCAGTGCGATCCGGCGCCCATCGGCGAGCACCCCCGCTCCGTCGAACGGCACGACGACCGCCGCTGCCTTCGTCTCGGCGATCCGGGAGCTGCTCGGGTCGACCTCGACCGTGCCCCGCTCTCCGTCGACGAGCACGTCGACACCCGGAGCGATCCCCGTCGCCCCGGCCACGCCGACCACCGCGGGGATGCCGAGCGATCGGGCGATGATCGCGGTATGAGACGTGGGCCCACCCTGCTCGGTCACGAGAGCGACGCAGTTGCCGCCGCCCAGCGCGGCGGTGTCGGCGGGCGCGAGGTCGATGGCCACGAGCACGAAAGGCTCCTCCCTCTCCGGGACACCCGGCATCTCGAGGTCGAGGAGCTCGGCGATGATCCGGTCTCGGACGTCGCGGATATCGGCGGCGCGCTCGGCCATCCGACCGCCCAGAGCCCGGAGCCCCGTCTCGTGCGCGACAGCCGCCTCCCACACGGCGCGCGCGGCGGTGCGTCCCTCCGACCGCACGAGTGCCGTCGCGTCGGCGACCAGTTCGGGGTCCGAGGCGAGCAGACGCGAGGCATCGAGGATCGCCCGAGCCTCCCCGGTCGCGTTCGCTGTGCGGTGGCGCAGCTGATCGGCCACCGCCAGAGCTGCCCGCTCGATGGCCGACACCTCGCCCTCGCGCTCACCGGCATCGACCGTGACGCTCGGGTCGGGCTCGTCGAGCGGCGCGGCCAACATCACGGCCTGAGCCGCGACTCGGCCTGCGCTCACGCCACGACCGCTCAGCACGGTTCCCGACTCGACGGGCGCCGCAGCGGTCGGCGAATCCGTCGATCGCGTGAGCACGGCCTCTTTCGGGGGCGATGCGACGTCGGTTCCTTCGCCGAACCCCTCGTCGAACAGCGCGACGAGTCGATCGAGGGTGGCCTCGGCATCCGTCCCGGTCGCGGAGAGCCGCACCTCGTCGCCCTGCGTGGCCCCGAGCATCAGCAGCCGTGACAGGCTGGCAGCCGCGGCCTCGGGTCCGTCCGGAAGGCGCGTGAGTCGCACATCCGTTCCCGCAGAGGCCTCGGCGATCAGCGCGGCCGGACGAGCATGGATGCCGAGCGGGTTGCGCACGGTGGCCACGCGCGTCGCCGCATGGCCCTCCGCCAGTGACGGTGCGAGTGGCGGTGCGAATGGCGGTGCGGCGACGGATGCCGGTTCGTCGGGCCCGCCGAGCTGTCCGGTCTTCGCACCCAGCGCGGCGGAGGCCTCCTCGGCCACGGCCTCGAGCGATCCGCCGGCCGCCGCAGACACGACCGCGGCGAGCAGCCCCTCGACGAACGGCGCGGGCGTGAGGCGCACAGGGACGTCACTCGTCCGCAGTTCGAGCGCGAGCTCAGCGCTCAGCACCGCCGATCCGAGGTCCATCAGCACCAGCACGCCATCGCAGTCGGCCGACAGGTCGTCGATGGCGGTCGCGACCGTCACGGCATCCGTTCCCAGGATGGCGGTGCCGTCGGCATCCGTGCCCGCTCCCGCTGCCACCAGGACGCGCACGCCCCCACCCCGCACCATCTGCAGGGCAAGCTCGAGGGCCGCCTCCGCGAGTCGAGCACTGTGGGAGACGGCGACGATGCCGATCATCAGGAAGATTCCGCAGCGGCCAGGGCGAGCGCCTCGAACAGCAGCGTCGTCGATGCCGCCCCCGGATCGATGTGTCCGGCGCTGCGCTCACCGAGGTAGCTCGCGCGTCCCTTGCGCGCCACCAGGGGCTCCGTGGCATCGCGCCCCGCGGCTGCCGCGACGGCAGCCGCGGCCGTCGCCGCGGCGAGATCCGCCCCGCCCGCGATCGCTGCGTCGAGAGCATCCAGAGCGGGCGCCATCGCATCGAACATGGTCTTGTCGCCGGCTTCGGCCTTGCCTCGAGCGACGATCCCGTCGAGTCCCGCACGCAACGAGGCTGCGAGCCCGGTGGCATCCAGCTCGATCACCGGCCCGGACGCCATGCCCATCCGCAGGAACAGCGTGCCGTAGAGCGGCCCGCTGGCCCCTCCGACCGAGCTCACGAGAGTCATGCCGACCGTCTTGAGCAGTTCGTCGACAGTCTGGGGAACACCGGAGTCGAGCTTCGCCGCGACCGCATCCATGCCCCGGGCCATGTTCGCGCCGTGATCCGCGTCGCCGATCGCCGAGTCGAGCTCGGTCAGCCAGTCGCGCTTCTCGGCGATCACGTCTCGGAACCGTCGGACCCATTCGGCGAGGGCCGCAGCGTCGATCGTCGTCATCATGCTCCCCATCGCAGTCCCGGCGTGTTCACCGGGGCATCCCACAGCCGCAGCAGCTCGTCGTCGGCCTTCAGCACGGTGAGCGAGCAGCCGGCCATGTCGAGCGACGTGATGTAGTCGCCGACCAGGTTCCGGGCGATCTGCACGCCCGCCTTCTCGAGCAGCGACACGACCTCGCCGTACATCAGGTACAGCTCGATCAGCGGTGATCCCCCCATGCCGTTGAGCATCACGATCGCGGGTCCTGATGCATCGAGATCGGCGAGGATCGGCTCGACGAGCTGACGGGCGATCTCGGATGCCGGAGCCAGCGGCTCCCGATGCCGACCGGGTTCGCCGTGGATGCCGATGCCGATCTCCATCTGGTCCTCCGGCAGATCGAACGTGGGTTTGCCCGCTGCGGGCACCGTGCAGCTCGTGAGCGCCATCCCCATCGAGCGGCCCTGACTGTTGATGCGCTTCGCGAGCTCGACGACCGCGGCGAGATCCTGCCCCTCTTCGGCCGCCGCGCCGACGAGCTTCTCGAGCAGCACGGTCAGCCCGACGCCACGACGCCCCGCCGTGTAGAGAGAGTCCTGCACGGCGACATCGTCGTCGACGATCACGGTGCCGACCTCGATGCCCTCCATCGACGCGAGCTCCGCGGCCATCTCGAAGTTCAGCACGTCACCGGTGTAGTTCTTGACGATGTGCAGCACGCCGGCTCCGCGGTCCACCGCCTTGGTCGCGGCCTGCACTCGGTCGGGGGTCGGCGAGGTGAACACCTCGCCGGCGACGGCGGCGTCCAGCATGCCCACCCCCACATATCCGCCGTGCAGCGGCTCGTGTCCTGACCCGCCACCGGAGACGACGGCGACCTTGCCCTGCGCCTTCGGCGTCGCGCGCGTGATCACGTGCGTCTCCAGGTCGACCGACAGCTCGGGATGCGCGAGGGCGACGCCTCGCAGCGACTCGACCAGCACATCGGCGGGGTTGTTGATGAGCTTCTTCATCGTTCGATCTCCCTTGATCTCTGCGGTGGCGATCTTTCGCAATATTGGAAAGTTATTCGTCCATGTCGAACTTCCTCGGGCACCGCCGCGTTGTCAAGATCCACCTGCCGACCGGCGTCCGTCTACCGCTGCCTCGTCAGCGCGACTGCAGCCCGTCGAGGCTCACCCGCAGGATGTCCTCCCCCAGCTCATCGGGGTCGACGGGACCGCCCGGGCGATACCACTCGACGACCGAGTTGATCATGCCGAAGATGAGCCTGGTCGCGACCGCCGCGTCGACATCGTCACGGATCAGCCCCTCGGCCTGCGCCTCGGCGACGATCGCCGTCACCCGCTGGTCGAACGCGCGACGGCGCACGAGTGCAGAGGTCTCGACGTCGCCGTTGCCGCGCACACGCAGCAGCAGCGTGACCGACGGGAGCTTCTCGGTCAGTACCCTCACGGCTCCGCGGATGATCGACCGCAGACGATCGGAGGCGAGCGCATGCCGCGCCGTCGCGTCGTCCACGACGGCCTCGAGAGCGTCGAGGGCGTCGGTGAGCGCGAGCTCGAGGATCGCCGACTTGGATTCGAAGTGGTGGTACAGCGCCGATTTGGTGAGGCCCAGAGTCGCGCTGAGATCGGCGACGCTGGTCGCGTCATACCCCTGCTCGTTGAAGACCTTGACGGCGACCGCGAGCACCTGCTCGCGGTCATAACCCGGCCGGCCGCGCTTGGGGGCCGGCGCGTCGAATCCGAGCTGCACCATGGCCCCAGTCTGTCAGTCCCGATGAGTTGCCATCCGCCCGAGGATCTGAGATCGTATTCCTGACCGATCGGTCTGAAATTATCGCCAGCGTGGGCGATCGAGAGGATGACGATGTCCGAGGCCTATCTTGTCGACGGGGTCCGCACCCCCGTCGGGCGCTACGGAGGCGCACTCGCCGGCATCCGCCCCGATGATCTGGCGGCCCTCGTCGTGGGCGAGACCGTCATTCGATCGAGGATCCCCGCCGAGGCGATCGACGAGGTCATCCTCGGAGCCGCGAATCAGGCGGGCGAGGACAACCGCAATGTGGCGCGGATGGCCGTGCTGCTCGCGGGCCTCCCCGATTCGATCCCCGGATTGACCGTCAACCGCCTCTGCGCCTCCGGGATGTCGGCCATCGCACTCGCCGCGAACGCTGTGCGTGCGAGCGATGCCGACCTCATCGTCGCCGGTGGCGTCGAATCCATGACCCGAGCGCCCTGGGTGCAGGCCAAGCCGGAGCGCGCATGGGCCAAGCCCGGCGCTGCCTTCGACACATCGATCGGCTGGCGCTTCACGAACCCACGCCTCGCTGCGCGCGAGAAGGCCACCTTCTCGATGCCCGAGACGGCAGAGGAGGTCGCCCGCGTCGACGGCATCAGCCGTGCGGACGCCGACGCATTCGCGCTGGAGAGCCACCGGCGGGCCGTCGCCGCGACCGATGCGGGGCGCTTCGCCGACGAGATCGTCGGGGTCGAGACGGTCCGCGGCATCGTCGACACCGACGAGGGTCCGCGACGCGACACCACCCTCGATGCCCTCGCGAAGCTGCGCGCCGTCGTGGCCGGTGGCGAGGTCGTCACCGCCGGCAACTCCAGCTCGCTGAACGACGGAGCCTCCGCGATCATCGTGGCGAGCGGCGAGGCCGTCGAACGACACGGCTTGCGCCCCCGCGCACGGATCGTCGCGTCCGCGACGGCCGCGCTCGCTCCCGAGATCATGGGGCTCGGCCCGGTGCCCGCCACGCAGAAGGCTCTCGCGAAGGCGGGTCTGCAGATCGCCGACCTCGGGGCCGTCGAGTTGAACGAGGCCTTCGCGTCGCAGTCGCTCGCCTGCATCCGCCGCCTCGGTCTCGACCCGGCGATCGTCAACGCCGACGGCGGAGCGATCGCCCTCGGCCACCCGCTCGGCTCCAGCGGTTCGCGTCTGATCGTGACCCTGCTGGGCCGACTCGAGCGAGAGGACGCTCGCTACGGTCTGGCCACCATGTGCGTCGGCGTCGGACAGGGAACCGCGATGATCGTGGAAAGACTCGCATGACCCTGCGCATCGAGGAGCAGGACGACCGTGTGGTCGCCACGCTCGACCGCCCCGAGAAACGCAACGCGATCGACCAGGAGATGATCGACGCGCTCCACAGCCTGTGCGCGATGCTCGAAGACACCCCGCGCACCCTGATCCTCACCGGCTCGTCCGGAGTGTTCGCGGCCGGTGCTGACATCGCCCAGCTGCGCGATCGCACCGCAGCTGACGCGAGGCGTGGCATCAACGCGATGGCGTTCATCCGCGTCAACGAGTTGCCGATGCCGGTGATCGCGGCGATCGACGGCTTCGCGCTCGGGGGTGGAGCCGAGCTCGCGTACGCCGCAGACATCCGGATCGCCACCCCCGCTCTGCGCATCGGCAACCCCGAGACCGGACTCGGCATCATCGCGGCGGCCGGCGCGACGTGGCGCCTGCCGGAGATCGTCGGCGCCGCACGCGCAAGCGAGCTCTTGCTCACCGGGCGCACGCTCGACGCCGACGAGGCTCTCCGATCGGGCCTGATCTCGTCGGTGCATCCCGCCGACGAGCTGCTGCCCGTGGCGCACGCGATCGCCGACCGGATCGCGGCGAACGACCCGCTCGCGACGCAGTATACGAAGCGAGCCCTTCGCACCCCCAGAGCACAGCATCCCGAGATCGAACTCGCGCTGCAGGCCGAACTGTTCGAGTCGCCGGAGAAGCACCGCCGCATGACGGCGTTCCTCGAGAGGAAGAACCGATGAGCGACCCCCGCCGTGTGTCGTCGAGCGAACGGCGCGAGACGAAAGGCCCGGACCACGCACCCGCGACCGTCGGCGTGCTCGGCGGAGGGCGAATGGGCGCCGGCATAGCGCACGCCTTCCTGCTCGCAGGTTCTCGTGTCACGGTCGTCGAGCGCGACACGGCGAGCGCCGATGCCGCACTGCAGCGGATCCGCGAGAGCATCCACCGGTCCGTCGAGCGCGACCCCGCCCTGACAGAGGTCGAGATCACTCGCCGCCTCACGACCGGAGTCGACCTCGGCGCGTTCGCCGCGGTCGACCTCGCGATCGAAGCGGTGCCCGAGGACCGCGCACTCAAGGACGACGCGCTCGCCCGCACGGAGTCGGCGATGCCCGAGCATGCGATTCTGGCGAGCAACACCTCGTCGATCTCGATCGACGAGCTGGCGGCGGGTCGACTGCGCCCCGCGCGATTCCTCGGCCTTCACTTCTTCAACCCCGTGCCCGCATCTGCGCTCGTCGAGATCGTGCGAGGCACGGCGACCGACGGGGCCGTCGTCGAGAGCGCGACCGGATGGGTGAACGCCCTCGGCAAGACGCCGATCGTCGTCAGCGACTCCCCCGGGTTCGCGTCCTCGCGCCTCGGCGTGATGCTCGGACTCGAGGCGATCAGGATGCTCGAGGAGGGTGTCGCCTCTGCGACCGACATCGACGCCGCGATGACGCTCGGATACCGGCATCCGATGGGTCCGCTGCGCACCACCGACGTGGTCGGGCTCGACGTCAGACTCGGCATCGCGGAGGAGTTGGAACGCACGCTCGGCGAGCGGTTCGCTCCGCCGGACCTGCTGCGACGGATGGTCGCCGAGGGAAAGCTCGGCCGCAAGAGCGGCGAAGGGTTCTACGCATGGAACGAGGAGAGATGACCGAGTATCTGCCGAGCTACGTCCAGGGCGAGTGGTGGACCCCCTCGTCTCCCCGGCGATCCACAGAGGTGCGTGACGCGTCCACCGGCGACCTCGTCACCCTCGTCTCCACCGACGACCTCGACCTGGCAGGCGCGCTGGAGCACGCTCGCTCTGTGGGACAGAAGAGCCTCGGCTCGCTCACGTTCCACCAGCGAGCCGTGCTGCTCAAGCAGTTCGCTCTGGCCCTCACGGAGCGCAAGGACGAGCTGTACGCCCTGTCCTCGCGCACCGGTGCCACCAAGAACGACTCATGGGTCGACATCGACGGCGGCGTCGGGGTGCTGTTCTCGTACTCGGGAAAGGGCCGTCGCGAGCTGCCCAACAGCCGCGTGCACGTCGACGGCCCGGTCGAGCCGCTTTCGAAGGACGGGTCGTTCCTCGGCCGCCACGTCTACACGACCCTTCCCGGGGTGGCCGTGCAGATCAACGCGTTCAACTTCCCGGTATGGGGCTCGCTCGAGAAGTTCGCTCCGGCGTTCCTCGCCGGCATGCCGACGCTCGTGAAGCCCGCGACGCCCACCGGCTACCTGGCTGAGGCGATGGTGCGCATCCTCGTCGAGTCGGGCCTGCTCCCCGCGGGCTCGCTGCAGTTGGTGAGCGGCAGCGTCCCCGATCTCTTCGAGAACCTTCGGCTGGGTGACATCGTCGGCTTCACCGGCAGCGCATCGACGGCGGAGAGCCTCAAGGCCCACCCTGCGGTGCAGACGGGTGGGGTGCGTTTCACGGCCGAGACCGACTCGATCAACGCCTCGGTGCTCGGCACCGACGCCGTCGAGGGCACGCCGGAGTTCGACGCCTACGTGCGCCAGCTCGTCACCGAGATGACGACCAAGGCAGGGCAGAAGTGCACGGCGATCCGCCGAGCGATCGTGCCGACCGGATCGGCGGATGCCGTGATCTCCGCCGTGCAGGCGCGCATCGCCGAGAAGACCGTGCTGGGCGACCCGCGCGCCGAGGGTGTCACGATGGGTCCGCTCGCCTCGACCGCCCAGCGTGACGAGGTGCTGCGGCAGGTGGGCAGGCTGCGAGAAGCCGGCGGACGGATCGTCGTCGGGACGACGGATGCCCCCGAGGTGCGACTCGTCGACGGCAGCGCGGGGCTCTCTCCCGACGGAGCGTTCGTCTCACCTCTGCTGCTGCGTTTCGACGACCCTCAGGCCGATGCGGCGCATTCGGTCGAGGCATTCGGTCCGGTCTCGTCGTTGCTCACCTACGACACGACCGCCGACGCCGCAGCGCTCGTGGCCCGAGGCGGTGGATCGCTCGTCACCAGCATCGCCACGCACGACCCGGTGCAGGCTGTGGAGCTGGCCACACGCATCGCGCCCTTCAACGGACGGATGCTGTTGCTCGACCGCGACGATGCGCGCTCATCGACCGGCCATGGCTCGCCGCTGCCCAACCTCGTGCACGGCGGCCCGGGGCGAGCGGGCGGTGGCGAAGAGCTGGGCGGAATCCGCGCGGTTTTGCACCACATGCAGCGCACCGCGGTGCAGGGCTCACCCGAGATGCTGACCGCGCTGACCGGGGTGTGGCACGCGGGAGCCGCAGCGCGCAGCGACGGCCGGCACCCGTTCCGCAAGTCGCTCGCAGAACTGCGCATCGGCGACCAGATCGTCTCGGCCGCCCGCGAGGTGACGCTCACCGACATCGAGACGTTCGCGCACTTCACCGGCGACACGTTCTATGCGCACATGGATGAGACGGCTGCCGCGGCGAACCCGTTCTTCCCCGGACGGGTGGCGCACGGATACCTGCTCGTCTCGTGGGCGGCCGGCCTCTTCGTCGACCCCGAGCCCGGCCCGGTGCTCGCGAACTACGGGCTCGAGAACCTGCGGTTCATCACTCCGGTCTCTCCCGGTGACACGATCCGCGTCGAACTCACGGCCAAGCAGATCACCCCCCGCGAGACCGACGAGTACGGCGAGGTGCGCTGGGATGCCGTGATCCGCAACCAGGCGGAGGAGCTCGTCGCGACCTATGACGTGCTCACGCTGGTCAGCAAGGAGCCCACCCCCGAGGTCGTGGCTGCATGAGGGCCATGATGCAGCGCGATGCCGCGTCAGCGATGCTCGGCATGACCGTCGAGCTCGATGAGCCCGGCGAGGCCGTGGTGTCGATGACGGTGCGTGACGACATGCTGAACGGCTTCGCGATCACGCACGGCGGTCTGGTGTTCACTCTCGCCGACACGGCCTTCGCGATCGCCTGCAACGAGGACGAGCGGGTCACTGTCGCCGGCGGCGCCGACATCACCTTCTTGAAGTCGACGACCGCAGGGCAGCGGCTGACGGCACGTGCGGTCCGCCGCGTCGTCAGCGGTCGCAACGGCATCTACGACGTGACGGTGACCGACGAATCGGGCGATGTCGTCGCCGAGGTGCGCGGCCGCTCGCTCACCACGAACCGGCCGCAGAAGGGGTGAGCGGACTCATGCCCATGACCGCGACGAAGGAGTCGACGATGAACGAGGAACGCGCCGAGATCGGTAAAGAGATCGAGCTGCACTCCCCCGCTGCGCTGGCTCGAGTGCAGCTGCAGCGCCTGCAGTGGACAGTGCACCACGCCTACGAGAACGTGCCGACATACCGCCGCAAGTTCGATGAGCACGGCGTGCATCCCGACGACATCCGCACTCTCGACGACGTGCAGAGGCTGCCGTTCACCACGAAGGCAGACCTGCGCGAGAGCTACCCCTTCGGCATGTTCGCCGTGCCGATGCCCGAGGTTCGACGCATCCATGCGTCGTCGGGCACGACGGGGCGGCCGACCGTCGTCGGCTACACGGAGGGCGATCTCGACCGGTGGGGTGACCTGGTCGCACGGTCGTTGCACGCGGCGGGCATCCGCGCGGGGATGAGGGTGCACAACGCCTACGGCTACGGACTCTTCACCGGTGGGCTCGGTGCCCACGCAGGCATCGAGCGGCTCGGTGCCACGGTGATCCCGGTCTCCGGTGGTCAGACCGCACGGCAGGTGCAGTTGATCGCCGATTTCGAGCCGGATGCCATCCTCTGCACGCCGAGCTACCTGCTCACGATCGCCGACGCGATGGAGGCGGCAGGCATCGACCCCACGCAGACGTCGTTGCGGGTGGCAGTGCTCGGGGCTGAGCCGTGGACCAACGAGATGCGCCGCGAGATCGAGCAGCGACTGCACATCGACGCCGTCGACATCTACGGGCTCAGCGAGGTCATGGGGCCGGGCGTGGCGAGCGAGAGCGTGCTCACCAAAGACGGTCCGCACATCTGGGAAGACCACTTCCTTCCGGAGATCATCGACGGCGACACCGGCGAGCGGCTGCCGGACGGCGAGCTGGGCGAGCTGGTCTTCACCTCGCTCACCAAAGAGGCCTTCCCGGTGATCCGCTATCGCACGCGGGACCTCACCCGTCTGCTGCCGGGGACGACGTATCCCGCCCTCCGGCGGATCGAGAAGATCACCGGACGCAACGACGACATGATCATCCTGCGCGGCGTCAATCTGTTCCCCACCCAGATCGAAGAGCTCGTGATGGGCATCGAGACGCTGACACCGCACTTCGTGCTGGAGCTGCACCGCGCCGCCCAGCTCGACACCATGACCGTGCGCATCGAGCGGCATCCCTCGCTGAGCGTCGAGGAGTGCGATGCCGCCGCTGCAGTGCTCACGCATCGCATCAAGGTGCACATCGGCACCAGCGTCGACGTGAAGGTCGAGGAGCCGGGCACACTGCCGAGAAGCGAGGGCAAGTACAAGCGCGTGTACGACCTGCGGTGAGCTGCCCCAGTCGCAGCTGAAGCCCTGGCGTCAGCCGCGCAGCGCGAGCACGAACGGAAGCACGTCGGTGGCGCCGGCCTGGCGGAGCGTGCGGGCGGCGACCGTCAGCGTCCACCGACTGTCGGCCATGTCGTCGACGAGGAGCACGGGCCCCTCGGGTATGTCGAGGTGCTGAGCGCTGAACCGGTCCCAGAGGCCAGCGAGACGGAAGACGCTGTTGCCCCCGGGCTGACCGCTCGGGCCCCCGTCGACCGGGTCGAGCGCGCCGAGATATGGCAGCCGTCCGATCTCGGAGATCCCGCGGGCGAGCGAATCGACGAGCGACGGATGAGACCGCGACGGCATCGCGACCACCGCGACGGGGCGCTCCGTCCATCCCCAGCCGGCGAGCACGCGCACGCAGCCGCCGAGCACCTGCGGGGTCACGGCGGCGTCGGGTGCTCCCGCCGCGAAGAGCTCTCGCAGAGTGCCGCCCCATCCGAGATCCGTCAGCCGAGCGAGGGCGCGCCCTTCTCCTGCCTGCTCCCCCGCCGGGATGCGCCCCTTGACGGGCACGCCGAGCTTGTCGGCACCGGTCGGCCAGGCGCGGCGCGGTTCGACGGGGACGCCGACTCGGTCGAGCGACTCCGCAGCCTGAGTCGTCGCCGATTCGCCGATCTCGCTCGGGAACCAGATGCCGGCGCAGTTGTCGCATCTGCCGCAGGGCGCTGCGGTGTCGTCGTCGAGCGAGCGCTGCAGGAACTCCATCCGGCATCCGTCCGTCTGCTCGTAGTCGATCATGTGCTGCTGCTCGGCTCGGCGCTCGCCCGCGATGCGCTCGTAGCGCTCGGCGTCATAGGCCCAGGGCTCACCCGTGGCGACCCACCCGCCCTGGACGCGCCGCACCGCACCGTCGACATCGAGCACCTTGAGCAGCAGCTCGAGCGGCGTACGACGGATGTCGACCATCGCCTCGAGCGCCGGCGTCGAGATCGGCTGATCTCCGAGTGCGGCGATCACCCTCTCGGCGCGCTCGCGATCGGGCATCGATGCGGTCGCGAAATAATGCCAGATGTCTCGATCTTCGACTCCCGGCAGCAGCAGCACGTCTGCGCTCTCGCTCGCGCGGCCGGCGCGACCCACCTGCTGGTAGTACGCGACAGGTGACGATGGTGCACCGAGGTGCAGGACGAAACCGAGATCGGGTTTGTCGAAGCCCATGCCGAGTGCGCTCGTCGCGACGAGGGCCTTGACCTCGTTGCGCTTCAGCATCCCCTCTGACTCCGCGCGTTCGTCGGTGTCTGTCTGCCCGGTGTACGCGCGCACGTCGTGTCCGTGGTCGCGCAGCAGCCGGGCGGTGTCGACCGCCGCGGCGACGGTGAGCGTGTAGATGATGCCCGAGCCGGGCAGGTCGTCGATATGGCTGAGCAGCCAGGCGAGCCGGCTCGCCGAGCTCGGCAGGCGCAGCACTCCGAGCCGCAACGACGTGCGGGCGAGTGGACCGCGGATCGTGAGCACCTCAGAGGCCCCGTCATCCGATGAGCCTCCCGTGCCGAGCTGCTCGGCGACGTCGGCCACGACCCTGCTGTTGGCGGTCGCCGTGGTCGCGAGCACCGGAACCTCTGGCGGCATCTGCTCGATGAGGTCGCGCAGCCGACGGTAGTCGGGGCGGAAGTCGTGCCCCCAATCGCTGATGCAGTGCGCCTCGTCGACCACCAGCATGCCGATGCGCCGAACGAGCGCCGGCAGCTGCTGCTCGCGGAAAGCCGGGTTGTTGAGCCGCTCAGGTGAGACGAGCAGCACGTCGACCTCGTCTCGGTCGAGCTGCTCCATGACCTCCGCCCACTCGTGCGCGTTGGTGGAGTTGATCGCCACGGCTCGGACGCCGGCGCGCTCGGCGGCGGCGATCTGATCGCGCATGAGGGCCAGCAGCGGCGAGACGAGCACGGTCGGCCCCGCTCCCTGCCGCCGCAGCAGCAGCGTCGCGACGAAGTACACCGCCGATTTGCCCCAGCCGGTGCGCTGCACGACGAGCGCGCGGCGGCGCCCCTCGACCAGCGCCTCGATCGCCTCGTACTGGCCGTCGTGGAAATCGGCGTCGGGGCGGCCGACCAGTTCGCGCAAGGCGGCGAGCGCAGCAGTGCGGGTGTCGACAGCAGAGGGGGAAGTCATTCCTCCACTGTGCCTCATGCCACCGACGTCGGGCCCGACGCCGCCGACACCGAGGGCATCGTCATCCACAGGGGGATCCGCGCCGCGACCTCGAGACGTCGTCTAGCGTGGAGAGATGATCACCCGAGAGCTGGCTGTATCCCTGCGCGACGCCGGACTCGTGTGGCATCCCGCCGAGGGAGATCGCTTTCAGCTCGACCTCCCGAACGATGTCGAACTCGAAGCCGAGGCCGACGTCTTCACAGTCAGCGAGATGACGATCGAGGCTCGACAGACACCGAGCGGCACCGATCTCGCCTTCAACGGCACGACCGAGTGGGCGCTCGACGCGGTCACCCTGGCCGACGCCGTCTGGCTGCCACGCGAAGACCAGTTGCGCGAGCTGCTTCGAGGCACCTTCCGCACCCTCACCCGGCTTCCCGACGCCTTCGTGGTCGAGGTCGAGATCGCGGGAGAGACGCTGAGATTCGAGCATCCGGATCCGTCCGAGGCCTACGGTCGAGCCCTTCTCGACCTGGTCTCTCGCTCCCGCTGAGCGCCGCGTCTTGCGCGCAGCGCACCTCCGTGTCAGAATTACCTAACGACCGGTCAGTAAAGCCGATCGGATACCGAGGAGTCGATGATGACCAGCCCCGCAGACCTCTCCCTCGTCGACGGCGAGCTCTCCGACGAGGAGCGCCTGTTCGACGAACTCATCGCGAACGAGCAGCGCATCGAGCCGCGCGACTGGATGCCCGACGCGTACCGCAAGACGCTGATCCGTCAGATCTCGCAGCACGCGCATTCGGAGATCATCGGCATGCAGCCCGAGGGCAACTGGATCACCCGGGCTCCGAGCCTCAAGCGCAAGGCGATCCTCATGGCCAAGGTGCAGGACGAGGCGGGGCACGGGCTCTACCTCTACTCCGCGGCGCAGACGCTCGGCATCACGCGCGACGAGATGATGGATCAGCTGATCAGCGGCAAGGCCAAGTACTCGTCGATCTTCAACTACCCCACCCCCACGTGGGCCGACATGGGCGCGATCGGATGGCTGGTCGACGGTGCCGCGATCTGCAACCAGGTGCCGCTGTGCCGCGCGTCCTACGGCCCCTACGGCCGCGCCATGGTGCG
Organism: Microbacterium sp. APC 3901; assembly: GCF_030407765.1. Taxonomy (GTDB): domain Bacteria; phylum Actinomycetota; class Actinomycetes; order Actinomycetales; family Microbacteriaceae; genus Microbacterium. Next base: position 31,492 of record NZ_JASDCU010000002.1, read on the forward strand.
CGTGTGCAAAGAGGAGTCGTTCCACCAGCGCCAGGGTTTCGAGATCCTGCTCTCGCTGATGCAGGGCTCCGAAGAGCAGAGGCAGATGGCGCAGGATGCCGTGAACCGCTGGTACTGGCCGAGCCTGGCGATGTTCGGGCCGCCGGACGACCAGTCTCCGAACTCCGCCCAGTCGATGAAGTGGAAGATCAAGCGCTTCACCAACGACGAGCTGCGCCAGCGCTTCGTCGGGATGCTGGTGCCGCAGGCCGAGATCCTGGGCGTCACCCTCCCCGATCCTGATCTGCGCTTCGATGACGAGACGGGCCAGTACGTGATCGGCGAGATCGACTGGGACGAGTTCTTCGAGGTGCTGCGCGGGAACGGCCCCTGCAACGCCGAGCGTCTCGAACGCCGCCGCACGGCGCACGAGGAGGGCGCGTGGGTGCGTGAGGCCGCAGCCGAGTACGCCCGCAAGCAGGCTCTCACGACGAAGGCGGTGGCATGATGGCGACGCCCGGCGCCGACGAACGCGAGCCCTGGCCTCTCTGGGAGATCTTCGTCCGAGCGAATCGCGGCCTGAGCCACGTGCACGTCGGGTCCCTGCATGCCCCGGACTCCGACATGGCGATCCGCAATGCCCGCGACCTCTACACCCGCCGTGGTGAGGGTGTCTCGATCTGGGCTGTGCCCGCCGATGCGATCACCACGAGCGACCCCGACGCGAAGGGCGCCTACTTCGAGAGCCCCGCGGGCAAGAACTACCGGCATGCCGTCTACTACACGGCCTCCGAGGGGGTGCCGCACCTGTGAGCGACATCCACACGGACGTCCATGGAGACATGCACGGGGATGTCTCGGTCGACGAGCTGCGGTTGAGCGACGAGCTCACGGGAACCGGCTCCGCAGCGGCATCCGCTGACATCGCCGAGTACGCGCTGTGGCTCGGCGATGACGCCCTGATCCTCTCGCAGCAGCTCGGCGAATGGATCGCGCGCGCCCCCGAGCTCGAAGAGGACGTCGCTCTGGGCAACATCGCCCTCGATCTGCTCGGCCACGCCCGCTCGTTCCTGCACTTCGCCGGATCTTTCGACGGACGCTCCGAAGACGACCTCGCGTACTTCCGCGACGAGCCCGAGTTCCGCAGCGCCTGGATCGTCGAGCAGCCCAACGGCGACTTCGCGCAGACGATCGCCCGCCAGTTCGTGGTGTCGACCTACATGTTCGAGCTCTACTCCGCGCTGCGCGCGAGCACGGACGAGACCTTCGCCGCGATCGCCGAGAAGTCGCTCAAAGAGGTCGACTACCACCGCGATCACGCCGTGCAGTGGGTGCTGCGCCTCGCCGGAGGCACCGACGAATCACGGGAGCGGATCATCCGTGCGCTCGGCGACGTCTGGCCGTATGTCGACGAGCTCTTCCGCGATGAGCCGCTGATCGATCGTCTCGGCGATGCCGCCGTGCGCCCGTCCGCGCTTCGCGGCGGATTCGACGCGGTGATCGACACCGTGTTCGCAGAGGCGGAGCTGACCGCGCCATCAGTGGCGGCATCGTCGGCGGGAGGGCGCCGAGGTGCCCACGCGACCCCGATGGGCCATCTGCTCGCCGAGATGCAGGTTCTCGCGCGACGTCATCCGGGGGCGTCATGGTGACCGACACGGTGCAGACCGACGCCTGGCGGATCGCCGCTGCCGTGGCGGACCCCGAAGTCCCCGTGCTCACGATCGAAGACCTCGGAGTGCTCCGGGCCGTCACGGTCGACGGCGACGTCGTGCGAGTCGACATCACCCCCACCTACAGCGGATGCCCCGCCATGGACACGATCCGCGACGACGTCATCCTGGCCCTCACCGCTGCCGGTTACTCGCAGGTCGACGTGCGCCTCGTGCTCTCCCCCGCCTGGACCACGGACTGGATGTCGGATGCCGGCAAGCAGAAGCTCTCGCAGTACGGCATCGCTCCTCCGACCGGGCGATCCGCGCTGTCGTCCGGCCCGATCCGCCTGGCCATCAGCGTGAGATGCCCCCGGTGCGGGTCGCTCGACACGCACGAGGTCTCGCGCTTCGGTTCCACCTCGTGCAAGGCGCTGTTCGAATGCCGCGCGTGCCTCGAGCCCTTCGACCACTTCAAGGTGCACTGATGTCGCTGTTCGCCCCGCCCGGTGCCGTCGCACCGGCATCCGTTCGTCCGTCCTCCGCATCGAGCGCGAAGAAGCGCGCCCGCTTCCACACCCTCACCGTCGAAGAGGTGCGACCGCTCACCGACGACTCCGTCGTGGTCAGCTTCACGGTTCCCGCTGAGCTCGCCGACGACTACGACCACCTGCCGGGCCAGTACGTCGCGCTGCGCACCACGCTCGAGGGCAGCGAGGTGCGCCGTTCGTATTCGCTGTGCCGCGCGCCGGAGCATCGCACGGCGGAGCAGATCGCGGAGGGCATGCCGACCCGGCTCAGCGTCGCCGTGAAGCGCGACGAGGGCGGGCTGTTCTCCACCTGGGCGCAGACCGGCCTGCACGCCGGGTTCGAGATCGATGTGATGAGCCCGCAGGGCACGTTCACCTCCGGACTCGACGACCTCGATCATCGCCACGTCGTCGGAATCGCCGCGGGCTCGGGCATCACCCCGCTGATGGCGCTCGCGCACACCGCACTGACCCGATCAGAGACCTCGCGCTTCACCCTGCTCTACACGAACCGCTCGACGCTCGACGTCATGTTCCTCGAAGATCTCGCTGATCTGAAGGACCGCTACCCGACGCGAGTGACGCTGCACCATGTGCTCTCGCGTGAGCAGCGCACGGCTCCCGTGCTCTCGGGGCGGATCGATGAGGAGAAGCTGCGTACGATCCTGGGGATGCTCATCGACCCGAGCGACGTCGACGAGTGGTTCCTCTGCGGTCCGCTCTCGCTCGTCGATCTGTGCCGTGAAGTGCTCGCCGATGTCGGGGTGCCCCGCGAGCACATCCGGTTCGAACTCTTCACGACCGGCGACGAACCTGTGCGCGCCGCCCGCCCTGTCGAGGTGCGGGCGGGCGCGAAGACGATCCGCATCGAGGTGAACCTCGACGGCGTCTCGTCGACCGTCGAGAGCCCCGTCGACGCGCACGAGTCGGTGCTGAATGCGGCTCTGCGCGTGCGACCGGACGCTCCGTTCGCGTGCGCCGGCGGCGTGTGCGGCACGTGCCGCGCCAGGGTCGTCGAGGGCAGCGTGACGATGACCGAGAACTATGCGCTCGAGCCGGACGAAATCGAACGCGGCTACGTCCTGACCTGCCAATCACACCCGACGAGCGACCGCGTCGTGGTCGACTACGACGTCTGAGGAGCATCCGATGATCGATCTGACCATCGCCGACGACGTCGCGACAGTGGTCCTGGACTCTCCGGCCACGCTGAACTCGCTCGACGAGCAGGCGCTGCGTGATCTGGGCCGTGCATACGACGAGGCCGATGCGGCGGGAGTGCGCGCACTCGTGCTCCGGGGCGAAGGCCGCGCGTTCTGCGCCGGTCGTGACATCTCGGCCGTCGATCCTCGCAACGACGACGTGATGGGCTTCCTCGGCGGCCTCGTGACGCCGCTGCTGCAGCGGATGGCGCGTTTTCCCGCTCCGACGTTCGCGGTCGCACACGGTGCGTGCCTGGGCGTCGGACTCGGTCTGCTGATCGCCACGGATGTCGTCTACGTCGCGGAGTCGGCGAAGATCGGCTCGCCGTTCGCGGCGCTGGGCGCCACGCTCGATTCGGGCGGACACGCCCTGTTCGTCGAGCGCCTCGGCGCGCACAAGACGCTCGACCTCATATACACGGGGCGTCTGATGAGCGGTGCCGAAGCCGTGACCTCGGGCCTCTTCTCCCGCGTGCTCCCCGACGACGAGGTGCTGCAGACGACGACGGATGCCGCCGCGACCGCCGCCCGCGGCGCCACCTCCGCGTTCCTCGCGAGCAAGCAGCTCGTCGCTCGCATCCGCGATGAGAGGCTGGCGCTGTGGGGCTCGATCGACCTCGAGAACGCCGCTCAGGCCGCGCTCTGCGACACCGACGACTACCGCGAGGGCTTCGCCGCGTTCCAGGAGAAGCGGAAGCCGGAGTTCCGGGGGCGCTGAGGTCTCGCCGTTCTACTGCGGCGGCGAGGGTGAAGGCAAGGGCTTCGCCGATGTCGGATGCCGGTGCCAGACTGCATCCATGTTGCTCTCGGAGCTCGTCTCCACCGCTGAAGAGGTCACCGCCACCGCATCGCGCCTCGCCAAGATCGATGCACTCTCGCGGTTGCTCGCGCGCGCGGATGCCGACGACGTCCCCACCCTCGTCGGGCTGCTCCTCGCGACACCGCGTCAGGGACGCCTGGGTGTGGGCTGGCGCGGGATCTCCGCCCTCGAGGTGACGCACGCCGACGAGCCGTCCCTGTCGATCAGTGACGTCGACACGGCGTTCGAGGCTCTGTCCCGCGCGGCGGGCTCGGGGTCTGCAGCCGCCCGGACCGATCTGCTCTCCGCTCTCGCCGGCCGCGCCACGGCCGCCGAATGGGATCTCCTGTCGCGCGCGATGCTCGGCGAACTGCGCACGGGTGCGCTCGGCGGCGTGCTGCTCGACGCGATCGCTCGCGCCTCTGATCGCCCCGCGGCATCCGTGCGACGAGCAGCGATGCTGTCCGGCGACCTGGGTGACACGGCGGTCATCGCCCTCACAGGCACGGCGGCCGAGCTCGAGGCGGTGGGCCTCGTGGTCGGGCGGCCCGTGCTGCCGATGCTCGCCTCGACCGCCGCGACTCCGACCGCGGCCCTCGAGGTCACGGGCAGGGCGTCCGTCGAATACAAGCTCGACGGAGCGCGCATCCAGGTGCACCGCAGCGGCGACGAGGTGAGCGTGTACACCCGCAGCCTGGCTGACATCACACACCGTGTGCCCGAGATCGTCGAGATCGTGCGAGGTCTTCCCGCCCACGACCTGATCCTCGACGGTGAGACCCTGTCGCTCGACGAAGACGGCGGTCCGCGGCCGTTCCAGGAGACGATGTCGCGGTTCGGCGCCGACGTGTCTCGCGACCTCGTGCTGCGCCCCTGGTTCTTCGACGTACTGCACGTCGACGGCCGCGATCTGCTCGACGAGCCGCTCTCGACCCGCCTGGCGGAGCTCGAACGCGTCGCGGGCGAGTGGCGGATGCCGGGCATCGTGACCGACGATTCCGCAGCCGCCGAGCAGCTGTCCCGTGACGCATTGAGCGCCGGGCACGAGGGTGTGCTCGTCAAGGGAATCGACGCTCCCTACTCGGCAGGGCGTCGCGGCAAGTCCTGGGTCAAGGTCAAGCCCGTACTCACCTACGACCTGGTCGTGCTCGGAGCCGAGTGGGGCTCGGGCCGACGACAGGGGTGGCTGTCGAACCTCCATCTCGGCGCACTCGATCCGAGCGGAGAGTTCGGCGAGCCGGGTGGACTCGTGATGGTCGGCAAGACGTTCAAGGGTCTGACCGACGAGCTGCTGCGCTGGCAGACCGAGCAGTTCCCGGAGTTCGAAACACGGCGCACGCAGTCGACGGTGTTCCTACGCCCCGAGTTCGTGGTCGAGATCGCGATCGACGGCGTCCAGCGCTCTCCGCGCTACCCCGGGGGCATCGCGCTGCGCTTCGCACGCGTCAAGGCCTACCGCCCCGACAAGACCGTCGCAGACGCCGACACGATCCAGACTCTGCGCTCACTGCAGCGCGGCTGAGCCTACGTCAGGCCGACGGCGCGAGCCCGAGATCCTCTTCACGCACCGTGCCCTGGAACGACCACGGGAAGTCGATCCACAGATCGGTGTCCTTCCACGCGTAGTCGGGCTGGATGATGGTCGACGGCTTGGTGTAGATCGTGACCGACCGCACGTCTGCCCCCTTGTCCTCGAGCAGCTGCACCGCGAGTGCGAGCGTACGGCCCGAGTCGGCGACGTCGTCGACGAGCAGCACGCGACGACCGTCGAGATAGGCCATGTCGAGTTCGGGCGGCAGCACCTCCGGAGCATCGAGCACCGTGCCGATGCCGGTGTAGAACTCGACGTTGATCGCGCCGCAGTTCTTGGCGCCGAGACCATAGGCGATGGCACCGGCGGGCAGCAGACCGCCGCGGGCGATGGCCACCACGACCTCGGGCATGAAGCCGCTCTCGAGGATGCCGCGCGCGAGATCCCGCGTCGCAGATCCGAAGCCGTCCCAGGTGAGCGTCTCGCGCTCGATCGATGCATCCGTCATCGTCTCATTCTTCCCCACTGCCGCTCGTCGTCCGGCCATGTCGTCGCCTCAGCCGAGGCGCGTGATCTCGACAGAGACGAACAGCTCCGACGCACTCGGCCCGGCGTACACGCCGCGGAGCGGAGCGACATCGGCGTAGTCGCGACCGTGGCCGACGTAGACGTGCGATTCGCCGATGTCGACCAGGTTGGTGGGGTCGTAGCCGCGCCACTCACCGGAGTACCACTCCACCCAGGCGTGCGATTCCCCCGTCACCGACTGGCCGATCGCGGCCTTTGGGTCGGGGTGGAGATACCCCGACACGTACCGCGCCGGGATCCCCGCGGCGCGCAGCACACCGAGAGCCACATGAGCGATGTCCTGACAGACTCCGGATCGCGCAGGCCAGGCGTCGCGCGCCGTCGAGCCCACGCCGGTGACGCCGCTGCGGTACTCCATCGCCTCCCCGACCGCGCGGCAGATGTCGAGCGCGGTCTCGTCCACGCCGCCGCCCTCCGCCTCGAAGTGCAGGGCGAGATCGCGCATCTCGTCGTCCGGAGCGGTGGCGGGGGTCTGCGCGACGCACTCGGCCAGCGCGAGCGACTGCGGAATCCGGGCTTCCAGCTCATCCCAGTCGATCCCGGACGTCGCCGCAGGCACCGGTCGGACATCGACCACGCTCGTCGCCGTGACCGAGAGCATCTGATGAGGGGTCAGCAACTCGAACGTCGACACCCGCGTGTCCCAGTAGTCGGAGTAAGAGTGCTGGGTGGCCGTCGGCGAGATGTCGAGTGTCGCCTGCAGCACGAACTGACCCTCGCGAGAGTGCGGCAGCATCCGCGCCTCGTTGTACGACGCCGTCGCCGGCTGCTCGTAGCGGAAGCCCGTGCGGTGCACGATCTTGAGGCGGCTCACAGTGCCTCTCCGATCCACACCGGCACCGCGATCGACGGGAAGTACCGCTCCCTGATCGCGTCACTCGCGACAGACATCCCCACCTGGACCTCCTCCATGCTCTCCGACAGCCGGTGCACGGTGTCAGCGATCGGTCGGTACTCCAGCTCCGACCGCAAGCGGCCGAGCACGCGATGGGCCCGGTCGGGCACCCCGAACGCACCCGCCGGATCGATGCCGCGCAGGCACTCCTCGGCCTGCAGGATGCTCGAGAGCACCGAGCGGGGGAACAGGCGGTCGATCAGGAGGAACTCCACCGCGGAAGCGCCCGTCGGCACCGCTCGATGGCTGCGCAGATGGGCTTCGTAGGCTCCGCAGCTGCGCAGCAGCGTCGTCCAGCTCGGACCACCCGCCTCGGTCAGCGATCGCGTCGCCAGCAGACGAGCGGTCATGTCGGCGCGCTCGATCGAGCGGCCGAGCACGAAGAAGTGCCACGCCTCATCACGGCTCGTCGACGAGTCGACGACACCGAAGGCCAGCGCCGAGCGATCGCGCACCCACCGGAAGAACGGATGCGTCTTGTCTGAGGCGATGCGGCGCGGCATCCGCGCGTTCGACTCGTTGAGCGTCTCCCAGAGGTCGGTCGAGATGATCTCCCGCGCACGGCGTGCGTTCTCCCTGGCGGAAGCGATCGAGTGGGCGATCGACGCGGAGTGCTCGCGGTCGAGCGCGAGCAACCGCACCACGTCGTCACGGCTCAGCACCGCGTCGTCGTCCGCGGTCGTCCCCATCACCGAGAGCAGCGCACGACAGGCCGTGTCCTCTTCGACCCACGGGTCTTCGAGCAGCAGCTGGAGGTGCACGTCGAGAATGCGCGCGGTGCCGTCGGCCCGCTCGACGTAGCGGCCGATCCAGAACAGCGCCTCGGCGATGCGGCTCAGCATCCTGCTCCTCCCTGCTGCTGCTGCTGCTGTTGTTGTTGCTGCTGTTGCTGCTGGTGGTGCCGCAACTCGAGGTCCTCGTCCTGCGGCGACGAGAGGAAGGGCGGGTGCGGGTCCTCGCGCGCCGGCGCCACGACGGCGATCGCTCCGGTGGCGAGCGACACCTCGGCCGCCGCCGCGTCCGGGTCGCCCTCCACGGTCGTCGTCGGTCCGGTCAACAGTGACGGGTCCAGCACCCAGGTGTCCTTGGATCCGCCGCCCTGGCTGGAGTTCACGACGAGCTGCCCCTCGGGCAGCGCCACCCTGGTGAGACCGCCGGGCAGCACCCAGATATCGTTCCCGTCGTTCACGGCGAAGGGACGCAGGTCGACGTGTCGCGGGCGGAATCCGTCTTCCACGAGTGTCGGAATCGTCGACAGCTGCACGACCGGCTGGGCGATCCACCCGCGAGGATCCGCCCGCAGCGACGTGCGCAGCTCATCCAGCGTCTTGCGCGACGCATCGGGTCCGACGACCAGCCCCTTTCCCCCTGAGCCGTCGACCGGCTTCACCACCAGCTCCTCGAGCCTGTCGAGCACCTCTTCGAGCGCACCCGGGTCCTCGAGCCGCCAGGTGTCGACGTTCGGGATCACCGGCTCCTCCCCCAGGTAGTAGCGGATCAGGTCGGGCACGTATGTGTAGACGAGCTTGTCGTCGGCCACGCCGTTGCCCACGGCGTTCGCGAGCGTGACGTTGCCGAGACGAGCGGCGAGCATCAGACCTGGGGCGCCCAGCACAGAATCGGGGCGGAACTGCTGCGGGTCGAGGAACTCGTCGTCGACCCGCCGGTAGATCACGTCCACCCGAGTGGGGCCGGCGGTCGTGTGCATCCATACCCGCCCGCCCGAGCAGAACAGGTCGCGCCCCTCGACGAGCTCGATGCCCATCATGCGCGCGAGCAGGGTGTGCTCGTAATAGGCCGAGTTGTGGACGCCGGGGGTCAGCACCACGACCGTCGGATCATCGACACCGTCAGGAGCAGCCGCACGCAGCGCCTGCAGGAGGCGGCCGGGGTAGTCGACGACCGGGCGAACCCGGAGACTCGTGAACAGCTCGGGAAGCGTCTGCGCCATCACGCGCCGATTCGCCAGCACGTAGCTCACGCCGCTCGGCACGCGTACGTTGTCTTCGAGCACGCGCCAGGCTCCGCGCTCGTCTCGGATGACGTCGATGCCGGCGACGTGGATGCGCACCCCGTTCGCTCCGACGATCCCGGCCGCCTGACGGTGGAAGTGCGCGGACGAGCTGATCAGCGACGCGGGGATCACGCCGTCATGCACCGCGAGCTGCGGCCCGTAGACGTCGGCGAGGAACGCTTCGAGAGCCCGCACACGCTGCGTGACGCCCGACTCGACGTAGCGCCAGTCATCGGCGGCGACCACCCGAGGGACCACGTCGAGCGGGAACGGGCGTTCCTCCCCGGCGAAATCGAACGTGACGCCCTGCGCGAGATACGAGCTGGCGAGGGCGTCGGTGCGCGCCCTCAGCTCGGCATCGTCCATCGCCGCGAGCGCCGGGTACATGTCCTGATAGGGCAGGCGCACGCCCTCACCGCCGGGCGGCGCGTCTGCGGGGAACATCTCGTCCCACGGCGCCGCGCCCGCCCGCTGCGGCGACTGACGCGAGGTGTATCCGTCGAACAGTGACTCCATGGCCGCATGTTTCCTCGTCGCCGTTTCGGCGGTGTTACGCGCGCGAGTCAGCGCCGCGTCGGCGCGGGCGCGATATGATCGACCGTCCGGCGCTCTCTGACGTCGGTGCCTGAAAAAGAGGCACGAAGCTCCCCACGATGACGCGGGGGCGAGACACATACGGAATACGAATGTTCTCCGTCCCTGTCTCGAAAGGCTCTCGCATGCCCTCCGTCTCCGCGCACGTCGCACTCACTCTCGCCCAGCACATCGACGCCGTCTTCGGCGTGATGGGCAACGGCAACGCCTACTTCCTCGACGCGATCGAGACCCGGACGGATGCCGTGTTCACGGCCGTCCGTCACGAGCAGGGCGCGGTGGTCGCCGCCGATGCGCACTTCCGGGCGTCGGGGCGGATCGCCGCAGGCACCTCGACCTACGGCGCAGGCTTCACCAACACACTCACTGCCCTGGCCGAGGCCGTGCAGGCGCACGTGCCGCTCGTGCTCGTGGTGGGCGACGAGCCGACCTCCGGCCCTCGGCCGTGGGATGTCGACCAGATCGCCCTGGCCTCGGCCGTCGGCGCACGCACCTATACGGTCGGGCACGCGGATGCCGCAGCGACCACCGTGATCGCGATCGAGCACGCCCTGACCTACCGCGTGCCCGTCGTGCTCGCCATCCCGTATGACGTGGCATCGCTCGAGGCCGGTCCGGTGCCCGAGGCGCCGGCGCCCCGCATCCCCGCCCCGCTCGCTCCGCGCGGCGAGTTCGCCGAGGGCACGCTCGACGAGATCGCCGAGGCCCTGAGCGGCGCCTCCCGCCCCTTCCTGCTCGCCGGCCGCGGCGCCTGGCTGGCGGGCGCAGGCACCGCGCTGGGCGAGTTGGCAGCTCTGACCGGCGCACTCACCGCGTCGTCGGCGCTGGGCCGCGGCGTCTTTCCCGAGAGCCAGTACGACCTCGGCGTCACGGGAGGCTTCGGAGCCGACGGCGCCATGGAACTCGTGCGCACGGCCGACGTCGCAGTCGTCTTCGGCGCCTCGCTGAACCAGTTCACGATGCGGTTCGGTGAGCTCTTCGCTCCGGGCACCAGGGTGTTCCAGGTCGACATCGCCCCGGCGGCCACCCACCCGCACGTCGGCGGCTTCGTCCGTGCCGACGCGCGGGTCGCGGCAGAGGCGCTCGTCGCCCGGGTCAGCTCTCGGCTCTCGGCTCTCGCCCCGGCCGCCGAGCAGGATTTCGGGGCTGAATCGCGCCCGGCCGAGACGCCGTCCGTCGCGCATGGCGCGTCGCACCCGGCATCCGACGGTCTGCTCGGGCAGCCGTGGCGCGAGACCGTCGACGTCGCGGCCGCCCGAGCGTACGACGAGGGCGACGACCTCGCACCTGACGGTCGTCTCGATCCCCGCTCGGCTGCGCGTCGTATCGCCGAGCTGCTGCCGGAAGACCGCGTGGTCGTCTCTGACGGAGGTCACTTCATCGGCTGGGCGAACATGTACTGGCCGGTCGAGGCACCCGATCGCATGATGATGGTCGGCACCGCGTTCCAGTCGATCGGGCAGGGCTGGCCGAGTGTCGTCGGTGCGGCCCTCGCCCGCCGCGATTCGACGGTCGTCCTCACCTCGGGTGACGGAGGCGGGCTCATGGCGATCGCCGACCTCGAGTCCGCCGTCCGAGCGGCGGCGGGCCGCGGCATCGCCGTGATCTGGAACGATGCCGCCTACGGCGCCGAGGTCAACCTCTACGGGCTGAAGGGGCTCGCCGAAGGACCGATGCTCATTCCCGAGGTCGACTTCGCGGCGTTCGGCGCCGCGGTCGGTGCCGAGGGCGTCGTCGTCAAGACCCTCGCCGATCTCGACCGACTCGGCACGTGGGCGCAGGAGGATGCCGCGACACGGCGCTTCCTGCTGCTCGACCTTCGCATCTCGGGCGAGGTCATCGCGCCGTACCAGCAGGAGATCATCCGCGTGAACTCCTGACGGTGCACGATCGCTAGGCTCTTCGTCATGACGGATGATCCCGGTGTCCTGAGATACAGCGCCTTCGCGGCGACCTCAGACGGGGGGAACCCCGCGGGGGTCGTGCTCGACGCCGGCGGGCTGTCCGACGAGCGGATGCAGCGGATCGCCACCGACGTCGGATTCTCCGAGACCGCGTTCCTCGTCGGTCGCACGGACGACTCCGGTGTGCCGCGATATCGAGCACGCTACTTCTCCCCGGCTGCGGAGGTTCCGTTCTGCGGTCACGCGACCGTGGCGACGGCCGTAGCCCTCGCCGAACGAGACGGCCCCGGCGAGGTCGTGTTCGACACGAACGCGGGTGCGGTGGCGCTGCGGTCGGTCGTGGAGGAGAACGGCGCGGTGACCGTGTCGTTCACCAGCGTCGAACCGCAGGTGCGCGACCTCGACCCCGAGGTGCTCACACGCCTGCTCCACGCGCTCGGCCTCGCCGAGACGGACCTCGATGCGCGCTTCCCCGCGAAAGAGGCGTTCGCCGGCAACTGGCATCCGATCCTGGTCATCGACGACCGCGAGCTGTTCGACCAGTTCCGCTTCTCACCCGCAGAGGTCGCCGCGCTCATGCGCGAGAACGGCTGGCTGGGCACCGTCACCGTGCTGCACTCCGTCGGCCCTGCCGATTTCGACGCCCGCAATCTCTTCCCCGTCGGTCGCATCACCGAAGACCCGGCGACCGGCTCGGCCGCGGCATCCAGCGGAGCGTATCTGCGCGCGCTCGGCCACCCGGAGACCATCGTGCGCATCCACCAGGGCGCGCATGTCCGGCGACCGAGCCTGCTCACGGTCTCGATCCCGCCGACCGGCGGGATCGAGGTCTCGGGCGGTGCGACGCTGCTCGGCTGACACGAGCAGCGCCACGGTGCGTTAGCCTTCCGGGATGCCTGCCATCCGCAACATCGCTGTCGGCCTGCCCGTCAAGGATGGGCATCTGCTCGCCCTCGAAGGACACGACCGCACGCGACCGCTCGACTTCCTGCGCGCGATCGGCGGAGGCATCGAGTTCGGAGAGACGGCTGCGGACGCGCTGCGCCGTGAATTCATGGAAGAGCTGGGCGTCACACTCGAGCATGCCGAGCCGCTCGGGGTCTTCGAGAACATCTTCACGTACGAGGGCGCCCCCGGCCACGAGATCGCGCACGTGTTCGCGGTGTCTTCCGCGGCGCTCGATGCCGTGCCTCTCGACGCAGAACTCCGCATCCTCGACGAGGGCAGCCCCGTGAGGTGGGTGCCGATCGACGACATCCGTTCCGGCACACGCGTGCTGTTCCCCTCAGGTGCGCCCGAGGCGCTGTTCGCGCTCACCCAGCGCTGAGCACGTCGAGCACCTCGAGCACCTCGAGCACTCAGTTCTGCGCGCTGTAGTCGGGCAGCTCCTGCAGAGTCCATGTGTTGCCGTCCGGGTCGTCGAAGGTGACGAACCGGCCCCACCCCTGCTCATCGACACCCTGCGCCGCGACTCCGAGCCCCTGAAGATGGGCGAGCGCCTCATCGGCATTCGGGACGACGACCTGGATGCTGTTCTGCTGGCCGGGCTCGAGTGCGATCTCGAGTCCTGTGCCGAAGGCGATCGAGCAGGCTGAGCCGGGAGGCGTCATCTGCACGAACCGAAGCCCGTCGTAGGGCACCTGGTCGTGATCGGCGTGAAAGCCGATCTTCTCGTAGAACTCCTTCGACCGGTCGACATCCGAGACCGGGACGAAGATCAGCTCGATCTTCCACTCCATCACACGCTCCTCCTGTCGGGGCGACTTCGCCCATCGGCCCTCAGGCTACGCGTGGCCTCCGACACTCACCAGAGGTGTCTCATCCGTGCGAGACGCCTCCCGGTACGGCAGGCCGAGCCCACCTGCCCTCGGGAGGAGAACTGCGCCTCGGGAGGAGGGCCTGCTCGAGATCTTCCTCCCGAAGGGATATCTCCTCCCGAAGGACGCGCACCGCTCTCGCAACAGGGTCAGGATGCCGGCAGCAGCGCCCCGTCGAAGAACGCACCCAGCTCGTCGGTCGCGTCCAGAGGAAGGATCGCCGCGACGTACTGGTCGGGGCGCACGACGATCACCACGCCGTCACGCGACAGCTCACGCGCCGCGAAGATGTCGGTCTCGGTCCATTTCGACGGCCCCGCCGCATAGACCTTCTCCCAATCGGTGAGCCCGAGCGGGCCGGTCCTCGGCTGGAAGAGGGCCGGGGCCGAGGTCACCTCGATCTCTTCGTACGGCTGCTGGTAGATCGCCTTCACGTCGAACACCGCGTCGGTGTCGGCATCCGAGGGTGTGAACCGCTCGAAGACGGGCGCGGCCTCAGCCGCCCACGCGTCGAGCGTCGCCGCGTCGCGACCCGAGAAGGCGTAGACACGCCAGCGTCCGTCTGCCTTGGCATGGTGACCGAGGTGGATCACGTTGCCGTCGCCGACCCGCACGACCTCGGCGGACTTGAAGCGCTTGCCCAGGGGGAAGCCGCCCGCGAGCGCCTGGTGCGCGTCGGAGCCGGTGATCATCGATGAGGTGTACTGCGTCATGAACCCGGAGGGGAACTCGGCCGTCGCGAGATAGTACGTCGCGAGGTCCGTGGGATCGGTGATCTCCGAGGGCTTGCGCGCCATGAGCGTCGACCACTCCCTGTCGAAGTCGATGAGCTGCTGGGCGACGGGGCGACGCTCGGCGCCGTACGTCGCGAGGAGCGTCTCCGGCGCGCGGCCGCTCAGCACTGATCCGAGCTTCCAGCCCAGGTTGAACCCGTCCTGCATCGACACGTTCATGCCCTGGCCGGCCTTGGCGCTGTGCGTGTGGCAGGCATCGCCCGTGAGGAACACCCTCGGCGTGCGGCCGGACCCGTCGATCACGTCGTCGAACCCGTCGGTGACCCGGTGCCCCACCTCGTAGACGCTGTGCCAGGCCACCTCCTTCACGTCGAGCGTGTAGGGGCTGAGGATCGCATTCGCCTTGGCGATGATGTCTTCGATCGGCGTCTGGCGCACGCGGTGGTCGTCGTCCTCGGCGACCTCGCCGAGGTCGATGTACATCCGGCTGAGGTAGCCGCCCTCGCGAGGGATGTGCAGGATGTTGCCCGCCTCCGAGTTGATCGCGCACTTGGTGCGCCAATCGGGGAAGTCGGTGTTCACGAGCACGTCCATCACGCCCCACGCGTGCGCTGCACTGCCCCCGACGTGTGTGCGTCCGATCGCCTGGCGCACGCCGCTGCGCGCGCCGTCGCATCCGGCCACGTACTTCGCGCGGATCGTGCGCTCCTCGCCGGCCCGCTCCCCCGCGACGTAGCGCAGCGAGACCTCGACCGGGTACTCGCCCTGCTCGTGCACGGTGAGTCCTACGAACTCGATGCCGTAGTCGGGGACGATGCGACCGGGACCGTTCGCCGCGGCCTCGGCGAAGTAGTCGAGCACTCGCGCCTGGTTGACGATCAGGTGCGGGAACTCGCAGATGTCGTAGGCGTAGTCGGCGGTCCGCGAGGTGCGGACGATCTCGTTCGGACGCTCGGGGTTCGGCCCCCAGAAGTTCATCCAGCCGATGTTGTAGGCCTCGGCGATGATGCGCTCGGCGAAGCCGAACGCCTGGAACGTCTCGACGCTGCGCGGTTGGATGCCGTCGGCCTGACCGAGCACCAGACGCCCCTCGCGCTTCTCGACGATTCGTGTCGAGACATCGGGGTACTGCGACATCTGGGCGGCGAGCAGCATGCCGGCGGGGCCGGAGCCGACGATCAGCACATCGATCTCGTCGGGGAGGTCTGCGGGGCGCTCGGTTCCGATGCCCTGGGCATCCTTGACACGCGGGTCTCCCGAGACATAGCCGTGGTGGTGGAACTGCATCGTCGTCGATTCCTTCCGGACGTCACTGTCGGGTGTTGCCTTCGAACGCCTCGTGTTCTATATTCGAACACAACGTTCTACTATTGAACACAGTTTAGGGACGCTCGTCCCGGAACGCAAGGGAGCGCACGCATGCCCGAGAGCACCCCGGCCTCGCAGACGCTGAGCCGCGGCATCCGGATCCTGGAGGTTCTCGCCGACGCGCGCATCCCGCTGACGATCGACGAGATCGCCTCGAGACTCGAGGTGCATCGCTCGGTCGCCTACCGCCTCCTCCGCACACTCGAAGACCACCGGCTCATCGGGAGAGACGCATCGGGTGCCGTGACGCTGGGCCCGCGCATGGCAGCTTTGGCGGCCGGCGTCGCCCACGACCTTCAGGCCGAGGCGATCCCGGAGCTGACCGCGATCGCGAACGAACTCGGCATGACCTGCTTCCTCGGCGTCCTCGACGGAGACGACTGCATCACGCTCGCGAGCATCGAGCCTCGTCATGCGATCGCGAGCGTCGCTCAACGGCCGGGCGCCAGGCACTCCGTCATGGTCGGCGCACCGGGCAAGGCGATCCTCACGCAGCTCCCGCTCTCGCAGTGGCCGGACGACCCTCGAGCAGGACTGCACGCAGAGGTCGACGAGGCGCGCGTACGCGGATATGCCACGAGCCACGACGAGGTCATCCCCACCGTGCAGGCGGTCGCGGTGCCGCTCGCACTGCGTGGTCAGCGCCCGGCGGCGATCGCAGTCGTGCATGTGGCCACCGACCTCGACGACGCTGAGATCGCGGCCCGTCTGCGCCGCTCCGCGTCGGCGATCCGAGAAGCCCTCGACGGCTGATGTCGTTCACGATTCAGCATGAATGGGAGACGGCAGATGCGTCGCCCCCGAAGAACTGGAGCGACGCATCGCCTGCACCATCGTCGATGCTGAGTTGTGGACGGCCGATCTAGATCAGACCTTGGCCAGCCCACGGATCGGACTCACGGACTGCTCCTCCTCGTGGTCGGGTCCGAGGGGGATCCCGGAGCGATCACGCAGCAGCAGCGTCGCCACGAGGCCGAGCAGCGTCATGCCGGCGAGGTACCAGGTGACGGCCTGCGTCGAACCGGTCGCCTGCACGATCGCGGTCGCGATGGTCGGGGCGAACGCGCCTCCGGCGATCGCGCCGATCGCGTACGAGATCGAGACGCCCGAGAAGCGGATGCTCGCGGGGAAGAGCTCGGTGTACAGCGCCGCCTGAGGGCCGTAGGTGAACCCGAGACCGATCGTGAGGATCGCGAGGCCCGCGAAGAGGAGCCCGATCTCACCCGTGTTGACCAGCGGGAACAGCGTGAAGACGCCGACGAGCTGCATCACCCAGCCGATGATGTACGTGGTGCGACGACCGATGCGGTCCGACAGCCACCCTGCGATGAGCGTCGTGATGAGCCATGTGACGGCAGAGCCGGCCACCGCCCACAGCACGGGTCCGCGCTCGAGGCCGATCGGCCCCTCGGGGTTGGTGGCGTATCCCTGGATGTATCCACCGGTCGTCATGTATCCGACCGCGTTGTTGCCCGCGAAGACGAGAGCAGCGACGATCACGAGCAGCAGGTGCTTGCGGAACAGCTGCACGATCGGCATGCTCGCCTTCTCCTTGCGTTCGGCGAGCTCGATGAAGACCGGGCTCTCCTCCACCTTGCGGCGCACGTAGTAGCCGACGAGGATCAGGACGACGCTGAGCAGGAACGGGATTCGCCAGCCCCACTGGAGGAACTGATCGCCCGGAGCGATCACCGTCATCAGCGCCATCACTCCAGACGCGAGCAGCAGGCCGAGCGGCACGCCGATCTGCGGCGATGCACCGAAGATCCCGCGCTTCGCCTTCGGAGCGTGCTCGACGGCCATCAGCACCGCACCGCCCCACTCCCCTCCGGCCGAGATGCCCTGCAGGATCCGCAGCAGCACCAGCATGATCGGTGCGGCGATCCCGATCGCCTCGTAGGTCGGGAGCACGCCGATGAGCGCAGTGGCCGCGCCCATCAGGATCAGCGTCCACATGAGCACCGTCTTGCGCCCGAGCTTGTCGCCGTAGTGGCCGGCGAGGAAGGCGCCGAGCGGGCGGAAGAGGAAGCTGACTCCGACGGTGGCGAACGCGACGATGGCACTGTTCGCTCCGAGCGGCTCGAAGAACAGCTGTCCGAAGACCAGGCCGACGGCCGTGGCGTAGATGAAGAAGTCGTACCACTCGACCGTGGTGCCGACGACCGTGGCGAACACGACCCGGCGCCGATCGGCCGGTGTCGCGATGGTTCCGGTGGGCGTGAACCCAGCCTGTGACTGCCCGCTCATAGGGGTGTCTCCTTTGATTGTGACCGCATTGTCACGGCTCGCACACGAGAGGTGTCGAGTTGCTTGCCGAGGGGTGACACGATGATATATGATTTCGAATACGACGCACAAGGCGTCGACGCACAGCGCGAGGAGGCGCCCCCGTGACGGCATCGATGACCCGGCCCGGCAAGATCATCGCGATCCATCTGAGCTACGCCTCCCGTGCCGATCAGCGCGGTCGTCGGCCCGCTGCTCCCTCCTACTTCTTCAAGCCGGCCAGCTCGGTCGGCGTCTCCGGCGGCACGGTGGAGCGCCCTGCCGGCACCGAGCTGCTGGCCTTCGAGGGCGAGATCGCCCTCGTGATCGGCACCGCCGCCCGTCATGTGTCGCTCGGCGACGCATGGAACCACGTCGGCTGGGTCACCGCGTCGAACGACCTCGGACTGTACGACCTGCGCGCCAACGACAAGGGATCCAACGTCCGCTCCAAGGGCGGCGACGGCTACACCCCGCTCGGCCCCGGCCTCATCGACGCCCGCACCGTCGATCCCGCCGCCCTGCGCGTGCGAGCCTGGGTCAACGGCGAGCTGCGCCAGGACGACACCACGGCCGGTCTCATCTTCCCGCTGGCACAGCTGGTCGCGGATCTCTCTCAGCACTTCACGCTCGAACCCGGTGACGTCATCCTCACCGGCACACCGGCCGGATCCTCGGTGATCGTGCCGGGCGATGTGGTCGAGATCGAAGTCGATGCTCCGGATGCCGAGGGCTCCCCCTCCTCCGGCCGGCTCATCACCACGGTCACGCAGGGCGATGTCCCCTTCGATGAGGAGATCGGCTCGCTCCCCGCCGTCGACGACGTGCAGCGCGCCGAGGCCTGGGGCTCGCGCGAAGAGGCGGGGCTCCCCGCCGAGGATGCGGCGCCCACCGCCGAGGAGGCGGCGCCCGCCCTCTCCCCCGAGCTCCGCGCCAAGCTCCTCGAGGCGCCGACCGCCGGCCTCTCCGCGCAGCTGCGCAAGCGCGGCCACCACTCGTGCTTCATCGACGGGGTCTCCGTCAACATCCCCGGCAGCAAGATCGTGGGTACGGCCAAGACGCTGAGATTCGTCCCGTTCCGGGAAGACCTCTTCACAACCCACGGCGGAGGCTACAACGCGCAGAAGCGCGCATTCGACTCGGTCGACGAGGGCGAGATCATCGTGATCGAGGCCCGCGGCGACGCGACCACAGGCACCCTCGGCGACATCCTCGCTCTGCGCGCTCGCGCTCGCGGCGCGACCGGCGTCGTCACCGACGGCGGGGTGCGCGACTTCGACGCCGTAGCCGAGATCGGACTCCCCGTGTTCTCGCAGGGCGCCCACCCCTCGGTGCTCGGACGCAAGCACGTGCCGTGGGATGCCGACATCACCATCTCGTGCGGCGGTGCCACCGTGCAGCCGGGAGACATCATCGTCGGCGACGGCGACGGTGTCGTCGTGATTCCACCCGCTCTCGCCGAGCAGGTCGCAGACGACACTCTCGCGCAGGAGATCGAGGACGCCTGGATCGCCGAGCAGGTCGCGGCCGGGCACCCCGTCGACGGGCTGTTCCCGCTCAATGCGGAATGGCGCGCCAAGTACGAGGCCGCGACGGGCGCAGCATCCGACCGCGGGGCACGGCCGTGACGACGGTCGCCAATGCCAGCAAGTCGGAGCAGGCCTATGCCTGGATCCGCTCGCGCATCTCCGGCCACATCTTCGGGCCCGGCTACCGGCTCGTCCTGGGATCGCTGGCGGAAGAGCTGGGCATGAGCGTCGTGCCGGTGCGCGAGGCCATCCGCCGCCTCGAGGCCGAGGGGCTCGTGACCTTCGAGCGCAACGTCGGCGCCCGTGTCACGCTCGTCGACGAGAGCGAGTACGCCCACACCATGGAGACCCTGGGGCTGGTCGAGGGCGCTGCCACGGCCCTGTCCGCGCCCCTGCTCGACGATGCGACGCTCGACGCCGCGGAGGCGGTCAACACGCGGATGACGCAGATGCTCGGTCACCTCGATGCGCATGCGTTCACCGAGCTCAACCGGCAGTTCCACTCCCTGCTCTTCCAGCCCTGCCCGAACCCGCATCTGCTCGATCTCGTGCACCGAGGATGGGCCCGTCTCTCCGGAATCCGCGACTCGACGTTCGCGTACGTGCCTGGCCGTGCCCAGCACTCCGTCGAGGAGCACACGCAGATCCTCGAGCTCATCCGAGCGGGTGCCGACCCGCTCGAGATCGAGCTCGCCGCCCGCAACCACCGCCTGCGCACGAGGGATGCCTTCCTCGACGCTCTGCACGCCCGTTCTCACCACAACTCAGGAGACGAGTCATGACCGATTCCCGCATCCCCGCCGACCTGCCCGACCACATCCAGCACTACATCGACGGCGCGTTCGTCGACTCGGTCGACGGCGACACCTTCGACGTGCTCGACCCGGTGACGAACAAGACCTACACCACGGCGGCCGCCGGCAAGAAGGCCGACATCGAGCTCGCCGTCGCGGCAGCGAAGCGCGCGTTCGACGAGGGTCCCTGGCCGCGGATGCTCCCCCGTGAGCGCTCGCGCGTGCTGCACCGGATCGCCGACCTCGTCGAGTCGCGCGACGCCCGCCTCGCAGAGCTCGAGTCGTACGACTCGGGGCTGCCGATCACCCAGGCTCTCGGACAGGCCCGCCGCGCAGCCGAGAACTTCCGCTTCTTCGCCGACCTGATCGTCGCGCAGTCCGATGACGCCTTCAAGGTGCCCGGCAAGCAGATGAACTACGTCAACCGCAAGCCGATCGGCGTCGCCGGGCTCATCACGCCGTGGAACACGCCGTTCATGCTCGAGTCGTGGAAGCTCGGCCCCGCACTCGCGACCGGCAACACCGTGGTGCTCAAGCCCGCCGAGTTCACCCCGCTCTCCGCCTCTCTCTGGGCAGGGATCTTCGAGGAGGCCGGATTGCCCGCGGGCGTCTTCAACCTCGTCAACGGTCTCGGCGAGGACGCCGGAGACGCGCTCGTCAAGCACCCCGACGTACCGCTCATCTCGTTCACGGGCGAGAGCTCGACCGGACAGCTCATCTTCGGCAATGCCGCTCCGTTCCTCAAGGGACTCTCGATGGAGCTCGGCGGCAAATCGCCAGCCGTGGTGTTCGCCGACGCCGACCTCGAGGCCGCCGTCGACGCGACGATCTTCGGCGTCTTCTCCCTCAACGGCGAGCGCTGCACAGCGGGATCCCGCATCCTGGTCGAGCGCTCGATCTACGAGGAGTTCGTCGAGAGGTACGCCGCGCAGGCGAAGCGCGTCAAGGTCGGCTACCCGCACGACCCGGCGACCGAGGTCGGCGCCCTGGTGCACCCCGAGCACTACGACAAGGTCATGAGCTACGTCGAGATCGGCAAGACCGAGGGTCGACTCGTCGCCGGCGGCGGCCGCCCCGAGGGCTTCGACGAAGGCAATTTCGTCGCACCGACGGTGTTCGCCGACGTCTCCCCCGACGCCCGCATCTTCCAGGAGGAGATCTTCGGACCCGTCGTCGCGATCACGCCCTTCGACTCCGACGAGGAGGCGCTCGCGCTCGCGAACAACACGAAGTACGGACTCGCCGCCTACATCTGGACCAACGACCTGAAGCGCGCGCACAACTTCGCGCAGTCGGTGGAGGCCGGCATGGTGTGGCTGAACAGCAACAACGTGCGCGACCTGCGCACTCCGTTCGGCGGCGTCAAGGCCTCGGGTCTCGGTCACGAGGGCGGCTACCGCTCGATCGACTTCTACACCGACCAGCAGAGCGTGCACATCACGCTCGGCGGTGCCCACAACCCGACCTTCGGCAAGAACTGATCAAGGACCCGCGATGACCGACAAGACTGCGAAGACGCTGACCTCCTCGGGCTACTACGTGAGCCAGGAGGCTCCGATCCAGACGGACAACCCCGTCCCCACCCCCGAGAGCACTCCTCCCGACGTGCTGCGCTGCGCCTACATGGAGCTCGTGGTCACCGACCTCGCGGCGTCCCGGGTGTTCTACGTCGACGTCCTGGGACTGTACGTCACGGAAGAGGATGACGAGGCGATCTACCTCCGCTCGACCGAGGAGTTCATCCACCACAACCTCGTGCTGCGCAAGGGCCCGATCGCCGCGGTGGCGGCCTTCTCGTACCGCGTGCGCACACCGGAGGATCTCGACCTCGCGGTGGCGTTCTACACCGAGCTCGGATGCGACGTGCGCCGCAACCCCGAAGGCTTCGTGAAGGGCGTCGGCGACTCCGTGCGCGTGGTCGACCCCCTGGGCTTCCCCATCGAGTTCTTCCACCGGTCCGACCACGTCGAGCGGATGTCGTGGCGGTACGACCTGCACATCCCGGGCGAGCTCGTGCGTCTCGACCACTTCAACCAGGTCACGCCCGACGTGCCCCGCGCCGTCAAGTTCATGCAGGACCTGGGCTTCCGCGTGACGGAGGACATCCAGGACGACGAGGGAACCGTCTACGCGGCCTGGATGCGCCGCAAGCCCACCGTGCACGACACGGCCATGACCGGCGGAGACGGGCCGCGCATGCACCACGTGTGCTTCGCGACCCACGAGAAGCACAACATCCTCGCGATCTGCGACAAGCTCGGAGCACTGCGCCGCTCCGACGCGATCGAGCGCGGGCCCGGCCGCCACGGCGTCTCGAACGCGTTCTACCTGTACCTGCGCGATCCCGACGGCCACCGCGTCGAGGTGTACACGCAGGACTACTACACGGGCGACCCGGACAACCCCGTCATCACGTGGGACGTGCACGACAACCAGCGTCGCGACTGGTGGGGCAACCCGGTCGTACCCTCCTGGTACACCGAGGCCTCGCTGGTGCTCGATCTCGACGGCAACCCGCAGCCGGTCGTCGCCCGCACCGACAGCTCGGAGATGGCCGTCACGATCGGCGCCGACGGGTTCTCGTACACGCGTCCCGACGACGACGAGTCCATGCCCGAGTACAAGCAGGGCGAGTACAAGCTCGGCCATCAGCTCTGAGGGGGAACGGATGCTGTCACCAGACACCGTCACGCAGATCGCCGCGGAGCTGGCCGAGGCCGACCGGACCCACTCGGTGATCCCGCGCATCACGGCGCGCTACCCCGAGGCCACCGTCGAGGACTCGTACGCGATCCAAGGTGTGTGGCGCGACTCGCAGATCGCCGCCGGACGACGCCTGGTCGGTCGCAAGATCGGGCTGACGTCGAAGGCGATGCAGCAGGCCACGG
The DNA here is from genome assembly GCF_030407765.1 of Microbacterium sp. APC 3901. Taxonomy (GTDB): domain Bacteria; phylum Actinomycetota; class Actinomycetes; order Actinomycetales; family Microbacteriaceae; genus Microbacterium. The sequence goes on from NZ_JASDCU010000002.1 coordinate 54,575, forward strand.
GCATCACCGAGCCCGACTACGGCGTCATGTTCGATGACACGGTCTACGAGTCGGGCGCCGAGATCCCCGTCGACCACTTCTCGAACGTGCGCATCGAAGTCGAGCTGGCATTCGTGCTGGGGCATCCGCTCGAGGGCCCCGACTGCACGCTCGACGATGCCCTCGCGGCGATCGACTACGCGGTTCCCGCGCTCGAGGTGCTGAACTCGCACATCGAGCTCGAGGGCCGCACGATCGTCGACACGATCAGCGACAACGCCGCATACGGCGCCATGGTGCTCGGCACCGTGCGCAAGCGGCCCGACGAGATCGACCTGCGCTGGGTTCCCGGCGTGCTGTCGCGCAACGGCGAGATCGAGGAGACCGGCGTCGCAGCCGGCGTGCTCGGCCATCCCGCAACCGGTGTCGCGTGGCTCGCGAACAAGTTCCACCAGCACGGCGCGCGTCTCGAGGCCGGGGAGATCATCCTGGCAGGATCGTTCACACGCCCGATGTGGGTGTCGCGCGGCGACGAGGTGCTGTGCGATTACGGACCGATGGGAACGATCGCATGCCGCTTCATCTGAGCCCCTCCTTCCGTGAGCAGCTCGGCTCGTCCGGCCGTCCGCTGATCGGCATGTGGGCGTGCTCCGGGAGCCCTCTCGTGACCGAGGTCGCCGCGGGATCAGGGCTCGACTGGCTGCTGATCGACATGGAGCACTCGGCGAACACGCTGGAGTCCACGCTGATGCAGCTGCAGGTCGTCGCCGCCTATCCGATCACTCCGGTGGTGCGGGTCTCCTCGAACGACGTCGTCGCGATCAAGCAGGTGCTCGATCTCGGCGCCCAGAACCTCATCGTGCCGATGGTCTCCTCGGTCGATGAGGCGCGTGCCGCCGTCGCGGCGACCCGGTATCCCCCCGAGGGCGTGAGAGGCGTGGGCAGCGCGCTCGCCCGCAGCGCCAGGTGGAACCGCGTCGACGGGTATCTGCAGGACTCGGCACGGCACACGTCGCTCACGGTGCAGATCGAGACGGCAGCAGGAGTGCAGGCCGCCGCCGAGATCGCCGCGGTCGACGGAGTGGATGCGGTGTTCGTCGGCCCGTCCGACCTCTCTGCATCGATGGGGTTGCTCGGCCAGCAGACGCATCCCGAGGTCGTGTCGGCGGTCGAGCAGGTCTTCGCCGCGGTGAAGGCCGCAGGCAAGCCCGTGGGCGTGAACACCTTCGACCCGTCAGCCGCCGACGCCTACATCGCCGCCGGAGCGGACTTCGTGGCGGTCGGTGCCGACGTGGCCATGCTCGCGCGGGCATCCGAGGCGCTCGCCGCCCGGTTCGTCCCGGCTTCCGACGACGCGACCCGCGCCAGCTACTGACGCCCGCGCCGCCCGTCGCGGTGGCAGGATTGACGGATGCAGAGAAGCGGGGCGCCGTCATGATCCGCGCGCTCGCCGCGATGCAGGACAAGGGATTCCGCTGGTTCTTCCTCGCCCGCGCGATCACGCTGGTCGCCGGGTCGATGTCGTCGATCGCGCTGGCCTTCGCGGTGCTCGGGATCGACAACGACGCCCGTTCCCTGTCACTCGTGCTCGCCGCCTTCACGGTCAGCAACATCGTCTTCCTGCTGTTCGGCGGAGTGATCGCCGACCGACTGCCGCGCGCTCTCATCATCCAGTCCTGCTACGTCATCGACATCCTGTCGGTCGGGGCTATGGCGGCGCTCCTGTTCAGCGGCACCGCCACGGTTCCCCTGCTCGCGCTGCTGTCGGTCGTGAACGGAGCCTCGACCGCGTTCGTGCTGCCGGCCATGCAGGGGATCATCCCTCAGCTCACCTCCCCCGAGCACCTCCAGCAGGCGAACGCGATGCTGTCATTCGTGCGCTCCGCGACGACGATCGGCGGCCCGATCATCGCCGGCATCGTCGTCGCCGCAGCCGGCCCCGCCTGGGCGATGGTCGTGCAGGGGATCGGCTGGGTCATCGCCATCCCCGTCCTGGCGATGGTCAGGCTCCCTCCCCCGGATCATGCCGGCGGAACCACGATGTTCCATGACCTCCGGGTCGGATGGCTGGAGTTCTGGGGTCGCACGTGGCTGTGGGTCATCGTGCTCGCCTTCATGGTGATGAACGCGATCCATATCGGCGCCTGGGGCGTCGTCGGTCCGTACATCGCGAAGAACGACGAGCGTCTGGGGGTCGCCGGCTGGGGGTGGGTGGTCAGCGCAGAAGGCGTCGGCATCCTGTTGATGACGCTCATCCTGATGTGGTTCCCGCTCAAGCGACCGCTGCGCTACGGCATGATCGGCATGGCCGCGTTCGCGATCCCTCTGACCGTCCTCGGCGTGCACCCCGCCGTGATCCTGCTGGCCGTCGCCGCCTTCATCGCGGGCGCGGGAGCGGAAGTCTTCAGCACCGGTTGGAACCTCGCGATGATGGAGAACGTGCCGGGCGACAAGCTGTCGCGCGTCTCGAGCTACGACATGCTGGGGAGCTACGTCGTGATGCCGATCGGCACTCTCGTATACGGCTGGCTCATCACACACAGCGACGTCGAGACGGTCTTGGTCACCTCGGGGGTCCTCTACGCATCGCTCGCGGTGGTGACCCTGATGGTGCCGAGCGTCTGGCGCATGGGCCGTCCTGCCGATGCGGTGTCCCCACGACAGGAGTTGGCGGATTCATAGCAATCCGGGCGACACTGGGGGCATGACCTTCGCCGCGCTCCAGCCGCTCGCAGACCGTGCTGCACTGTTCTCCTCCCTCCGCCAGGATTCCCTGGCCACCGCCCTCGAGGACCTCGGCGATCACCGCTGGGATGCCGACATGGCGGCGGGGACCCTCACGTTCACCTCGAACACCGAAGCCACCCGTCAGCTCGTCTCCCGCGCCCACCTCGTCGCGACGATCGCCCCGGGTCCGCGCTCGCTGCTCTGGGCCTGGGCGCATCCGCAGGGCGACCCGGCGGGAATCGCCGCACAGCTTCGCGACTACGGCGTCCAGCACGGCATCGCCGAGCTGAGCGAGACCGAACTCCCCTTCCCCGCCGACGCCGCCGGAGACGCCGAATGGATCACCGCCGCCGCTCACACCGTGGGCGCCGTGGCCGTCGAGCTCACCGGCCGCGCTCCCTACTACCTCGCGCCCGTCGGCGGAGGCACCTACGCAGTGTTCCTCCTCGATGCCCCTCTTCCTCCGCTCACCGTCGGGTCGGCCGCGATCGTCCTTCCCCGCATCCTCTCGGATCTGGCGCTGTCCGATGCCCGCACGGCCGTCTGGGATGCCGCCCGCCTCGCCGGCTGGAACCTCACCTGGGCCGACGAGTCCTTCTCGGGCGCCACGGTCGCCGATGCGACCGGCACCGCGACGTTCCGCTTCGACGAGCAGGCGCGCATCACCAACATCGAGAGCAGCCTGCACCCGCAGGGCTGATCTCTCACCGAGCGCAGCGCGTCAACGGCCCAGCCGCTGACGCGCTGTCTTCGTTCCGGGCCCGATCGGTGCGTGTCCGGTGGCCGCCGCGAGTCCGAACACCGGCATGTCGACGTACACCGCCTCGAGATCGTTCGCCGGCACCTGATAGGTCTCGTGCCAGACTCCCACGCTGCCGCTCCCTTGCAGGGTCCGCATGAAGTCGCGCCACGGCTGCAGGTGCGGAGCGTCGCGGTCGGCGGCGAAGCGCTGCAGATGCTCGGGGCTCTCCCAGTACGACAGCAGGATCGTCGTGCGCCCGAACCAGCTGTGCGCACCGAGCATCCCGGCATCCTCGTGGGTCGCGAGGTGCTGCAGCATCGGCGGCATCTTGCTCGCGGTGCGCATCACACGCCCCATCTGCCACCAGCGGTTCGCCCGCATCCCGATCAGGAAGACGGTGATGTCCGATCGCTCCGGGGACGCGGTGAACCGACCGGGAAAGACCTGCTGAGCCATGAGGCACCCCTTGAGAACAGTGTTATGTAACTGCGTTATGCAACAACGTTACGATAAGATCAACGCCATGGCAAGACCCCCTCTCTACGACGACGCTCTGCGCGACCGTCTCCTCGACGCGACAGCCGAGATGGTCGACGCCAAGGGCCCCGAACGGATCAGTCTCCGTGACATCGCCCAGAACGCCGGCACCTCGACCTCGGCCGTATACGCCCTGTTCGGCGGAAAGACCGAGCTGCTCGTCGCCGTCATCGAGCACGGCTTCGCCTCTTTCGGCGAGGCTCAGGCGACCGCCGAACCACGGGGGCTGCGCGCACTGGGGTTCGCATACCGGGCGTGGGCGATGGCGAACCCGGCGCTCTATCGCCTCATGTTCGGCGGCGGGGTGGCCACGGAGGACTGCCGCCCCGACGATGCGACCATGAGCACCGCGATGGCGCCCCTCGTACGCGCGCTCTCGCCACGCGTCGACGAGGCCGAGGTGATGGCCTCGGCGCTGACCGTCTGGGCACAGGTGCACGGAGCCGTGAGCCTCGAGCTCGCCGGAGTCACTCCCCCGCTCGCGCCGTGGGACTCCGTCTACGCCGCGGTGGTGGATGCGGTCGAGCGCGCCTTCCCCGCGCGTTGACCGCAACCGAGGCGGTGTGAGAGGTGCCACCGCATCCGGGAGTGTGGAAGTCTGGTCGCATGAAGAACGGAATCATCCGGTTCGCCGCGCTCTACGTCTTCAATGTCGCAGTCCTGCTGCTCATCGGCCTGCTGTCCGCCGGAGTCTCGGTCGGATTCCACGCCCTCTGGGCCGCGGTCGTCCTGACTCTCGCGGCACTCTTCGTCAAACCACTGCTCACGGGCGCGTTCCGCACGGCTGCCGCGAAGTCGGCATCGGATCGCACGAAGGCCGGCGAGAAGGTCGTCCAGTACGTCCTCGTCTACCTCGTCGAGCTGATCATCTGGGCGGCTGTCGTCTGGCTGAGCGGCGTCCGCGCCTCGGGGTTCTGGAGCTACGCGCTCCCACCGCTCTTCCTGCTCTTCGGCTGGATGATCTACGACCGGGTCGACGACAAGCTGCGGGCGAAGGCAGGCGAGCTCTACGACGCCGTGCAGGGCAGGGTCTCGGGCAGGAAGACCACCGCCGCATCTGCATCCTCCGCCGCACCGGCCACCGCCGAGGCGCGCCAAGAACTGCAGGACGGGCTGACCCCCGAGCAGCGACGCATGCTCGACGAGCTCGGCTGAACGCAGAAGGTCCCGATCTGCGGACCCCGCCCCGATTCGCGGACGAATCTGACGGGAGAGGTCAGCAGATCGGGACCGGATGCGCAGATCGGGACCGATCAGGCTCAGACGAGCCGCTCGGCCGCCTCCACGACGTTCGTCATCAACAGCGCGACCGTCATCGGGCCGACGCCGCCGGGGTTCGGCGAGACCCAGCCTGCGACCTCGGTGACATCGGGGTGCACGTCTCCGAAGACCAGGTTCTTGCCGGTCTCCGGGTCGGTCTCACGCGTCACGCCCACATCGAGCACCGCGGCTCCGGGCTTGACGTCTTCGGCGCGGATGAGATGCTTGACGCCCGCAGCAGCGACGATCACATCGGCCTCGCGCAGGTAGCGCGGCATGTCGACCGTGCCCGTATGGGTCAGGGTCACGGTCGCATTGAGGTCGCGACGGGTCAGCAGCAGACCGATGGACCGACCGATGGTCACCCCGCGTCCGACGACCACCACGTGCTTGCCCGTGAGGTCGTAGTCGTTGCGCAGCAGCAGCTCGATCACACCGCGCGGCGTGCACGGCAGCGGCGTGTGGATCGGGCTGTTGACGTTGAGCACGAGCCGACCGAGGTTGGTCGGGTGCAGGCCGTCGGCATCCTTCGCCGGATCGATCCGCTCGAGGATCGCATCCGTGTCGATGTGCTTCGGCAGCGGCAGCTGCACGATGTACCCGTGGCACTCCGGGTCGGCGTTCAGCTCGTCGATCAGCGCCTCGACGTCGGCCTGCGTGGCATCGGCCGGCAGCTCGCGTTGGATCGAGTTCATTCCGATCGCCTCGGACTGACGGTGCTTCATGCCGACGTAGAGCTGGGATGCCGGATCGGCGCCGACGAGGACGGTCGCGATGCCGGGGACGATGCCCTTCGCCTTCAGCGTGGCGACACGCTCGGTCAGCTCGGCCTTGATCGCGGCAGACGCCGCCTTGCCGTCGAGGATCTTCGCGGTCACTGCTGCAGGTCCGGGTAGAGCGGGAAGACTGCGGCGAGCGCGTCGACACGAGCGCGAAGCGCCTCGACGTCGGCGCCGGGCAGCAGCGCGAGGGCGATCACGTCGGCGACCTCGGTGAACTCGGCGTCGCCGAAACCGCGGGTCGCGAGCGCCGGGGTTCCGATGCGCAAGCCCGAGGTGACCATCGGCGGACGAGGGTCGTTCGGCACCGCGTTGCGGTTCACGGTGATGTGGATGTCGTGCAGCAGGTCTTCGGCCTGCTTGCCGTCGATCTCTGCGTCGCGAAGATCCACCAGCACCAGGTGCACGTCGGTGCCGCCGGAGCGCACACCGATGCCGGCATCCTTCACATCCTGCTGAGAAAGACGCTCGGCGAGGATCGATGCTCCGCGCAGCGTGCGCTCCTGGCGTTCCTTGAACTCGGCGGTGCCCGCGAGCTTGAACGCGGTCGCCTTGGCGGCGATCACGTGCATGAGAGGACCGCCCTGCTGCCCGGGGAACACCGCGGTGTTGATCTTCTTCGCGATCTCGGGGTCGTTCGTCAGGATGAAGCCCGAACGGGGGCCGCCGATGGTCTTGTGCACGGTCGACGAGACGACGTGCGCGTGCGGCACCGGGTTCGGGTGCAGGCCTGCGGCGACGAGACCGGCGAAGTGCGCCATGTCGACCCAGAGCAGGGCGCCGACCTCGTCGGCGATCGCGCGGAAGGCGGCGAAGTCGAGGGTGCGAGGGTAGGCGGACCATCCGGCGATGATGACCTTGGGCTTGTGCGCGATCGCGAGGCGACGCACCTCGTCCATGTCGATCGTCGAGGTCTCGGGGTCTACGCCGTAGGCGACGATGTCGTAGAGACGGCCCGAGAAGTTGATCTTCATGCCGTGCGTCAGATGACCGCCCTGGTCGAGCGCGAGGCCGAGCAGCGTGTCACCGGGGCGGGCGATCGCGTGCAGCACGGCGGCGTTGGCCGACGCTCCCGAGTGCGGCTGGACGTTGGCGAACTCCGAGCCGAAGAGGTCCTTGGCACGCTGGATGGCCAGCGATTCGGCGACGTCGACCTCTTCGCAGCCACCGTAGTAGCGACGCCCGGGGTAGCCCTCGGCGTACTTGTTGGTGAGCACCGAGCCCTGAGCCTGCAGCACCGAGACGGGCACGAAGTTCTCGGATGCGATCATCTCGAGGAACGTCTGCTGACGCTGGAGCTCGCGGTCGAGAACCTGTGCGATCTCGGGGTCGACCTCGGCGAGCGGGGCGTTGAAGTAACGATCGGTCATGACTTGCTCCTCTGACGACGGATTCGAAGGGGTATACCTATCGGCCCAGGCGCGCGGTCGAATTCCGTGGTCAGTCGCTCCCCGGTGGTAGTCCACCCAGACGCCAGTCGCGACGTGAGAAAGCATAGCGGATTTCCCTGGGCTGCCGGCTCTGTGCAGGGTAGGTTTTGTTCATGGTCCTTCCCCATTCCATGCCCCTCGTTCCTCTTCCCGCTTCCGTCATCGCCGGCGATGGTCGACTGCCTGTCTCCGGGAGCACGCGAGTCATCGGCGACTCCCCCGCCGCGCAGCAGCTGATCGATGCCGCGGAGCGGCGCACCGGCATCCGCTTCACCCTCTCCCCCGACACGGCAGACACCGCAGACACGACCTCGGCGATCGTGCTGCGCGTCGATCCCTCCGTCGCACCCGAGGGCTACACGCTCAGGGTCACCGATTCCGTCGAGGTCGTCGGCGGCGACGAGGCCGGGCTCTTCTACGGAGTGCAGACCCTGCTGCAGCTGCTCCGCGACGGAGACGAGGGCTGGGCGCTGCTGCGCGCCGAGGTCGCGGACGCACCGCGGTTCGAGCGCCGCGGCGTGATGCTCGACGTCACTCGGCACTTCTTCGACGTCGACGAGGTCAAGAAGTTCATCGACAGCACCAGCGCGCTCAAGTTCAACCATCTGCACCTGCACCTCAGCGACGATCAGGGGTGGCGCATCCAGATCGACGCATGGCCGAAGCTCACCGAGCTCGCGTCGTCGACCGCCTCGCTCGGCGACCCCGGAGGCTTCTACACCAAGGACGACTACCGCGAGATCGTGGCGTACGCAGCCGAGCGGCACATGCTCGTGATTCCCGAGATCGACCTCCCCGGGCACACGCACGCCATCGGCGTCGCATACCCCGAGCTCGTCGAGGACCCGGTCATGAACGACAGCCTTATCGCCGAATCGGTGCGCCTCGATCAGCCGCTCCCCGTGGCCGGAGAGCCCTATCTCGGGTGGGGCGTCGGGCATTCGAGCGTCCGCATCCACGAGGAGCGCACGTACGAGTTCGTGCGCGACGTCGTGCGAGAGCTCGCCGAGATGACGCCTGGTCCGTTCATCCACATCGGCGGAGACGAATCACTCGGCACCCCGCAGGCGGATTTCGATCACTTCGTCGAGCGCGCGACCGCGATCGTGTTCGAGGAGGGCAAGATCCCCCTCGCGTGGCACGAGGTCGGCGCGGCGAACGACATCGCCGAGGGCACGATCGGGCAGTACTGGGGCAAGACGACGCCCGAGGGCTCGCACGCCGCAGAGGCAGCCCACTTCGTCGAGCGCGGCGGCGCGCTGATCATGTCGACCGCAGATGTCGCGTACCTCGACATGAAGTACACCGCCGACTTCCCGCTCGGGCTGACCTGGGCCGCGATCATCGACGTCCGCACGGCCTACGAATGGGAGCCGACCGCGGTGCTCGACGTGCCTGAGTCGGCGATCCTCGGCATCGAGGCTCCGTTGTGGAGCGAGACCACTCGCACCCTGAGCGATGTCGAGCAGCTGGTGTTCCCCCGGGCCGCCGCTCACGCCGAGGTCGCCTGGTCTGCGCGCAGCGCCGCAGGTCGGGACTGGGAGTCGTTCCGCGTGCGGCTCGCTGGGCTCGCTCCGCTGTGGAAGGCTGAAGGCGTCGATTTCCACCCCTCAGCCGAGATCCCCTGGAGCGAACGATGACCACCGATTCCCCGGCGACCGGATCGCTCGTCATCCACTCGACCCGACTGATCGACCACGGGTCCGAGATCGCGGACTCCTGGGTGCGGATCGAAGACGGCCTGGTCGTCGCCGTCGGAACAGGGCAGACGTGGAGCGCTGCAGACGAGGTCGTCGATGCGACAGCCATCGCCGGACCGGATGCCGTGCTCACGCCCGGCTTCATCGACATCCATTGCCACGGCGGTGCCGGCGCCTCGTTCGACGACGGCGTAGAGGCGATCCGCACGGCTCGTGCTCTGCACCGCTCCCACGGCACCACCCGATCGGTGATCTCACTCGTCACGGCGCCGGTCGACGCCCTCGCGCAGCGCGTGGCGCTGATCGCCGACCTGATGCAGACGGATGCCGACATCCTCGGCTCGCATCTGGAGGGGCCGTTCCTCGACCCCGCGCATCATGGAGCACACGAGCCGACGCTGCTGCTGGCCCCGGGCGGCGATGATGTCGCTCGGCTGCTCGAGGCCGGCCGCGGCACGATCCGGCAGGTGACGATCGCACCGGAACTCCCCGGCGGACTCGACGCGATCCGACGGATCGTCGACGCCGGAGCAGTGGCTGCGGTGGGTCATACGAGCGCGGACGCCGCGATGGCTGTGGCAGCCTTCGACGCGGGTGCGACGGTGCTGACCCATGCGTTCAATGCCATGCCCGGCATCCACCATCGTGCGCCAGGGCCCGTGCTCGCGGCGGCCGGCGATCGCCGGGTGGTGCTCGAGGTGATCGCCGACGACGTGCACCTCGATCCACACGTGATCAAGCTCGTGTTCGACTCGGCACCCGGCCGCGTGGCGCTCGTCACCGACGCCATGGCTGCCGCGGGCAGCGCCGACGGGCACTATGACCTGGGCGCCGTGAGCGTGACGGTCGAGGACGGCATCGCGCGGGCGGACGACACCGGCTCGATCGCGGGGTCGACGCTCACCCAGGATGACGCGCTGCGCCGGGCGATCGCTGCGGGAGCGCCGCTGGCGGAGGCGGTGCGCGCTCTCACCGAGACTCCGGCAGCCGCGGTCGGATACGGCGATCGACTCGGCCGTCTCGCAGTCGGCTACGTCGCTGACGCCGTGCTGCTCGATGCGCACCTGCAGGTCGAGCGCGTGTGGGTGGGCGCTCGCCCGTAACCCCGTACCGCGCGGCGAGATGTCGCGGGCGCATCCGCGCGCGGACGTGCGCACTCCGGCCATGATCTCTGCGTGGGTGAGGGGCCGCCGTTCCCCAGATCGGCGGCCCCGTCACATTTCCCTCCCATGTGCGAGAGCTGGCGGGCCGAGCGCTCCTCCCCCGAGGTGCCCGACCCGCCATGCCGGTGCACTTACCCCTTGCACCAGCGCCCGAGCTCCGCCCCCCGGTGGAGCCCCATGGCTGTCTCTCCTGATGAGACGACGTCGACGCCGATTCATTACGCGATTTCTCAGATCTTTTTTTCAGGAAGCTCGCCAGGATCGGTCGATCCGCCCGTGATCAGGGGTTTTCGGGTTCGCAGAATTCTGCGAACAGTTTCCCGGAAGGGGTGGCAGGGCTGAGAGATTGGAGAGAGAATGGTGATGGCGCGTGATGAAAATGGGGTTCACGCGTCTCTTCATGTGGAGGCGCACTCGCGCTCCACGACAGATGGATGACTGTGGATCAGGACAGCACTTCGCACGACGAAACGATCGCCGACGCCGATCTCGTCCTGCGCACCCGCTCGGGTGACGCAGCGGCATTCGGCGAACTCTGGAGGCGGCATTACCCGTCCGGCATGTCCGTCGCTCGGTCGATCACCTCGTCGATCGACCCCGACGATCTCGTGCAGGAGTCCTACACCCGCATCTATCAGGCGATCATCAAGGGCGGCGGACCCAACGGCTCCTTCCGCGCCTATCTGTTCACGAGCATCCGCAACACCGCCGCCGCCTGGGGCCGCTCTCGGCGCGAGTCTGCGATCGACGAGCTCGACAGCGTGGCCGACCCCGACAGCACAGACCAGGCGGCCAACGAGGCCCTCGACCGCAGCCTGACCGCGCAGGCGTTCCGCAGCCTTCCCTCCCGCTGGCAGGAGGTGCTCTGGTACACCGAGATCGAGCAGATGAAGCCTCAGGAGGCAGCGACGCTCCTCGGCATGAAGGCGGGCGCCGTATCGCAGCTCGCGTTCCGTGCACGCGAAGGGCTTCGCGAGGCGTGGATCCAAGCACACCTCCGCAGTGCGGCGGCCGGCTCCGACTGCCAATGGACCATCGAGCATCTGGGCGCGTACTCGCGCGGCAATCTCAGCACGCGAGATCACAACCGTCTCGAGCAGCACCTCGAGGACTGCGCACGCTGCATGATCGTCGCCGCTGAGGCGAAGGACGTGTCGACGCGACTCGCCCTCGTGCTGCTGCCGCTCGTCCTCGGCGTCACAGGCGCCGCCGGATATCTCGCCACTCTCCAGGGCGGAGGCACGCCGATCGTCGCGCTTGCAGCCATGCCCTCCGGGATCACCGAGGGTGCCGTCGTCGCCGCAGGCGCGGGAACGACGGCCACGGGCGGCTCCACGAGTGGAGCGGCAGGAGGCGGCACTGCTGCAGGCGGCGCAGGCAGCGCGGCGAGCGGCGGCATCTTCAGCGGTGTCGGCGCACTCGTCGGCGCGGGTTCAGCAGCCCTGGTGGTTGCGGGCGTCGTGGCGGCTGCCACGATCGTCCCGACCCTCACCGGAGTGACACCGGTCGCATCGCTTCCCAGCGCCGGCGACAAGGACTCTTCGTCGATCAGTGCCGACGTCGGGCCCGACGAATCGATGTCCGATGAGAAGACGCCGATCGTCGACGACGCGGACTCGGACCTCGACCCCGAACCGGTACCGCCCGTCGAAGCGCCCGTCACCCCGGAGCCGGGCGAGGACATCGCGCCCGCGATCGTCGCACCCCCCGCTCCGAACGAGACATCGAAGCCGTCACCGGATGAGGACGCCCCCGAGGAGGAGACTCCCGGTGAGGAGACTCCCGGTGAGGAGACCCCCGGCGGCGAAACCCCCGGCGGCGAAACCCCCGGAGAAGAGACCCCCGGCGGCGAAACCCCCGGAGAAGAGACCCCCGGTGAGGAGACTCCCGGTGAGGAGACCCCCGGAGAAGAGACCCCCGGCGAACCGGCGACACCTACGACCCCGATCGTGGTGCGCCTCGCCGACATCTGTCTCGACGCTCGAGCGATCACCTACGTGACCTTGGACGTGTCCGGTGACCCGGGCGCCGACATCGAAGCTCTGCTCGGCGGTAGCCACGGCGGTGCCGACAGCACATCGCTGAGTGACGCCGGAACCGGCACGATCGGACTGCGACCGAGGCTCACGCAGCTCCTCTTCCCCACGACCGTGGAGATCCACTATGTGACGGCGGCCGGCCCGGTCCTGCCGGTCACCACCAGCCTCTCAGCGCTCGGGGTGACCCTCGAATCCGTCCTGCTCGCGCCCGCGTGCGGTGCTCCGGCCGAAGATCCCGTCGACACCGCGACCGTAGTGCCGACCCCGGACGACACGGTCGCGCCCGCCCCGGTTCCCACAGACGAGGCCGCACCCGCAGCCCCGGACGAGACGGCACCCGCGAGTCCGGTCGAGGCTCCGGATGCGGAAGTGCTTCCTGAGACCCCGGCTCCCGCACCGGCCGCTCCCGTCGAGCCTTCCGCTCCGGCGGAGATCGCTCCTCCGATGGAGCCGACGGTCGAGGAAGAGGGCGCGCCCGTCGACGAGACTGCGCCCGGCGTCGACGAGGTCGCCCCCGCTGCAGACGAGGCCGTCCCCGCGCTCTGACCCGCGATCGGCGGCGAATAGACTGGATCCATGTCCCAGGATCCCGCCTCCGTTCCCGGCGTCGACCGCCCCCGCATCGCCCCCCTCGACATCGTTCGATCGGTGGTACTGATCGTCGCCGTGGGCACGCTCGCACTGTGGGGCTTCGCGATGTGGCCGTTCCCCTGGAACATCGTCATCGGCATCGGCGCTCCGATCGTCGTGATCCTGATCTGGGCGCTCTTCCTCTCACCGCGGCCTGTGCTGCGTCTGCACCCGTTCCTGCGGGTCGTGGTCGAGCTGCTGATCTACGTCGGTGTCACGATCGCGTGGTGGCTGATGGATCAGCCGATCATCGGCACCGCGTTCGCCGTGGTCGCTGTCGGAGCCGGCGTGGTGAGCGGGCGGCGTCGCATCCGATGAGCGCTCTCGATCAGCTCGTCGCCGCACTCGGTGACATCGTCGACACCGATGCCGCGATCCTCGAAGAGGCGCGCGCCGACCGGTCAGGACACGCAGCTCCAGGTCATCCGCTCGCGGTCGTGCATGCAGAGACCGTCGAACACGTCCAGACCGTGATGCGTATCGCCACCCGGACGGAGACTCCCGTCGTGGTGCGCGGGGCGGGCACCGGGCTCGCCGGGGCGGCGAACGGCGGCGACGGCGAGATCGTCCTCTCCACCCGCCGCATGACCGCGATCCACGAGATCCGCGCAGACGACCTGCTCGCCGTCGTCGAACCCGGCATCCTCAACGCCGACCTCAACGATGTACTGGCAGAGCACGGACTCTGGTGGGCTCCCGATCCCGCCAGCCGCGCGATCTCGACGGTCGGCGGAAACATCGCCACCGGGGCAGGCGGGCTGCTCTGCGCGAAGTACGGTGTCGTGAAGGACGCGGTCCTCGGGGTCGATCTGGTGCTGGCAGACGGCCGTCTGATGCGCCTCGGTCATCGCAGCGTCAAAGGCGTGACGGGACTCGACCTCACCTCTCTCGTGATCGGCTCGGAAGGCACTCTCGGCGTGGTCGTCGGCGCCACCCTGAAGCTGCGCCGACTCGTCGAGGGAACCACGTGCACGGTGACGGCGATCTTCCCCGACGTGCGCACAGCGGCGTCCGCATCCGCCGCGGTCACCGCCTCGGGTGCGCAGCCGGCGATCATGGAGCTGATGGACTCCGCCAGCCTCGCCGCGGTCGCCGCCCTGCTGGAGCTGCCGGCCCCCGCCGCCGGGAGCGCGCAGCTGACGATTCAGACCGATGGCCCGGCCGCTGTCTCCGAAGCGACCACGATCGCCGAGATCCTGACGGCTCACGACGGTGTGACGCAGGTCTCGCACGACCGGGAGGAAGGCGAGCGCCTGCTGGCGATCCGCCGAGCGATGCACCCTGCCATGTCCGCTCTCGGCACGACCCTCATCGAAGACGTGTCGGTGCCGCGCAGCGCGATGCCCGCGATGTTCGACGAGATCGCCCGGATCGAGAAGGCGTACTCGATGACGATTCCCACGGTGGCGCACGCGGGCGACGGAAACCTGCATCCGAACTTCATCTTCGAAGGCGCCGAGCCCCCCGCTGAGGTCTGGGCCGCCGCAGACGAGCTGTTCCGGGCCGCGATCGCGCTCGGCGGCACTCTGACCGGCGAGCACGGCATCGGAACGCTGAAGAGCCGTTGGCTGGCCGACGAGCTCGGAGAAGACCAGTGGGAGCTTCAGCGTCAGATCACCCGGGTGTTCGACCCGCTCGGCATCCTGAACCCCGGCAAGGTGTTCGCACCCGATGCCTGACATCCGTGTCAGCGCGGCGGTCATCGTCGACGACGCCGGCAGGGTGCTGGTGGTCCGCAAGCAGGGCACCACGCGCTTCATGCAGCCGGGCGGCAAACCCGAGCCCGGCGAGACGCCATCGCAGACGCTGATCCGAGAGCTGCACGAAGAGCTCGGACTGCGACTCGACGAGGCCGATCTCGAGCCTCTCGGAACGTTCGTCTCAGAGGCGGCCAACGAGCCGGGTCACCGGGTCGTGGCAGACGCGTTCTCAGTGTCCATCGCCGCCGCGGAGGTGGTGGTGCAGGCCGAGCTCGCCGAGCTGCGGTGGATCACCCCCGCCGACGCCGAGACGCTGCCGCTGGCGCCGCTCAGCCTCGAGCACCTGCTGCCGCTCGCGTGGCCTGCGACGCGCCCCTGAGCGCCGATCAGGTCAGATCCCCTGCCAGCTCGGCTTGTTGGCGTAGGTGTAGCGGTAGTAGTCGGAGAGCCTGAGCCGCGACGCGGCGGCTTCGTCGACCACGACGGTGGCGTGCGGATGCAGCTGGATGGCCGAACCGGGGAGGATGGCCGACAGCGGCCCCTCGACGGCATCCGCGACGGCCTGAGCCTTGCCCTCGCCGAAGGCCAGCAGCACGAGGTGACGCGCACGCAGGATCGTTCCCAGCCCCTGGGTGATGCAGTGCTTCGGCACATCGTCGATCGAGTCGAAGAAGCGGGCGTTGTCCTCACGCGTCTGCACCGTGAGCGTCTTGACGCGCGTCCGCGAGGCGAAGGACGACCCCGGCTCGTTGAACCCGATGTGTCCGTCGGTGCCGATGCCGAGAATCTGCAGATCCACTCCTCCGGCGGCCTCGATGGCCGTCTCGTAGTCGTCGCCCGCATGCTGGATCGTGTCCTGAGCTCCGTTGGGTACATGGATCCGGCGCGGGTCGAGCCCGAGGGGCTCCACGACCTCGCGAGTGATGACCGAGCGGTAGCTCTCGGGATGAGCCGGGTCGATCCCCACATACTCGTCGAGCGCGAAGCCGCGCACCTGCGAGACGTCGCGACCCGTGAGCTTCTCCCGCAGCGCCTTGTACACGGGGAGAGGCGTCGAGCCGGTGGCGAGGCCGAGCACGGCATCCGGACGCCCGTCGATCAGCTCGACGATCTCCGCGGCGACCAGTGCGCCTGCTGCTTCTGCGTTCTCGACGATGACGACTTCAGCCATGGGAAACGATCTCCTTAGAGGGGGTGGTTGCGCCGACGACCGCAGCACCGAAGGCCGCGGCGGGAGAGCCGGCAGGGAGCAGTTCGATCCTGTCGTCCAGATGCAGTGAACGCATGAAGGGCGATGCCTCCGCGCCGGCCTGGAGCGCGCCACGGACGCCCGCGTGGAGCCGCTCCCCGAGCGAGGTGAGGCCGCCGCCGATGATCACACGTTCGACGTCTGCGGAGAGCACGAGGGCCCGCACAGCCGCGGCCGCACCGTGGAACAGGTCTGCGCGCAGCCCGACGGCGCGCTCGTCGCCCGCGTCAGCCGCGTCGAGGATGTCGCGGACCGGCAGAGCCCCCGGCCGATTCCAGGCACGGGCGAGCGCGCCACCGCCGCAGAAGGTCTCGATGCATCCGCGCTGCCCGCAGCCGCAGAGCCGACCGTTCGGGTCGACCGAGAGGTGACCGACCTCGCCGGCGGTTCCTCGCGCGCCACGCCAGATCGTGCCGTCGACGACGATGCCGGCAGCGACACCGGTGCCGAGATTGAGGTACGCCATGGAGCCGTCGATGCCGCGCAGCACAGCCGCGCCGAGCGCGGCCGCTTTCACGTCGTTCTCGACGCGCACGGGGACTCCCAGCTGTCCGCCGGCCAGACCGGCGAGATCCAGCGACTCGACGCCGAGGTTCACGGCGTGCAGGACTCGGCCGGTGTCCGCGTCGACGAGACCGGGGATGCCGACGCCCACCGACTCGACGGCAGAGCGGGCAAACCCTCCTTCGAAGGCGAGAGCGTCGACGGCATCGAGGATGCTGACCATGACCGCATCCTCGCCCCATCCGGTCGGACGGCGCAGCCGCGCCAGGATCTCTCCGTCGGGCGACACGGCCACAGCATCGATCTTGGTGCCGCCGACATCCAGGCCCACTCGAATGGGCCGACCGGACAGGCCGACGGTGATCGCATCCGTCATCGGATGGAGCTCCTGCTCGGCTTCAGGTCGCGGTCGCTTCCGCGAACGCGGCTCACGAGACACCCAGCTGGCTGGAGAGCACCATCACGGCGGCGCCGCGCAGGACGATGTCGTCCTGGTGGGTGCGCCGGATGAGCGCATCCTCGAAGACTCCCTCGAGCGTGCGCGCGTGCAGAGTCTCGACCGCAGCGTCGATCAGCACTCCGTCGAGCAGGTCCTCCGGGCCCGAGAGCACGACTTCGGACAGGTCCAGGGCCGCCACGATCGGGGCTATCGCGATGCCCATCCGTGTGCCGGCGTCGCGGAGGATCTCCTCGCGCGAGTCAGGAGCGGCCGCGATGGCTGGGCGCAGTCGCGTCTCGCTCAACCAGGCTTCGAGGCATCCGTCCTTGCCGCACGCGCATCGGGGCCCACCGTCTGTGCCCACCACGACGTGGCCGATCTCGCCCGCGGCGAAGCGGCTGCCGAGAAGCGGCTGGCTGCCCGTGATGACCCCTGCCCCGACTCCACGACCGATCTTGATGAGCATGAAGTCGGCCTTCGCCTCGCCGAACGTGTATTCGGCGAGAACGGCGGCGTTGGCATCGTTGCGCACGAGGACCGGCAGATCGAGATCGATGCCGAGCTTCGCCTCGAGTGGCAAATTGCTCCACCCCAGGTTCGGCGAGCTGAGCACGACGCCGTCCGGACGCACGACGCCCGGGCTGCCGATTCCGACACCGAGAATGGGCTGCGTGGCCGTCTCCGCGAGCGCGCGTGCCAGTTCGAGGGTGGCGGCGTACGCGGCATCGCCGTCTGCGCTCTCAGGTCGTGGCACTTCGCGGCGCTCGAGCACGTCGCCGTCGAGGCTGAGCAGAGCGCCCACGAACGCGTGGGGGCCCGACAGATCGAGCCCGATGATCTGATGACCGACACGGTCGATGTCGATGAGGATCGGAGGCTTGCCCGGTCCGACCGTCTCACGCACTCCCATCTCGACGACGATGCCGTCGGCGATGAACTCGGCGACGAGGTCTGAGATCGTGACTCGCGTCAGGCCGGTCTCTCGCGAGAGGTCTGCCCGGCTCATCGCACCCGAGTGGTAGAGAGTCTGCAGAACGAGAGCGCGGTTGTGACCGCGGGCGTGCTCCGGGAGCACCTTCGAGCGAGAGCGCAGGTGGCGCCCCGGGCCGAAGGCGTGCGCGCTCGCGGCGACGTAATCTGGTGACGTCGAAGGACGCGATCCATCCGATACGGACATGTTTGTTAGTAGACCTTACGAACAAAAATTTCGCAACCCCTGCCTCTGGTAGCACAGGGAGGGTTACGGAAACGTTACATTATGCCGAGAGTACCCCGTCGGCGGTGCCTTGAGTGCCGGACAAGCGCTCCACGAGGCCGGCCACGATCTGCTGCCTCGCGTCACGAGTGAGAGGCTTCCCCGGCACCCCAGGACGCCTCTGCGATGGCGTCGGACCGTCGAGAGGACGATACCGCACCCCCGTTTCGGCGAGGCGTCTGAGGTGGGTCGGGATTCTGCGGGCGAACCCCTCGTACGCGGGAGGTTCGCCGCCGTCCCACAGCCGCTCGGCGATCGCCGCGAGACGGGGAAACATCGCGAAATCGACACGGTCCCGCGTCGGGAGGTGCTCGGTCCACACGTTGGCCTGCCCGCCGGACGCGCCGTCCTCGATGCGCAGCGTATACGCCTGCTCGATCGGCAGCGGCGGCCCGACCCTGATGGGCTCCTCCCCCGACTCCGACTGCGGATAGTCGAGATACACCTCGAGGTCGGGACACGCGATCACGGGGATGCCGCGTCGCAGCGCCTCCCTCATGGCGACAGGGCCCCGCCACGCGAGGACCTCCACGCCGTCGGGGACGTCACCCTCGAGCACCTCGTCCCACGCGAGGGCGGTGCGTCCGCGGCTGCGGACGTGCGCCGCGAACTGCGCGGTGAACCACGGCTGCACGTCATGCGGAGTCGCCAGACCGAGCTCGCGCATCCGCTCGCGCGCAGCAGCGCTCTGCGCCCACTCGGTCACGGGGACCTCATCTCCGCCGATGCCGATCCAGGGAGAGTCGAAGAGGTCGCACAGCGCGTCGATCGCGGCTCGCCCGAAGGCGAGGGCGTCGTCCGTCGGAGCGAGAGTGCGCGGGTTCACGCCGAAGCGCGACCACGGCACCGCCACGGGCTCGCCGACGTCGGTGTTGCCGAGCTCGGGATACGCGGCGAGGCCCGCCTGGATGTGCCCCGGCAGCTCGACCTCGGGCACGACCGTCACGAATCTCTCGGTGGCGTAGGCGACCAGGCCGCGCAGCGCGGCATCGGTGTAGTACCCCTCGTGCAGCCCCGCCTCGACGGTGGCGCCCGGACCGTGGCCCAGCTGCGTCTCCTCGCGGCGAGCGCCCACCTGCGTCAGACGCGGGAAACCGGGCACCTCGAACCGCCAGCCCTGGTCGTCGGTGAGGTGAAGGTGCAGGTGCGTGAGGTGATGGTCGGCCATCAGATCGACAAGACGCTCGAGGTCCTCGACGGGGCGGAAGTGCCGCGCGACGTCGAGCATCACCCCCCGCCAGGCGTAGGCCGGTGCGGACTCCCAGACGCCCGCGGGGATCCGCGCACGATCGTCGCCCGGTTCGCGCAGCTGCCGCAGCAGGGTGACACCGCGGAACACACCGGTCGGGGTGGCACCGGCGACCTCGATCCCGTGGGCGGCGACCGTGACGCGGAAGGCCTCGTCGCTCACGCGCTCTCGGGCGAACGGCTCGTCGGCGAGGGACTCGTCGACGAGAAGAGTGATCGCGGGGGTCGAATCCGGAGCCCCGTGATGGCCGCCGAGCCGGGCCGCGCTCGGTGCGAGCGCGTCGGGGGCCGTGACCGGAGTGCGAGCCGTCCACTCGAAGGGGTCGGCGGCAGGGTCGATCACCGAGCGGATGTTCGGGACGGGCGCGCGATGGGCCGCAGGCGCCATCCTCAGAGCCCGGCCCGGCGTCGCGCCGCATGTGCGACCGGCCCGCACCACCGGCACACCGCCGACGATCACCTCGTCGATTCCGGTCGGCGCCCGGTGCGGTGCGTCGAAGGTCGCCCCCGCCGAGATGGTCTCGGGGTCGAACAGCACCAGATCGGCTGTCGCTCCCTCGCGGATCACGCCTCGGGGCGCGTCGCCCCGGTCGAGGCCCAGCCGCATCGCCGGCGTGCCGGACAGATGCCGCACGGCCTGTTCGAGCGAGAGGACACCGAGCTCGCGCACGTAGTGACCGAGATAGCGGGGGAAGGTTCCCCGGCCTCGCGGGTGCGGGCGGGCGCCGATCAGGATCCCGTCGCTGCCGCCGCAATGCCGCGGGTGCCGCATGATCGCGCGGACGTTGTCCTCGTCGCCGATGTGCATCAGGATGCCGGTCGCGCCGCCGTCTTCGAGGATCGTGTCCAGCACGACGTCGACGGCGCGTCTGCCCGACGAGGAGGCGATCTCCTCGACGGTGCGCCCGACGAGGTCTGCGAGGCCGGGCGCGGCGGTGCCGGAGATCTGGATCGCCGACCAGTCCGCGCGCTCACCGTGGAATCCGTCGCAGCCGATCTCTTCGAGTTCGACGCGCACGGACTCGCGTCCTGCCTCGTCGAGGGCGGCGAGGGTGGTCAGCAGGTCTCCGCTCTCGGCGAGCCTGCTCGGCAGCAGTGCGGCCAGAGTCGTGGCGCCGGGAAGGTAGGGGTAGGTGTCGAGAGTGACGTCGACGCCGTCGTCGAGTGCCTCGTCCACGAGCGCCAGCAACTCCGACGCGCGCCCGCGGTTCGGCGCGAAGTTCATCGTCGCGTGCGTCAGATGGATCGGACACCCCGTACGGCGCCCGATGTCGAGCGCCTCACGATAGGCGTCGAGGGCTCCCCCGCCGTAGCTGCGGGTGTGCGGCGCCCAGTACCCACCGCGCTCGGCGACGACGCGGCAGAGCGCCTCCAGCTCGGCGGTGTCGGCGTACATGCCAGGGGTGTACGTCAGCCCGCTCGACATCCCGAACGCTCCCGCGTCGAGCGCCTCGCCGAGGATGCCGGACATCTCCGCGATCTCCTCACCGGTCGCCGCGCGGTTCTCGTGGCCAACCACCATCATCCGCAGGTTGCCCTGAGGCACCAGGACGGCGGCGTTGGCCACCGACATCTCGTCGATCGCGGTGAGCAGGTCACCCATCGAGCGCCAGGGGGCAGTGGATGGCATGCCGTTCCAGCCGGCGATCTGAGCGGGGATCACCTGTGCTGCAGCATCGTCGAGCGGCGCGTAGCCGAGCCCGTCCTGGCCCAGCACCTCCGTCGTGACACCCTGCAGGATCTTGGCGTCGTGCCCGGCTCCCTGCAGCACCGCCAACTCGCTGTGCGCGTGCATGTCGATGAAGCCGGGAGACAGCACCTTCCCCGTGGCGACGATCTCGACCGCATCCCCGGGCAGCTCCAGAACGCGCTCGTCGCCCTCGCGGATCACCGCCACGATGCGCGATCCCTCGACGGCGACATCGGCGAGGAACCTCTCGGCGCCGGTGCCGTCGACCACGGTGGCACTGCGGTACACCCGCACCGGCTTCTCCGTGCTCAGAAGCATGTCGCGACCGCTCCGATCACGCGCGGGTCCGCCGCATCCGGGTCGTCGATCACCGCCACCACACGCCACTTGTCGAACGCCGTGCACGGGTGCGACAAGCCGAGGCGCACGACGTCGCCGACGGCGACACTCGCCCCCTCTGCGAGATCGAGGAACGCATGCTGGTCATTGAGGGCCGTGATCCTTCCGTCGACCGACTGAGGAACGGGCAGGTCGAGGTCGAACGGCACGTCGCGGCGCCCCGCATCCAGGAGTGCGAGCCCCTGCTCGGGGTGGGAGACGACGCGCGACCAGGCATGCATGGCAGATCGCAGAGGCGCCGTCGACGTCAGCGGGCCGAACGGCGACATGCGCGAATAGAAGCCGTCGTCGTGGATCTGGAACGCTCCTGATCGCAGCACGATGTCGGCGTCGTCGCGGTGCGGGGCCAGTATCGCCGCGGCCCGGTCGGGAAAGGCGCTGCCCCCGGCGCTGAGCACGGGGCGGACATCGGGTGGATATGCGAGGCGTCGATGCAGCTCGACCAGCGTCGACAGATAGGCGTCGACCGCCGTGACGGAAGCGTCTTCCCGGTCGGGGCCGAACGGACCCTCATATCCCGCTACGCCGGCGAGCCGCAGACCGGGTGCCTCGAGGATCGCCTGCGCGATGCGCTCGCCCTCCTCCACGCTGCGGGCTCCGGTGCGGCCGCCCCTGCCACCGAGCTCGACGAGCACCTCGAGCGCTCGGTCGGCTCCGCTGAGGGCGTCTGCGAGGATCTCGACGGTGCCGACGGAGTCCGCCCAGCACAGGATCCGGAGATCGCGATCCGCGCCCAGCAGTTCGCCCAGACGATGTGCGGCCGCGCCATCGGTGACCGAGTTCGCGATGAGCACCGTGGATGCTCCCGCCTCGACGGCGACCTCCGCCTGCCACGGCGTCGCGACCGAGATGCCCCACGCCCCCGCGTCGAGAAGTCGCTGCCAGAGCGCCGGCGCCATCGTCGTCTTGCCGTGCGGCGCGAGGAGCACGCCCTGTTCGTCCGCCCACGCGAAGACGGTCGACTCGTTGTGCGCGAGCGCGGCCTCATGCACCGTCAGCACCGGAGTCACGAGGTCGGAGAGGTGCAGACCCGCCCCGGCGACCTCCGAGAGCCGGAGCCCCGCGGATCGCGAAGGGAAACCCTTCGCCCAGGTGCCGAGAACAGGATCCGGGATTTGTAGAGGCATCTAACAAGGCTACTAGGCTGGCCTCATGACCGCGAAGATCCGAGTGTCGACCGACGCCGCCCCCGCCCCCGCCCACACCTTCTCGCAGGGCATCCGCAAGGGTCCGATCGTGCAGGTCTCCGGCCAGGGCCCCGTCGATCCCCAGACGAACGAGTATCTCTTCCCGGGCGATGTCGCCGCGCAGACCACGCGCACCCTCGAGAACGTGAAGGCGATCGTGGAGGCCTCGGGCGCGACGTTCGACGACGTCGTGATGCTACGCGTGTACCTGACCAAGCGCGAGGACTTCGCGATCATGAACGACGCGTACGGCGCCTTCGTGACCGCGCACACGACCAGCGGCATCCTGCCGTCGCGCACCACCGTCTTCACCGGCCTGCCGCGTGAGGAGATGCTCGTCGAGATCGACGGCCTCGCGGTCGTCATCGACTGACACGAGCGCGGTCTCCACAGGTCCACGGACCGTTGCCTCCCCGTTATACGCGATCGCGTAGCATATCGGTAAGGACACGCGAGAAACCGGGGGGTGATGTTCGTGACCGATCTGATCTCAGCGCAGGATGCGAAGACCGAGAAGCTGACCGAGGCGACCGCCTCCGGTGATCAGCCGCAGAACGTCGCGCCCGGCGACTCCGGCAATGCCCCCACCGACTCCCAGCCGCCGAGCAGCGGTGACCGGGAGCTCGCCTGGGCGCCGAACGAACCGGCACCCAAGAAGAGGCGTCTCGGCCTGTGGATCGGTCTCGGCGTGGGAGTCCTCGCCCTCGGCGCAGGCGCCGCATCGATGATCCTGATCGCCCCGGGCACCACGGTCGCCGGAATCCCCGTCGGCTGGCTCACTCCCGGTGCCGCCGCCGAGACCATCGAGGCTCATGTCGCCGAGACCGAGGTCACTCTCACCGGAGCCGGTGACGACATCGTCCTGTCAGGAGCCGACCTCGGCGTAGCGATCGACGCGAGCGCACTGGCCGACGCGGCCTTCGCGGAGCGTCCGCTCTGGAACGTCACCGCATGGATGGGCGACCCCGTCGCCGGCGAGATCACTCTCGACCCCGCCCAGGCGGAGTCCGCGCTGCGCGAGGCAGTGCCGACGAGCTTCGAGGACCCGGTCGACGCCGGAGTCGTCTTCGACGCCGCGGGCGGAGGCTATGCGATCACGCCTTCGGCACCGGGCACGGCCGTGGACGTCGACGGCCTCACCGACGCGATCATCGCGACGATCGCGGATGGCGGCAAGAGCCTCGAGTTCTCCGGCGCTCCGGCCGAAGCGACCCCCGCCGTCACCGACGACGATGCCTCGGCATTCGCCAACTCGCTGAACACGATGCTGGGTTCGATCGGCTTCTACATCGGCGAAGAGCGCACGGTTCCCGTCGATCCGGCCACCGCCTCGACCTGGTTCTCGGTCGTCGATGAAGAGGGCGAGCTGAGCATCGTCCCCGATGAAGCGGCGATCCAAGCGACGGTCGACGCGCTTCCCGCATCCGTCGACCGGGCACCCGTGAACGCGACGAACATCGTCGACTCCGGGGGCGAGATCCTTCGCACCGTCGCCGAGGGCACCAACGGCCGCGCGATCGGCGACACCTCGAACCTCGCATCCGACGTCGCCTCGAAGCTCGAGGCCGGCGAGGGCGTCTTCCCCATCGAGGTCACCGAGACCCCGTTCGAATCCGTCAATCTGAAGCGCAACATCGTGGTCGACCTCAGCTCGCAGACCACCACGCTCTACGAGAACGATGTCGCGGTCAGATCCTGGAAGATCTCGTCAGGAAAGTCGACCACGCCGACAGACACCGGCAACTTCCGGGTCTACGCACACCTCCGTGAGCAGGACATGAAGAGCCGCGAGCCGGACGGCTCCATCACCGAGACGCCGAACGTCCCCTGGGTCACGTACTTCAACGGTGACGAGGGATTCCACGGCACCTACTGGCACAACGACTTCGGCAATCCGCGCAGCCACGGCTGCGTGAACATGCCGATCGACGTCGCGCGCTACGTCTACGAGTGGTCCCCTGTGGGCCTCGAGGTCACGGTTCAGAACTGACCGGATGCGGCACCTTCGCGTGCCGCGCTGCCGCCGCCGTGCGGCCCTGCCACCCTGCCGCAGTCGAACGCGGTCGAGGCCCGAACCAGAAGAGGGGCCGGATGCTCGCGCATCCGGCCCCTCTGACGGTGATCCGTGTCAGCTCAGCGCGTCGACGATGCCGTTCAGCGTCGTCGACGGACGCATGACGGCTTCGACCAGTGCGTCGTCGGGGCGGTAGTAGCCACCGATCTCGACGGGCTTTCCCTGCACGGCGTTGAGCTCGGAGACGATCTTCTCCTCGTTCTCCGCGAGCCTGGCGGCGATCGGCGCGAACGACGCCGCGAGTTCGGGGTCCTTCGTCTGCGCCGCGAGCTCCTGCGCCCAGTACAGGCCCAGGTAGAAGTGGCTACCGCGGTTGTCGATCGTGCCGAGAGCACGACCGGGAGAGCGGTCTTCTTCGAGGAAGGTTCCGGTCGCGGCGTCCAGCGTCTCCGCGAGGACGCGGGCCTTCTCGTTGCCCGTGCGGTCTGCGAAGTGCTCGAGCGATGCGGCCAGCGCGAAGAACTCGCCCAGGGAATCCCAGCGCAGGTAGTTCTCCTCGACAAGCTGCTGCACATGCTTGGGCGCAGATCCTCCGGCGCCGGTCTCGAACAGTCCGCCGCCGGCGAGCAGAGGGACGATCGACAGCATCTTGGCGCTGGTGCCGACCTCGAGGATCGGGAACAGGTCGGTGAGGTAATCACGCAGCACGTTGCCGGTCACCGAGATGGTGTCGAGGCCATGACGCATACGCGCGAGCGTGTAGCGGGTGGCTTCTTCGGGGGCGAGGATCGTGATCGTGAGGCCCTTGGTGTCGAGCGTCGCGAGCCCCTGGTGCACCTTGGCGATGATCTGCGCGTCGTGCGAGCGGTTGGCGTCGAGCCAGAACACCGCAGGCACTCCAGAGGCGCGAGCGCGCGTGACGGCGAGCTTGACCCAGTCCATGACCGGGATGTGCTTGGTCTGGGTCGCACGCCAGATGTCGCCGGCGCCGACCTCGTGCTCGATCAGGACGGTGCCCTCGCTGTCGAGGACCTGGACCGTGCCGGGAGCGGCGATCTCGAAGGTCTTGTCGTGGCTGCCGTACTCCTCGGCCGCCTGGGCCATGAGCCCCACGTTCGGCACGGTTCCGATCGTGGCCGGGTCGAGCGGGCCGTTCGCGATCACATCGTCGATGACGGCCTGGTAGACGCTCGCGTACGAGGAGTCCGGGATCACTGCGAGGGTGTCGGCTTCGCCGCCGTCCTCGCCCCACAGCTTGCCGCCGTTGCGGACCAGCGCGGGCATGGAGGCGTCGACGATCACGTCGCTGGGCACATGCAGGTTCGTGATCCCCTTGTCGGAGTTCACGTACGAGACGCGCGGGCCCTCGGCGAGCGCGCGGTCGAAGGCTGCGGCGATCTCCTCGCCGCCGGCGATACCCCCGAGACCGGACAGGATCGACCCGAGGCCGTCGTTCGGGTTGAGACCCGCCTCAGCGAGCTTGTCGCCGTACTGAGCGAACACGTCCCGGAAGAAGACTCGCACGACATGACCGAAGATGATCGGGTCGCTGACCTTCATCATCGTGGCCTTGAGGTGCACCGAGTAGAGGATGTCGTCGTTCTTCGCCGTCTCCATCGTCTCGGCGAGGAAGGCATCGAGGTGCGCGGCCGAGAGGAACGTGGCGTCGATGATCTCGCGCGGGAGAACCTTGAGCCCTTCCTTGAGGATCGTCACGGTACCGTCAGCGGCGGTGTGACGGAAGCTCAGGACGTCGTCGTGGGCCGCGACCCAGGAGCGCTCGTTGTGCTTGAAGTCATCGTGACCCAGCGTCGCGACGCGTGTCTTCGAACCCTCCGCGAACGGCTTGTTGCGGTGCGGGTGCTTCTTGGCGTAGTTCTTGACGGCCAGAGGCGCTCGGCGATCGCTGTTGCCCTCGCGCAGCACCGGGTTGACCGCGGAGCCCTTGATGCGGTCGTAGCGTGCGCGGACGTCCTTCTCCTCGAGCGAGGTCGGCTCGTCCGGGAAGTCGGGGATGTCGTAACCCTGAGCCTGGAGCTCGGCGATCGCGCCCTTGAGCTGCGGGATCGAGGCAGAGATGTTCGGGAGCTTGATGATGTTCGCCTCGGGGAGCGTCGCGAGTCCGCCGAGCTCGGCGAGCGAGTCGCCCACCTGCTGCTCGGGGGCGAGCTTCTGCGGGAATGCGGCGAGGATGCGTCCGCCGAGCGAGATGTCGCGGGTTTCGACCTCGATGCCCGCCTGCCCCGTGTAGGCCTTGATGATCGGCAGGAGGGAGGCTGTGGCGAGAGCCGGAGCCTCGTCCGTGTAGGTGTAGATGATGGCGTCGTCGGTCACCAGGAGGTTCTCCGTTCGCGAGGGCATATTTGTCTCGATACCAAGATACCTGAGGCGCTCCCGGCGCACGTTCGCCTCGAGGAGGCGTCGACATCGACTTCCGGCATCCCGCGCACCGGAACCCCTGACGAAAGTCGAGGTTTCTGCGCGGGATCGCTGGGAGGGGCTAGCCTGTGACTATGTCCGAACTGCGCATGGTCGAACTCTCCGCTGCGACGATCGTCGCGGTGAACAACCTGTCGCTCAAGCCCGGACAGGAGCAGTTCCTCGCTCCGGTGTCCTACGGCATCGCAGCGACGGTCATCAACCCGCAGACCTCCTGGCAGCGGGTCGTCCTCGAAGACGACCAGGTCGTCGGGTTCGTCAGTGCGAACTTCGACGTCGAAGCTCCGGAAGAGCACTTCCGCTCGGTGCTGTGGCGCATCAACGTCGACGCGGAGGGCCAGGGCAAGGGGGTCGGCCGCTTCGCGGTCGAGAGCCTGATCGAAGAGGCCCGCGCACGCGGCTTCGATCACGTCAACGTCATCTACGAGGCCGGAGAGGACGGCCCAGAGGCGTTCTTCCTGCGAGTCGGGTTCACCCCCGTCGGCGAGACCGAGTACTCAGAGGTCATCGCCCAGATCCGCATCGCTTCGTAGACCGGCGGCGGGGTCTCGAATCCCTCCCCCATCGAGGCTCCGTCGCCCTCGGTCGTCTATTTCGTACCGCGCTGAAACAAAATAGCGCAATACGGCGCTAAGCTCTCATCATGCTTCACACGCCGAGTTGGTCCTGGCCGACCCTGCACGATGCGCAACGCAGCGTACTGCTCGAGGTCCTCATGCACGGATCGCGTTCACGCGCGGAGCTGGCGCACCGCACCGGGATGTCCCGCGCATCTCTCTCGCGACTGTCGCGGGATCTCGTCGATCTGGGCTTCGTCACCGAAGGCGAGGCACAGGCACGCCCCGGGCGCGGACGCCCTTCGGAGACCCTCCGAGTGCGCGCGGACGCCGCCCAGTTCGCGGGCTTCAAGCTCACCGGCGACGCGCTGTACGCCGCCGTCGTCGACCTTTCTGCGACCGTCATCGACACCGTGGAGCATCCGCTGCCGTCCCGTGAGATCGACGATGTCGTCGATCTCATCGGCCGCGTACTAGAGGAGATGAAGCCCGCCCACCCCCGCATCTCGGCCGTCGGGGTGTGCCTGGCGGGCGACGTGGTCGGAGCGGAGGGACATCGACGAATAGTCGGATCGCACTTCCTGGGCTGGGAGAACGTCCCCCTCGCCGACCTCGTCAGGGCCCGCACGGGACTGGCGACCGAGATCGGCAACGATGTGCAGTCACTCACCGCCGCCCATCATTGGTTCGGCGCGGGCAAGGGGGCGAGTTCGCTCGCTCTGATCGGTCTGGGAGCAGGCATCGGCGCAGGCCTCGTCGTGGGCGACGAGCCCATCAGAGGAGCACACGGACATCCGGGCAAAGTCGGACACCTGCGCGTCTCCGACTCGGGGCCGACCTGCGACCGCGGGCACGTGGGATGCGTCTCGGCGTTCGTGACGATCCCGGCGGTCGAGCGCGCGCTCGAGGGACTCCCGTTCGAGGAGATACTCCGTCGGGCCTCCGAGGGCGACGAGGAATGCTCCGTCGTCGTCGGCGCTGCGCTCAGAGCGCTCGGAGTGGTGATCGCGAACCTCGTCTCGATCGTCGACATCGAGAAGGTGATCATCACCGGCGAGGGCTTGCCGATCGCGGCCGCCTCTCCCGGGCTTCTCAACGCCGCTGTCGCGGAGGCACTCGACCCGGCGGCTGAAGCCCCGCCGATAGACCTGCACCCTTTCCAGTTCGCAGACTATGCCTGGGCGGCCGCTGTCAGTGCGGTCCGACTCGTGCTCTGACCCGCCGAGGATCCGATGTCGCATCACTCCCGCTTCTCTCCCCGATCGCTTCTCTTCGGCGGCGACTACAGCCCCGAGCAGTGGCCCGAGTCGGTCTGGCGCGAAGACGTCGCCCTCATGCGCGAGGCCGGGGTCAACATCGTCACCCTCGGGGTCTTCTCGTGGGGGCTGCTGGAGGTGGACGACGACCGGTGGGACTGGGACTGGTTCGACCGCATCATCGACCTCCTCTCGAACGAAGGCATCTCGATCGACCTCGCGACGCCGACCGCCTCCCCACCCATCTGGTTGCACAGGGAGCATCCGGAGATCCTCCCCGTCGACCGACGAGGAATCAGATACCACCAGGGCGGACGCCTTCAGTGGTGCCCCAGCCATCCGGTGTGGCAACGATACGCGCGACGAATCGCCGAGCGCCTCGGTGAGCGTTACGGCGCTCACCCGTCGGTGACGATGTGGCACGTCAGCAACGAGCTGGGGGGCGGGAACCGTCGTTGCTATTGCGCGGCCTCTACGTCGGCATTCCGCGTGTGGCTCGAGAACCGATACGAACACATAGACGCCGTGAACTCCGCCTGGGGAACGGCATTCTGGGGGCACCGGTACCGCCGTTTCGACGACGTGACCGCTCCCCTCGACAGTGAGTCCGCACAGAATCCGTCTCTGCTCCTCGACTTCGACCGGTTCAGCTCGGACGCCCTGCTCGGACAGTTCAGGCTCGAGCGCGATGCGCTGCGCGATGCAGGAGTCACCACGCCCATCACCACGAATCTCATGGTGTCACCCTCGGGGAGCGTCGCGGACTACGCATCGTGGATCGACGATCTGGACGTGGTCGCGATCGACCACTACACGATCGCCGAGGACCCCCGCAGGGAGCGAGAGCTGGCGTTCGTCGCCAGTCGCACGCGCGGCCTCGACCCCTCTCGTCCGTGGCTGGTGATGGAGCACTCGACCTCCGCGGTGAACTGGCAACGACGCAACGCGCCCAAGTCGCCGGGCGAGATGATCCGCAACAGTCTCCAGCACATCGCCCACGGCTCGGACGGAGCGCTGTTCTTCCAATGGCGGGCTTCGGCTTCCGGGGCCGAGCAGTTCCACTCGGCCATGGTGCCGCACGCCGGCAGCGATTCGAGGCAATGGCGGGAGGTGGTCGAGCTCGGCCGGCGGCTCGCGCAGCTCGACGAGCTGACAGGAAGCCTCGGCGAGAGGTCCGAGGTCGCGATCCTCGTCGACGACGTCTCGCTCTGGGCCTGGCACGCGGGCCAGAAACCCCTGCACGATCACCCGATCCACGAGGACGCCCGACAGTGGTTCGACGTCCTCTCTGCGCGCGGTTTCGGTCCGGACGTCGTTCCCCCCACGTCCGACCTCACAGGACGCTCACTCATCGTCGTTCCGTCGCTCTACCTCGTCACCGACGCCACGGTTGCTGCGATCGAGGCCGTGGTCCGGAGCGGGTCGACAGTGGTCATCGGTCCGCTCTCGGGCATCGTCGACGCCGACAGCCGGATCCGGGTCGGGGGGTACCCCGGGGCGTTCCGAGACATGCTGGGCGTCGTCGGGGAGGAGCTGGTGCCCCTGCTCGACGGTGAACAGCTGCTCCTGTCGTCGGGTGCGCAGATGGCCGACATCTCCGCACGTCTCAGAACGACGGCGGCCGACGTGGTCGAGGTCCACCGCGGCGGTGATCTCGACGGACTCCCGGCGATCACGCGCCGCGCCGTCGGCGCCGGGGCGGCCTGGCACATCTCAGGCCTCGTCGGCGCGGGGTTCGACGACCTGGTCGACCGCATCACGGGCGACGCCGGGCTCGTGCGTCGCCTCCCCTCCTCCGACGACATCGAGGCGGTCAGACGCGTGTCCGCCGACGGCTCGTGGCTGTTCCTGATCAATCACGGCACCACGGATGCAGTCGTCCCGGCCGATGGTACGGATCTGATCTCCGGAGAGAGCGCCGACGGACGGTTCGCCCTGCCTGCGGGCGACGTCGCCGTCATCAGGGAGCGAGTCGAGAAGCGAGCCACTCGGCCTGTCTGACCCACTGATGGGTCTGGCCACCCTCATGTCCGTTGTACTCGTACACGGTGATCTCGCGTTCCTCGGCCGCGAGGTGATTGAAGGCGGCGAAGACGCTGGACGGCAGGACTATCCCGTCCATCAGCGCGACAGAGAAGAGCGTCGGGGCGGTGATGCGACGCGCGAAATTGACTCCGTCGAAGTACGAGAGGGTGTGGAAGACGCGCTCGTCCTGATCTCGATGCACCGCGAGATATCGCGTGATCTCCTGAAACGGCTGATCGGGCGTGAGCTGCACCGATCGACGGAAGTGGCACAGGAACGGGACATCAGGCATCACTGCGACGAGATCGGGAACGAGTGCGGCCACTGCCAAGGCGATCCCCCCGCCCTGGCTCGCACCGGAGACGGCGATGCGAGTTGCGTCGACGAAGGGCATCAGGCGCACCGCATCGACCAGACGCACACCGTCTGTGAACAGTCGACGATAGTAGTAGTCCATCGGATCGCTGATGCCGCGGGTCATGAACCCGGGCACGGACGCTGCGGAACCGTGCGGGTCGGGCGTGTCTCCGCCGGTGCCCCACCCGCTCCCCTGGCCCCGCGTGTCCATGAAGACGTGGACGAATCCGGCTGCGGCCCACTGGAGCTTCTCACCCGCGACGCCGCGCCCGCCGTTGTAGCCGTTGTATTCGATGACGACCGGAAGAGGGCCGGCGACATGGGGGCGCGTGACCCAGGCCTTCACCGGCTCTCCACCGAACCCGGGGAACGTCAGATCCTCGACGATGAGTTCTCGGATCGGCGTCCGCGCCGGCACCAGCGTCGCTTCGCCTCCGGCCGCGCGCGCCTCGTCGACCGTCTGCTGCCAGAAGCTGTCGAAGTCGACGGGTTCGGCCACCTCGGGTCGGTATTCGCGGAGCTGCTCCAGGGGCAGGTCGGTCAACGGCATCGTTCCTCCTCGACATACATCGGATCAATTTCAGATTCTCGCTTGACTTTATGTTTCAGCAAAATACAAAATAGCACCACCACCCTTTGACCCGGCTCCTCCTGGCGATGAAGCCCCCTGGGTCACCGACACCGCCGTCTGAAAGGAACCGTCCCATGACATCGATCCGCCACCGCAAGCGGACCGCCGCACGTTGGGCCGCCGCGCTGCTCGCTCCCGCGCTCGCCGTCTCCGCTCTCTCCTCCTGCGCAGGAGGGCCTGCCGATGACGCCGCGGGCGAACCCGTGACGATCGACTTCTGGGGTTGGGTCCCTGGACTCGAAGACCTCGTCGCCCAGTGGAACGACGAGAACGAGGACATCCAGGTCGACTTCCACCGGATGACCGGCGACGACGGGCAGAAGGTCGAGGCCGCGGTCGACGCCGGCCAGGGCCCTGATCTGGTTCAGCTCTCGACCCACACGCTGCCGGAGTACGTGATCACCGAGCGCGTGGTCGACATCACCGACTACGTCTCCGAATACGCCGACGACTACACCCCGGCCTCCTGGTCGGCCGTCTCGTTCGACGGTCGCGTCTTCGGCATCCCGCAGGGAATCGGCCCCGCCGGAACCATGTACCGCACCGACATCTTCGCCGAGTACGGACTCGAATTCCCCGAGACGTGGGACGAGTACCTCGAGGCCGCTCGCACCCTGAAGACCGCGAACCCCGATCTGCATATCGCGAACCTCTCTCCGGGCGAGATCGGTCAGTGGGCGCAGGAGATCCAGCAGGCTGAGAGCAGCTGGTACGGGATCGACGGCGATGCCTGGACTGTCGGAGTGAACGACGAAGGCAGCCAGCTCGTCGCAGAACGCTGGCAGACCCTCCTCGACGAGGACCTCGTCACCACCGAGCTGATGTGGACGCCCGAATACTGGGCTCTCGTCAACAGCGGGAAGATCGCGACGATCACCTACGCTGCATGGTTCCCGAGCATCCTCGCCGAGAACACCGCAGACCTCACGGAGAAGTGGAGTGTCGCCTCGATGCCGAAGAACGCCGGCTCCGAGAACTCCGGCGACTCGGGCGGTGCGGCCGTCGTCGTTCTGAAGAACACCGAGAACGCCGAGGCCGCTGCGAAGTTCGCGGCCTGGTTGAACGGTTCGGACGACACGCAGGAAGCACTGATCACCGTCGGCGGACTCTTCCCCTCCACCACGAACGGACTGGAATCGCCTGCGCTGCGACAGGAATCCGAGTTCTACGGCGGCCAGGTCATCAACGACGTCTTCATCGAGTCCGCCAAGCAGACTCCGGACACCTGGGTCGAGGGTCCCAACTACGGCACGATCCAGACCGCGCTCCTCGACGAGTTCGCGAAGGTGGTCGCGGGCCAGCAGACCTTCCTCGAAGCGCTCGACATCGCACAGGCCGCCGGAGTCGCCGATCTCGAATCGCGCGGCCTCAGCGTCTCGGAGTGACCTGGTCGTGACCACCACATCCGCCTCGTCCTCCCGGCGCCGGTTCTCCGGCGCCGGGAGGCCATGGATCCCGTACGCGTTCGTCGCCCCCTTCGTGATCCTGTTCCTCGTCTTCCTCGTCGCACCGATCGTGGTCGGCGTGGTCAACAGCCTCTTCTCCCGACAGTCGAGCGGTCTCGGATTCGGCGGGTCCAGCATCGAGTTCGCCGGCCTCGACAACTTCTTCCGGGCGTTCGCCGACCGCGACTTCCTGCTCGGATTCCCGAAGGTGCTGCTGTACGGTGCCGTCCAGGTGCCGGTCATGATGGTCATCGCCGCCACCCTCGCCCTGCTGTTCGACACGGCACTGGTGAAGGCCAAGCGGTTCTTCCAGTTCGCCCTCTTCCTGCCCTACGCAGTCCCCAGTGTGATCGCGGCCCTGCTCTGGGGGTTCCTGTACCAGCCCTCGGTCAGCCCGATCCTGCAGTTCCTCTCATCTCTGGGAATCGACGCGAACCTGCTCGGTCCGGGAACGGTGTGGTGGTCCATCGGGAACATCAACCTGTGGTCGCTGATCGGGATCAACATGATCATCCTGTTCGCGGCGCTGCAATCGGTGCCACGAGAGATGTACGAGGCGGCGCGCATCGACGGCGCCGGCGAGATCCGCACGGCACTGCAGATCAAGCTGCCGATGATCGCTCCCGCGGTGCTGCTGACCACCCTGTCGTCCGTCATCGGCACTCTTCAGCTGTTCAACGAACCGCAGGTCCTCCAGTCGATCACCTCGAACATCCCGAGCGACTTCACCCCGAACATGGCGATCTATGCGGCATCCACTCTCGGCAAGGACCCGAACCTCTCGTCCGCGATGGCTGTGATCCTCGGCCTCGCGACCCTGATCGTGTCCCTCATCCTGCTCGCCGCGAACAGGCGAACGACGAAGGCGGCCTCCGATGGCATCTGACACTCTCACGTCCACTGCCGCTCTGAACACCCGCACTGCGGTCACCATAGATTCGCCTCGACGCCGACGCTCGACATTCGTGAACGGCGATCGGGTGCACCGCGGATGGATGGTCCTCGTGACCGCGGTGATGGTGATCGTCGCCGCGTACTTCCTCATCCCCGTGCTCTGGCTCGTCATCGCCTCGACGAAGTCGACCGGCGATCTCTTCTCCACCCCCGGCTTCGCCTTCGCCGACTGGCACCTCTGGGAGAACCTCGCCGCGCTCAGCTCCTACGACGGCGGCATCTTCTGGCGGTGGAGTCTGAACTCGATCATCTACTCGGTGATCGGATCGGCCTTCACCACGCTCGTGTGCGCGGTGACCGGCTACGCCCTGGCCGTGTATCGCTTCCGTGGCCGAAGCACCCTGGTCGCAGTGATCCTCGGCAGCCTGCTCGTCCCCGGCACCGTCATCGCGCAGCCGACGTATGTGCTGCTCGTGGGCATGGGATTGAACAACACCTATCTCGGTCTGCTGCTACCCGCGCTGGTCTATCCGTTCGGCGTGCTGCTGTGCTTCATCTACGCGCAATCCTCCGTCCCTCATGAGCTCATCGAGGCCGCTCGGCTCGACGGAGCAGGCGAGTTCCGCATCTTCGGCACAATCGGTCTGCGCCTGATGTCGACCGGAATGGTGACGGTTCTCCTGTTCGCATTCCTCGGCAGCTGGAACAGCTACATCCTGCCGCTGCTGGTGCTCACCGATTCGTCCCTCATGCCGCTCACCGTCGGACTCACCGGATGGAGCCAGGCATCGATCACGATCCCCGGCCTCCAGATCCTCACAGTCGTCGGCTCACTCGTATCGGTCATCCCGATCGCGATCGTCTTCCTGTCGCTCCAGCGGTTCTGGCGAGCGGGGCTCACCGCAGGAAGCGTGCGCGGCTGATCCATGAGCAGCATCATCCTCTCGGGAACGGCCGACCGGTGGCTGGAATGCCTTCCGCTCGGGGACGGGCGCATCGGGGTCATGACGAACGGCGGCGCGGCGCAGACCCTGATGCACGTGAACGATCACGCCGCCTGGTCCGGTTCGCCGGAGAGCGAGGCCGTCTCGGGGCTGCTCCGGGCCGACGAATGCTCACGACTGCTCGCGCAGGCGAGAGCGTCGATCGAGGCCGGCGACCCCGTCGCCGCCGAGGGTCCGTTGCGAGCGATGCAGACCTCCTACGCGCAGTCTTATCTGCCACTGGGCGACGTGCTCATCACCGTCGAGGGCGCGGCCGACTGCCCGGAATCGGTTCGGAGGTCTCTCGACCTTCGATCCGGCATCCATCGCTCTCGCGACGAAGAAGTCGAGACGACGACGTTCGTGGACTCCGAGAACAGTGTCGTCGTGCACGTGATCTCCTCCGCACGGCCGGTTCACACGACACTCACCTCCCCTCTGCGTGGTCTCGACGGCGCGCCGGCCAGAACGGAACGAAGAGGCGGCGACGATGTCCTGCTCCTGCGCCTGCCGAGCGACGTCGCACCGGGGCACGAGCCCGATCTCCCTGCCGCACAGTGGAACGGCCGCGCGCTCGAGGCGGCGCTCGTGGCGCGGGTGCTGCGCGGCGCAGAACGCACGGTGGTGCTCGTCGCGACCGCCACCACGTTCGGCGGGCACGCGACCATCGTCGGCACCGCGGCTGATGCGCTGACCGACGCCACCCGGCGACTCGACGCCGTCGCCGCGCACGACGTCGACGCCGTGCGCCGGGCGGCGTCGACGAGGATGCAGGAGCTGCTGTCGTCGGTGGCGCTGCGCCTCGGGGCGCCCGATCCCGTCGATGAGGCGACGGTCGACACATCAGCCCGTCTCGCTCGGGCACGCGCAGATGATCGCGGCGTCCTCGCCAGCGACCCCGGCCTCGTGTCACTGCTCTTCGACTACGGGCGATACCTGCTCGTCTGCTCCTCGCGGCCAGGCGGACTGCCCTCGACCCTGCAGGGCCTGTGGAATGCAGAGATGCGACCCCCCTGGGGCAGCGCCTACACCCTCAACATCAACACCCAGATGAACTACTGGGGCGCGCAGGTCACCGATCTGTCGTCACGCATGACGCCGCTCACGGATCTCACCATCGACCTCGCGGAGGCAGCAGCTCCCCATACTCGGCGACTGTACGACGCACCGGGCTGGACCGTTCACCACAACACCGATCTCTGGCTCTACTCCACGACGCCAGGACGGGGCGCGGGGGATCCGCGGTGGTCCTTCTGGCCGCTCGGCGGCGCATGGCTCGCGACGCTGCTCACCGAGTCATGGGACTTCGGCGCTGCCTCCGTCGACGACCTCGACCGCGTGTGGCCCACACTTCGCGGAGCCGCGGAGTTCGCTCTCGCCTGGCATCACGACGACGGCACGTCACCGGCGACCTCACCTGAGAATGCGTTCCTGACGGACGACGGTCGCTCCGCGTCGCTCGCGAGGACATCGACGATGGATCTGGCGCTCGTTCGATCCGTCCTGACGCGCACGGTCCGTGCCGCCCACGTGCTCGGACGACAGGACGACGACATCGCGCGTGCCTCCGCCGCACGTCTGGTCGACCTGCCCGATCAGCCGTCCGTCACGGAAGACGGCACCATCGTCGAATGGGATGCAGCTCGCCCTGAAGAGGACCCGCACCACCGTCACGTCAGCGCGCTGTTCGGACTGTTCCCCGGCGAGGAGCGATGGGATGCGCGACGCCGGGCCGCAGCTGCGGCGACCCTCGAACGTCGCGGGGACGACTCCAGCGGCTGGTCGCTCGTGTGGAAGCTCGCACTGTGGACGCGCCTGGGTCGCCCGGAACGTGTCGGCGCGCTGATGGAGCTGGCTCTGCGTGATGCTGAAGAGGTCACCGGCCCGTGGGCCGGCGGTCTCTACCCGAACCTCTTCGCGGCGCATCCGCCTTTCCAGATCGACGCCAATCTCGGCTTCGTCGGCGCTGTCAGCGAGGCGCTCCTGCAGTCCCACGACGGGATCCGGCTATTGCCCGCCCTTCCCGAAGAGCTCGCCGACGGGAGCGTGACGGGCCTCATCGCCCGTCCCGGCATCGTCGTCGACATCGAGTGGCTGAACGGCCGGCTCGTCAACGCGCGGCTGCGTGCACGCCATGAGCGTGCCGCCGGGTCGCACACCGTGCACTGGGGCGATCGCCGCCTCACCGTCCGCATCGACACGACGCATGACACTGTGCTCGATGCTCTCTCTTTCCCCACCGAGGAGGTAAGCCCGTGAGATTCACCGACGGGTTCTGGCAACTGCGTGAAGGCGTGTCCGCCCTGTACGCGCGCGAAGCGCACGACATCGACGTGCGCGACGACGCACTCGTCGTCTCCGCGCCGACGAAGGTCATCGAGACTCGGGGCGACACCCTCAACCGACCCGTTCTGACGGTCACGCTGACCGCACCGCTCGCGGGCATCATCGGCGTTCTGATCGAACACCACATCGGGGGCCTGCCTCATGAAGGCTTCGATCTCCCCGGCATCGGAGACGACTCGGCCTCCCCCACGATCGTCATCGACGCCACCGGAGGCGCGATCACCAGTGGAGACCTCACTGCCAGGGTGCGGCATGGCGCTGGTTGGTCGCTCTCGTTCGAGAGTGGTGGGCATGTGCTGGCCAGCTCAGACGAGAGCTCCATCGCGATGATCGACGTCGACCCCTCGGTCGCACTCGACGGGCAGCTCGAAGATCAGCTGCGGCGACACCGCGGCGGCGGTGCACAGCGCTATATGCACCAGCAGCTCTCGCTCGGGGTGGGTGAACTCGTCTACGGCCTCGGCGAGCGCTTCGGCCCGCTGGTCAAGAACGGCCAGTCCATCGAGACCTGGAACGCCGACGGCGGAACGTCGAGCGAACAGGCCTACAAGAACGTCCCGTTCTACGTCACGAACCGCGGATACGGTGTCCTCGTCGATCACCCCGGCCATGTCTCCTTCGAAGTCGGCTCGGAGAACGTGGAGCGCGTGCAGTTCGCGGTCGCCGGTGAGCGGCTGCAGTACTACGTCATCGCCGGAACCGGCCAGCGAGAGGTGTTGGAGCGCTACACGGCGCTGACCGGTCGCCCGGCGCTTCCGCCCGCATGGTCGTTCGGCACCTGGCTGTCCACCAGCTTCACGACCGACTACGACGAGAAGACCGTCACCGGCTTCATCGATGGTTTCGCCGAAAGAGACCTGCCGTTGTCCGTCTTCCATTTCGACTGCTTCTGGATGCGCGAGTTCAACTGGTGCGACTTCGAGTGGGATCCGCGAGTCTTCCCCGACCCCGAAGGGATGCTTCACCGACTTCACTCACGAGGGCTGAAGGTCTCGGTGTGGGTCAACCCGTACATCGGTCAACGCTCGCCGCTGTTCGAGGAGGCCCGGAGCGCCGGCCACCTTCTTCGTCGGCGCGACGGCACGGTGTGGCAATGGGACATGTGGCAGGCGGGCATGGCGATCGTCGATTTCACCAACCCCGACGCGCGCCGGTGGTACCAGGAGAAGCTGCGGCGACTGACGGCCCAAGGCGTCGACACCTTCAAGACCGACTTCGGCGAGCGCGTTCCGCTCGACGTCGTGTGGCATGACGGCAGTGCTCCTGAGGGCATGCACAACCGCTTCGCGCAGCTTTACAACGAGGCGGTGTTCGAGGTGCTCCAGGAGCGCGGGGAGGGCGATGCCGTCGTCTTCGCACGTTCTGCGACCGTGGGCGGGCACCGGTTTCCCGTCCACTGGGGCGGGGACAGCGCCTCGACCTTCGTGTCGATGGCAGAGACCCTGCGCGGAGGTCTTTCTCTGGCCTTCGGCGCCTTCGGATTCTGGAGTCACGATATCGGAGGGTTCGAGGGCACGCCCGACCCCGCCGTCTTCAAACGATGGACTGCCTTCGGATTCCTGTCCAGCCACAGCAGGTTCCATGGGTCGCGTTCGTACCGTGTGCCGTGGGCCTTCGACGACGAAGCGGTCGAGGTCACACGGGTCTTCTCCCAGCTGAAGATGCGATTGATGCCCTATCTCTATGCAGCAGGCAAGGAGTCGGCACGTTCCGGTGTACCGGTGATGCGGCCGATGCCACTGGCATTCCCCGACGACCCGGCTGCGGCCTATCTCGATAGGCAGTACATGCTCGGCGCGGATCTGCTGGTCGCCCCGGTGTTCACCGCCGACGGGGACGTCGAGTTCTACCTCCCCGCGGGAGGCTGGACGCACCTGCTCACCGGGGAACGAGTGACAGGGGGCGGATGGCGACGCGAGCGGCATGGATTCACCAGTCTCCCCCTCTACGTTCGAGACGGTGCCGTGCTGCCGTTGTCTGCGCACGCGGACCGCCCCGACGCCGATTGGCTGAAAGGTCTCGAACTGAGGATCTTCGGGGATCCGGACGACGCGACGATCGTGGTCGACAACCCGGCGGGCGACAGTGCGGAATACTCGGTCGTGAAGGACGAAACCGGCTACTCGGCATCCACACAGTCGAGCGATGCGTTCAGCATCGCCATCGCAACAGGGCCCGCGACAGCGGCCTCCCACGGAAAGGCCCGCATCACACGATGACTCTCTCCCCCACTGACGACTACCGCGGATCCGGACTCGTCCTTCCCGAGGGCTTCACATTCGGATCGGCGACCGCCTCGTACCAGATCGAGGGCGCGGCCGACGAAGACGGTCGGACGCCGTCGATCTGGGACACGTTCAGCAAGACGCCGGGTAAAGTCTGGAACGGTGACAGCGGCGATGTGGCCTGCGACCACTACCACCGCGTCGACGAGGACCTCGATCTGATGTCGGACCTCGGGCTTCAGGCGTACCGCTTCTCGATCGCCTGGCCGCGGATCGTGCCCGCGGCAGACGGCCGCATCAACCAGACGGGCATCGATTTCTACTCTCGTCTCGTCGACGGACTGCTCGAGCGCGGCATCAAGCCGGTGGCGACCCTCTATCACTGGGACCTCCCCCAGTACCTCGAAGACGCGGGCGGGTGGACCTCCCGGTCGACGACCGATGCCTTCGAGCGATACGCGTCGATCATGGGCGCGGCGCTCGGCGACCGGGTGCACACCTGGACGACGCTCAACGAGCCCTGGTGCTCTGCCTATCTGGGAT
The DNA here is from genome assembly GCF_030407765.1 of Microbacterium sp. APC 3901. Classification (GTDB taxonomy): domain Bacteria; phylum Actinomycetota; class Actinomycetes; order Actinomycetales; family Microbacteriaceae; genus Microbacterium. Next base: position 94,947 of record NZ_JASDCU010000002.1, read on the forward strand.
ACGGGCAGGGCGGGCACGCGCCGGGCCGCCACGAGCCGGCATCTGCTCTGGCCGCCGTGCACCACTTGAACCTCGCGCACGGGCGCGCTGTTCAGGCGCTCCGCGCCACCTCGACCGGCGACCCCGACTACTCGGTGACGCTGAACTTCCACGTGCTGCGCGGGGTCGGCGATGGAGCTGGCGAGGCCATGCGCCGAATCGACGCTCTGGCGAATCGCGCCTTCACGCATCCGATGCTGCGCGGCGAGTACCCGGCGGATCTCCTCGAGGACACGGCCTCGGTCACGGACTGGTCGTTCGTGCACGACGGCGATCTCGCCGCCGTCCATCAGCCGATCGATGTACTCGGAGTGAACTACTACTCCACCGCGACGGTGCGGCTCTGGGACGGAGTCTCGGAGAAGCAGCAGAACGACGGACACAAGGGTACCGCCGGGGGCACCGCGTGGCCGGGCAGCGATCAGTTGGTCGAGTTCGTCGAGCAGCCGGGTCCCTACACGGCGATGGGATGGAACATCGCGCCCGAAGGGCTCGAAGAGCTGCTCGTGTCGCTGTCGGAGCAGTTCCCCGAGCAGCCGCTGATGGTCACCGAGAACGGCGCCGCGTTCGATGACGAGGTCGCTGACGACGACACAGTGCCGGACCCCGAGCGCACCGACTATCTGCGACGCCATTTCACTGCCGCGCATCGTGCGATCCAGCAGGGCGTCGACCTGCGCGGATACTTCGTGTGGTCGCTGCTCGACAACTTCGAGTGGGGCTACGGCTATGCCAAGAGGTTCGGCATCGTTCGAGTGGACTTCGACTCGCTCGAACGCACCGTCAAGGACTCGGGGCACTGGTATCGCGAGCTCATCGCGTCACGCACGATCGGGGCCTGACCCTTCAGATGGGCACCGACCGCCGCTTCCTCATCGGAGGCGGCGGTCACTGCTTGTCTGGCCGCTTGCGCTCGTTCCACGCTGCGATCGCCGACGCGGCGGCACCTGCCGCACGATCGATGGCCTCCGCAGAGCGGCTGAACACGTCGTGCGCGGCGTCCTGCCAGTTCGACGAGGCTGACGGCGTCTCGCCCGCCTGCACTCTCGCGGCGTGCTCGGCAGCCTCGAAGGCGCGCTCGAGGTCGGCGACGGAGTCGCGGTATGCGGCGAACTCCTCGGCGCTGACCCTGCCGGTGGCCGCGCGACGCATCTCGACCGCGTGCGCTGCGGCCCGCAGATACGCCGCCGTGGCGGGCTGTCTGACGTCGGTCATCGCCGGGTACGCGATCTGCAGGCCGGCATCGGTCTCGTAGTTCATCCAGCGCACCACGATCGCTTCATGCTGCGCCTGGAGGCGCTCCAGGGGGCGGGGCGCTGACGCCGCGGGGATGGCCGCGCGCGCGGCGCTGAGGCGCACCTGCTTGGCGCGCACGTCTGCGGCGGCGGCCTTGGCGTCGTTCTCCTTGGCGCGCAGCATCCGCTTGGCGCCGGCGACCTGTTCCTGGGTCGCGCGCCGAGCACTGCGTTCCGCAGAGATGCGCACGACGTCGGCCCGGGCGAGCTTGACCGCCATCCGCCGTTCGACCGCCGTCTGCTGGGCAGCCTTGAGATCATGCCGCGCCGCGTCGTACTCGAGCCGGCGGCCGCTCTTCGTGCTGCGACGGCGTAGCCCGACTGCCCCGGCGGCGACCCCTCCGGCCGCGACGGGCGCGATCCACCACAACTCGACGGCGAGAAGCAACGGATCCATACTTCGATGCTACCCAGGCCGACGCCTCACCGCTCCGCCGTCCCCTCGGCGCACGACCGAGGCCACGACCGATCATCGGTCGTGGCCTCGGTGTTCAGGAGTCGCGCTCGTTCACACCAGGGTCTGCTGCCAGGCGGCATGCAGCTGCGCGAACTTGCCCGTGCCGCTGATGAGCGCGTCGGGAGTGTCATCCTCGATGATCTTCCCGTGCTCCATGACCAGCACCCGGTCGGCGATCGCGACCGTCGACAGACGGTGTGCGATGATGATCGCCGTGCGGTCCTTCAGCAGCGTCTGCAGCGCATCCTGAATCAGACGCTCCGAGGGGATGTCGAGCGACGCGGTGGCCTCGTCGAGGATCAGCACCGCAGGGTCGGCGAGGAACGCGCGGGCGAACGAGATCAGCTGACGCTGACCCGCCGACACACGCCCACCGCGCTTGTTGACATCGGTGCGGTACCCGTCGGGCAGCGACGAGATGAACTCGTCCGCCCCGACCGCACGGGCCGCCGCGCGGATCTCGTCGAGCGAGGCGTCGGGCTTCCCGAGAGCGATGTTGTCGGCGACCGTGCCGCTGAAGAGATAGGCCTCCTGCGTCACCATGACGATGGCCCGACGGAGGTCCTTCGGGTGCAGGTTGCGGAGGTCGACTCCGTCGAGCGTCACCGTTCCGATCGACGGGTCGTAGAACCGGGAGATCAGCTTCGCGAGCGTGGACTTTCCGGCTCCGGTGGTGCCCACCAGCGCGATGGTCTGCCCCGCCGGGATGTCGAGCGAGAAGTTCGGCAGGATCGTCTTCTCACCGTTGTAGCCGAACGTCACCTCGTCGAACTCGATATGTCCTCGCGACTCCCACAGGTCCACCGGCTTCTCGGGATCCGGAACCGTCGGCACCTCCTCGAGCACGCCGGACACCTTCTCCAGCGCCGCCGTCGCGGACTGGTACGAGTTGAGGAACATCGCGATCTCCTGCATCGGAGCGAAGAAGTTGCGCACGTAGAGCACAGCCGACAGCAGCACGCCGACGGTGAGTGCCCCCTCGGACACCCGGATGCCACCCCAGAGCACGACGATTCCGAGCACCAGCGCCGCGACACCCATCAGACCGGGCTCGAAGGTGCCGAACAGCAGCATCGAGCGACGGTTGACGTCACGGTAGTCGCCGGCGATCTTCTGGAACGTCACATCGTTGCGGGGCTCCTTGCGGAACGCCTTGACCGCTCGGATGCCCGTCATGGTCTCGACGAACTGCACGATCACCTTCGCGCTGATGACGCGCGACTCACGGTAGACGAGCTGCGAGCGCGAGTAGAACCAGCGCATCAGGAAGAACAGCGGCACGCCGCCGATCGCGAGGATGAGCCCGGACTGCCAGTCCCATACGCACAGCGCGATGAACGTGAACAGGCCGAACAGCACGCCGGATACGAGCTCGTTCAGCCCGCCGTCGAGAAGCTCCTTGATCGAGTCCAGATCGCTCGTCTGACGCGAGATGATGCGGCCTGACGTGTACGACTCGTGGAACTCCAGGCTGAGGCGCTGAGTGTGCAGGAAGATCCGCTTGCGCAGGTCCAGCAGCACGGCCTGGGTGAGCTTGGCCGCGATGATCACGTACCAGGCGATCATCGCCGCCGCGACGGCACCGGCGAGCAGGTAGATCCCGCCGATCATGAAGGTCGGCATCCAGTCCGCGCGCTCGAGCACGGCGGGCAGAGCCCGGTCGAGCCCGATGCTGATCAGGATCGGGCCGGCGACCTGGAGCGCCGTCGAGATCACGAGCACGATCGCCGCGAGCGCGATCTGCGCCTTGAGGGGACGCACGAGCGAGCCCAGCAGCCGGAGCGACCGACGGCGGATGGCCCGGCTCTCCTCCTTGGTGTAGCTGGAGCGGTCTTCGTCCTGGGTTCCGGTGATCGCGGAGCTCATCGCTGCACCTCCTTCTCGGTGATGATGTCCTGGTCGGCGGCTTCCTCGCGGAGCCCGTCGCGGACGGTGTCTTCGATCTCGGCCTGCTCATCGCGGATGATCGGGATCGCGCCCGTCCGTGCCGCTTCCTCGGCCTCGAGGCTCGAGATGACGTGGCGGTAGTGACGGCTCGTCTTCAGCAGTTCGCTGTGCGTTCCGACGGCGGTGACGCGGCCGGCTTCGAGCAGAGCCACGCGGTCGGCGAGAGCGACCGTCGAGGGCCGGTGCGCCACGATCAAGGCCGTGGTGTCGGCCAGCACGTGTCGCAACGCCTCTTCGACGAGCGCCTCGGTGTCGACATCGAGCGCAGACAGCGGGTCGTCGAGCACGAGCACCTTCGGGGCTGCGGCGACGGCTCTGGCGAGCGCCAGACGCTGACGCTGCCCGCCGGAGAGGCTCAGCCCCTCCTCCCCGATGACGGTCTCGACGCCCTCGGGCAGCGAGTCCACGAAGGCCGCCTGGGCGACGTCGAGCGCCTCGCGCAGCACACGCTCGGCCTCCTCGCTGTGCACGTCGAGGTCGGCGCGCCCCAGCAGCACGTTCTCGCGGACGGTCGCCGAGAACAGCGTGGCGTCTTCGAAGGCCATAGCGATGTGCTGGCGCAGCTCGGCGAGCGGCAGGTCGCGCACATCGACGCCGTCGAGCGTGACCCGCCCGCCGGTGACGTCATAGAGGCGCGTGGGCAACGTGGTCAGCGTGGTCTTGCCACTGCCGGTCAGTCCGACGAGCGCCATGGTCTCGCCCGGTCGCAGCACGAGGTCGATGCCGTCGAGCAGGTCGCGCTCGTGCGCACCCGCATCCTGATATCGGAAGTGCGCTCCCTCGAACGCGAGCTCGCCTCGGGGCTCCGCGATGTGTACGGGGTTCTCGGGGTCGGTGATCGAGTTCGTCTCCGAGTAGATGTCGAACACGCGGTCGGTGGCGGTGCGCGCGTCGAGCATGAACGAGAACAGGAAACCGATCGATTCGATGGGCCAGCGGAGCACCACGGCCATGGCGAAGAACGCGAACAGCTGCGCCTGGTCGATCTCGCCCTGTGAGATCAGCCAGATGCCCGACATCAGGCTGAGGCCGAAGGCGATCTGCGGCATGAGGTCGAGCCAGAACCAGATCGACGCGATCGCGCCGGCTTTGCTCATCTCGGTCTCGCGCAGCGTCTCGGCCTGACGGCTGAAGCGGCCGAGGGCGTGCTTGCCCCGACCGAAGGCCTTGAGCACGCGGATGCCGTGCACGCTCTCCTCGACGCTCGTCGCGAGGTCACCTGCCTGGTCCTGGCTGCGGCGTGTGAGCGCGCCGTAGCGCTTCTCGAAGAGGTAGCCGCGGATCCACAGGGGGATGGCGGTGACGATGAAGATGACGCCCAGCAGCCAATGCCAGCGGAACAGCAGCACCGATCCGATCACGATCGTGAGGATGTTGACCACCAGCAGGACGAGCCCGAAGGCCAGCCACCGTCGGATCAGGCCGATGTCCTGCATCATGCGGCTCAGCAGCTGCCCCGACTGCCAGCGGTCGTGAAACGAGACCGGAAGCGTCTGCAGGCGCGAGTAGAGCTCGGTTCGCATCGTGTACTCGACCTGTGTCGCAGGGTAGAGCACGAACTGGCGGCGCAGCCAGACCATCAACGCTTCTCCGATCGCGAGACCGAACACTGCGAGCGCACCCCAGGCGATGGCGTCGATCGCACCGGTCTGCACCGGTCCGCGGATGATCTGCTCGAGCACGATGGGGATCATCAGGGCGATGATCGCCGCGACGAGCGCGCTGGCGGCGCCTCCGGCGAGCCGCCAGATGACGGGCCTCACGAAGGGCTTCAGACGCCACAGCGCGGCCGGAGTGGAGAGGGAGGAAGAAGGGGAGGCGTTCTGCGATGAAGGCGAGGAAGACATGTCTCTCAGACGAGTTTCGTATGGAAAGCGGTTGCTGAACGGGGCGGACGCAGAAACGGACTCTCAGAGTCCGGCATCCGGTGTGGTCGTGCGTATATCGGAAAGTGGCTCTAGCGGAGCGGGCGCACCGGGGTCGAGCCGAGAGCGGCGATCTGCACAGCGGCGATCGATGTCATGGTGTCCTCCTCAGGGGCTCGGCTTTGTCGTCCCGGTCGGTGCGACAGCCCACCAGCCTATTCCTGTGAACAAGCTGAGCGCAAGAGAGATTCCCGATTGCTCGACGTCGTCTTCCTCTGGCGACATCGCGAGTCGGGGCGCCCGCCCGCGCGACGGGCGTGAGCGCTCCTGCACCGACCGACGCCTCGGCCCCGTCTCACCCCCGCGCGGCTTCTCGTTCCAACAGGCTCGCCTTGACGTCGAGGCCCCACGCGAATCCACCGAGCGTGCCGTCGGAGCGCAGCACCCGATGACACGGCACGAACAGGGCCGGAGCATTGCGGGCGCAGATCGACGCGGCGGCCCGCACCGCACGGGGGTTGCCCAGCCGCGCCGCGAACGAGGTGTAGGTCAACGGCTCCCCCGGCGCGATCTCACGCAGCGCCGACCATCCGGCGAGCTGCAGCATCGTGCCCGTCTGCTTCACCGCAACCGCGTCGATCGCCGAGAGGTCTCCGGCATAGAACGCGAGCGCCGCAGCCGCCGCATCGGTGTCGCTCTCGCGCACCTCCGTGGGTCGACTCCGGGTCGAGAGACGGGCGACGATCGTCGCCTGATCGGCCGTCCATCCTGACGAGAGGACTCGCTGCTGCTCGTCGGCGAGGATGGTGAACGGTCCGTCCGGGGTCTCGACGGTCTGGATGATGGCGTTCATGTGGTCTCCTTCACGAGGGCGGTGGTCTGGGAAGCGCGTGTCCGCCGCACGGGCCGCGCCGGTGCCGCGCGCCAGAGGTGAGCGCTGAGATAGCTGCGCCACGGAGCGGCGCGCTCCGCCCACGCGACGAGCGGGAGCGGATCGCCCGGGAGCCCGGCCGCGGCAGCCCCTGCGCGCAGTGCGACGTCACCGGGGAGCAGCACGTCGGGGTCACCCAGAACGCGCATCCGCACGTAGTCGGCCGTCCAAGGCCCGATGCCCGGCATCGCGAGCAGCGCCGCGCGCTGCTCGACGCCGTCGTCTCCGACCGTGAGCGGGAGCGAGCCGTCGGCGAGAGCTGCGGCAGCTCCGACGATCGCTCTGATGCGAGCCCGCGGTCCGCGCAGCACCTCAGCCCCTCGCTCGGCGATCGCCGACATCGTCGGGAACAGAAGACCGTGCTCCGTGCGCTCCCCCAGCGCATCGGTCAGAGCAGTGAGTGCGGTGCGGGCGGCGACGACCGTGATCTGCTGACCGACCATGGCCCGGATGAGCATCTCATGCGGATCCGCCGAACCGGGCACGCGGATGCCGGGAGTGCGCTCGACGAGTGGAGCGAGCTCCGGGTTCGCGCTCAGAGCCTGATCGACGGCGAGAGGATCGGCATCGAGGTCGAAGATCCGTCGCACAGTCGAGACGAGAGGGGCGAGGTCGCCGAGCTGCGCGACGCGGGCACGCAGGCGCAGTCGCTCCGTCGCGTCCTGCCTCACCTCGAACCACGCGGGTCCGCCCGTCATGCGCAGATGACGCGAGAACGACGCGGCCGTGGCCTCTTCGACCCCCGACACCGCACGGGCCGCCATCCACTGGAAGATGCCGGACGCATCGAGGGGTCCGCGATACGGGAGGACGAGGTCGATCGTGCCGGGAGCAGCCGATGCCGGCATCTTCCGGCGAGCTCTGAGCTCGCCGGGCGTCAGGCTGAACACCTCGCGGATCGTGTCGTTGCACTGTCGGATGCTCGCGAAACCCGCAGAGAACGCGACATCGGAGATGGGCATGTCCGTGCCGACGAGCAGCATCCGCGCCGTGTGAGCCCGATGTGCCCGAGCGAGGGCGAGAGGACCCGCACCGAGTTCGGTAGAGAGCAGCCGAGTGAGGTGCCGTGTCGAATAGCCGAGGCGCACCGCGAGGCCGGACACCCCCTCTCGCTCGACCACGCCCGAGGCGATGAGACGCATCGCCCGAGCAGCGACATCGCTGCGCAGATCCCACGCGGGTGAGCCGGGGGCTGCTTCGGGGAGGCAGCGCTTGCAGGCACGGAACCCCGCCTCGTGGGCTGCGGCGCTGGTCGGATAGAAGGTGACGTTCCGGGGCTTGGGCGTGCGAGCGGGGCAGCTCGGTCGACAGTAGATCCCGGTCGAGCGGACGGCCGTCACGAACTGACCGTCGAAGCGCGTGTCGCGCGCGCTGATCGCGCGATATCGCTCGTCGAAGTCAGTCACGGGGAAGCTCATGGCTCCACTCTGTCATGCACCGCCGACACCGGCTGGCGGGAATCGGACATCGCTGTGGAGCCCAGATCCCGCCTCTGCAGACAGCGCAAGACCCCTCGCACCGGCGTCGGCGCGAGGGGTCTTGGAGGCGCTTCGGCGCTGAGGACGGCGTCTCAGTGGAAGAAGTGGCGCTCGCCGGTGAAGAACATCGTGACGCCGGCCTTGCGCGCTGCATCGACGACCTCTTCGTCACGCACCGAACCGCCGGGCTGCACGATCGCCTTCACGCCCGCGTCGATGAGCACCTGCGCACCGTCGGCGAAGGGGAAGAACGCATCGGATGCCGCGACGGAGCCGGCTGCGCGGTCACCGGCACGCTCGACGGCGAGCCGGCAGGAGTCGACGCGGTTGACCTGGCCCATGCCGACGCCGACCGTGGCGTTGTCCTTCGCGAGGACGATCGCGTTCGACTTGACGGCGCGGCACGCCTTCCACGCGAAGATCAGGTTCTCCATCTCCTCGTCGCTGGGGCGCTCGCCAGAGACGAGCTCCCAGTTCTTCGCCACCGACACGATGTCGTCGGGGAAGCGGTCTGCATCCTGCAGCAGGAGTCCTCCTGAGACCAGACGCACGTCCATGCGCTCCTGCTGCCAGTCCTGCGGCAGCTGCAGCAGACGCAGGTTCTTCTTCGCCTTGAACACCTCGAGGGCTGCGGGCTCGAACGACGGAGCGACGATGACCTCGGTGAAGATGTCCTTGAGGTTCTCGGCCATCTTCAGCGTGACTGTGCCGTTCGCGGCGATCACCCCGCCGTACGCCGACACGGGGTCGCACTCGTGGGCACGGATGTGCGCACTCGCGATCGGGTCGAGGGCGTTCGGCGCGGTGGTCGCGATGCCGCACGGGTTCGCGTGCTTGATGATCGCGACTGCCGGCTTCACCATGTCGTAGGCGGCGCGCAGTGCGGCATCCGCGTCGACGTAGTTGTTGTACGACATCTCCTTGCCCTGCAGCTGCGTCGCCTGCGCGATACCGTGACCGCCGACGCGCGTGTAGATCGCGCCGCGCTGGTGCGAGTTCTCGCCGTAGCGCAGCGTGTTGAGCAGCTCTGCCTGGATCGTGAGGTGGGTGGGCAGGTCCTCGCCCTCACCGAGCGTGCCCTCGGCGAACCAGGAGGCCACCGCCGTGTCGTACGCGGCGGTGTGAGCGAAGGCGCGGGCTGCGAGTTCGCGACGCTGCGTCAGCGTGGTGCCGCCGTTCTCGATGGCGCTGATGATGCCCTGGTACGACTGCGGGGAGACGACGATCGCGACGTTGGCGTGGTTCTTGGCCGCAGCGCGAACCATGGCCGGTCCGCCGATGTCGATCTGCTCGACGACGTCGTCGCCCTCGGCGCCCGATGCGACCGTCTCGACGAAGGGGTAGAGGTTCACGACGACGAGCTCGAACGGCGCGATGTCGAGGTCGGCGAGCTGACGCTCGTGGTCCTCGAGGCGGAGGTCCGCGAGCAGACCTCCGTGGATCTTCGGGTGCAGGGTCTTCACGCGACCGTCGAGCATCTCGGCGACACCGGTGACGGCGGCGACGTCGGTCACCTCGAATCCGGCCTCGCGGATGGTCGACGCGGTCGAACCGGTCGAGACGATCTGCACGCCCGCGCCGGCGAGCGCTTCGGCGAGCACGAGCAGATCGGTCTTGTCGCTCACTGAGACGAGCGCCCGACGCACCGGGACGGTGTCGCGGTCGCGGTACAGCGAATGATCGTGGCGGGGTCCGGCCATGATGGGCTCCTTCGTGCGAGGGGGGCGTGCGTGGATCGGGCAGGGTGCGGAAGTCAGGGTGCGGAGGTCAGCGAGAGCTCGCCGGTCGCGATGCGTCGCACCACGTCGATGAGCAGTCGGCGTTCGACGGGCTTGATGCGCTCGTGCAGGCTGTGCTCGGTGTCGCCGGCGACGACCGGCACCCTCTCCTGCGCGAGGATCGGCCCGGTGTCGACGCCGTCGTCGACGACGATCACGCTCGCGCCGGTCTGCGAGACACCCGCGGCGAGCGCGTCGCGCACTCCGTGCGCGCCGGGGAACTCCGGCAGGTAGGCGGGATGCGTGTTGATCAGCCGGGGCGCGAGGTCGGCGACGAGAGCGGCGGGAAGCAGACGCATCAGGCCGCTGAGCACGACGAGGTCGGCGTTCCAGACGGCGAGCTGGCGGCCGAGCTCTTCGCCCCATGCTTCGCGAGACTCGTGCTCGTGCCACGGAACCGTGAAGCTCGGGATGCCGAACTCCTCGGCGTGGGCGAGGCCGTCGGCTTCGCGGTCGGCACCGACGACCACCACCCGCGCGGGGAAATCGGGGTGGCGAGCAGCCTCGAGGAGGGCGCGAAGGTTCGAGCCGGTGCCCGAGATGAGAACGGCGACCGTGAGCACGCGCCCAGTCTATCGGGGCCGGCGTCGGGGCCCGACCCGCATGTCAACCGACGGGGTCCCCCGGGTCGCGCCTCGGCAGCCGGAATCCCGCCGCGGTGTCGAGCGGCGAGGTGTCGAGCGGCGCAGTGTCGTGGGCGGACGATGCGTCGGGCCAGCCGACCGTCGCCCCATCGGGCGCGCTGGAGACGGCGTCGGAGGCCGTCATCTCGGCGACCCACCGGTCGGTGCGCTCTTCGGCGAGCTCGTCCCGGTTCCGGGGAGACAGCAGCAGGATCGCCGCGCCGAGCAGAACCTCGCCGCCCAGAGCGAGGGCGAACGGCAGCGCCGCCGGTCCCGCTTCGGCGAGCCGGCCGGGGCCCATCGATCCTCCGGCGAGCAGCGCGGCGACCGCAGCGACCGCTGCGGTCAAGGCCCCTATGCCCACAGAGATCACCGCTCGAGGAGCCATTCCGAGAGGCGTACCCTCCCAGACGAGGCGCGAGCGGACAGCCCATCCTGCGAACGCTCCGGCTCCGATCGGGAGGATGATCACGATGAGCATCCAGATCGACGTGCCCTCGGGAAGAAGGCCGAGTACGGGAATGCCAGGGACCACTCCGAGCTGCGTGCCCGCGGGAGACACGGCAGTGCCGACGCCGACCGCGAATCCGGGGCCGGCGAGCCAGGAGGCCGCCCAGACGATGATCGTGGGCAGATAGGCGAGATGCCCGAGCGTGATCACGGCGGCGCCGAGCGCATCGACTCTGGCCGCCTGGAACAGCGCCACCATCTCTCCGCCTCGTGCCGCGACGAGCACCGCGACGGCGACAGCCGAGACGGCTGTGACCCCCACCACGGCGAAGGCTGCTCCGCGGACCGCTGCGCTGGGCACCGGCCCCCAATCGCCCCGCGAATCGACGACATCGTGGATGCGGTCGAGGACGCCGCCGTCACCGTCTTCCCAGGCGACGCGGACCGCCCCGCCCACGGCACCCGCGAGATAGACGGCGGTCGGCAGCAGAGTGCCCTCCGCGACGGACGTCTCGAACGCGGCGAGGTGCGAGGTCAGCGCGACCCCGGTTGCTATGGCCGCGAACGCGAGGGACCCCGAGAGCGTGCCGAGCAGCCAGGCGCCGGCACGGGCTGCACGGGCGCCGGAGCGAGCCGCGAACAGCAGAGTGAAGATGAGGAACGCCAGCGGAGTCACCGAGAGGGTGAAGGCGGCGGCGTCAGGCGCGATGCCTGTGGTGCGAAGCACCTCGGTCGAGAGTTCGACGCTCAGCGGCACCCCGTGGCCGAACTGCCACAGTGACCCGGTGAGCGGCCAGAGGGCTCCCCAGTCGGCCGTGACTCCGAACGAGAGCGTCCAGAGCAGGGTGAGCGGCGCCAGCAGAACCACGAGACCGACCGCCGCAGCGATAGCGGCGTCGAAGGCGGCGAGGAGCGCGACGAGGAGGCGTTGCATATCGAATCGAGACTACGACGAGAACCCTGTCGTCGCCTGGGGGCGCGCGCGACTCGCGCGACACGATATCGTCTCCTGCGGAGGTTTCCCGATGACAACTGCCCCGTCCCCCACCCGCTCTACTGCCGAACCCACCAACGCCCTGGACCGCTTCTTCGAGATCAGCAAGCGCGGATCCACGATCGGCACCGAGATCCGAGGGGGTCTGGTGACCTTCGTCACGATGGCCTACATCGTGATCCTCAACCCGATCATCCTGTCCGGCTCGACCGACGTCGCAGGCGACACCCTCGACTTCAGCGCCGTCGGCGCCGCGACCGCGCTGACCGCCGGTGTGATGACGATCCTGTTCGGTCTCATCACCCGCCTGCCCTTCGGCTTCGCTGCGGGCCTCGGCATCAACGCCTTCGTCGCGTTCTCGGTCGTCGGCCAGGTCACCTGGCCTGAGGCCATGGCGCTCGTCATGATCAACGGCCTCGTGATCGTGCTCCTCGCGGCCACCGGCCTGCGGAAGATGATCTTCGACGCCGTCCCGTTCCAGCTCAAGATCGCGATCACTGTCGGAATCGGCCTGTTCATCGCCTTCATCGGCTTCGTGAACTCGGGCTTCGTGACCGCCACCGGGAGCGCATCCCCGCCGGTCGGTCTGGGAGTCGGCGGCTCCGTGGCGACCGTCCCGACCGTTCTCTTCATCGTCACGCTCATCGTCACCGGCATCCTGGTCGCCCGCAAGGTCAAGGGCGGGCTGCTCATCGGTCTCGTCTCGGGCACGGTGCTCGCGGTGATCGTCGAGGCGATCTGGCACCTCGGTGCCGCAGCAGACGGCAACGCCGGAGGCTGGGGGCTGACGGTCCCCACGCTCACCGGCTCGCCGTTCGGCCTGCCCGACCTGAGCCTGGTCGGCGCGGTCGACTTCAGCTTCGACTTCAGCAAGGTCAGCCTCGTCGCGATCGTGATGATCGTCTTCACGCTGGTCTTCTCGAACTTCTTCGACGCCATGGGCACCATGACCGGTCTCGCGAAGGAAGCCGGTCTCGCGAACGAGAACGGCGACTTCCCGCGCATCAAGTCGGCGCTGGTCGTCGAAGGTGTCGGCGCGATCGTCGGTGGTGGCACCTCGTCGTCGTCGAGCACCGTGTTCATCGAGTCCGGAGCGGGTATCGGAGAGGGTGCGCGCACCGGCTTCGCGAACCTGATCACCGGTGGCATGTTCCTGCTCGCGATGTTCCTCACACCGCTCACGTCGATCGTGCCGACCGAGATCGCCGCCGCGGCGCTGGTGATCGTCGGAGCCATGATGATGGCCCAGATCAAGTACATCGACCTCACCGAGTTCAGCGTGCTGCTGCCGGTGTTCCTGACGGTCACCGTGATGCCGCTGACCTACTCGATCGCCAACGGAATCGGCGCCGGCTTCGTCAGCTGGGTGCTCGTGCAGGCGTTCTCCGGCAAAGCCAGGAAGATCAGCCCGCTGCTGTGGGTGGTCGCCGCCGGTTTCGTGGTGTTCTTCGCGCGCGGCCCCATCGAGGCGTTCTTCGGCGTCGCCTGAGCGGCGCGAGACGAGAGAGGGGCGGATGCGAGCTGCATCCGCCCCTCTCTTCGTGTCGGGGCGCATCTCGCCCGGGCATGAAAGAAGGCCCCGGAGTGGAGTCCAGGGCCTTCTCCTCGATTATAGCGCTTAGAGCGACTCGACGATCTCACGCATGAGAGCGGCGGTCTCGGACGGCGTCTTGCCGACCTTGACGCCGGCGGCCTCGAGGGCCTCCTTCTTCGCCTGAGCGGTGCCTGCCGAGCCCGAGACGATGGCGCCGGCGTGGCCCATGGTCTTGCCCTCGGGAGCCGTGAAGCCCGCGACGTAGCCGACGACCGGCTTGGTGACGTGTGCCTTGATGTAGTCGGCCGCACGCTCTTCCGCATCGCCGCCGATCTCGCCGATCATCACGATCGCCTTGGTCTCGGGGTCGGCCTCGAACGCGGCCAGCGCGTCGATGTGCGTCGTGCCGATGACCGGGTCGCCACCGATGCCGATGGCGGTCGAGAAGCCCAGGTCGCGCAGCTCGAACATCATCTGGTAGGTCAGGGTGCCCGACTTCGACACGAGACCGATCGGGCCCTTGCCGGTGATGTTCGCGGGCGTGATGCCGACGAGCGCCTCACCGGGGGTGATGATGCCGGGGCAGTTCGGTCCGATGATGCGGGTCTTGTTGCCCTTGCTCTGCGCGTAGGCCCACGCCTCGGCCGAGTCCCCGACGGGGACGCCCTCGGTGATGACGACGAGCAGCGGGATCTCGGCGTCGATGGCCTCGATCATCGCGTCCTTCGTGAACGCACCCGGCACGAAGGCAATCGACACGTCGGCGCCGGTCTCCTTCATGGCCTCGGCCACGGATGCGAAGACGGGGAGCTCGACGGCGTTGCCGTCCTTGTCGGTGTGCGAGACCGTGGTGCCGGCCTTGCGGGCGTTCACGCCACCGACGACCTGGGTGCCGGCCTTCAGCATGAGCGCCGTGTGCTTGGTGCCCTCGCCGCCGGTGATGCCCTGGACGATGACCTTGGAATCCTTGTTGAGGTAGATCGACATTTCTTTAGTCCTTGTGTCTCTCTGCGATCAGGCGTTGGCGAGTTCGGCGGCCTTGTCGGCGCCCTCGTCCATGGTGCTGGCGAGCGTGACGAGCGGGTGTGCGTACTCGGCGAGGATCGCGCGACCCTCGTCGACGCGGTTGCCGTCGAGGCGCACGACGAGCGGCTTGGAGGCTGCGCTTCCGAGGGTCTCGAGAGCACCCTTGATGCCGTTGGCGACGGCGTCGCACGCCGTGATGCCACCGAAGACGTTCACGAACACGCTCTTGACCTGCGGGTCGCCGAGGATGACGTCGAGTCCTGCGGCCATGACCTCGGCCGAGGCGCCGCCGCCGATGTCGAGGAAGTTGGCGGGCTTGACGCCGTTGTGGTTCTCACCGGCGTAGGCGACGACGTCGAGCGTCGACATGACGAGTCCTGCACCGTTGCCGATGATCCCGACCTCGCCGTCGAGCTTCACGTAGTTCAGACCGCTCTTCTTGGCCTTGGCCTCGAGCGGGTCGGCAGCGTCCTTGTCCTCGAGCGCTTCGTGCTCGGGGTGACGGATCTCGGAGGCGTTGTCGTCGAGCGTGACCTTGCCGTCGAGGGCGATGATGTCGCCCTCTTCGGTGCGGACGAGCGGGTTGACCTCGACGAGAGTCGCGTCCTCGCCCTTGTAGACGTCGAAGAGCTTGACGAAGACGTCGGACACCTTCTCGACGAGGTCTTCGGGGAAGTTGGCCGCGCGGGCGATCTCGACGGCCTTCGCCTTGTCAATGCCGGTCAGCGGGTTGACCTCGACGCGTGCGAGCGCCTCGGGGCGCTCGACCGCGAGCTCCTCGATCTCCATGCCGCCCTCGACCGAGCAGAGGCTCAGGTAGGAGCGGTTGGCGCGGTCGAGCAGCACGGAGAAGTAGAACTCCTCGGCGATGCGCGCACCCTGCGCGACCATGACTCGCTTGACGACGTGGCCCTTGATGTCGAGTCCGAGGATGGCCTTGGCGGCCTCGTACGCCTCTTCGGGGGTCTTCGCGACCTTGACGCCGCCGGCCTTGCCGCGACCACCGGTCTTGACCTGGGCCTTGACGACGACGACTCCGCCGATCTTCTCAGCGGCTGCCTTCACCTCCTCGGGGGTGTCGGCGACGATGCCGGCGAGAACCGGCACTCCGTACTTCTCGAAAACGTCTCGTGCCTGGTACTCGTACAGATCCACTGTGGTTCCTTCACTGGGCTGCTGTCTGGTAATTCTCTCGATGTCGAGACATCGACCAGTCGCCCAGCCTACTACCTCGAACTGAACGCCTGACAGACGCAAGCGGGGCCCTGTCTCCCCATGACGACCACAACCATGTCGACCGCAGCCGAGGTCTAGGCTCGTCCCATGCACGAATCCGCAGAACTGCGCACCGGCGTCGTGGCCGCTGCACTCGAGCTCTTCGCATCGCAGGGCTTCGACCAGACCTCCGTCGAGCAGATCGCGAAGGCCGCAGGGGTCTCGCGTTCGACGTTCTTCCGCCAGTTCGGCGGTAAGGAGGATGTCGTCTTCGCAGATCATGAGGTTCTGCTCGAGCAGCTGCGGACGTTCCTCGGTGAGGGACATGACGACCCTTGGGGGGCGGTGTGCGCTGCATCCGAGTCGGTCTTCGCCCACTTCGCACACGACCCCGAGCTCGCGCGTCGGCGCTATCAGATCGTGCGCCAGGTGCCGGTGCTCCGTGAGCGCGAGATCATCACGGTGTTCCGGTACGAGCGGCTGTTCGACGACTACCTGCGCAGCTCCCTTCCCGGCATCGATCCTCTGGACGCCGTCGGATTCTCGGCTCTCGTCACCGCGGTGCACAACCATGTGCTCCGACAGCTGCTGCGCGGCAAGAAGAAGGTGCCGCTCTCGACGCTGCAGACGGCCCTCGCCGACGTGCGCCGCCGCTACGGCGTGCCCTCGGAGACTGCCACAGAGGCGCCGGACGACGTGGTCGTCGCCGTGTTCCCCCGCTCGATGCCGATCGCAGAGGTCACGCGGCGCCTGCGCACCCAGCTCGACTGACCGCGTCTGACTCCGACCTCACGGAGTCGTGGAACCGAGTATCGAGGAGTACGATACCTGGTGTCACGAAGGAGTCACCATGAGCACCACAGCCTCCCCCCTGCCCGGCGAGCGCGTGTCGTCGTACGACATCACCGGACGACAGGACAGCGACTACTACGCCGTCTTCGCCGACATCCCCGAGGACGATCGCGCAGCCTGGGATCGCGCCAAGGCGTACATCGACGAGGTCGGACCGCAGATGGCGGATGCCTGGGACCGTGCCGAGTACCCGCTCGACGCCGCTCGCCGCATGGGCGAGATGGATCTGGTGGTCGACGGCATCGATCATCCGTCGCTCACTCGCCTCTCCCCTCTCGCCGCCGGACTCGTGAACATGGAGATCTCCCGCGGTGACGGCTCGCTCGGCACCGTGCTCGCCGTGCAGGGCGGACTCGCGCTGCGCACTCTCGCCCTCTTCGGTTCAGCCGAGCAACAGGAGAAGTGGCTGACGGCGCTCGCCCACGGCTCAGTCTTCGGCTCGTTCGCCCTCACCGAACCCGACCACGGATCCGACTCCGTCTCGCTCGAGACAGTCGCGCGCCGCGATGGCGACGACTGGGTGATCCGCGGGGCGAAGAAGTGGATCGGCAACGGGGCCTCGGGCGGCATCACGTTCGTGTGGGCCCGCGTCGATGACGAGACGGCCGCGGAGCACGGCGCCGTGCGGTGCTTCCTCGTCGAACAGGACACCCCCGGCTACACCGGGACGCCGATCCGGGGCAAGGCGTCGCTCCGAGCCATCCACCAGGCGCACATCGAGCTCGACGACGTGCGCGTGCCGCTCGACTCCGTGCTGCCGGGGACCAAGAGCTTCAAGGACGCGTCGATCGTGCTCTACGCGACCCGTTCCGGCGTCGCCTGGTCGGCTCTCGGCCACGCGACCGCGTGCTACGAGGCGGCACTCGCCTACTCGACGCAGCGCATCCAGTTCGGCAAGCCGCTGGCCAAGTTCCAGATGGTGCAGGAGCGCCTCACCCACATGCTCGAGGACCTCACCGCGATGCAGCTCTACTGCCGTCGCCTCGCAGACCTCGAGACCGCCGGCGCGCTGCGCCCCACCCAGGCGTCATTGGCGAAGTTCCACAACACGCGCGCCGCACGGCGCGTGGCAGCCGTCGCCCGCGATCTGCTCGGCGGCAACGGGATCCTGCTCGAGAACGGCGTGATGCAGCACATGGCCGACATCGAGGCGATCCACACCTACGAGGGCACCGAGAGCGTGCAGGCGCTGCTTCTCGGGCGCGACATCACCGGGATGAGCGCCTTCGTCTGATCCTGCGCGGCGGGCGCCTGTGACGGATCAGCCGTCGGACTTCCCGCCCGAGGCGGACGGTGCGGGATCGCCGGCGAATCTCTGATGACCGATCACCGAGAGAAGCCGTAGCTTCTCCTGGCTCTCGCTGCCAGGCGCCGCAGTGTAGACGAGCAGGGAGTGCGACTGCTCCGGATCGACGAGCGTCTGGCACGCGAGCTCGAGCCTCCCGAGCTCGGGGTGCATGAAGCGCTTGGTGGCGCCGGGGCGAAGACCCACCTCGTGCGTCTTCCAGATGCGTCGGAACTCCTCGCTCCGGTCGGTCAGAAGCTCCACATAACGCGCCGCTCGAGATCCTGGGCCCCGACGAGCGGCGATCTCGCGCAGCCCCGACACCCACAGCCGGGAGAGGAACGGATGGTCCTCCGGGTCGTAGATCAGCCGGGCGGAGGGGTCGGTGAACCATCGATACCCGATGCTGCGCGAAGGTCCGCGGAGTCCGACGAGATCTCCCACCAGGGCACTGCCCAACGGGCTCTGACGCAGAGTCTCACCGAGTTCGGTGACCACCTCGGCGGGAGTGTCGTGCAGTCGATCGAAGATCCGCAGCATCCCCGGGCTCACATGGTCGCTCTCGGCGCCTCGCGCCGGCGGCGTGTGACCGGCGAGGGCGAAGAGATGGTCTCGCTCTGCCAGTGAGAGGTGCAGTCCCTGGGCGATCGCCGCCACCATCTGATCGGAGGGCTGGGGTCCGCGTTCCTGTTCGAGCCGCGCGTAGTAGTCGGTCGACATGTGGCACAGCGAAGCCGCTTCCTCCCGTCGCAGGCCGTCGGTGCGTCGCCGCTCTCCGCGGGCGAGCCCGACATCCTCGCGTTGCAGCGCCTCGCGCCTCGTCCTCAGGAACTCCGCGAGCCCCCGTCGGTCCACCGCCATGCGCTTCTCCCGCCGTCGTCTCTGTTCTACCAGCCGACTCCCGCGCGATCCACGGATCGACGATCCCTGGTTCGCCCGGCGCACACGGGAGAGCATCGGAGCCGACGAGGAAGAGGAGAGAACATGCCGCGCAAGAACGCAGAACAGACCATCCCGCCGTTGCACGGTGCGCGCGCAGTGATCACCGGAGCAAGCGACGGAATAGGCATGGGGATCACCACCCGTCTCGCCGCCGCGGGCGCGGAGGTCGTGATGCCCGTCCGTAATCGAAGAAAGGGCGAGGCGGCGATCACTCGCATCCGTGAGACGGCTCCGCACGCACGCATCTCGCTGCGGGATCTCGATCTCTCGTCACGCGACTCGATCGCCGCACTCGCCTCGACTCTGCGAGACGAGGGAGTGCCGATCGGCATGCTCATCAACAACGCCGGAGTGATGACGCCGCCGGACCGCAGAACCACGGCGGAGGACTTCGAGCTGCAGTTCGGCGCCAACCATCTGGGGCACTTCGCACTCGTCGGACGGCTGCTCCCCCTGCTCGTGGCCGGCGAGGCCAGGGTCGTCTCGCAGATCAGCATCGCGGCCGACAGCGGCGGCATCAACTGGGGCGACCTTCAGTGGGAGCGCTCGTACAACGGGATGCGCGCCTACAGCCAGTCCAAGATCGCGTTCGGAATGTTCGCGCTCGAGCTTCAGCGACGCGGCGAGGCCGAGGGATGGGGCATCACCAGCCTGCTCTCGCATCCCGGGGTCGCACCGACGAACCTGCTGGCCGCGCAGCCGGAGCTCGGCCGCGCGACGCAGACGGCGGCACGCCGCGTGATCGACGCGCTCTCACGCCGGGGCGTGATCGTCGGCACCGCCGAGTCCGCAGGACTTCCTGCGCTCTACGCGGCGACCTCAGCGGATGCCGTCGGCGGAGGATTCTACGGGCCCTCGGGGGTCGGCCACCTCGGCGGCCCGCCCGCGCCCCAGAGGCTCTACTCGCGGCTGCGAGACGCGACGTCGGCACGGAGGATCTGGGACGTGTCCGAGACGCTCACCGGGGTGCGCTTCGAGGCGCGGTGACCGCGGGCGTCAGTCGCAGCCGCAACCGCCGGCCGGCGTCTTCACCATGAAGCAGACGTCGCACACGCCGTAGTCGCGCTCGCTCGTCTTGGTCGCACGCTCGGCCCTCGGGGCCGCCGCGGCTCGAGGCGTCGCGGTGCGCTTCGCCTTGACCGGAGCGATCGGTCGGAACTCGCTCGGGTGCGTCACGAAGAAGTACGGAGCACGGCCTTCGCTCGGCCGCAGACGCAGGGGCGTCGAACCGACGACGACGACCTCGTCTTCGGTGAAGCCGTTGGTGTAGGTCTTGCCGATGTGCAGCGAGGCGCCATCGCCGCGGCGGATCGCCTCGATGTACCGGCCTCGGTCGATGTAGGACGAGATGCCGACGGCATCCGTGATCGCCGCGATGAACTCATGGTTCTCTTCGGCGATGCGGTGCGCTCGGAGCGCCTCCGCGAGGGTTCGATACGGACGGGAGTTGCCTGTGGGGGTCGGGCCCTGAACTTCATTCATTTCCTCAAGGATCTCACGCCCGGGCATGGAAGACTGGCCGAATGGCACGCGCGACGATCATCGGCTCCGGACCGAACGGCCTGGCGGCGGCCGTGACCCTCGCCCGTGCAGGCTACGAGGTGCGCGTCCTCGAGGCGGCGGACACCATCGGCGGCGGCGTCCGCACCGCCGAGTCGACGCTCTCCGGCTTCCGCCATGACGTCTGCGCCGCGGTTCATCCGGCTGCGCTGTCGTCGTCGTTCTTCCAGGCGTTCGGCCTTGCCGAGCGGGTCGACTGGATCCACCCCGACATCTCTTACGCGCACCCGCTCGACGGCGGCAGAGCCGGCATCGCCTGGCGCGACATAGAGCGCACCGCCGCGGCGCTCGGTGCCGACGAGCGCGCCTGGCTGTCGCTTCTGCGCCCGCTCAGCACGCATGTCGAGGGTGTCGTCGACTTCACCGGCAATCAGATGATCCGGGTTCCCCGCGAGCCGATCACGGCTCTCCGATTCGCACTGCGGATGCTCGATCAGGGCACGGCCCTGGCCCGACGCACCTTCCGCACCGAGGAGGCCGCCGGTCTGATGTCGGGCGTCCTGGCGCACGCGAACACCCCCCTCCCCTCCCTCGCCGGTGCCGCCGCCGGACTGCTGCTGGCCGCGCAGGCGCACGCGGGCGGATGGATGTACCCCCGAGGCGGCGCGCAGAACATCGCCGACAGCATGGTCGCCGACATCGAGGACAATGGCGGATCCGTCGAGGCAGGCACGCACATCACCGACCTGGCGGCGCTCGACTGGGGCGACCCCGCCCGCGGCGATCTGCTGATGCTGAACACGTCGCCCCGGCTCACCCTCACCCATCCCGACATCCCCGCGTCGTACGCGCGGGCGATCCGCAGCTACCGCTACGGCCCGGCTGCCGCGAAGGTCGACTTCGCTCTCGACGGACCCATCCCCTGGACCAACGCCGAGGTCGGGCAGTCGCCCACCGTGCACATCGGTGGATCAGCGGCGGAGATCTGGGAGAGCGAGAACGCCGTGGCCCGCGGTCGGATCAGCGATCACCCCTATGTGCTGTCGGTGCAGCCGTCGGTCTTCGATCCCAGTCGGGCGCCCGAGGGCAAGGCGGTGCTGTGGGCATACATCCACGTGCCGCAGGACTCCGACCTCGACGCCACCGAGCTCATCACCCGTCAGGTCGAACGGTTCGCACCGGGGTTCCGCGATCTCATCCTCGCCCACCACTCCGTGCCCGCGTCGTCGCGCGAGGCGGTGAATCCGTCGGAGATCGGCGGCGACATCCTGGGCGGTGCCTTCACCATCCCACAGGCGCTGCGCAGACCCGTGCTCGGCACCGCGCCCTGGCGCACACCGATGCACGGCGTGTATCTCGCTTCGGCGTCGACCCCGCCGGGCCCGGGTGTCAACGGCATGGCCGGGTGGCACGCCGCCCGAACGGCGCTGAAGGATGCGGGCACCCGCGTGTCGCTCGGCGACCTGTTCGGCTGACGCCCCGAAGTCGCCCTTCTGCCGCGGCGCCGCCGACGCCAGGATGGATCCATGCGCTACGAGATCCCCTCACCGATGCTGGCGAAGGCGGCAGCATCCGTCCCGGACCCTGCGAAGGCCGCCGGCGGACTGCTGTTCGAGCCCAAATGGGACGGATTCCGTGGACTGATCGCCTGGGACGGCGACAGCGTCGAGATCGGCTCTCGCGGGGCGAAGCCGCTGACCAGGTACTTTCCCGAGCTCGTCGAAGCCATCCCCCGGCTGCTGCCTGGCCCGTGCCTGCTCGACGGCGAGATCGTCGTCGCCACAGGCCCGGCGGGCGCGCAGCGGCTCGACTGGGAGGCGCTGAGCCAGCGCATCCATCCCGCGGCCTCGCGAGTCGCCAGGCTGGCAGCCGAGACACCGGCGATGTTCATCGCGTTCGACCTGCTGGCAGTCGACGACGAAGACCTGTCGAGCGCTCCGTTCGCCGAGCGGCGCGAGCGTCTGGAGACGCTGATGGCCTCGGTCGAGCATCCGCTGCACATCACGCGTACCACCCGCGATCGAGACGCCGCTGTGCGCTGGCTCGCCGAGTTCGAGGGGGCAGGCCTCGACGGAGTGGTGGCCAAGCCCCTCGATCAGCCGTACGCGCCCGGCAAGCGCACCCTCGTCAAGATCAAGCACGCCCGCACGGCCGACGTGGTCGCGCTCGGATACCGCGTGCACAGATCGGGAGCGGGGGTCGGGTCGCTGCTCGTCGGCCTCTACGATTCCGACGGCACGCTCCGGCAGGTCGGCGGCGTGGCAGCGTGGAGCGATGTGCGCCGGAGAGAACTCGTCGAGGAGCTCGACCCGCTGGTGGAGCGCGACGATACAGGCGATGCCGTCACCGGAGAGGGCGAGCGATCACGCTTCAGCGGTTCGAAGGATGTGTCTTTCGTTCGGCTGCGGCCCGAGCTCGTGCTCGAGGTGCGCTACGACCAGCTCGAGGGTTCGCGGTTCCGTCACACCGTGCAGTTCGAGCGTTGGCGGCCCGACCGGGATCCCCGTTCGTGCACCTACGACCAGCTCGAGACCGTCGCCGGATACGACCTGGCCGCGGTCATAGGCTGAGTCTCACCCGTCGATCGGATCGCCGTTCGCGTCCCAGTTGCCTTCGACCTTCTTGCTGGGCTGCACACGTGGTGGCTCCCCCGGCATCTTCGGGAACTCGGGTGGGAACGACAGCTCACCCAGGCCCGCCTCGAGGTCACGCTCCCACCACTCCAACAGCGTGTCGATGCGACCCGGGTCGTCTTGCTTACCCGCCCAGGGGTCGCCGACCTCATCGAGTCGTCTCGGAATGCTGCGCACGGTGAACTCCGCGGGGTCGAGGCCGTCGAGTTCGTCCCAGTGCACCGGCGTCGAGACAGTGGCTCCGGCGAGAGCCCGAGGACTGTAGGCGCCGGCCATCGTGCGATCCCGGTTGGCCTGGTTGAAGTCGATGAAGACCCGCTCCCCTCGTTCTTCCTTCCACCAGCTCATCGTGACCTGCTCGGGCATCCGTCGCTCCAGCTCTCGGCCGGCCGCGATCACGGCGTGCCGCACGTCGAGGAACTCGTGCGTCGGCTCGATCGGGGCGAACACGTGCAGCCCGCGATTGCCACTGGTCTTGACGAACGCGTCGAGACCGACCTCGTCGAGCACCTCCCGCAGCGCGTGTGCGGCGAGGACGGCATCGGCGAACCCCGTCCCCGGCTGCGGGTCGAGATCGATCCGCAGCTCGACCGGGTTGTCGGGGTCGGAGGCGAGCGACGCCCACGGGTGGAACACGATCGTGTTCATCTGCGCCGCCCAGACGATCGCGCTGGGTCGGTTGAGCACGATCTGCGGATGCCGACGCCCGCTGTTGTAAGTCACCGTGACGGCGTCCACATAATCGGGCGTGCCCTTGGGCGGGTTCTTCGAGAAGAAGCCGTCGCTGCCGAGCCCGTCGCGGAAGCGCTCGAGCGAGACGGGACGGTTGCCGTTCGCCTCGAGGAACGGGGCGCTGACGAGCTGGAAGTACTCCGCGAGCTCGGCCTTCGTGATGCCGTCCTTCGGCCACACCACCCTGTTCGGGCTGGACAGCACGACCTCTCGCTCCCCATCAGGATCGATGACGGTCAGGGGCACGCGTTCTGAGGCCATGTTCCGACCCTAGGGGGCGTATGCGACGCGCGGAAGCCCGTCAGTCGTCGATGTCGACCGCCAGGATCAGCACGGACGTGAGCGCGTCGCGCTCGACCACGACGCTGGGCCCGGCCGGGTCGATGATGACGCCGGCCATGTCGATGTGGCTGGACAGGATCTTCGCCAGCTGCAGCGGCTCGAAGGGCAGCGGCCGATCGCCTCGTCCGAGCGCGAGCACCTCGAGCGGGTGCGAGAACAGCTGGAGGAATCGCTTGCCGTCAGGAGTCTGCGCCTCGGCGATGCCGACCTGTCCCCCGGGGTTGCCCTCATTGACGGCGACCCACATGCGCTTCGTCGCGAGCGCCTCACCGACCTTCGAGGCGGTGTCCTGCTCCCGCGGGGCGGCGATCAGCGACTTGACGGTCATGTCGACATCCGCCTGCTCGAGGGTCTTCTGCAACAGCTCGGTCGGGAACACCACGCGGTGCGGGGCGGAGGCGTTGTCGACGATGAGGCCGGCGAAATCACCCGAGACCACCTGCTGCAGAACCGAGGTGACGGGTTGGGCGACGGCCGAGGTCGCGGTCGGGTCCTTCTCGAGCTGCACGGAGTCCCGCACCGCGGCGGCTGAGCTGAACGCCAGCATGAACTGCCGCTCGCCATCGCGCACCACCGCGACCGCGAGGGGCTTGCCTTCGCTGATCTGCGCACGAGCATCGCCGTTCACACGGATGTAGATGTGGCCCTGCAGCGCCTGACGGAGAACTCCGAGAAGCTGCTCGTTGGTCGCGCCCTGCTCGACCTCTTTGAGTGATTCGCGCAGCAGGACGTTGTCCTTCATGCCCGCGACGGTCTCGGTCTGCTCGGGCGGCAGCGCAGGCGCCAGCGGCAGCTTGCGTTCGGGCTCGGCCACGGGAGCAGGTGCGGGGGCTGCGGATGCAGGGGCGGCGGCCGGCGCGGATGCGGCGGGAGCCGCGTCCGGGTCGGGCAACTCCACCTCGGGTCCGGCCTGCGCGCCCACGCCGCGGAATGCCTGCACGGAGATCCCGATCGTGGGTGTGACTTCGGTGGCCTCGGGGGATGGCTCAGCGACGTCCGGGGCGTCGACGGCGGATTCCACGGTCTCGGTCTCGGTCTGGTCGGCGACGGCGTCGTCAGCGGACTTCTTGCGGCGGGAGAACAGGGCCATATCAGCCAGCCTAACCCGCCGACGGGCTAGATCTTCTCGATCGGCGCGACCTTGATCAACAGCTTCTTCTGGCCGGCGGAATCGAAGCGCACGTGCGCGATGCGCTTGGCCCCCTCGCCCGTCACCGCGTCGACTCGTCCCTCACCGAAGTCGGAGTGACGGATACGATCGCCGGCGGCGAGCTCGAGGTCGCCGTTGTCGCGCATCTTCGCCGTCACCCGGTTGGGGAACTTGTCCATCGCTGTCGACAGAGGCTTGAGCGAGTCGCGTCCTGGCAGTTGCTTCACGCCGAACCGGTCGCTCGAACCGGAGCCGCCGAACCCGCCGCCCCTGCGTGCATTGAGCGCGCGGGACTGCATGCCGCCTCGGGAGTTGACGTCGCCTGGCGACTGGCGCCAGTCGATGAGCCCGGCGGGGATCTCCTGCAGGAAACGGCTGGGCATCGCTACCGAGACTTCTCCGAACTGGGCTCTCGTCATCGCCAGCGACAGGTGCAGACGCTTGCGTGCGCGGGTGATGCCGACGTAGAAGAGCCGACGTTCCTCCTGCGGGCCGCCCGGCTCTCCGGCCGAGATGCGGTGCGGGATGAGATCCTCTTCGACGCCGGTCACGAACACCGCGTCGTACTCGAGGCCTTTCGCGGTGTGCATCGTCATCAGCGACACCGAACCCGACTCGTCGTCGAGGTCGTCGGCATCGGAGACGAGGGCGACCTCCGTGAGGAAGTCGACGATCGTCCCGTCGGGATTGTTGCGTGCGAAGTCTCGTGCGACGGCGACGAACTCGTCGAGGTTCTCGACGCGCGCCTCGTCCTGAGGGTCGCGGCTCGCACGCAGCGCGTCGAGGTAGCCGCTCTTCGACAGCAGCACGCTGAGACCGTCGGCGACGGTGGTGGGGGCGGGGACCTCGCCGGAGGCGGGGAGCATGATCTCGGTCGCTTCGGCCAGCACGGCATCGAGCTGGGCGATGCCGGCCTGGATCTTCGGGCCGAAGCCCAACTGATCCGGCACAGAGAGCGCCTGGCGGAACGTGATGTCATGCTCTTCGGCGAAGCGGGCGATCGCCGTCTCGGTGACATCGCCGATCCCGCGGCGGGGCTTGTTGAGGATGCGTCGCACCGCCATCTCGTCGGCCGGGTTCGCGACGGCGACCAGATAGGCGAGGGCGTCTTTGATCTCGGCACGCTCGTAGAACTTCGTGCCGCCCATGATCTTGTAGGGCACGGCCGAGCGGATGAAGATCTCTTCCAGAGCACGGGACTGCGAGTTCGTGCGATAGAAGACCGCCATCTCGGAGTACGGCATCCCGGCACGGTGCAGCGCCTCGACCTCGTCCGCCACGAACTGCGCCTCGTCGTGCTGGGAGTACCCGGTGAAGCCGACGATCATGTCGCCGTCGCCCTTGTCGCTCCAGAGCTTCTTGTCTTTGCGGTCGAAGTTGTTGCCGATCACCGCGTTCGCCGCGGAGAGGATGTTCTGGGTCGACCGGTAGTTCTGTTCGAGCAGCACGACGCGCGCTCCGGGGAAGTCGCGCTCGAACTCGCTGATGTTGCGGATGTCGGCCCCGCGGAAGGCGTAGATGGACTGGTCGGAGTCACCCACCACGGTGAGCGAAGCGCCCGCGAGCTCGGGAGTGGTCTCCGGCTCGAAGATCATCATGCCGTTCGAGGCATACGGATCTGGGCTCTCGCCGCTTACCGGTCGCGTGAGTTCGTGGATGAGCGCGTACTGGGCGTGGTTCGTGTCCTGATACTCGTCGACGAGGACATGGCGGAAACGACGGCGGTAGGTGTCGGCGACCTGCGGGAACGCGCGGAACAGGTGCACCGTCTGCCCGATCAGGTCGTCGAAGTCGAACGCGTTCGCCTTCTGCAGCTGACGCTGGTAGTCGGCGAACAGCTCGACGAAGATCCGCTCGGCCGGGTCGCTCATGTTCGCCTGGCGCGCGTAGGCGTCGGCATCCGAGAGCTCGTTCTTGAGCTTCGAGATGCGCGACTGCACGGCACCAGGGGTGAGCCCGTAGGCGTCGGCCTCGTGCTGCTTGACCAGCCGCTTGATCAGCGCGCGCGAGTCACCCGAGTCGTAGATCGTGAACGACTTGGTGAACCCGAACTGCTGGGCCTCGCGGCGAAGGATGCGCACGCAGGCGGAGTGGAAGGTCGAGATCCACATGCCCCGAGCGGCCTCGCCGACTATCGCCTCGACGCGCTCGCGCATCTCACCGGCCGCCTTGTTGGTGAAGGTGATCGCGAGGATCCGACTGGGCCACGCCTCTCGCGCCCTCAGCAGCGAGGCGATGCGGCGGGTGAGCACGCTCGTCTTGCCCGAACCGGCGCCGGCGACGATCAGCAGCGCGGGGCCGCGATAGGTCACCGCCTCGAGCTGCTGCGGGTTGAGGCCGGCGAGGAGGTCGTCCTGTCCCGGCGCTCCGGTGGAGCGGGGGCCGACGGATCCGGGGACGATGAGGGGGGCTTCGGTCATGGCTCTACGAGTCTAGGCCGCGCCACCGACACTGCCGACGGGATGGCGAGTCCGCAGGGACGGTGAAGCGCCGACCGCGTTCGACGACCCCGCAAGAGAAGACGGGCTGGTGCACGAGTCATCGTGCACCAGCCCGTCTTCGTGTCGATGCGTCGTATCAGGCCGAGTGACGACGTCGGCGGGCGACCAGAGCGCCGGCGATGACGAGCACCAGCGCCAGGGCGATCATCGCGACGGGAACCTCGGAACCGGTCGAGGCGAGCCCGTTCGGATCGGTGACGTCGTTCCCGTCGCCCGGGTTCGCACCGGAGTTCTCGCCTGGGTTCGCACCGGGGTTCTCACCCGGGACCTCACCCGGGTTCTCACCCGGGTTCTCTCCGATAACGCCGGGGAGGGTGCCGACGCGCAGCGCCTCCGATGCGAAGCCGTCAGCGAACCACCAGACCGCACGCTCACCGTCGACAGACAGCGAGGCCGGAGCCGTCGCGAATCCCTCGTTGTTGATGTCCGGCATTCCGGCGGGGCGGGCGAAGTGCGCGAGCCCCGGCTGAGCCGTGCCGTTCAGGGTGATCTGCGCGGACTGCCCCTGGCAGCCGTCATCGCAGACCGCCCACAGCACACCGAGGACGCTGTCGTAGTCGAGTGCCATGACCCCGGCGAGACCCGGTGCGATCTCCGAGACCAGAGTCGCCTGACCGTCGGCCCCGAGCGCGAACGCGTACACGTGACCGTTGTCCTCGACCGCCACGAAGAAGAGACCGCCACCGTGACCGGCATAGTCGGCCGGGTCGTACGCCGCGCCGCTGTTGATGTCGAAGAGCGCGCCCTCGAGTGCGCTGTCGGGCACCCACTGCACCGCCTCCATGCCGAGGTTCGCTCCCACGTCCGGCAGCAGCGCGGTCAGATCCCACTCCTGCTCGGCGACGAGATCACCGGCGGAGGCCTCGGGATCGACCTTGAGAAGGATGTTCTGGTTCACACCCTTTGCGCTGTTGTCTCGCTCCGAGGCGACGTAGACCGCCCCGTCGCCGTCGACGGTGATGCCCTCGGTGTCGGGGCCTGCGGCACCAGGGTCCGAGGCATCCTTCTGGAACCGCACGCGCTTGCCTGATTCCCAGCCGGGGATCTGCGAGAAGGAGCCGTCGGCGTGGGCCTCGAGCTTCCAGATGCGTCCGTCGCCGTTGTCGACGGCCCAGAGGAACGCTCCGTCGGCGGCCTCCTGCACGTCGAGCCCCGAGCTGTCCTCGAGGAAGGTCGGCGCGGTGTCGAGCACCCGGACCTCGGCAGACCCGGGCCAGGGAGAGACCGCGATCTCTCCTGCACAGGTGTTGGCATCGCCCTTCGTGCCCTCCGCGGTGACGGCGAAGGCTCCGGTCACGTCGGGGCAGCGACCCCAGGTGGTCGCGGCATGCCCTGCACCCCAGGTGGTCGAATCGACGAGAAGACCGCCGTCGAACAGACGCACGGTGTCGCCGTCGCCCAGACCGAAACCGAGGTCGGCGCCCTCGACGACGAGGTATCCGCCCCCACCGATCGTCGTGCCGGCCGGGATCGCGTAGGAGTGATTGTCGTCATCGTCCTTCACGACGATGCCGGAGACATCGAGGTCGGATGCCGTCGGGTTGACGAGCTCGACCCAGTCGCCCGGCGAGCCGCCGTCGGACTCGACCTCGTTGATGCGCACGGCGTTGCCGCACGCGTTGGGCTGCCCCTTGGTCGAGACCGCGATGTCGACGAAGTCCCCCGTCCCGTCTGCACAACGGGCGAGGACGCCCGCCGCGTGGGCGTCGTAGACATGCTCATCGACGACGGTGAGGTTCGCGTCGCGCACCGTCACCGTGTCGCCGTTGCCGAGGCCGAAGACGAAGTCCGTCGGCTGATCGAAGACGAAGTACGCACCCGGTTCGAGGACGGTTCCCGCAGGCAGCGGAGTCGTCTCAGCTGCATGGCCGACCGGATCGCCGTCCATGACCGTCCAGCCGGAGAGGTCGACCGCCGTGCCGCCGGCGTTCACGACCTCGACCCAGTCTGTCGAGTCGCCATCGGACTCGATCTCGTTGATGACCACATCGGGCATCACGCACGAGTTCGCGCCGCCCATGGTCGGGTGGGCCAGCACGAAAGCGCCCTCACCGTCGGGGCATCGTGCGAGAGTCGCCGCTGCGGAGTCGCCGTCGATCGCGGCGTGGCCCTCCCACGGAAGCGTGTCGTCGATCTGCGCGCCACCCGCGTCGAACAACCGGATGCGATCGGCGCTGCCGATCCCGATCGGATCGCGGAACGCGGTCTCGGCGCCGTCGACCAGGCCGATCGTCCCCTCGTCGACCACGAGGAATCCGCCCGCGGCGATCTGCGTCCCTGGCAGGAACTGCCAGCGGTGATCGTCTGAGTTGTCGCGGATCTCGTAACCCGAGATGTCGAGTGCGGCGTCTCCGGAGTTGTAGAACTCGACCCAGTCCGCTGGTTGCGAATCGACCTCGTTGATGACGATCGAGCCGCCGACAGGGGCGTCCGGGGCGAACACGTTGGCCGCACCCTTCGTGGACTCGCCGGTCTCCGCCCACTCGACGGCGCCTGCGACCTCGCGAGCACCCCAGGTCACCGCGGCGTGAGCGGTCCAGGAGGTCTCGTCGACGAGCGTCCCGCTCTGGTCGAACAGACGAACCTGGTCGTCCTTTCCGAGACCGAAGGTGAAGCCGTCGGCGCCGGTGCCCGCCTCATCGAGCACGAGATGGGCGCCGGGTTCGACGAGCGATCCTGCGGGGAACGCATACGACTCGTCGTCGCCGTTGTCCCTGACGACGAAGCCGCTCAGATCGATGACGGCGTCGGAGGTGTTGACGAACTCGATCCAGTCTCCGGGAACACCCCCGCTGGATTCGACTTCGTTGATGCGGATGCCGAGTTCGGCTCCGGTGGCGGCGAGGGGCGCGGCGAGCAGAGCGGCTGCGCTGAGCGCGCAGACCGTCGTGACCGCAGCCGCGGATTGCAGGCGGGACATGGGGCTCCTGGGGGATCAGACGGGTATCAGTCCACATCAGCGATGCCGCATGGCCGCCCGACGGCCCGCAGGTGCACGGATGGTGAACGACCGGTGGCGGTTCGCCATCGACCCGAGACGCGTCCGCCCGGCGGGCGAGGTGCGCGCGGGAGCAGCGCGGACCCGGCGGACACCCAGCCGCCGATGCGAGAATCAGCCGGTGCGCACGATCCTCAACATCATCTGGCTGATCTTCGCCGGCCTCGGTCTCTTCCTCGGCTACGTGCTGGCGGGCATCCTGCTGTGCATCCCGATCGTGACGATCCCCTGGGCCATCGCCTCCTTCCGCATCGCTCGCTACGCGATCTGGCCGTTCGGGCGTGAGATCGTCAGCAAGCCGACCTCCGGGGTCGGCTCGTTCCTCGGCAACGTGCTCTGGGTGATCCTCGCCGGCTGGTGGCTGGCCATCGGCCACATCGTCTCGGGTCTTCTCCTCTGCGTCACGATCATCGGCATCCCGATGGGCATCGCCGACTTCAAGATGGTGCCCGTCTCGCTGATGCCCCTCGGTAAGGAGATCGTGTCGCGTCGAGGCGCGTTCGATCGCACCCTCTGAGGCGCCACCGCCTACCCGACCGTCAGCTGCGGAAGAAGCCCACTCCGAGATCGGGGTGGTCGACGAACACCCCGTCGACGCCCGTGCGGGCGATCACGCCCCACTCCGCCTCGTAGTCGCCGAAGGCGCTCTTGCCCCCCGCGCCGCGGAACTCCGCCGAGAGGAACGCGTTCTCGGGTCGGCACGTCCACGTGAAGACCGTGAGTCCCCGGGCATGCGCGTCGGCGACGATCGAGTTGCCCGGCGTCAGCAGCATCCGCTTGTTCACGCTGATGCCGTCGACCCGCCCCACCAGCCCGTCGAGGCCCTGCGGGGTGACCGTGGCCCTGTAGGTCATGGCATGTGTGCCCTGCGCGACCGAAAGGTCGTAGGGACGCCCGGAGGCCTCGATCAGATAGATGTAGGAGGCGGTGATGCCCCGCACCTGGAGTTCGCCGAGGATGGTCGACTCGAAGCACTCGATGATCAGCGGAAGCCCGCCGTCCGCCCACCCGGAGGCGCGTAGATCGCGCTCGATCAGCGGGGCGAGGTCGAGCCCGATGCTCGCGAAGTAGGTGGCGTGCTTGACCTCGAGCACGACGCCGATCTCGCGCCCGTGCTCGTCGGAGCCCGCTCGTACGATGTCGAGCACGTCGGTGAGCCGCAGGATGGCCTGTGAGCCGTTGAAGGTCGCACTCGACAGCCGTACTTCGGGCAGCCGTTCACGGCTGCGCAACGTCGACAGCTCGTCCCACGTGAAGTCCTCGGTGAACCAGCCTGTGAGAGCCTGACCGTCGACGCGCTTGGTCGTCTTGCGGTCGGCGAACTCCGGATGCTCCGCCACGTCGGTGGTCCCGGAGATCTCGTTCTCGTGCCGCACGATGAGCACGCCGTCCTTCGTGGCGACGACGTCGGGCTCGACCGCATCGACGCCCATCGCGAGGGCGAGTTCGTAAGACGAACGACTGTGTTCCGGACGGTAGCCGGGCGCACCGCGATGCCCGATCACGAGAGGCGATTTCCTGGGCACGCTCTCAGCGTAGGACACCCTGATGACCCTGTATTCCCGGTATCGTGGAGGAAAGCGACCTACAACCACTTTGGAGTAAGGCCCACCATGAGCAACTTCGCCTTCAACAACCCGGCGTTCCAGCAGCAGGACCCGCGAAACGTCGCGACCTACCCGGGTGCCCCGCAGGGCGCTCAGGGTGCGCAGGCCGCGTCGTTCCAGCACGGCACGATGGATGCCGCTGCGAACGCGCAGCTGGAGGGCATGTACGCAGCCCCGCCCGCCGGCGCTATCGAGACCGACCGCATGTCCGTCGAGGACACCGTCTGGAAGACCGCCGGACTCTTCGCCATCCTGCTCGTCACCGCAGCCGTCGGCTGGGTATGGACGCTCGGCGGCCTGGAGCGCAACCCGTATCAGGGCGTCTCGATGATGCCGTGGATCATCGGCGCGCTCGGTGGCTTCGTCCTCGCCATGGTGATCACGTTCACCTCGCGCAAGAAGGTCCGCCCGGCGCTGATCTTCGCGTACGCCGCGTTCGAGGGTCTGTTCGTCGGTGGCATCTCGGCGTTCTTCGAGGCGATCTGGCCCGGCATCGTCATCCAGGCGACGCTCGCCACCGTCTCGGTCGTCGGTGTGACCCTGGCGCTCTTCGCGAGCGGCAAGATCCGCGCGTCGAAGAAGGCGACCAAGATCTTCATGATCGCGATGGTCGGCTACCTCGTCTTCTCGCTCCTCAACCTCGTCCTGATGTGGACCGGCGTCCTGCCCCAGGGCCAGGCCTTCGGTCTGTACAGCGCGGAGATCATGGGCATCCCGCTCGGCCTGATCATCGGCGTCCTGGTCGTCATCATGGCCGCGTACTCGCTGGTGCTCGACTTCGACCAGATCCAGCAGGGCGTGCGCAACGGCGCTCCTCGCAAGTACGGCTGGCTCGGCGCCTTCGGCATCATGGTCACGGTCGTCTGGCTCTACGTCGAGATCCTGCGCATGATCGCGATCATCCGCGGCAGCAACTGACGCGAATCGCTTCACCGAGGCCCGTCTCCCTGTGGGGAGGCGGGCCTCTTTGCATACCTGAGGGCCTCAGCGCAAGGGGTTGGCTGATAATCAGCTGAGAGGGCACCATGGATCACACGAGCCCTGGCACCCCGGGGCTCACGAAACAAAGGAGCTGAACATGAGCTTTCTCGGATTCCTTCTTCTCGGCCTCATCGCCGGAGCAATCGCAAAGCTGATCCTGCCCGGAAAGCAGGGCGGCGGATGGCTCATCACGCTGCTGCTCGGCGTCGTCGGCGCCTTCCTCGGCGGTTGGCTCGGAAGCCTGATCCTCAACCGTCCTCTGACCGAGTTCTGGGACCTCGGTACCTGGCTCCTCGCCATCGGCGGCTCGATCATCGTGCTGCTGATCTACGGTCTGATCGTCGGACGCGGCAGCAAGGCCCGCAGCTGACACACCGCAGTACCTGAACCGCCCTCCTCTCCAGCGTCGCTGGCGAAGAG
Organism: Microbacterium sp. APC 3901; assembly: GCF_030407765.1. GTDB lineage: Bacteria > Actinomycetota > Actinomycetes > Actinomycetales > Microbacteriaceae > Microbacterium. The sequence continues at coordinate 128,522 of NZ_JASDCU010000002.1, forward strand.
GGCGGTTCTCTGCGTATGGGTCGTGCTCAGCGCTCGTCGGCCTTGGCCCGCAGCAGAGCCCGCTCTCGATCGTTGCCCGCGAGCGACGCCGCCACGGCGAACTCGCTGCGAGCCTCATCGTCACGCCCGAGCCGCAGCAGCATCTCCGCCCGTGTCGCCGGAAGAAGGTGGTATCCGGCGAGGGCGCCCGAGGATGCGAGCCGGTCGATGATCTGCAGGGCGGATGCCGGTCCCGTCGCCATCGCGACGGCCGCCGCACGATTGAGGTCCACCACGGGCGACGGTGCGATGCGGCCGAGAGCCTCGTAGAGCACGACGATGCGATCCCAGTCGGTCTCGTCGATCGACGCGGCGACCGCATGGCATTCGGCGATGGCGGCCTGCAGACCGTAGGGTCCACGACCTGTGCCGATGGCATCCGCAGCGCGCAATGCCGCGCGCCCGCGCGCGATGCGGCCGCGATCCCAGCGACGACGGTCCTGATCGGCGAGCAGCACGGGGTCGCCGTGCGCATCGACTCGGGCAGGGAACCGTGCGGCAGTCAGCTCCATGAGGGCGATGAGGCTGTGCGCGTCACGCTCGCGCGGCATCAGCGCCGCCAACACGCGTGCGAGTCGGATCGCCTCGAGGCTCAGCTCAGGGCGCATCCAGTCGGGCCCGCTGCTGGCTGCGTGCCCCTCGTTGAAGATCAGGTACAGCACGCCCAGGATCGCCCCCAGCCGTGCCGTGTGCTCTTCGCGAGGAGGCATCTCGAAGGGGATGTTCGCCGCGGCGAGGGTCTTCTTGGCCCGCACGATGCGCTGCTGCACGGTCGCCGTCGGCACGAGGAAGGCCCGGGCGATCTCCTCGCTCGACAGTCCGCCCACGACGCGCAGGGTCAGCGCCACCTGAGCTTCGCGCGAGAGCACCGGGTGGCACGAGATGAAGATCAGTCGGAGCACGTCATCGTCGACGGCATCCGGGTCCCAGGGGGGCGCGTCCGCCGCCTCTGCCTGCTCACGCTCGAGGTCGTGGGCGAGCGCGGCCAGGCGATCGTCCAGCCGTTCACGACGGCGCCAGCCGTCGATCGCCTTGCGCTTCGCCACTGCCGTGAGCCACGCCGCCCCGTTGCGTGGCACGCCGTCGACGGGCCACTGCTGCAGAGCATCCAGCAGAGCCTCCTGCGCGAGATCCTCGGCGAGGCCGAAGTCACCGACCACGCGCGTGAGCGTCGCGACGATCTTCGCCGACTCGATGCGCCACACGGCGGCGACGGCTCGCCGCGCACCGTCGTCGGGTGCGGAGCGAGCCGCCTCGCGGTGCCGAGAGCCGCTCATCTCACTGCTGGGCGCGCTGCGCCTGCTCCTCGCGCCAGCCGGCTTCCTTCTCGATCCACTCGTTGTCGGCCGGGAAATCCGACTCGTCCGTCACGCGCCGCACCTCGAGGAACGAGCCCTTGCCGAGGGGAGCCCGGCTCGCCCACTCCGCTGCCTCTTCACGGCTCGACACCTCGAGGATCCAGAAGCCGTTGAACAGCTCCTTCGTCTCTCCGTAGGGCCCGTCGGTGATCAGCGGCGTCTCTGCGCTGAAGTCGACGACGAATCCCTCGGCGGCGTCACTGAGACCCTCACCGGCAGCCAGCACGCCGGCCTTGATCATCGACTCGTTGTACTTGCCCATGGCCTCGATGACCTGCTCGAACGGCATCTCTTTGTACGCCTCGACCGCGTCGTCGTTCGAGCGCATGATCAGCATGTACTTCATGGTGTTCTCCTCGGTGGTGGGGCCGCCTGTCGACCCTCTCAATGAAGACGTCGAACGCGGATGCCTCAGATCGACATCCCCGCCGAAAAAGTTCTGACTCCGTCTCGACGGGATCAGCCGAGTTCCTCGACCGCCCTGCGGATCGCATCGGCCGAGGTCTGCAGAAGGGCTTCCTCGTGGTCGCTCATCGGCGTCTCGGCCAGCGGGACGGCGCCGACCGCGCCCACCACCGACGGCACCGACAGTGCCACTCCGTGGATGCCGTACTCACCGTCGAGGACCGTCGCGACCGGAAGCACGGCGCGCTCGTCATGCAGCACGGCCTCGGCGATGCGGGCGCAGCTGACGCCGATCGCGAGGTTCGTCGCCCCCTTGCCGCGGATGACGGCGTAGGCGGCGTCGCGCACCTCGATCGCGATGCGGTCGAGCTCGTCGGCGGTGAACGGCTCATCGGCGGGCCAGTCGAGGATCGGCACCGACCCGATCGTCGCGTTCGACCAGAGCGGGAACTCCGTGTCGCCGTGCTCGCCCACGATGTCGGCGTGCACGCTCGCGGTGCTGACGTTCGCGCGATGCGCGAGACGCCAGCGCAGACGTGAGGTGTCGAGCACCGTGCCCGATCCGAACACTCGGTGGGGAGGGAGCCCCGACACGCGCTGCGCGACGACGGTCATCACATCGGCGGGGTTCGTGACGATGATGAACACCGCGTCCGGAGCGCGCTCGACGAGCTGAGGCATCAGCGTCTCGAGCAGCCGTGCGTTGATGCCCGAGAGCTCCATGCGGGTCTGCCCTGGCTGCTGCTTCGCCCCCGCGGTCACCACGATCACGTCGCTGCCCTCGACGACGGCGAGATCGGAGCCGCCGCTCACCGCCGCCGACGTGAACTGCGTGCCGTGCGCGAGGTCGAGCACCTCGGCATCCACTTTGTCGGTCGCGATGTCGTAGAGCGCGACCTCGGCAGCACTCCCCCGGATCAGCGCGGCATAGGCCACGCTCACCCCCACGCTGCCCGCACCGATAACCGTGATCTTCGTCCGCGCCTTGGTCATACGCTCATCCTGCCCGAAATACGGCGAACGGGCACGGACCGTGTTGGTCCGTGCCCGTTCATCTCACCTGAGTGGGAGCTCCTTCGTCACTCCCACTCGCCCGCTGGCGCGGTCGAGTGCCACTCAGTGCCTACGCGAGTGGGAGCTCCTTCGTCACTCCCACTCGATGGTCCCCGGCGGCTTCGACGTCACGTCCAGCACGACGCGGTTGACGTCGCGAACGCCGTTGGTGATGCGGTTCGAGATCTTCGAGAGCACGTCGTACGGCAGACGGGTCCAGTCGGCGGTCATGGCGTCTTCGCTCGACACCGGACGCAGCACGATCGGGTGGCCGTAGGTGCGGCCGTCGCCCTGCACGCCCACCGAGCGCACATCGGCGAGCAGCACGACGGGGCACTGCCAGATGTCCTGGTCGAGGCCCGCCTTGGTGAGCTCCTCACGCGCGATCGCATCGGCTTCGCGCAGGATCTCGAGGCGATCCTGCGTGACCTCGCCGATGATGCGGATGCCGAGGCCGGGTCCGGGGAACGGCTGGCGGCCGACGATCGCCTCGGGGATGCCGAGCTCGCGCCCGATCGCGCGGACCTCGTCCTTGAACAGGGCGCGCAGCGGCTCGATGAGCTCGAAATCGAGGTCGTCGGGGAGCCCGCCGACGTTGTGGTGCGACTTGATGTTCGCGGTGCCTGCGCCGCCGCCGGACTCGACGACATCGGGGTAGAGGGTGCCCTGCACGAGGAACTTGACCGGGGCGCCGCCCGAGGCCTTCGCCTCGGCGACGAGGTCGAGCTGCACCTTCTCGAAGGCGCGGATGAACTCGCGACCGATGATCTTGCGCTTCTCCTCCGGGTCGGTGACGCCCGCGAGGTGACCGAGGAAGACGTCTGCCGCGTCGACCGTGATCAGACGGACTCCGGTCGACTCGACGTAGTCCTTCTCGACCTGCTCGCGCTCGCCCTTGCGGAGGAGCCCGTGGTCGACGAACACCGCGGTGAGCTGGTCGCCGATCGCCTTGTGCACGAGGGCAGTCGAGACCGCCGAGTCGACGCCGCCGGAGAGCGCCGAGATGACGCGCGCGTCACCCACCTGCTCGCGGATGCGCTCGACCTGCTCGGCGATCACGTTGTCGCTGTTCCAGTCGGAGGCGAGTCCCGCACCCTTGTGCAGGAAGTTCTCGATCACACGCTGGCCGTGGTCGGAGTGCTTCACCTCGGGGTGCCACTGCACGCCGTAGAAGCCACGCTCCTCGTTCGCGAACGCCGCGACCTTGGTGGCGTCGGTCGTGGCGAGCACGTCGAAGCCCTCCGGCGCCTTGGCGACCTGGTCGCCATGGCTCATCCATACGTTCTGCTCGGCGGGCTGGCCGGCGAGCAGCGTGCCGCCGTCACCCGAGATGACGGCATCCGTCGCGCCGTACTCGCGGAGGCCGGTGTTCGCGACCTCGCCACCCAGGGTCTGCGCCATGTACTGGAAGCCGTAGCAGATGCCGAGCGTGGGCACGCCGAGATCGAAGACGGCGGGGTCGAGGCGGGGAGCGCCCTCCTCGTAGACCGATGACGGACCACCAGAGAGGATGATCGCGACCGGGTTCTTCTCGGCGATCTCCGCGGCCGTGGCGGTGTGCGGCACGATCTCGCTGTAGACACCGGCCTCACGCACTCGACGGGCGATCAGCTGAGCGTACTGCGCGCCGAAATCGACGACGAGTGCGGGGCGCTGCTGGGTCTCGGACTGCTCGGTCAACGGGCACCTTCCGTAACAGGGGCGGAGGCCTCAGCGGCCTCACGGGTGGCGAGGTAGGTCTTGACTTCACGGGCGACGATGGCCTCCATGAAGAACGACAGCAGCGGGATGACACCGCCGAGCGCGAGCAGGATGAACCGCGGGAACGGCCAGCGCATCAGGCTCCACATGCGGAAGCACGCGAACAGGTACACGACGTAGAACCAGCCGTGGGCGACGAGGATGAACAGCGACACGTTGAATCCGTCGCCGAGGGAGGTCATCTCGCACGAGTTCGTCCAGGGTGCGAAGAGCGACCACCACTGGCAGTCCGCCCCGGCGAGGACGCCGGCGAACCACACGGGCCCACCAGACCCGCCGACGAACAGTTCGAGATGGATCGGCGTGTACTTCAGCACCATCTCGGTGACCAGCAGGAGCAGCATGACTCCGGTGATGATCGACGCGATCTGGTAGAACTTCAGCGCACCACGGATCGCCGGAAAGCTGGCGACTTTCGGTTCGGGCATGACTCCAGTCTAGCCGGGGAGGATCCGGGGCGATTGCGGCTCAGGGAGCAGGTGGGCGCGCCACCAGCAGCTCCCCCGCGCCGGTCGCGTCGAGTGCTCCGGCGGCGTCCGGCACGAGCAGCGAGGAGCCGGCACAGAGCCGCCGACCGTCGATCATGACCTCCCCCCGACTCACGATCACGATCGCGAAACCGCGTCCGACCACAGCCGCACCGTCGACGGGAATCCGCTCGAGCCGGAAGTACTCGTCGGCAGCCACGGGAAACACGGACCCGGACCCGGGGGCCGTGCTCACGAGCATCCGGAGCTCGTCGCGTGATCGCGCCGCCCTGTTCACCGCGGCGAGCGCGAGGGCGAAGCCGAGGCCGAGGTGCCCGACAGCCGCGCCGTCGATTGCGAAGTCCCCCCACTCGAGCAGGATCGACAGGTCCTCCGGCTGCTGCAGCTCGAGCAGCAGCACACCGGCCCCGATCGCATGCAGCTCGCCCGGCGGCACCCAGACCACGTCACCCGGTGCGACCTCGACCTCGTGCAGCAGACCGAGCAACGTCGTCGCGTCCTGCCGATCGACGAGGGCGGCGAGATCAGCGGCCTCGACGCCCTGACGCAGGCCGACGTGCACCGTTCCGCCCTGCAGGATGTACCAGGCCTCGGCCTTTCCATGCGCGCGGCCGAGATGCGCCGCCGCGAAGTCGTCATGCGGGTGCGCATGCACGGGCAGCCGTTGTCCCGCATCCAGCAGCTTCACCAGCAGCCGCGTGTCGGCGCCCCACCGCGCGACGTGCTCGTCGCCCAGCCAGGTGATCGGATCCTGCTCGACGGCGTCACGCAGCACGCGACCGTCGGGGAGCGTGGTGAGACCGAGCTCGGGCTCGCCGCGAACCGTGGTCGTCGACCCGATCCAGTCCTCGGGCTCCCGAGGCGCATCACCGCCGTCGCCTCGGAAGGCGCTGATGCGCGCGCCGCCACGGTAGAAGCGCTCGGCCGGCCTATTCGACGGCAGCAGGATGGGGTTCACGCGTGCTCCTTCGATCGCACGGCTCCCGCGAGGAAGCCGCCGACGAACGTGTCTCCGAGACCGACGGTGGTGGGCGATGCGACATCGAGTGAGAATGCCGCGACGCCGACGGCATCCGGCAGAGCGGCCTCGACTGCGGCGACCAGGGCCTCCCCTCCCCCGTGGCGGGGCATCGCAGCCGTCTCATCGACGTCGTCCGCCCGCAGTGCGTCGCCGACGCGGTAGCGGGTGGCGGCGACTCTCACGGCGCTGTCGAGCGCGGCACGATGTCGAACCGCATCCGGCCCTGTCGCGAACGCCCAGTACCGGGTGTGCACGACCAGCGCCCGCGCCGGGATGATCATGTGCGCCTCGAGGAGCGCGCGGATGACGTCGGCCGGGTCGAGGAGGTTCACGGAACGCCCCAGATACTCCTGCAGCTCGTCCTCGTTCATGCCGTAGACGTCGATCTGCGGCAGCAGTCGTGCACGCACCGTCTCGGCGAAGTCGCGGGTGTAGAACCCTGCGTCCTCGTAGTAGACGAGGGAGTCGTGCGGAAGACTCCGCATGGCCCGCTGCACCTCGGCCAGCCGGAGTTCGAGCAGGTCGTGATCCTGCATGGTGTTGAACCCCGAGACCAGGAAGACTCCTGCGTCGCTGAGAGCGGACGAGAGGTCGCCGGAGAGCAGCATCCGCCTGTTCGGCGGATCATTGGCGAAGATCAGTCGGTTGGGGGCGGGCGAGACCACATCGCCGTCCGTCAGCCGCACGTGCGCACCGACCGGGTACTGCACGATGAGGTGCGGATCGAGTGTGTCCTCTGTCGCCGACGAGATGTAGGAGATCGACTCCGGCAGCAGACGGCGTACGTTGTCGTCGATGCTGACGAGGTGCTGGACGCTCGGGATGCCGAGCGCATCGAGTACGAGGCCTGCCCGCACACCGGTGCCCCCGAGGGTGATCGAGTGCTCGAAGTGCGACACGAAGTCCTCGATCACCTGAGACGATGCGACGAACCTCTCCGCACCTGTTCCCGAGGCGACGAACGCCAGCACCGCAACCAGCAGGGAGCGTTCGTCGATGATCGGCGCCGTGGTGGTGAGTTCGTGCCGCCGCACACCGTGTGCGTGCGTCAGCCTGTCGAACACCGACGAATCCCACGTGAGCTCGTAGTCGACGGTGCCGCCGAGTCCGAGTACGAGCGTTCTGTCCACGTCGCCGATCATCCTTCCGAGGTCGAGGTTCAGTACAGCGAGGCCTTGCCGTCTGCACCGAACAGGTCGATCTTCTCAGCAGCCGTGGCCTTCATGGCTTCGAGCGCCATCGGCTGGATCGCGTTCGGCTCGCGCAGACGCCGATCGGTGCCGAGGATCTCACGCATGCGGTTGTGGTACGAGACCTTGATGTCGCTGGAGATGTTGATCTTGTTGACGCCCAGCTCGACCGCACGGCGGAGCTCGGCATCGGGGTTCGACGAACCGCCGTGCAGCACCAGGGGGATGCCGATCGCCGCCTTGATCTCTTCGAGCAGATCATGGCGCAGCTCGGGGTTCTTGTCGCTCGGGTACAGCCCGTGCGAGGTGCCGATCGCGATGGCGAGGCTGTCGACCCCGGTCTCCTCGACGAAGCGCACCGCGTCGGCCGGATTCGTGTAGATGATCTCTGCCGCGCCCGACTCGCCGTAGCTGTCGTTGGCCCCGATGGTGCCCAGCTCGCCCTCGACCTGGATGCCCACGGCGTGCGCGGCGTCGACGACCTTGCGGGTCAGCGCGACGTTCTCGTCGAACGGCAGCAGCGACGCATCGATCATGACGGAGGTGAAGCCGGCCTTGATCGCCGTGATGATCTGCTCGTAGCTGCCGCCGTGGTCCCAGTGGATCGCGACGGGCACGCTCGAGCGGTGCGCACGCGAGTGCATCGCGGCGATCAGATCAGTCGTGATGTGGGACACCTCGTCGGGGTGGATGGCGATGATGACCGGGGCGGCCTTCTCCTCGCTGATGTCCATGACGCCGTTGAACATCGCCCAGTCGCTGATGTTGAACGCCGGGATGGCGAAGTTGTTCTCGTTGGCGACATCGAGGATGGATTTGCCGGTGTAGAGCACGTGTTTCTCCTGTTTCGTGGTGGTGGTGTGTCCGTCGGACGACGTCAGCTCTTCACGGACCCCGCCGTGAGACCGCTGATGAAGTACCGCTGGAAGATGAGGAAGAGGATGAGCACCGGGATCGACCCGAGCACGCTCATCGCCATGATCTGGTTCCACTCGTACGAGTGCTGGCCCATGAGCAGCTGGATGCCGATGGGCACGGTGCGCATGTCGATGGTCCGCGTCAGCGTGAGCGCGAAGAGGTACTCGTTCCACGCGATCATGAACGTGTAGATGCCGACGGAGACGATGCCGGGAACCGAGATCGGCACCAGGATCCGCCAGAGCGCAGTCATGGAGCCGGCGCCGTCGACGCGGACGGCTTCGTCGAGCTCCTTCGGGAGGGTGTTGAAGTACCCGGTCATCATGATGATCGCGTAGGGAAGCGTGAACACCATGTAGGTGAGGATCAGGCCGAGGTACGAGTTGTACAGCCCGAGCGCGACCATGAGCCCGAAGTACGGGATCAGCAGCGTGATCGGCGGCACGGCCTGCACGCTGACGATCACGACGTTCAGGATGCGCTTGCCCCGGAACTCGAACCGGCTGAACGCGTAGGCCGCCTGGATCGCCACCAGCAGGGTGAGTATTGTGACCGACCCCGCCACGATGTAGCTGTTCAGGAAGAACCGCATGGTCTCGGGGTTCGTGAAGATCGCGATGTAGGCGTCGAACGAGAAGGTGTCGGTGATCAGCCGCGGAGGCAGCTCGAAGATCTGGGTGTTCGACTTGAACGAACTCGACAGCATCCACAGCACGGGACCGGCGGCGAAGACAGCGCCGATGATGAGACCGATGGTCAGGCCGGTCTTGGCGACACGGCGCTGGCCGAGGGCGGTGAGAGCCATGATCAGTCCCTCGCTTTCTGGTGACGGACGTAGAACACGGCGAGCACCATCGACATCAGCAGGACCAGCACCGCGGAGGTCGCCGCGAGCGAGAAGTCGTACTTGGCGAAGGCGAGCTTGTAGGTGAAGGTGCTGAGGACCTCTGTGACATCGATCGGTCCGCCGCCCGTGGTCATCCAGATGAGGGCGAACTGCTGCGACGTCCAGATCAGGTCGAGCAGCACGAGGCTGATGATGATGGGGCGCAGCTGCGGGATGGTCACGTTCCAGAACCGCTGCAGGCTGTTCGCGCCGTCGACGGTCGCGGCCTCGTGCAGTTCGGCAGGCACACCCTGGAGGCCTGCGAGCAGGCTCACCATGAAGAAGGGGTAGCCGGCCCAGATGTTGATGAAGATGATGGTGCCCAGCGCGAGCTGCGGAGAGGCGAGCCACTCGATGTCGGTGTTGAGCAGGAAGTTCACCACGCCGTTCGGAGCGAGGAGCATGCGCCACAGCACCGCGATCACCGCGACCGTGAAGAGCCACGGCAGCACGTACAGAGCCCGGAACAGGGAGCGAGAGAACCGACCGAGCAGCGGGCTGTTGAGCATCATCGCGAACGCGAGTCCGAGCACGAGGTGAGCGGCGACGCTCGCCACCGTGAAGAGGATGGTGTTGCCCGTCGCCTTCCAGAAGCCGGGATCCGAGAGGATCTCGACGTAGTTCCGGATTCCGACGAACTCGGGCGACTTGTTCAGGATCACGTTGTCCTGGAACGAGTACCCGATGACCATCACGATCGGGATGATCATCAGCACGAACAGCAGGATGATCGTCGGGGAGAGGAATCCGTACGACTCCGTGGTCTTGCGCAGCTGTCGGCGTCGTCGCGACAGCGCGACCCCTGTGACGATCACCTCGGTGTCGTCGGACATCTTCAGGCTCATGGGAACCGGTGCTCCTTGGTTGGTCGGGTGCCGCACCGCACTCGTCGCGGTGCGGCACCCCGTTCAGGTGGGGAGACGGTGGATCAGAACTCGCCGACCCACTCCTCCTGTGCCTTCTGGAGCGCGTCGTCGATCGACTGCTGCCCGTCGAAGGCCGACTGCAGCTGCTCTCCGAGCTGACGCATCAGCTCTTCGGCGACGGGGAGGCCGGTGAACTCGTTCGCGGGGTAACCGGCCTGGTAGATCTCGAACGCCTGCGCGAACAGCTCATCGTCCTCCACGAATCCGGGAACCGATGTCGAGTTGCCGGGGAAGGCGTTGGCCATCGTCGAGAGCTCCGAATTGGTCTGCTCGCTCATCAGGAACTCGACCAGCTTGAACGCGGCCTCCTTGTGCTCCGAGTTCTCGGCCACGCCGATGCCCCAGGATGCGTAGGGGATGCCCCGCTCGCCGTCATAGCCGTCCTCTGCCGGCAGCGCCGAGATCGAGAACTGCAGGTCGGGGTTCGTCTCGCGGATCAGATTGATGTGCGCCAGCGAATCGATCATCATGCCGACGCGGCCGTTCGTGAACTCCTCGACCTTGTCCTGCTCCTTCATCGTGAAGGAACCCGAGGCGATCGAGCCGTCGTCCCACATGCCGCCGATGAAATCGACCGCAGAGGTCACGTCGTCGTTGGTCAGATCGGGCTGACCGTCTTTCAGCATCGAGCCGCCCGAGGCCCAGACCCACGACATGACGTCGTTCTGCACGCCGTTCGGAGCCTCCAGCGACAGCGGGAGGACCCAGCCCGAGACATCGCCGCCGAGCGCCGAGACCTTCGACGCCGCATCCGCGAACTCCGTGCGGGTGGTGGGCGGAGCAGTGACGCCCGCCTCTGCCAGCAGGGTGTCGTTCGTGAACATCGGGTAGACGAAGTTCACGACCGGGATCATATAGGTGCTGCCATCGACCTGGATCTGGCTGGCGAGCTCGCTGTCGTCGTAGTCGTATTCCTCCATGAGCGCGCTCAGGTCTGCGATGACGCCCTGAGAGGCGAAGTCGTTGACCCACGCGCCGTCGAGGCCGACGACGTCGGGCATCGTGCCGGACGCCGCTCCGGCGAAGAGCTGCTCCTTGGTCGATGCGTAGGGTCCGCTCACGAGCTCGACCGTGATGCCAGGGTTCGCATCTTCGAACTCATCGATGAGCGCCCGGAACTCGCCGTCGGGGAGTTCGGGCTCCCACCACTGCGCGAATTCGATCGTGACGTCTCCGCCGTCCCCGCCGTCGGTTCCGCTGTCGCCTGCCGCGCACCCAGCCACGGCCAGGACTGTCACGGCTGCTGTCGCGGCGCCCGCGAACGTGAGAATGCGTCGCCCTCGTCCCACTGTGATCATCACTTCTCCTCTTCGAGATCGTGCCGCATACGCGCTTCGATGCTTGTTCATGCGGTTTTGAGCAATGTTATGCCGTCATTTGCCGAAACGTCAAGCGTTTCTTTGCGCTATTCGATGGATGTACTCACAGATCCATCGCTACATCGCCGTCACGACGGGCACAGAACGCGACGGTGCCGACCCGTCCAATCTGCTGTTTTCTGCTGAACTCTGCCGACTTTGCCGCTCTTATGTGCTAGAGATGTGTGCATGGAAGCAACCGCACCGTCGCCCAAGCGCCGCCTCCCGGCGGGCCGGAAGGCGGATCTCGCCTCGTACGTCGAGCAGGTGGGAGAAGTGACCGTCGGCGGCCTCGCCGAGCACTTCCATGTCTCGATCGACACGATCCGTCGTGATCTCGACCAGCTCGACCGTGAGGGCGTCGTCATCCGTACCCACGGAGGAGCTGTCAGCGCGGAGGGGCAGCTGAAGGACCGCGCGCTCGACGTCCGCCTGCGGATGCAGACCGAGGAGAAGGAGACGATCGCGCGCCTCGCCGCGGGACTCATCGACGACGGAGCGGTCGTGATGCTCAACGCCGGAACCACCACGCTGGCCCTCGCGCGGGCTCTTCGCAATCACCGCGACCTCACGATCGCCACCAACAACCTGCGGATCCCCGCCGAGATCCCCCCCTCCGCCTTCCGCGACCTCTACGTGTTCGGCGGCGCCGTCCGCGCGATCACGCAGGCCACCACCGGTCCCGTCACGTTCATGATGACCCCGGGGGGACCGGAGGTCGACATCCGCTGCGATCTGGCGCTGATCGCCGTGGGGGCCATCGACGAGGCGGGCTTCTCGACGTCGAACATGGGCGACGCGAACATGATGGCCGAGATGATCCAGCGCGCCGACCGCACCGCGATCCTCGCCGACTCGTCGAAGTTCGGGCGACGACTGTTCGCCCAGGTCACGACCCTCGACCGGGCCGACTACCTGGTCACGGACGCTCCTCCTTCGCCTGCCTTCGCCACCGCGCTCGCTCAGGCAGAGGTCGAGGTCGTCAGCCCCTCAGCCTGACCGCTCTCGTCATCGGGAGGCGATCGGGCCACCGGGCGTAGGGGGAAGCGCCGCGATCAGCCGGGACCCGGTGATCGCGGCGGCGACGATCGCCGCCGTGCCGGCTACCGGCAGCAGGGCGAGCGCGAACGCAGCGCTCGGACCGAAGGCGAACGAGAAGACGAGGAACGCCGCCCAGGCGACTACGCCGACTCCGACCCACATCCACTGCATCCTGGTCGTCGCCGTGCGGAGTGCTGCGGCCGTGGTCGGTCGCCCGTGATGGATGACGTTCTCGGTCCATTGGCGACCGTCCCACCACCTCTGGGTGCGTCGGTGGACGTCATACCAGCCCGGCGACGCGGGTCCGCCGCCGCTCATGAGGCGAACGAGGGCTGGGGCCACGAGGGCAGGGCGGTGGACGAGAGAACACCCGAGAGCACGGATGCGCGAGACTCCGAGTCGCCTCGTCCGATGAAGTATCCGATCACGTTCAGCAGGAGTCCGATGATGCCGATCGCCAGTCCCACCCATGCGACAGGCGTCGCGAAACCGCCGATGATGGCTACGACGAGTCCGGCGATGCCGACCACACCGCCGATCGCGTTGAACAGGTTCGAGGAGTACCACGCGTCCTGTGACGCTGCCGCATCCCGGAGCACACGCACGAGCCCGTCGACCGACGTCTCGAGTTCGTCGACCTGATCCTCATGGAGGTCATACGCCGACAGGTAGTGCCGCGCCGCGTCGGAGTCCCATGCTCCGCTTCCCAGACCGGCCAGCCGAGCCGTCGTGCACTCCGCATCGACGCGACTCTGCACACTGCCGATGCCTTGCACCAGCTTGTCCGCTTCGGCGCGCAGAACGGTGGGAAGACCCATGCGTGCGACCCTGTCGCGCATCGCGTTGAGGATCTCCCGCATGATCCCGATGTTGGCGAGGAGTGCTGCCATCGCTGCGTGGTACGCGGCGTCCTTCGCCCAGTCCGGCCAGGGAACGCCGAACGTCGAGAGGCTGTCGGCCCACGCGCGCGCCACGGCCGGCGCCCCGCGCTCTGCCTTGTCGAGCTCTCTCAGCCCATCATCGATCACGTCGATGATCCATTGCCCCATCGCCTCCGGATGCATACCTCACGCCCCCCTGATGTCGCGGCCGACCTCGTCTTCGGTCTTCTCATAGATCTCCGCCACCTGCTCGAGCCGCGACCCCATGGCACGGAAGAGCGTGCCGCCGTCACGGATCTTCTGCCGGAGGTCGGCCGCCGCCGCGAGATACTCGTCGCGAAGGGCTTCGAACCCCGGCTGATCCGAGAACGCCCAGTATTCGAAGGTGTCCGAGATGCTGTCGGCTCCCGCCGCGAGAGTGTCGCCCCATCCCCGCCAGAGTTCGGCGTCAGCCCGCAGCACCCCCGTATCGACCGTGTACCCGTCACTCATCGTTACCCCCATCGTCAGCACCTGCGCGTCGCGCGATCACCGTGTTCACGGTCGTCTTCACGACATCCGCGAACTCGACCGCGGTGGCGGACGCCCTCCATTCCGCGTCGATCGTGACCGAGAACTGACCCAGTGCGTCGACCGCGACCGTCAATTCGGGGAAGACGTGCCGCTCGGATTCGCCTTCGGGTTCGGCTACCACGGCGTCGATCGCATCCTCAGCCGGCAACCCGCCCTGCAACAGCTGCATGACCTGGTACGCCTTCGCCGAGACATCGGGCATGGCCGAGATGCCCGCGAGCGCAAGAGCGGAGTCCGTGGCTGCGGCGAGCGCGGTGGCCGCCGCGTTCATGTAGCCGCTCGGATCGACGGCGACCGACGAGACGAGCCCCTGGGCATCGGCCTCGATCTCGACGAGTGGGCCACGCTGAGCGACCTCGCGCGTCAGTCGCGCCATCTCGGCCGAGAAGTCCGCGGCGATCTGCCTGGACTGACCGCGGAGAGCGTCGATGCGGGCGGTCAGATCATCTGAGGGAGTCATGTGAGAGGCATCCGTGCTCGGGTCAGGCGACGAGGTCGATGATGGTCGCTTCGGCGTGGCGATAGCTTGCGAGCGCGCGCTGCAAGGCACTGATCGCGCTCGTCAGCTCGTCGAGAGTATAGGTATGGTCCGCTTGCCACTGATCGTGCCGACTCTCGTAGGCGTCTGCGGCTTCGCCGTCCCACCCTGCGAGCATCAGCTGCGATGCACTGTCGAGAGCGGCGCCCTCGGCCTGCAGATCGGAAAGCGCCCCGAGCAGGACATCGATCATGGTCTGTATCTGGTCGAAATCGACCTCGACTGCTACCCCCATGCCAGCACCCTAACATCCCTCCTCCGCGCTGCACGGCGGCACCCTGACGTCCTCGGGAACGACGAAGGCCGCCGGGATCGCCCCGACGGCCTTCGTGCGTGTGAGGCGGGTGTGCCGCCCGGTGCGGTCAGAACCAGCCGTTGAGGAGATCCCACAGCCAGTCGATGATGCCGCCGATGATCCCGCCGATGCCGCCTGCGCGGTTGACCGTGACCGTCGCGGTCGCCTCGTCACCGTCTGCCTGCGACACCGCAACCGTGTACTTGCCGGGCTGAGTGCTCTTCGGCACCGTCACGGAGGTGGAGAAGGTGCCGTCGGCCTTGACCTGGACGGAGCCGACCTCGACGGCCGATCCCTTCTTCGGTCGCAGCTCGACGGTCACGCTCTCACCCGGCAGGTAGCCCTCACCCGTGATCGTGAGCTTCTTGCCCGCGGCCACCTTCGACGAGCCGAGGTCGATCGAGCCGGCGAACTCGACCGGTTCCTCGCCAGCGATCGTGAACGGCACCTGCACGGTCGTCCCCGTCCCGGCGACGGCGACGGTGAGCAGCCGCTCTCCGAAGACGCCCGACGGAACCGTGAAGCCGAGCGACGCACGCCCCGCCTCATCGGTCGCGTCGACGATCGTCGGGTCGACTGCACCCGCAGCGAGCTGCGTGTCGCCGAGCGACAGCGTCACCGCACCCGGCGCCTGCTCCCCCGCGCTGAACGCCAGTGATGAGAGAGCGACCGTCACCTGGTCGCCGGCGCTGTAGCCGTCGGCATCCGGGGCGCTGACCGAGACACCCACCGCGCGCTGCGCGAGGTCGGGAGTCGCCGTCTGGTTCGCGTCGAACCAGTCGACCATCGACTGCAGATCGATCTTGCCGGTGTCGCGCTTGCCCGCGCCCTCACGGAAGGTGAAGAAGTTGTCTCCACCCGCTGCCAGGAACGAGTTCGCAGCGACCGTGTAGCTCGCGGCCGGATCGATGGGCGTGCCGTCGAGCGTGATCGAGGTGATCCTCGACCCCTGGGCCCCGGCGGGGTCGTAGGTGTACACGAGTCCCTCCGAGACGCCGAGCTTGAGGAACGGACGAGCCGAACCGGCCGGCTGCCACTGCTCTTCGAGCACACCCTCGAGCTGCTCGCCCGTGAGCGACAGCGTCACCAGCGTGTTCGCGAACGGCTGCACCGTGGCGGCCTCGCGGTAGGTGACGTTGCCGTTCGGGTCGTTCGCGTTCGATGAGGCGTACGTCAGGTTGGCGCGGATGCCGCCCGGGTTCATCAGCGCGATGTCCGCACCGGTGGACCACTTCTGCACGTCGGCGACGAAGTTGCCGATGGTGGATTCGCCACCGCGGTTCTCCGAGCCGTTCGTCTGACGAGCGCGGTTGAAGTCGGCAGTGATGTCTCCGACCTTGACCGCGCCGAGCACGTCCGCCTCGGCCTTCGCCTTCGCGACGATGTCGGCGACCTCCGGAACCGCCGGGTACAGGGCGGTTCCCCCCGAGGTGAGGGGCTTGATCTCGTTGGTGATCGAGATCAGGTCCTTCGTCTTCGGGTCGACCTGGAGGTTCATGAGACCGAGGTTCTCGCCGTACTGACCCGCCGAGATGACCGGACGGCCGTCGATGACGTGGTTGTAGGCGAGGTGGGTGTGAGCCGACACGATCGCGTCGACGTCGTCATCGACTCCGTAGACGATCTCGCCCAGAGGCGAGTCCGGAGTGATGCTCGACAGTTCGGCACTGGATGCGCCCTCGTGGACGAGGAGGATGACGACATCCGCCTCTCCGTTGGCGGCGTCTCCGTCGCGGAGGTCGTCGGCCACGGCGTTCACCGAGTCGACGATGCTGCGCACCTCGAGATCCGCGATGCCCTCAGGGGACACGAGCGAGTCGAGGTCTTCGGTGACTGCGCCGACGAAGCCGACGCGCACGCCGTCGAGTTCCTTCACCCAGGCCGGTGCGAGCGCAGGCTCGCCGGTCTCGGTGACGAAGACGTTCGACGAGATGTACTCCCAGTCCGCGCGGTCCTGGACACGGTCTCGCAGGTCTCCCCAGCCCTGGTCGAACTCGTGGTTGCCCGCAGCGCTGACATCGAGACCGGCCGCGTTGAGCGCGTCGATCGTGGGGTTGTCGTCGTTGATGAACGAGGTGAACGTCGAGGCGCCGATCAGGTCGCCGACGCCGGCGAAGATCGTGTTCGGGTTCTCCGAGCGGAACTGCTGCACCGCTCCCGCGACGACCGCCGCGCCCGCCGCAGCCCCGTCGGCTTCGATGCGCCCGTGGAAATCGTTCATCGTGACGACGTCGATGCTCACCGGCGGGATCTCAGACGAGACTCCGACGATGATCGGGTCGTGGTCGCTGGAGCGGAACGGCGTGCCCGCCTCGGTCGCGCCGAACGCGTAGCCGCGATCGCTCCACTCGGGGGAGTTGATGCTCCACACCCCTGCGCCCGTGATCGACTCGGCCAGCGACGGCGATGCGAGAACGTGGTCGAGCGAGCCGAGCTCGCCGTCGAACGTGTAGGTGTGCTCCTCGGGAGCCTTCTCGCGGGCGACGTCGCTCCAGCCTTCGCTCGTGAAGACCTCGATGGGGTCTTCCTTCGCGTAGGCGTTGAAGTCCCCGATGAGCAGGATGTCGCTGCTGCCAGTGACCTCTTCGATCTCGGTGGCGAAGTCCTTGAGCGACTCGGCCTGCTTCACGCGATCGGCGTTGAAGAAGCCCTGGCCGTCAGCAGGCTCGGTGCCACCGCCCTCCGGCGCCGACTTCGACTTGAAGTGATTCGACACCACGGTGACGACGCGGCCGTCGATGTCGAAGGCCTGCGCGATCGGCTCGCGAGCGTTGCTCCACACCGTCTCATCCGTGACCGTGAGGCTCTCGCCTACGGTGCTCACGTCATCCTTCTTGTAGATGATCGCGCTGGTGATGAAGTCGGTCGTCGCCGAGTCGTTCAACTCGTCGGGAGTGCGGACGTAGTCCCACTCCTCGCTGCCCAGCGCATCGTTGAGACCGTCGACCAGGTCGTCGAGCGCCTCATCGAGGGTGCCGCCCAGCTTGATCGAGTTCTCGATCTCCATGAGCGACACGATCTCAGCGTCCAGGCCGTTGATCGCCGCGACGATCTTCGACTTCTGGATCTCGAACTGAGCAGCGTTCGCCGCGCCCCGGGCATTCGAGTTCTCGCTCTTCAGCGTCGTGAAGTAGTTGAAGACGTTGAACGATGCCACCTGCACATCGCCGCCCACGGCCGGAGCCGCGTCAGCGCGCGGGTTCGTCGCCTCGAAGCCCACCTTCAGGTCGGCGGACGAGGCGCTGTCGATCGGCACGACCGGCTGCAGACGCCAGTCGTCGAAGCCGTACTGGAGCACATACCCGTTGTCGCCGAAGTCGACGGTGTCTCCGTTGCGGACGACGAGGTCCTCGGTGAAGTACGGCTGGTCGTTCGGGTGGCCGCTGTTCGAGACCTGGATCGACCATCCGTCGTCGAGCAGGATGCGGTTGGCGCGGTTCGCCGCCGCGATCGCCGCGGCTTCGGCTCCCGGGCGCGTGGTCTCCGTGCTCTTGACGTTCAGGTCGGCGCCGGCGTTCAGCCAGAGCGTGCCGAAGTTGAAGAGCTGGTGGCTGGACGCGAGGCGATAGGTGCCTGCGGGTGCCACGTACATGTTCTCGTACTGCTCGCGGTCGACGCCGACTGCGGCGTCGGGAAGAGGCGTGGTCTCAGGGACGCCCACGCCTGCCCGCACGACGGAGATGCCGTTCAGCGATGCCGGGTTGATCTGGGTCTGGCCGAAGTACTCGCTGACAGAGCCGGTGATCGAGACGAGGTCTCCGATCGCGAGCGTGGGGGCGAGCGCGTTCAGGAAGACGAAGACGCCGTCCGAGGCTCCCGGCGTCGCGTCGTTCGCTCCGCCGGAGCCCTCGGTCTGGATGACGATGCCCTTGTATCCGCCGGTCCGGTAGTCGGCCGTGACGACACCCTCGACCGTGACGGTCTGGCCGTTCAGCGGCGAGACGTCGGTCGTGCCCTGCACGTCGGCGATGGACACCTCGGTGGGCTCAGGGTCGGGATCGGGAGCCGTGCCGGCGTTCTGCGGCGTGATGCTGGGCGACAGGCTGAAGTCGGCCCTGTTGTCGTCGGTGTCCTTGCCGCCGGTGCGGTTGAGCGACTTCACGTCGGTGTTGCCCGCCGGCGGCGTGGCCGCGGCGGTCTCGAACGTGTTCGAGCTGCCATAGCCGAGCACGTCGATGACGCCGTCGACACCCGTGACCGAGCCGGGTGTCAGCGTGATCGCCGCCGTGCCCTCGACGAGTGCGAGTGTGCCGTTCGTGCCGCTCGGGTTGAGAGTGCTCACGGCGTCGGCCGTGGGCAGTGCGGCGCCGTTGGCGCCGTTGCTGCCTGCCTGCACGAGATAATGGCCGCCCGCGGGGATGACACCGGTCAGCGGTGCGACGCCGTTGGAGGCTGCCGTGCCCGTCGCGGATCGGTACTGCAACGAGAGCCCGTCGAGGGTGACGGGCGCCGCCGTGGGGTTGTAGAGCTCGACGAACTTGTTCGTGAACGCCGCACCGGCACTGCCTCCGGAGAGATAGGCCTCGTTGATCACCACCCCGGTTCCCGAGACATCTGCGGAGGCTGGCGCGACGATCAGGGCGCTGGCGCCCAGTGCGGCGACGCAGGTGGCGGCGAGAACGCCGAGACGCCCCCGACTTCTGCGATCTGACGCGGGAACCTGGCGGTTCGCGGCATCGGGAGCGGACATCATCTGTGTTGTCTCCTCGGGTGGGGTCTGGCGACGGCTCTCGTGAAACCGCGGCTGTGCGCGCTCTCAGCCGGCGCACATGTGAGCGAGCATACGGAGGCCCTCGGACAACCTCAACGGAGTTTTCCGATTGGTAACCAAGCCCTCACCGAACGTCCGAAGGCGCCCCTGACGAAGGTGGAACATCGTACGGGCAGACGCTCAGATGCGCGCAACTCCCCGCGCGGATGCGGGTCGGGTCAGGTGGGATCGCCGGCTGCGGCCACGGCGTCTTCGAACTCCTCGACCTCTCGCTCCCACTGGTCCTTGGCGAGTCGGTACCAGAGATAGAACGCGAACCCGGCGAAGATCGCCCACTCGGCGGCGTAGAAGATGTTGAGCCAGTTCACCGGCGACTGCTCGTCGGGCGCCGGCGAGGAGATGTCGGTGAGACCTGCCGTCGCGGTGGCCGAGGCCAGATACGGTCGGTACACATCGAGGTCGTCGATGTCGTGCCAGTGGCTCAGGAGCGCGGCTGTCGACATCCGGTCCATGCGCTGCGGATCGTCCTTCGGGGGCAGGGCGGGCCCCTCGTCGGAGATCACCCGTCCGACGATCGACACCTCCGCGTCGCCCTCGTTCAGCTCTGCTACGGCCGCATCGGCGACCGCACGGTCGGCGGTCCAGCCGATCGCCACCGCTATCGACGTGCGCTCCGCGACCCTCAGCTGACCGGTCACCCAGTAGCCTTCGACGTCGTCATTGAATCTGCTCGACACGATGAGGAAGTCGTTGGGGATCCAGGTGCCCGACGTCTCGACCTTCTGCCCCACGAGCGGTTCGGGCAGATACTGCCCCGGCTCGACGACATCGGTCAGCGGACGCACCTGCTCGGTCGCGCCGGCGGGAGGCGGATCCGTCTCGATCGCCCGCTCGAGCTGCCATTGGCCGAGCCACGCGAACACACCGGCGACCACCAGGCACAGCACGAGCATCCCGATCCATCGCCCCCGGAGCATGACCTCGCGGAGAGTGGGCGGGAAAAGAGCAGCAGAAGTCACAGCGTCGTGCGTGCCTCAGGCCTCGTAGGGCGCGAGGACGACCTCGACCCGCTGGAACTCCTTGAGGTCGGAGTATCCGGTGGTGGCCATCGACTTGCGGAGCGCCCCGATCAGGTTCGACGTGCCGTCGGCGACGGGAGCAGGACCGTAGAGGATCTCCTCGAGCGTGCCGATTCCGCCGACCTCGACGCGGCGGCCACGAGGGAGCTTCGGGTGGTGCGCTTCAGGACCCCAGTGGAAACCGCGGCCGGGTGCGTCCGTGGCGCGGGCGAGCGCGACGCCGAGCATGACCGCGTCGGCCCCCATCGCGAGCGCCTTGACGATGTCTCCCGATGTTCCGACTCCGCCGTCCGCGATCACGTGCACGTAGCGTCCGCCTGACTCGTCGAGGTAATCACGACGAGCGGCGGCCACATCCGAGACGGCCGTGGCCATCGGAGCATGGATGCCGAGCGTGGCGCGAGTGGTCGATGCCGCTCCCCCACCGAATCCGACGAGGACGCCGGCTGCCCCCGTGCGCATCAGGTGCAGTGCCGCGGTGTAGGTGGCGGCTCCGCCGACGATGACGGGAACGTCGAGGTCGTAGATGAACTTCTTGAGGTTCAGTGGTTCGTCGACGCTCGAGACGTGCTCAGCCGACACCGTGGTGCCGCGAATGACGAACAGGTCGACGCCCGCCGCGGCGACGGTGTCGTAGAACTCCTGCGTGCGCTGCGGAGTCAGGGACCCTGCGACGGTCACGCCGGCCTCGCGGATCTCTGCGAGGCGCTGCGTGATGAGCGCCGGCTTGATCGGCTCGGAGTAGAGCTGCTGCATGCGCGCGGTCGCCTCGCCCTCGTCGAGGGCGGCGATCTCGGCCAGAAGCGGCTCGGGGTTCTCGTAGCGGGTCCACAGACCCTCGAGGTCGAGGACGCCGAGTCCGCCGAGCTGTCCGAGCATGATCGCGGTCTGCGGGCTCACGACGGAGTCCATGGGTGCGCCGAGCACCGGGATGCCGAAGCCGAAGGCGTCGATGGTCCACGCGGTCGACACGTCCTCCGGGTTGCGGGTGCGCCTCGAAGGCACCACCGCGATGTCATCGAACGTGTACGCGCGTCGCGCACGCTTGCCTCGGCCGAGCTCGATCTCCATGGTCACCACCCCAGACTACCGGGCGCACGCGATGACGCCGACGGCTGGGAGACTGAGATGGAGCCCGGGAGGCAATATGTCGGATTCGACGGAGGTCGCCGTCATCGGCGGCGGTGTGATGGGCCTCGCGACCGCGTGGGAGCTCACGCGGCGAGGGATGAAGCCGGTCGTCTTCGACCGCTTCGCCCGCGGACACCATCAGGGCGCATCGCACGGCGCGACGCGCAACTTCAACAACGCCTACGACGAAGAGCACTATCTCGACCTGCTCATGCGTGCGCGCGAGGGGTGGGATGCCCTCGGGCAGCCCGACGGCGAGCCGCTGCTGCGTCTGCACGGCCTGGTGACCCACGGCGATGCCGACATCGTCGCGATCGGGCAGAGACTGATCGAGCGAGGCATCCACGCCGAGATCCTGACGGCCGGCGAGGCATCATCGCGCTGGTCGGGCATGCGCTTCAGCGATGAGGTGCTGTTCTCCCGCGATGCGGGCGTCGCCAGGGCCTCCGCCGCGCTGGGCGAGCTCGAGCGCCGCATCGTCGCGGCGGGAGGCGAGGTGCGCTGGGAGACCCCCGTGGCGCGCATCGACGACACCGACGAGGGCGTCGACATCGTGCTGGACGATGGTCGGGTGCGGGCGGACGTCGTCGTCGTCACCGTCGGCGCCTGGACCGAGCGGATGCTGCCGGGCATCCGCCTGCCTCGCCTGGAGGTCACCGAGGAGTTCCCCGCGCACTTCACGCCCGCGCGAGGATCCGCCTGGCCGTCCTTCAATCACTACGTCGACACCGACCGCCACCCGGCCACGGTGTACGGCATGCCGACACCGGGCGAAGGCGTCAAGGTCGGGTTCCACCGGGCGGGCGATCTCGTCGATCCGGACGCCCGCCCGCACGCGGTCACGCGCGCGCACGCTCTCGCGGCCTACGTGCGCGAATGGCTGCCCGGTCTCGATCCGGCGTCCGCGGTGCCGATCAGCTGCACCTACACCTCGACGGACGACAGCGCCTTCGTGCTCGATCGGCGGGGACGGGTCGTGGTGGGCGCGGGCTTCTCGGGGCACGGGTTCAAGTTCGCACCGGGCGTGGGTGCGACGCTCGCAGATCTGGCGATCGACCCGTCCGCCCTCGCGGCCGCGCCTTTCCGCCTGCCCTGACTCAGCGCGCCCGCGACACGCGACGCTCGTCCCACACCGGGACGTCGGACTCGTAGACCTCTCCCTCCGACCCGAACACGAGGAACCGGTCGAACGAGCGCGCGAACCAGCGATCGTGGGTGACCGCGAGCACGGTGCCCTCGAAGCGCTGCAGAGCGTCTTCGAGCGCCTCGGCGGATTCGATGTCGAGGTTGTCGGTCGGCTCGTCGAGCAGCAGCAGCGTCGCGCCCGAGAGCTCGAGCAGCAGCACCTGAAAGCGCGCCTGCTGTCCACCGGAGAGCGATTCGAAGGTCTGCTGCGCCTGGCGGACGAGCCCGTAGCGGTCGAGCACCGAGCTGGCTGCATCCCTCGGCATGCCTGCTCTCCGTTCGTCTCCTCGGTGCAGGATCTCGAGCAGCGTTCGTCCGACGAACTCCGGATGCGCATGCGTCTGAGCGAACAGCCCCGGCACGACGCGCGCGCCGAGCGTTGCTCGCCCGCTGTGCTCGACCGGCGTGAGATGCTCGCCGGTCGAGGTCACATGACCCAGCGTCGGGTCCGGATCGCTGCCTCCGCGCGCGAGCAGACGGAGGAAGTGCGACTTGCCCGAGCCGTTCGAACCGAGCACGGCGACCCGATCGCCGTACCAGACCTCCGCATCGAACGGCCGCATCAGACCGCTGAGCTCCAGCGCCTGCGCGACCACCGCGCGCTTGCCCGTGCGCGCACCGCGCAGTCGCATGTCGAAGTCCTGGGCCGGTGGTCGCTCCTCGGGCGGGCCCGCCTCCTCGAACTTGCGCAGCCGGGTCTGCGCGGCCTGATATCGCGACGCGAATCCGTCGTTCGCCGACGCCTTCACCTTCAGATTCGCGACGAGGGTGCGCAGCTTCTCATGCTGCTCGTCCCACCGGCGACGGAGCTCGTCGAGCCTGTCCATCCGGTCGCTGCGAGCCTGGTGGTAGGTCGCGAATCCCCCACCGTGCACCCACGCCGACGCACCGGCGCCGCCCGGTTCGAGAGTGATCAGCCGGTCGACCGCCCGCGCCAGCAGCTCTCGGTCGTGCGAGACGAGCAGCACGGTCTTCGGCGTCTGTCTGAGCTGCTCCTCGAGCCAGCGCTTCGTCGGCACGTCGAGGTAGTTGTCGGGTTCGTCGAGCAGCAGCACCTCATCGGGGCCGCGCAGGAGCGCTTCGAGAGCGAGCCGCTTCTGCTCGCCGCCCGAAAGAGTCGTGAGCTCGCGGAAGCGCGCTCGCTCGTACGCCACGCCCAGAGCAGCGACCGTGCACTGATCCCAGACGGTCTCGTGCTCGTACCCGCCCGCATCCGCGTACTCGGCGATCGCCGTCGCATACGCCATCTGGGTGTTGTGCTCGTCTCGCTCGATCAGCGCGTCCTCCGCCGCCTCGAGAGCCTGCGCCGCCTGGCGGATGCGCCGAGGTGCCACCCGGACGAGCAGCCCGTGAACGGTCTGCCCCGGCTCACCGTGGCCGACGAACTGATCCATCACACCGAGCCCGCCGTCGATCGTGACGACTCCGGCATCCGCGGCCTGATCGCCGCGGATGATGCGGAGCAGCGTCGTCTTCCCCGCCCCGTTGGGTCCGATGAGCGCGCTCGTCGAACCGGCCCCGACGCGGAACGTCGTCTCGTCGAGCAACGGCCTGCCGTCAGGAAGGGTCAGCGAGACCCCTGCAACATCTATGTATCCCACCGTGCGTGGCCGTCCTTCCGCCCGCATGGCGAGCCGACCAGGCTATCAGGATCCGGCGCGTGCGGTGATCACGGGCGGTGGCCGACGACCTGGATCGCCTCGGTCCGCGGGGCCGCGGGCAGCAGCATCCGGAACTCGGTGCCGACACCCTCCCTGCTCGTCACATCCATCGTGCCGCCGTGCGCGAGCACGATGGCGCGGGTGATGGTGAGGCCGAGGCCGACTCCCGGCACCGCGTTGCGGGTCGCGGTCGACGCGCGGAAGAACCGTGTGAAGAGCATCCCCTGTTCGTCTTCGGGGATGCCGACGCCCGTGTCGCGCACAGCGATCTCGATGCCGCCGTCCACCGGGCGGACGCTCGCCGTGACCCGACCGCGGGCGGCGGTGAACTTGATCGCGTTCGAGAGCAGGTTGTCGAGGGCCTGGCCGATCCGTCCGGCGTCGACCGACAGCCGCACAGGGCCATCCGGCACCTCCGCGATGAGCTCGATCCCCTCGCGCTGCGCGTGCGGTCCCGACGACGCGACGGCGCTGCGCGTGAGCTCCACGACGTCGACGTCGCGGCGTTCGAGCGGGAATCTGCCGGACTCGACCTGTGCTGTGAACAGCAGGTCTCCCACCAGATTCAGCAGTCGCTGCGCGTTGCGCTCGATGATGTCGACGAACTCCTGTTGATCCGCCGTGAGGGGCTGGGCAGGATCGTTCTGCAGGAGGTCGAGGAATCCGATGATCGCGCTCAGCGGTGTCCGCAGCTCGTGCGAGATCATCCCGACGAACTCGTCCTTCATGCGGGCGACCTCGACCGCCCGGGTCTCATCGGTGATCACCAGCAGGTAGCCGTGCCGCGAACCGTCGGAGTCCTGATACGGGGTGACGGTGATGCGCGCGGGAACCGTGGATCCGCCCGCTGTCTCCACATCGATGTTCGAGTCGACCGGCAGCCCGGCATCCGCGTCGGCGAACAGGGCTCGAAGCCCTGGATGCACCTGATCGGCCGTGTGCTGAGAACCGTCAGGCGCGAACTGCGCGAGCACGGTGGCCTCGAAGAACCTGTCGACGCGGACGTTGTCCAGCGCCTCCGGCACAGGCAAGCCCA
The DNA here is from genome assembly GCF_030407765.1 of Microbacterium sp. APC 3901. GTDB lineage: Bacteria > Actinomycetota > Actinomycetes > Actinomycetales > Microbacteriaceae > Microbacterium. Next base: position 154,056 of record NZ_JASDCU010000002.1, read on the forward strand.
GCAGCCGCACCGCACCCGGATTCCACGCGGTGATCGTGCCGTCGTTGTCCGTGGCGATCACGGCCTGCCCGGTGATCGAGTTCCACAGACTGGTGAAGGACTCGGAGAGCGCGCGGTACTGCTGCTCACTCGACTTCAGCTGCTCGAGCATCTCCTCGTTGGCCGCGAGAGCCGCCGTGCGCTCGACGACGTGGCCCTCGGCCTGGGTCGTGCGAAGACGCTGCTGGCGCGACAGCTCGTTGACGATGGCCCCCACCGTCGCGAAGACCAGCGGACCGATCACACCGCGCAGCCAGTCGGCCGGGTCGTCGGGCGGATCGATGAGGTTCGGCATCACGAGCGCGACCGACGAGAGGACCGCCACGATGACGACCTGCCTGCGCCCCGGTGCGGCCGCGATCCAGATCACGGGAAGGAGGACGAAAGAAGAGAAGAGCGATGCCGGACCGCCGGTGCCGGTTCTGATGGCGCCCAACGCGACGATGTCGATCATCGGGATGAGCATCACGACCCAGCCCTCGTACACCCCACGAGCCGAGAGCACGGCCGCGAGGGCGGTCGCTGCGGCGATGGTGACGAGACCGAAGACCGCGAAGGCGGTGTCTGTCACGGGGATCCCCGGAACCGTCCACATGAGCACAGCCGCGACCGCGACCGCGATCGCTGTCGGCCCCTGCTTCATCAGCGGCGTGGGGTTGTCGAAGTATCGGCGCCATCCGCGTTCCATCGTCTGCTGCACTGTGCTGGTCGGCGTCATCGCGCCACACCTCGCAGGAGCGCTCGCAGATCTGCACCGATGATCGGCTTGGGCAGCGCGGCGTCGGCGTCGGGGTAGTCGGCGACGTCGAGCACTGAGCTCACGATGAGGAAGCAGTCCGGGAATCGAACCTTGATGAGACGCGCCAGCTCCGTGCCGCTGATGCCGGGGAGCAGCAGGTCGAGCACGGCGACGGCGGGAGAGATCGTCGCGAACGCGGCGATCGCGGATTCGCCATCTGCCGCCGCGAACACGTCGAACCCCTCGCGGTCGAGATAGCGCTTCAGCAGCGCCGTCTGATCTGCGCTGTCCTCGACCACGAGGGCCAGCGGCCGCCCGGTCATCGCAGGAACAGCTCTCGCACGATCACGATGACGACGACGACGCCCAGAGCGAGAAGCGCCTGTGGGATCAGGAGCTTCTCTCGACGCGCGTCCGCGGCGATCTCCTCCTCCTCGGCGTTTCTCGAAGGTGCTTCGGTCATGAGTCGACCCGTCCGATCTTCTCGGTCTTGATCCATGCGGCGTCAGCGTGGCGCCACTCCTTGATGTACGAGTCCACGGTGATGGCGCAGAGCAGCGAGCCATACCCGCAGACGTAGAGCAGGAGGCCGGCGAAGAAGCGTCCCCCCGGCAACGGCTCCACCGCGCGGGCGAGCCAGATGCCGAGCATCGAGATCGGCCCCCACAGGTAGAAGACGACCGCCCAGGCGAAGCGGGTCTCATCCGTGACCGCGAGGCCGAGATCGTTGAGCCCCGACTCGAACAGCCAGGGGAACAGGGCGATCGCCATGAGGATCAGGGCGCCGAGGCCCGGGAACATCAGCGCCTCGCGCCAGGATTGCCGGCCGATGCGCCCGTCGAGCTGCACCGCGTAGAGCATCGAGAACAGATAGATGCAGGCCGCGGAGATCCACATGAAGCGGAAGACGAACTCCGCGATCTCACTGTGCAGGATGAGCAGCACGAGCAGAGCACTGGCGGCGAGGATCATGAACGCCGGCAGCAGCAGGATCGTGAACCACGCGAGACCGAACGCAAAGCTGCCCAGGTTGTGCACCCGGCTGGGCCGGAACCACAGATGGCGATAGATCGAGGTCAGCTGCACGTTGCCGCGAGCCCATCGCAGGCGCTGCTTCCACAGACTGTCGATCGTACGGGGCTCTTCGGCCAGCACGACCGCGTGGGGCTCGAAGACCATGCGGCGTCCCGCCAGCTGGCCCTCGAACGTCGTCATCGTGTCCTCGGCGAGAGTGCCGGTCGGGATCCGTCCGCCGATGGCCTCGAGATTCGCCCTCGAGTGCAGCTGCGCGCCCCCGGCCAGGCAGGCGATCGCGCCCCCGACGTTCTGGGTGCGACGGGCCGAGAGCTGCCCGATCACGTACTCGATCGCGATGAACCGGGTGAGGTAGTTGCGGTCACGACTGCCCTCGGCGATGTAGGCGGTGACGGCCCCGACCTTCTCGTCGGCCAGGTGCCGGCTCATCTTGCGCAGAGAATCCCGCGCGAAGATCACGTCTGCGTCCATGATCAGGACCGCTTCGGTCCACTCGTTCGCGAGCACGATGTCGAGGCCGTGATTGAGCGTGTGCGCCTTGCCCTCGCCGCCCTTGTCGCGGCGCAGGTGCACGACTCGCCCGGGGAATGCGGCAGCCTTCGCTGCGACCACCTCCGGGGTGTCGTCTGTCGACGCGTCGTCGATCACGAAGATGCGCAGGCGGTCGGCCGGGTATTCGAGCTGCATCAGCCGTTCGATCGCCTGCCCCAGGACCAGCCCCTCATTCCAGGCCGGGATCAGCACGGCGACGCGCGGATGATGGGGCGCGGCCCGGCTGTAGTGGTTCCGGAAGGCATGGATCGGAAGTACCAGGAACTGCAGCCCCGTGTTGATCACGGGAAGGGTCCCGACGAGCACGCACAGGAGCAGGATCACGACGACGACGGTCTCGAGCCAGCTCAGATCGACCATCAGCGAGCGCTCCATGCGTCGAGGATCCCGGCCACGCGCGAATAGCGCCCGACGTCGGAGGCCACATGGCTGTCGGTCGACGCGACGATCTCAGCGCCGGCGCCGTGCAGTGCGTCGAGGAGCGGGATGCCGGGGCACCCCCACTTCTCGTTCACCTCCACGATCGTGTCGGTCTCGGCCGCCGTCTTCGCCCAGGCCGATACACGTTCGCCACCGAGGTCGTCCTCGGAGAGCCCGATCTTCGGCAGGATCGAGAAGCAGTGCGCCAGCTGATTCCCCGGATGGCGGCGCATGGCGGCGATCAGGGCGCCGACCAGCTGATCGAGCGCGTCCTCCGGCGCCCAGCCACCCTCGATCCGCTCTCGCACGACGCTCGGACCGAGCGGCCCGTCGACGCCGGGGAACTGATGGTCGGCGATCAGGATGCGGTCGATCCCGGCGGGCAGGTCGGGGATGTCGAGATCGCCCGATGCGTCGAGGATCTTCGCCTCGACACCGGTCAGCACGGTGAGGCCGTCCGGCACCTGCAACGCCCTCACCGCGGCGAGGTACTCGGGCACCCACGGCGTCGACTGCCGCACGTGGTCGACCAGGCGCACGGCCGTGAGCCCCGCCGCCGAGGCCGCCGCGACGTTCTCGGCGAGAGTCGACACCGCATCATCCGAGAACGTCGAATGCACGTGATGATCACCTCGGAGCAGCCCGTGGGTCACAGTTCCTCCTGATGCCCGGCGTGTGCCGAGACGAGGACCTCGTCGACCTCGAGGATCACGTCTTCGAGGAAACGCACCGTGGCGACCTCGCGGAAGGGGATCTTCGCCGGGATCTCGCGACCGAGGAACAGGTCGGCGACGAGCGAGGGGATGTCGACCCCTGCGGCGATGGTGAGCGGAAGCGCACCGGGGAAGCGCGGATTCACCTCGAGGAGCACGGCCCGGCCTGCGCGATCGCGCCGGAGCTGCACGTTGGCGACGCCGACGAGGCCGATCGCCCGCGCGATCGACGCCGCAGCGCTCTCGAGCTCGTCGTCGTGCACCGTGCGTCCGGCGATCGCGACACCCGAGTCGACCCTGGCACGGGTCCGGGGCACGGCAGCCACCACCGAGCCCGAGGCGTCTGCGATCACATCGACCGAGTACTCCTCGCCGGGGAGGAAGTCCTGCACGATGAGTCCTTCGTCCTCGGGCAGTGCTTCGAGCGCCGCCCGGTCGGGGACGAGTCGCACGCCACGGCTGCCCGCGCCCTGGCGAGGCTTGGCGAAGGCGGGGAACTCCCAGTCGACCGCCAGCGCGTCGGGGCCAGCGAGCACGGTGCGCGGGGTGAGTCCCGTCGCCTCGCAGCGCTCGGCGAGCAGCAGCTTGTCGAGCGCCACGGACAGCGTGTCCTGCGACGGCGCGGCGAGCACGGCCGGGGCCAGCTCGTCGCGTCGGGCGGCGAGTGCCCCGAGCTCGACATCGACCGTGGAGATCACGAGATCGAGCTGGTCCTCCTCGACCATGCGGGCGATCGTCGAGACGAAGTCCTCGTCGCGCCCAGGTGGCACGAGACGCCGGTGCGTCGGCGGCACGAGGTAGATCCCGCTGGCCCAGCCGTCCATGTCGGCCGCGAAGACCTCGAGGTCGGACCGGCGCAGGAGCGAGCGGATCACGGCCACACCGGCGGGGCCCCCTGCACCGGTCACCAGCACGCGCGCGGTCATCAGCTCTCCTTCCGAGTGAGCTCGTGGGCGCCGATGAACTCGGCGGTCTCGCGCACGACCTCGAGCGGCTCCACGGCGGCTCCGCCGCCGAAGCGCGACCAGTATCGAGCGGTGGCTGTCACGAAGTCGGGCTCGAGGTAGTCGCGGGTCGCCGTCTGGGAGCCGAAGCATTCCAGCAGCCTCAGCTTCTGGCCGAGGTACTGGTCGATGCGCACGAATCGCGTCGGCCGGAAGTCGATCGTCGCCGAGGGGCTCTGATAGCAGGCGACCGTGCCCACCCGGCGGGTCGCGGCGATCGTCGCCTCGCTCACCGCGCGGTGGTCCTGGTGGCGATCGTTCGACGAGTGCGTGTACACGATGGTCGGCTGCACCTCCTGCACGACCTCCTCGATCAGTCGCACCGTGGTGCCGCCGCCGGAGATCTCGGTGTCGATGAGGTCTTTGACGAACAGCCGCGCGCCGAGGATCTCGGCCGACGCGAGCGACTCATGCTGCCGACTGTCGGCGTCTCCGCCCCGAGCACCGCGCGAGAGGGTGAGGATGGTGATCGAATCGCCGGCCTGGGCGTGCGCTGCGAGGATCCCTCCGACGCCGATCTCGACATCGTCGGGGTGCGCGCCGATGGCGAGCACGACCTCCTTGGTGCGGCCGGCCTCGCGTCGTGCTCGGCCCTCCGTCGCGAGCCGCACGACGGCCTCGACGAGTGTGGCGTTGTCGAGCGGCTTGGTGAGGAACTCGTCGGCCTGCGCGCGCAGGGCCGACACCGCGTATTCGACCGAGACGTGCGCGGTCATGACGATCACCGGCAGCAACGGATCGTCGCGACGCAGCTCTGCCAGCAGCTCGAGGCCGTCGAGGCCCGGCATCTCGATGTCGGTGACGACCACGTCGGGCGTGAAGGTCTCGAGCGCCGCGACGGCGGAGAGGCCGTCGTGCGTGACCGAGACCTCGCAGCCGGCGCGCCTCTCGAGCACGGTCTTCACGAGCAGGGCGACGTCAGGGTCGTCATCGACGACCAGGACGCGGGGAGCATCCTGAGGCATATCTGCGGCTCTCATTGGGGAAGTCCCCTGCCGATCAGCGTCCGGCATGTCACTCACTGCGCCCTTCGCGCGGAGAGCTCGAGGGGAAGTCGAGCGGGTTTCTCTAAATACTGGCATACCTATGGACCGCATCGACGGCACCGCACGACGGAGGGCCGGATGCTGTCGCATCCGGCCCTCCGTCTGTCTCTGTCTCAGCGCTTGTAGTTCGGCGCCTCGACCACGATCTGCACGTCGTGCGGGTGCGATTCCTTCAGCCCGGCCGCGGTGATGCGCACGAACTTGCCGCGCTGCTTGAGCTCCTCGATGGTGCGGGCCCCGACGTAGAACATCGACTGGCGCAGTCCGCCGACGAGCTGATAGGCGACAGCACCGACCGGACCGCGATACGGCACCTGGCCCTCGATGCCCTCGGGGATCAGCTTGTCGTCGCTCGGCACGTCTGCCTGGAAGTAGCGGTCCTTTGAGTACGAGGTCTGCTTGCCGCGGGTCTGCATGGCTCCGAGCGAGCCCATGCCGCGATACTGCTTGAACTGCTTGCCCGACTGGAACACGATCTCGCCCGGCGACTCGTCGGTGCCGGCGAGCAGTGAGCCGAGCATCACGGCGTCGGCACCGGCGACGAGCGCCTTCGCGATGTCGCCCGAGTACTGCAGGCCGCCGTCGGCGATCACGGGCACACCGGCGGGACGTGCAGCAAGCGACGCCTCGTACACAGCCGTGACCTGGGGCACGCCGACGCCCGCCACGACGCGCGTGGTGCAGATCGAGCCGGGTCCCACGCCGACCTTGACGGCGTCGACGCCCGCGTCGACGAGCGCCTGGGCGCCCTCGCGAGTCGCGACGTTGCCGCCGATCACGTCGATGTGCGCGAAGCTCTCATCGGCCTTGAGCCGCTTGACGAGGTCGATCACACCCTGAGACTGGCCGTTGGCCGTGTCGACCACGAGCACGTCGACGCCGGCGTCGCGCAGCGCTTCGGCGCGCTCCCAGGCGTCTCCGAAGAACCCGATGGCCGCGCCGACGCGCAGGCGACCCTGGTCGTCCTTCGTGGCCAGAGGATACTTCTCGCTCTTGTCGAAGTCCTTGATGGTGATGAGTCCCGCGAGCTTGCCGTCTTCATCGATGAGCGGCAGCTTCTCGACGCGGTGATGCGCGAACAGCGCGATGACCTCGCCTGCGGCGACGCCCACCGGTGCGGTGACGAGTCCCTCGGACGTCATGACGTCCTTCACGAACGTGGTCTGGCGCTCGAAGCCCGACACGAACCGCATGTCGCGGTTCGTGATGATGCCCACCAGGCGTCCGTCGGCGTCGACGACCGGAAGGCCGGAGATGCGGTACTTGGCGCAGAGCGCGTCGACCTCTTCGACGGTCGCGTCCGGCGTCGTCGTGATCGGATCGGTGATCATGCCCGATTCGCTGCGCTTGACGCGGTCGACGTGCGCGGCCTGGTCGGCGATCGAGAGGTTGCGGTGCAGGATGCCGATGCCGCCCTCTCGTGCCATCGCGATGGCCATCCGCGACTCGGTGACGGTGTCCATCGCGCTGGACAGCAGCGGTGTCGCGACCGAGATCCGGCGAGTGATCCGCGACGAGGTGTCGGCCTCGCTGGGGATGACGTCGGTGTGCCCCGGGAGGAGCAGCACGTCGTCGTACGTGAGTCCGACGAAGCCGAAGGGGTCGTGCTGGTCCATGGATTGTCCTCCTGCGGGCGCGATCTGGGGGCGAGGGTGTACCAATTCTAAGCGCCGGGAGGCTGAGGAAATTCCCCGCCCTCGAGCGCTCCCGCGCAGCACGACGCGGGGAGAGGAGCCGCGGAGGAGCCCGGGTGGCAACTTCGTGATGGGATCGTTCTCACCGTGAGCAGATCGTGCCTTGGTCGAAACAGAGCCGACACATTACGCTCATACCGTCGTACATCAGGGCCGATGCACAACTCCGTCATGGCCTGTGTACTGGGCTGGAGGTTCTGTGCGTCCGACGATCTCGGCGAATCGAAGCGGAATGCGGTGGGTCATCATCCTGCTCGCGTCGCTCCTCGCCATCGCTTTCCTGTGGTTGCAGCCTCCTGCAGCGGCCTCCGCCGAAGAGACGGACGACGGCCAGGAGATCACCGACTTCTACTTCGCCGGTGTCATCACCTTCGATGACGACCCCGTCGAAGGCGTCGTCATGACGATCGAGGGCGGCGGCTTCGAGGGCGAGACCGAGACCGACGCAGAGGGCAAATGGCGCCTGTACGTGCCTGAGAAGGACACCTTCACGCTGACCGTCGACGAGGAGACGCTCCCCGACGGTGTGATCGTCGATCCGGCGCTGCTGCCTGAGGGCACTCAGCCGATCGCCGGTACGACGGCGTCGTTCGAGGTCGAGTTCGGTCTGACCGGCACCAAGATCCTCAACCTCTTCCTCGGTGAGGGCGAGAGGATGACGACGTCCTTCATCGATCAGCTCCTCTCGCGACTCGTCGGCGGCCTGAACTTCGGCCTGCTGCTCGCACTCGCCTCCATGGGCGCCGCGCTCATCTACGGCACCACCCGGTTGTCCAACTTCGCACACGCCGAGATGGTCACCTGGGGCGGCCTGGTCGCCCTCGTCACGACGAGCTTCTGGCAGCTGCCGCTCTGGCTCGGGATCATCGCTGCCGTGGTCGGCGGTGGTCTCTTCGGGTGGGCACTGGATGCCGGCATCTGGCGTCCGCTGCGAAGACGAGGGCTCGGGGTCGTGCAGCTGATGATCGTCAGCATCGGCCTCTCCCTCGCCCTGCGCTACGCCTTCCAGTACATGATCGGCGGCGGCACGCGTCAGCTTCCCGGGGCCAGCCCCGAGCCGTTCCGGTTCGGACCGATCTCCCTGTCGTACATCGACCTCATCGCCATGGGCGTGAGCATCGTCGTCATCGTCGGGGTCGCCTTCTTCCTGACGCGCACCCGCATCGGCAAGGCCACCCGCGCCATCTCCGACAACCCCCAGCTCGCTGCGGCGTCGGGGATCGACGTCGACAAGGTGGTCAGGTACGTGTGGATCCTGGCCGGCACGCTGGCCGCCATCTCCGGCATCCTCTGGGCGTACTTCCGCCCAGGTGTGAAGTGGGACATGGGAATGCAGATGCTGCTGCTGATCTTCGCCGCCATCACCCTCGGCGGTCTGGGCACCGCGTTCGGCGCACTCGTCGGCTCCCTCATCGTCGGCATCGCGGTCGAGGTCTCCACCCTCTGGATCCCCTCGGATCTGAAGTATGCGAGCGCCCTGGTCGTGCTCATCGTGATCCTCCTCGTCAGACCGCAGGGCCTGCTGGGACGCAGGGAAAGGTTGGGCTGATCGCCATGGACTTCGGAAGCATCTTCTCGAACACCGCCGCCTATCTGTTCAGCCCCGTCACCCTGGCGTACGCGCTGGCCGCGACAGGTCTGGCCGTGCACTTCGGATACGCGGGACTCCTCAACTTCGGTATGGCCGCCTTCATGGCCATCGGCGGGTACGGCTACGCCATCTCGGTGCTGACCTTCGGTCTGCCCTGGTGGATCGGCATGCTCATCGGTCTGCTCGGAGGCGCGCTCTTCGCCGTGCTCCTCGGCATCCCGACGCTTCGCCTTCGGGCCGACTACCTCGCCATCGCGACCATCGCGGCGGGTGAGATCGTTCGACTGCTCTTCACCACCCAGATCTTCGACGAGTACACCAACTCCGCCGACGGTCTCGCGCAGTTCAACGGCGGGTTCCGTGACGCCAACCCCTTCCCACCCGGCACCTACGGATTCGGGCCGTGGACGTACAGTGCGAACGACCTGTGGAACCGAGTGTTCGGACTCCTCGTCCTGCTCGTCGCGATCCTGCTGGTCTGGTCGCTCATGCGCAGCCCGTGGGGACGCGTGCTGAAGGGCATCCGTGAAGACGAGGACGCTGTGCGCTCGCTCGGCAAGAACGTCTTCGCCTACAAGATGCAGGCGCTCGTGGTCGGTGGTGTGATCGGCGCAGCCGGAGGGATCGTGTTCGTCCTCCCCTCGGCCGTGGTCCCCGGCAGCTACACGACCTCGCTCACGTTCTTCCTCTGGACCGCCCTGCTGCTCGGTGGAGCAGCCACGGTGTTCGGTCCGACGCTCGGCGCGATCCTCTTCTGGGTCGTGTTCGCGTTCATGGCGAACCTGCTGCCGTCCATGGCGAAGGCGGGACTCCTGCCGATGTCCGACAGCCAGGCCTCGACCCTGGTGTTCATCTTCGTCGGCATCGCCCTGATGCTGCTCGTGATCTTCCGACCTCAGGGCATCCTCGGAGACAAGAGGGAGATGACCTTTGTCAAATGAACTGACCCCCGACGAGAGCGCCCAGACGGCGCCCGCCACCGGGAGCATCCGACGTCCGAAGACCACCGGTCTCGCGAAGGGCCCTGCGGCCCCCGGAGTGCCGAAGGTCGATCCGATCCTCGTGGCCGACGCCGTGCAGCGGCGCTTCGGCGGCCTGACCGCCGTCGACGTCGATCACGTCGAGATCCCCCGCGGCGCGATCACCGCGCTGATCGGACCGAACGGCGCAGGCAAGACCACGCTGTTCAACCTGCTGTGCGGGTTCGACAAGCCCAACAGCGGCACCTGGTCGTTCGACGGGGTGAGCCTCTCGGGCGTGCCCTCGTTCAAGGTGGCGCGCATGGGACAGGTGCGTACGTTCCAGCTGACCAAGTCGCTGTCGTTGCTCACGGTGCTCGAGAACATGAAGCTCGGCGCTCCGGGGCAGCGGGGTGAGGGATTCTGGTCGAGTCTCTTCCCGTTCCTGTGGCGCAAGCAGGACCAGGAGATCGAAGGCAAGGCGCGCGAGCTGCTCGCCCGCTTCAAGCTCGACGCCAAGGAGAAGGACTTCGCCGCATCGCTGTCAGGCGGGCAGCGCAAGCTCCTCGAGATGGCCCGCGCGTTGATGAGCGACCCGACCCTGGTCATGCTCGACGAGCCGATGGCCGGCGTCAACCCGGCCCTCACCCAGTCGCTCCTCGACCACATCCTCGATCTCAAGGGTCTCGGGATGACCGTGCTGTTCGTCGAGCACGACATGCACATGGTGCGCCACATCGCCGATTGGGTCGTGGTCATGGCTGAGGGCCGCATCGTCGCCGAGGGACCCCCGGACGAGGTCATGGAGGACCCCGCGGTGGTCGACGCCTACCTCGGCGCGCACCAGGATCTCGATCTCGGTGCCGTCACCGGTCGCATCCCCGTGATCGAGAACGCCGCGGCCGCCAGGCTCCGAGAGCAGATCGAAGCAGAAGCAGAGGCGGAGCTCGACGCGACGAGCACCCTCGATCCCGATCAGAAGGGCAACGCATGACCGCCGCCACACCCACAGCGTCGTCGCCGTCACCCGACGACATCGTCGTCGAGCTGAAGGACGTGCACGCCGGATACCTCCCCGGAGTGAACATCCTCAACGGCGCGAACCTGGTCGCCCGGCAGGGCGAGCTGATCGGCATCATCGGCCCCAACGGTGCGGGCAAGTCGACTCTGCTGAAGGCGATCTTCGGCATGGTCAACATCCGCGGCGGCGACGTCACCCTCAACGGAGAGAGCATCGTCGGGCTGAAGGCCGACAAGCTCGTCAAGCGCGGCGTCGCCTTCGTGCCGCAGACGAACAACGTCTTCCCCTCGCTCTCGATCGAGGAGAACCTGCAGATGGGGCTCTACCAGAACCCCAAGATCTACGCGGAGCGTCTCGAGTTCGTCACCGGGATCTTCGCCGAGCTCGGCAAGCGCCTCAAGCAGCGCGCGGGCTCGCTCTCGGGCGGCGAACGCCAGATGGTGGCGATGTCGCGGGCGCTCATGATGGACCCGTCGGTTCTGCTCCTCGACGAGCCCTCGGCGGGGCTCTCCCCCGTGCGCCAGGATGACGCGTTCATCCGCGTATCCGACATCAACAAGGCAGGGGTGACCACGATCATGGTCGAGCAGAACGCCCGTCGCTGCCTGCAGATCTGCGACCGCGGCTACGTGCTCGACCAGGGCAAGGACGCGTACGAGGGCACGGGCCGCGACCTGCTGAACGACCCGAAGGTCATCGGCCTCTATCTCGGCACGCTCGGCACCGAGGCCGCCTGACACGCACAGACGAAGAGAAGGGGCGGATGCTGCGGCATCCGCCCCTTCTCTGTCCGTGCGTGTGTGTGCGTGCAGGATGCAGGCCGCCTGAGGCGCCTCTCCTCCGACTTCGCACGCCCCCGGACACGACGAAGGCCCCGGATGCGGGATCCGGGGCCTTCGCTCGTGATCAGTTGGTGCGGGAGATCAGGTTCTCGGCGTTGTACACGTACGTGCCGATCGAGGCACCCTGCGGGTCGCCGTTCTCGTCGAACGTGATCTCGCCCGAGTAACCGTCGTAGTCGGCCGTGCCGCCTCCGTTGATGATCTCGGCGCAGTCGACGAAGCTGGTGCACTTCTCGCCTTCGCCGCTGCCGCCCGAGACCTCAGCCATCTTCGCTGCGATGTCGGCGCCCTCCGTCGAGCCGGCCGCGAGCGAGGCGAGAGCGACGAGCACGACGGCGTCGTAGGCCTCTGCCGCATAGGTGAAGTCATTGACCTCGGGGTTGCCCTCGCCGGTCCAGTACTCCTGCAGACGGTCTGTGAAGTCGTCCTCGAGTGCCGGTCCCGGCTTGGTGCCCTGAGCGCCCTCGAGCGAGAACGGGAAGTTCGTGTCGGGCGAGGAGCCGTAGTCCGACAGGTTTCCGTCGACCAGGTAGAACTTGTCCGGCGAGATGCCCGCGTTCACGAGCAGCGGGGCGATCGTCTTGAACTGGTCGAACGACACGATCGCGACGGCGTCGGGGTTCTGCGCCTTGATGGTCTCGACCTGTGCGTCGAACTGACCGTCACCGACGTTGTAGGACGCGTCGGCGACGACCTCGCCACCCGCGTTCTCGAACGTCGACTGGATGTTCTCGAAGAGTCCCGTGCCGTAGGCGTCGTTCTGGTAGATCACGCCGAGGGTCTTGGCGCCGTCCTCGGCGATCAGGTTGCCGAGCACCTCGCCCTGCAGCAGGTCGCTGGGAGCGGTGCGGAAGTAGAGACCGTTGTCGTCCCAGTCCGTGAAGTCGGGGCCGGTGTTCGAGGCCGAGATCTGCAGGATGCCTGCGCTGACGTTGCCGTCGAGGATCAGGCGCGAGACACCGGAGGCCGCGGCGCCGACGATGGCCGTGACACCCGCGCTCTGCAGCTTGCTGATCGACGTCTCATAGGCCTTGGTGTCGGTGTCACCCTCGTCTTCGGCCGTGAGGTTGATCGTGACTCCTGCAGCAGCGTCGTTGACCTCCTTGACTGCGAGGCCGACGCCCGACTCCATGGGCGGTCCGAGGAACGACAGCGAGCCCGTCTGCGGCAGCAGCGAACCGAGCTCGAGCGTGAGGTCGGCCGAACCGCCGCCTCCACCGTCGGACGGCTCCTCCGAGGGCGTGCTGCTGCAGCCTGCGACGACGATCGCCGAGGCGCTCAGAAGCGCGACTCCTGCGAGAATCTTGGCGCTGCGCGAGCGCGTGAATGCGGTCATGATGCTCCCTTGCGTGACTGGCCGTGGATTGTGACCACGGTCGGGTGCTCTAACACTAGGACTGAAAGGCTTCGCGTAGGGGTCGCCGATGTTTCGGTGCGTTAACGATCCGACACCGAGTTCCGCAGGCGTGATCCGGGAGTTCAGACCAGTGCCGGCTGAGCGATCCGACGCCCTCGACGCGCGGCGAGGAGCAGGTCGATCACGAACACCAGGATGGCGGCCCAGACGATGATGAACCCGGCCCAGCGCTCGGACGGCATGGGCTCACCGAGCACCACAGCGCCGATGATGAACTGCATGATGGGCGTGACGAACTGGATCATCCCGATGACGGTCAGGTTGATGCGTCGGGTGCCGGCGGCGAAGAGCAGCAGCGGCACCGCCGTCGCGACTCCCGCGAAGGCGAGCAGCACCGCATGCCAGACGCCGTAGGAGCCCATCGTGATTCCTTCGGGGGTGGTGGCGACGAGGATCAGCTGCACGACGGCGATCGGGATCAGCCAGAACGACTCGAGGGTGAGACCGCTGATCGCATCGACTGCCGGACCGATCTTCTTCTTGATGAGTCCGTAGACGCCGAACGAGGCCGTCAGCGAGAGGGCGATCCACGGGAACTCGCCGTAAAAGAGGACGATCACGATCACGGCGACCGCGGCGATGCCGATCGCCACCCACTGAAGTCTGCGGATGCGCTCCTTCAGCACGAACACCCCGAGCAGCACGGTGGTGATCGGGTTGATGAAGTAGCCGAGGCTGGTCTCGACGATGTTCCCGGAGAGGGTGCCGATGAGGAACACCTGCCAGTTGACATAGATCAGGATGCCGGCGAGAGCGGTCCATCCCAGGAGCCTCGGCTGTCGGACGATGACGCCGAACGCCTTCCAGCCCCTCATCACGGTGAGGAGGAGCAGGCAGAAGACGAGCGACAGCAGCACCCGCCAGGCGACGACCTCCCACGGACCTGTGGGGACGAGCAGCAGGAAGTAGAGGGGCAGCACGCCCCAGAGCAGATACGCTCCGCCCGCGTACGCGACCCCCGCCGTCCGAGTGGCTCGGGAGGCGGCGTTCGTCGGGGTCACCGCACAACCCTATGCCCGCCGCAGACCAGCATCGCGGCCCCCACGGTCGCCGGCCGGACATTGGCAGGAATCGGTGCACCGGTGGCGGCTCTCCTGCCCTTCTCGGCCACGTGACATGGTGGCCATATGCAGGAAGGCCCGGATGCGTGATGCATCCGGGCCTTCCGAAGACGTTGTCTCAGCGGACGACGACTGCGAGCACGTCGCGAGCCGACAGGACGAGGTACTCGTCTGCGCCGAACTTCACCTCGGTGCCGCCGTACTTGCTGTAGAGCACACGGTCGCCCACGGCGACGTCGAGCGGAACGCGGTTGCCGTTGTCATCGATGCGGCCGGGGCCCACGGCCACGACCTCGCCCTCCTGGGGCTTCTCCTTGGCGGTGTCGGGGATGACCAGGCCACTCGCGGTGGTCTGCTCGGCCTCGACCTGCTTGATGACGATGCGATCCTCGAGCGGCTTGATGGAAACCGACACGGTCTACCTCTTCTTTCTTGACGCTGACAGGAAGACTTTTCGCACTCTCAACCCGAGAGTGCTAATCCAGTCTAGGCGTTCCGCTGGCACTCACGCAATGCGAGTGCCAATGGGGCGAACGGGGCGCCGCCTAAGCTGGAGGCGTGGAGATCTCCGAGCTGCGCGCCCTGCTCACCCCCGAAGGCCTGACGGCGCTGGACAGACTCGGCCCCGTCGACGAGGTCGCCGATGTCGCCCGCGTCGTATCCCGGCTGCGCGCCGCCGGGCACTCCCCAGAGCTGGTCTCAGCTGTGGTGGGCCAGGCGCGTCTGCGAGCCAAGGCGAAGGGCAAGTTCGGCGAGTTCGCATCGCGGATGCTGTTCACCCGCGCCGGGCTCGAGCAGGCCACTCGACTGGGTGTCGCCGCGCGTCATGCGCAGCGACTGCGCCGCGCAGGCGTCACCCGCGTCTCCGATCTCGGCTGCGGGATCGGGGGTGACTCGCTCGCCTTCGCCGGCGCCGGACTCGACGTGGTCGCCGTCGATGCCGACGAGGTGACCGCCGCGATCGCCGCATACAATCTCGCACCTTTCGGAGGCAGCGCGGTCGTCACGCATGGCACCGCCGAGGCCCACGTGCCGGTCGACGGGGACGACACCCACGCGATCTGGATGGACCCGGCACGCCGCACCGCGGGCCACAGCGAGACCCGACGGGTGTCGTCCGATGACTACTCTCCCCCGCTGGACTGGGCGTTCGACGTCGCCTCTCGCACCTCGACCGGCATCAAGCTCGGCCCTGGCCACGACCGGGACTCGCTCCCCGTCGACGCCGAGGCGCAGTGGGTGAGTGCAGAGGGCAGCGTCGTCGAGCTGGTGCTGTGGACGAGAGCGCTGGCTCGCGACGGCATCCGCCGGTCCGCTCTCGTGATCCGCGGCGAGCGCTCGCACGAGCTCACCGCGGGCGCGGATGCCGAAGATGCGCCGGTGCGTGAGCTCGGCGCCTTCCTGCACGAGCCGGATGGAGCGGTGATCAGGGCGCGCCTGATCGGCGATGTCGCACGCAGTCTCGACGCGGGGATGCTCGATGAGCGCATCGCCTACCTCACCTCCGACACGGCGCTCACGAGCCCGTTCGTACAGTCGTTCCGGGTGCGTGAGACGATGCCCGCCAACCCCAAGGCGATCAGTGCCGTGCTCAGGGCGAACGATGTCGGCTCGCTCGAGATCAAGAAGCGCGGCATGGACATCGACCCGGCGGCCTTCCGCAAGAAGCTGACGCTGCGGGGTGATCAGGCGGCGACGCTCATCCTCACGCGCGTGGGCGATCAGCGCCGTGCGATCCTCGCCGATCGGGTGCCTGCAGCCGAATAGCGTCCGGCGACCTGCAGCGCTAGCCGTCGGAGTCGTCGGACGGGATGTCGACCTGGATCGGATCCTGCTTCTCGCCGCCGAGTTCGAGGGTCTCGCCCGGGCTCATCGTCTGCTCCGAGGCGACTGCTGCGCTGTCGCCGGAGACCACGAGGTACGGCGTGCCGTTCGGCGTGTAGGCGAGTCGCACGCTCCACTCCGCAGCGGCGGTCCCCGTCTCGTCGACGGTGAGTCCTCGGGTCTCGATGCCGTCGCCGGAGTACCCCTCGTCTCCCGACGCACGGCAGTCGACGCTCTCGACGGCGTCGACGATCAGACAGTCCTGCACGTCATCGTTCTCGAAACGCTGTGCGCGCCAGACGGGGGCACCGCGGAAGTAGCCGACGACCGAGAACGAGTACTCCTCGAAGCCTTCCTCGATCAGCTCCTCGGCCCGCTCCCGCTCGTCCCCTGCGAACTGCGACAGCCAGGAGTTCTGGTCCGAGCGCCAGCGCTGGATGATCCCGACGATCTCGCCGTTCATCGCCCGAGCAGCAGACGCCCAGATCTCCTCCGCGCCCTCCTCGCCCTCGCCGGGCGCGGTGACACTCGCACTGAGACCGATGGCGTTCCCGTCCTCGATCTCGACCGCAGGCTGACACTGATCCGCCGATTTGCCTGCGGCATCGAGCGTGATGCAGATCGTCGCACCCTCTTCTTTGGTGGCGTACCAGAGGAGGACGTCCTCGTCCCGGCCGATCGCTCGCAGGCTGCCCGGGTCGAACTCGCCCTCGGCCTGCAGTTCGGCGCGTCGCTGCTGCTGCTCGGAAGTCAGCGCCACGGCATCACCCGACTGGCCGAAGAGCGCCCATCCAGCGCCGAGGCCGATCACGAGAAGCGCTGCGGATGCGGCGATGGCAGCCTTCCAGTGTCGTCGGACCGCTGCACGAAGCCCCCTGTCCCCGAGGGGCTGCTGCCCACCGGCCTCCTCGCCGGCTGGACTCCCGGCGGGATGCCCGATCGGCGGGTCGGTGACGGCGGACTCGACATGCAGGGGCAGCGACTCCTCGGCCGAACGCGGCATGTCGAGTGCATCGGCGCCCTGCCCCGCCGCAGGTGCGGAGCGAACGGTCACGGCCGGCTCGACGCGCATGGACTCGAGTTCCCGCAGCCTGGCCGCATCGTCCTCGGTCAGGCCGCCGTCGCGACCGTATGCTCTGACCTGCAGGGCGCGCAGCTCGGCAGACTCACTCTCGTGCAGCATCGTCGCTCTCCCAGCCCCTCGTGACGGTGAGGTACTGCTGACCGTAGCCGAACTGGTACTCGTACCGGGTCGTCTCGCCGTCGTGTGCGATGTCGAGCACGAGCGTGCGATCCGCATCGGCCAGCATCAGGCTGTCGTCGCACGCCATCGGAGGGTCCGGCATGGACCCGTCATAGACGAGACAGTATCGCTGGGTGGATGCGTCTATCCCGGTCCAGATCGGCACCTGGTCGTCGTAGCCCACGACCTGGATCGTGCGCCTGTCCAGGTCGGTCTGCTCGGCGAGGGTCGTCGCCGCCTCCGCCTCGTCTGGGCTCGCGAACATCGAAGCGGATTGCGGCGAGGTGATGTAGCTGCGGGTGATGACCGCAGGCTCACCGTCCTCGGTGAGGAACATCTGCGCCTGCACATCGTAATTCTGGTTCTGACCCACGGGCTTCGTGAGCGTCGCATTCACACCCAGGATCATCGCCTGCTCCCGCGTCGTGCACGCCGGAGCCGTCGCGTCTTCGTGGCCGAGCACGAGACACACGTCCGCGCCGTCGTTCTTCGTCGCGAACCAGATCACGACGTCCTCTTCCTGCGTCATGGCACGCACGGAACCCGGGTCGAAGCCACCCGACGCGACGATCGCACTCTGCCACTCCTGCTGCTGCGCCGTGAGCTGCATCGGGGCAGGACCGCGGTCGGCGAAGATCAGCCAACCCAGCACGGCGCCGACGACGGCCGCGGCGATCGCGACGGCAAGGCGCCAGTGCTGTCGCAGAGCAGCGAGAGCGGAGTCGACGTGGGTGACCCCGGTGGCGATGGCCGCCTCAGACACCGGGGCCCCGTCTCCCTCGGCGGCGCTCGACGCGGCGGGGGCGACGTGTGCGTGTCGCCGCTCTGCGGCCTGTGGCTCCGGCGGCCTCGCCCCGCGCGCGTTCCCCGCCTCCAACTCGCGCAGCCGCGCAGCCTCCGCCTCACTCAGCGCACCGGAGCGACCGTAGGCCCGCGCCTGGAGAGCCCGCAGCTCGACGGATTCATCCGCGTCGAGCATCCGCTATCCGAGTCTCTCGAACTGCATCCCGGCCCAGACGAGCCAGCCGAGGCTGTAGACGGTCGCGCACAGACCGAGCACGAGTGCCCAGCGTGCGATGGCGCGACTCTCGACGGGCCGGCGCAGCGACATGATCGACGCGATCACGGAGACGACGGCTATCGGTATGCCCCATCCGACGAAGAACGAGGAGACCAGAGCGACGATGGCGGCCATCAGCGCCCAGGGTGCGAGGCGGGTGTCGTCGACGGCAGTCGCGTCCGTCGAAGGCGCCCAATCGGGGCCACGCCCGATGTCATCGGCCACAGGACCGCTGACGACCACCGGCTCGACGCCGACCGGCCCCGTCGGCAGCTTCGTGTATCCCTCGCGGCGCGACCCCGGGATTCGCGCCGAACCGGCCGGATGCTCGACCTCGTCGCTCGGGCGCTCGATGCTGGTCGGAGGCAGCGAGACACCGGACGCTGGTTCTGCACTTCCCGGATCGGGCGTGCGCGGCACGTCGCTCATCACATCACCGCAACGCGCTCGTCGACCTGGATCTCGGTGACCGGGAGTGTGGAGTCGGCTCCGAACGCGAGAGTCGACGGGCGTCGACCCGACGCGATCAGCTCCGCGGCGAGAGCCGCGATCATCGCCCCGTTGTCTGTGCAGAGAGACAGGGGCGGGATGCGCACGGTCACGCCCGCTTTCTCAGCCCTGGCGAGTGCGACCTCACGGAGTCGCCGGTTGGCGATCACCCCACCGCCCAGCAGCAGGCGTGGCACTCCGAGGTCCGCGCACGCGGCGAGCGCCTTCGTCACGAGCACATCGACCACGGCCTCACGGAAGCTCGCGGCCACATCGGCGACCGGGACCGGCACGCCGTCGGCCTCGCAGCGCTCGACCCAGCGTGCGACCGCCGTCTTGAGCCCGGAGAACGAGAAGTCGTAGCGGTGCTTCGCGAGGTCGGATGCCCGCGACAGCCCGCGCGGGAACCGGATCGCGTTCGGGTCGCCGTCGAGCGCGGCCCGATCGATCTCGGGGCCGCCGGGGTACGGCAGCGACAGGAGGCGTGCGACCTTGTCGAACGCCTCCCCCGCGGCGTCGTCCATGGTCTCGCCCAGCATCTCGACGTCGGTCGTGAGGTCGCGCACATGCAGCAGAGACGTGTGCCCTCCCGACACGAGGAGCGCGACCGTCGGGTACTCGAGAGGCTCGGAATCGGGGGTCAGGATGTCGGCGGCGATGTGACCCACCAGGTGATTGACGGCGTAGAGCGGCTTGTCGAGCGACACGGCAAGACCCTTGGCGGCACCGACGCCGACCATGAGCGCCCCTGCGAGACCCGGACCGCTGGTCACGGCGACGGCGTCGAGGTCGTCCAGCCGCACCCCGGCCTCGGCCAGCGCGGCGTCGATCGACGGCTGCAGGGCTTCGAGATGGGCTCGGGCGGCGACCTCGGGAACGACGCCGCCGTAGCGGGCGTGCTCGTCCATGCTCGACGCGATCGTGTTCGACAGCAGGGTGCGTCCGCGGACGATCCCGATGCCCGTCTCGTCGCAGCTCGTCTCGATGCCCAGCACCAGAGGCTCGGTCATGCGGTCGCCTCCTTCGTGGCATCCGCGGCAGGCTCGTCGGGCCGATCGGAACGCGGATGCTGCAT
This sequence comes from Microbacterium sp. APC 3901, assembly GCF_030407765.1. GTDB lineage: Bacteria > Actinomycetota > Actinomycetes > Actinomycetales > Microbacteriaceae > Microbacterium. The sequence continues at coordinate 173,880 of NZ_JASDCU010000002.1, forward strand.
CACGAGGCGCATCACGATCGCATCGACGTCATCGGGCTGGTAATAGCGACGACGGCGGCCGATCTCCTCGAACCCTTCGGAGAGGTAGAGCCGCTCAGCACCGGGATTGTCGGCACGCACTTCGAGGAAGACCTCCCTGGCTCCGCGTTCGGCTGCGGCAGCGAGAAGCGACCGCAGCAACGCGCGACCGCGACCGGCACCCCGGTGCTCCGCATCGAGGGCGATGGTCTGGATGTCGGCATCGCGCGATCCCTGCAGGGCACGGACCCCTCCGTAGCCGATGACGACGCCGTCGTGCTCGTCGACCAGGTAGCGGCCGTGCGGGCTCGCGAGCTCCAGCGCCATGGCCTGAGAGCTCCACGCGTCGGTGGGGAACGAGCGATGCTCTATGGCCATGATGGCGTCGAGGTCGTCGGGCGTCGCTGCGCGCAGAGTCATAGCCCCACCTTCTTCGGCGCTCCGGGCACGGTGACGTCGGGCTGCCGCAGGTACAGCGGCTCCGACCCCGTGAGCGTGCGCCCTGCGGCCACCGCTCGGGCACCCACACGAGCGAGGTCGACGGCCGACAGCGTCTCGACATCGATGCGACGCATGCCGTCGAGGTGCTCGTCTGCGTCGGCCCGCGCGACCAGCACCGTGTCGGCGACCATGTTCGGGATGCCGTCGACATCCGTCCCCGCGAAGACGGTGATCGCGACCTCTCGCCGACGGGCATCGGTGACGATGGCGAACGGGTCGGTGACGGCGTCTCGCTCGATCGCGGTGAGCGCCGCGGCGAAGTGGCTGGGCACGGGGATGACCGGGATCCCCCGGCCCATCGCGAAGGTGCGCGCGGTCGCGATGCCGATGCGGAGTCCGGTGAAGGGGCCCGGCCCCATGCCCGCCACGACCTGATCGATCGATCCGCTTCCGGTCTCGTCGAGGGCGCGCACGAGCAGCTCGCCGATGACCTCCGCGTGACCGAGCGGGTCGGCGGCCGACGCGTCGGACAGACGTGTGCCGTCGTCGTCGATGAGGGCGACGGCGGTGCCCAGGGAGGTGTCGACGGCAAGGATCACCTCTCCAGGGTAGCCGCCGTTCAGCCGGTGATCGCTGAGCGCCCGCCGCGCGTGATCGTCACGTGCCGCGGGGCATCCGCGTCGAGCTCGGACGGGTCGAGATCGCCGTCGCCGCCGACCGGGCGCTCCAGCTCGATGTCCCACCAGGTCTCTGCCAGTTCCTCGGCCATTCCGCGCCCCCACTCGATCACCACGACCGATCGTGCCAGGTCGAGGTCGAGGTCATCGAGTTCGGCGCCCGATCCCAGACGGTAGGCGTCGACGTGCACCAGCGGGGCGCGTCCGACGAGCGACGGATGGGTTCGTGCGATCACGAATGTGGGGCTCTGCACGGGCCCGCGCACTCCGAGGCCCTCCGCGAGGCCGCGCGTGAACGTCGTCTTCCCCGCGCCGAGGGGCCCGGTGAGGATCAGCAGATCTCCGGCTTCGAGGCGCTCTCCGATGCGGAAGCCGAGCTGCTCCATGGCATCAGACGTCTCGATCTCGCGGCGCCCGAGGAGAGCCAGGTCGACGCTCATGCCGACCGCCGGGGCACGCGGGGGCCGATGCGCGTGACGATCTCGTAGTCGATGGTAGACGCGGCGTTGGCCCACTCGGCCGCAGAGGGCACCCCGAGCGTCGGATCGCCGAACAGCACCACTTCGTCGCCGACCGATACCGGGGCGTCGCCGACGTCGACGACGAACTGGTCCATGGCGATCCTCCCGACGTTGGTGTACCGACGTCCGCCGATCGACACCGGCAGGCGCCCGGAGGCGTGACGCGGCACACCGTCGGCGTACCCCAGGGGCACGAGCACCAGCGTGGTGTCGCGCGAGGTGCGGTGGTCATAGCCGTACGACACCCCGGCGCCCGCCGGCACCCGACGGACGGCCGCGATCGCGCCCCGGAGAGTCATCGCGGGGCGGAGTCCGAGCTCGGCCGACGAGCGGTCCTCGAACGGAGAGAGGCCGTAGATGCCGATGCCGACGCGCACGGCATCCAGTCGCATCTCGGGCAGATCGATCGCGGCCGCGGTGGCCGCGATGTGCCGGATCTCGGGATGGATGCCGAACGAGGCCGCTGCGGCGACCGCCTCCTGGAACTTCGCGAGGGCCTCGCGGTCGTCCTGAGGCGAGGTGTTCGAGAGGTGGCTGAAGAGCCCGATGACGCGCAGTCGTCCGATGCGCTCGAGACGCGCGGCCTCGGCGAGCACGCGCCGCCAATCCGCCGGTGCGATGCCGTTGCGCGAGAGACCCGTCTCGAACTTCAGGTGCACGCCGACCGGGCGGTCGACAGACGCGACCGCGCCGGCGGCCTCGAGCTGGTCGAACGATGAGATGCCCACTTCGATGTCGTGCGCTGCCGCCTGGTCGAACCGCTCGCCCGGTGCGTGCAACCACGCGACGATCGGAGCGGTGATGCCCTGACGACGCAGCTCGAGAGCCTCGGGGATCTCGGCGACGCCCAGACGGGTCGCACCGCCGGCGAGGGCTGCGACGGCCACCGCGGCGGCGCCGTGTCCGTAGGCGTTCGCCTTGACCACGGCGATCACCTGCACCCCGGTGAGACGACGGAAGTGGCGGACGTTGTCGCTGATCGCATCGAGCTCGACACGGGCCTCGCGGAACGGAACGGTCACAGGGGCTCTCCTTCTGCCACCACGAAAGCGGCGGCGAGACCTGCGTCGTGGGTGAGGGTCAGGTGCAGGCGGGTGATCCCGCGCTCGGCGACGACGTCGGCGGTCGACCCCGAGAGAACGAAGTGCGGGCGACCAGAAGTCTCGGATGCGATCTCGATCTCGATCCAGTGCACCCCATCAGACCCGCCCAGGGTCTTGATCAGGGCTTCCTTCGCGGCATACCTCGCTGCCAGGGAGGGAAGGCGCAGCGCCCGCTCCCCCGGAGCGAACAGTCGCTCCAGCAGCCGCGGCGTGCGCTCCATCGTTCGCTCGAACCGCGGGATGTCCACGAGGTCGATGCCGGTCCCGATGATCACCCGTTCAGCCTAGTCGCGGCATCCGCATCCTTCGGCTCCTGCACCCCTGCTCGAAAACGGATGCATGCCCAGATCGCTCATCCGGGCATGCATCCGTGATTCTGACCTGCAGGTGCAGACCGGGAACCGACGGACTACTCGACGGTGACGGACTTGGCGAGGTTGCGCGGCTGGTCGACGTCGAGGCCCTTGGCCGTGGCGAGTGCCATGGCGAAGATCTGCAGCGGGACGACGGCGAGCAGCGGCTCGAACATCGCTCCGGCGAGCGGGATGCGGATGACTTCATCGGCGAACGGCAGGACCGCCGCGTCTCCCTCTTCGGCCACGACGATCACACGGGCACCGCGGGCACGGATCTCCTGGATGTTGGAGACGACCTTCGAGTGGACCACGGCCGAGTGGCGGGGCGACGGCACCAGGACGAACACCGGCTGCCCCGGCTCGATCAGCGCGATCGGACCGTGCTTGAGCTCGCCGGCGGCGAACCCCTCTGCGTGGATGTACGAGATCTCCTTGAGCTTGAGCGCGCCTTCGAGCGCGATCGGGAAGCCCACGTGGCGACCGAGGAAGAGCACCGAGCGGGTGTCGGCCATCCAGCCGGCGAGCTGAGTCACGTGCTCCTGCTCGCTCTCGAGGACCTTGGCGATCTTCTCGGGGAGAGCGGTGAGCTCGGCGACGTCGACGGATGCATCCTGCACCGAACCGCGCACGCGCCCCATGTGCAGGCCGAGCAGCAGCAGAGCGGTGATCTGCGCCGAGAACGCCTTGGTCGACGCGACCGCGACCTCGGGCCCTGCATGCGTGTAGACCACGGCGTCGGACTCACGAGGAATGGTCGCGCCCTGGGTGTTGCAGATCGAGAGGGTGCGAGCTCCGCGCTCCCTGGCGTACTTCACCGCCATCAGCGTGTCCATGGTCTCGCCCGACTGGCTGATCGAGATGACGAGTGTGTCATCGCCGATCACCGGGTCACGGTAGCGGAACTCATGTGCCAGCTCGACATCGACGGGGATCCGCGCCCACTGCTCGATCGCGTACTTTCCGACCAGCGCCGAGTAGGCGGCCGTGCCGCACGCGGTGATGATGATGCGATTGATGCCGAGGAACAGCTCGTCGAGGCCGTCGAGCTCCGGGATGACGACCTGGTCGCCCTGGATGCGACCGCGGATCGTGTTGGCGACCGCCTCGGGCTGCTCGGCGACCTCCTTGGCCATGAAGCTGGACCATCCGCCCTTCTCCGCGGCGGCGGCGTCCCATGACACGTCGAACGGCTCGGCTTCGACCGGCGTGCCGGCGAAGTCGGTGACCGCGACGGCATCCGGGGTGATCGACACGATCTGGTCCTGGCCGATGGCGAGCGCCCTGCGCGTGTGCTCGATGAATGCGGCGACGTCGGAGCCGAGGAAGTTCTCGCCCTCACCGAGGCCGATCACGAGTGGCGAGTTGCGTCGTGCACCGACGACGAGCCCCGGGTGATCCTGGTGCATCGCGAGCAGGGTGAACGCGCCCTCGAGGCGGTTGACCACGGCGCGGAACGCGCCCTGCAGGTCCCCGCCGTTGGTGCGGTACTCACGACCGAGCAGCGCGGCCGCGACCTCGGTGTCGGTCTCGCTGCGGAATGCCACACCGTCGGCCAGCAGTTCGTCCCGCAGCGAGGCGAAGTTCTCGATGATGCCGTTGTGGATCACCGCGAGCTTGTCGTCGTCGGCGAGATGCGGGTGCGCGTTCTCGTCGGTGGGGCCACCGTGGGTGGCCCAGCGGGTGTGCCCGATGCCCGTGTTGCCGTCGGCGAGGGCTGCGTCTTTGAGCGAGTCGCGCAGCATGGCGAGCTTTCCCGCCTTCTTGCGCATGCCCAGCGAGCCGTCGCCGTCGATGACCGCGACGCCTGCCGAGTCATAGCCGCGGTACTCGAGACGGGCGAGCCCTGCGAGCAGGATGTCCTGGCTGGGGCGCGGGCCCACGTATCCGACGATTCCACACATGTGGTCAAGAGTAAGGCGGGGTTTTTGCGAAGGTTCCGAACGAAACCCTGACCCCGCTCAGAGCTTGCGGAGGAGAACGCTCTCGACGCTGTGGTCGACGCCCTTGTTGAGCACGAGCCGGGCCCGGTGCTTGGTCGGCATCACGTTCTCGACCAGGTTCGGCATGTTGATCTCGTTCCAGTAGCCGAGCGCCGTCGTGATCGCCTCCTCGTCGGTGAGATGGGCGAAGACGTTGAAGTACGACGAAGGATTCGAGAAGGCTCCCTGGCGCAGGGCCAGGAACCGATCGACGTACCACTTCTCGATGTGCGAGGTGTCGGCGTCGACGAAGATCGAGAAGTCGAAGAGATCGCTGACGGCCACATCGTTGGGTGCCGGCGGTGGCTGCAGCACGTTCAGTCCTTCGACGATCACGACGTCGGGACGCCGGACGACCACATGCGCGTCGGGCACGATGTCGTAGCGCATGTGCGAGTAGAACGGCGCCCGCACCTCTGCGGCCCCGCTCTTCACCTCGGTGAGGAACTCGAGCAGCGCCCGCCGATCGTACGACTCGGGAAACCCCTTGCGCTCCATCAGGCCTCGGCGCTCGAGCTCGGCGTTCGAGTGCAGGAACCCGTCCGTCGTGACGAGTTCGACTCGAGGGGTGCCCGGCCACCGACTCATCAGCTCGCGCAGCAGGCGGGCGATGGTCGACTTGCCGACGGCGACGGACCCTGCGACTCCGACCACGAACGGGGTCGTCGAGTCGTCTTCCTGCAGGAACGAGCTCGTCGCGGCTCCCAGACGCTTCGTGGCCGTCGCGTAGAGGCTGAGCAGCCGGCTCAGGGGCAGGTAGACCTCCCGCACCTCGGCGAGATCCAGGCGGTCTCCGATGCCGCGAAGCTCGACGACCTCGGTCTCGGTGAGCGGCTGGTCGAGACCCGCCGCCAATCGCGCCCATTCGTCACGCCCGATCTCGCGATACGGAGACAGCGGCAGCGTGGGGTCGACAGTGGTCACGGATACATCGTAACGGCGCACGAGTAGTCTCTATCCGTGCGCCTGGGAGTACTCGACATCGGTTCCAACACCGTCCACATGCTCGCCGCCGATGTTCGACCCGGCGGTCGACCGCTGGCGACCACGAGCGACCGCACCGTGCTGCGACTGATGCGGTACCTCACCGACGACGGCTCGATATCCGAAGAGGGAGTGCTCGCGCTCGAGGCGGCTGTGGCTCAGGCGCGCAGAGTCGCGGATGCCGAGCGGGTCGACGAGCTGCTCGCCACCGCGACGAGCGCGGTGCGAGACGCCCGGAACGGTGCCGACGTGATCGCCCGCATCGAGGCGGCCCTCGGCCAGCCACTGCAGGTTCTCGACGGAGAGACCGAGGCCGAGCTCACCTTCCTCGCCGTACGGCGCTGGTTCGGCTGGTCGGCAGGACAGCTGCTGCTGCTCGACATCGGCGGCGGCTCGCTCGAGGTCGCGGCCGGCGGGGATGAGCTGCCGGATGCCGCGGCATCCGTCCCGCTCGGAGCAGGACGCATGACCGTGCAGTTCCTGCCCCACGACCCTCCCGGCGAAGACGATGTCGAACGCCTGCGGGAGCACGCGACGGCCACGCTCGCCGAGGTGCTCCCCCGGTTCACGGCGTTGCCGCGGCCCGATCACGTGGTCGGGTCGTCGAAGGCGATCCGGTCGCTGGCCAGACTCGCCGGCTATCCGGTTCCGGGGTGGTCGGGAATCCAGCGCATGGTGCTGCCCCGCGCCTCACTGGGGTCGTGGATCCCTCGGCTGGCCCGCCTGCCCGCGTCCGCGCGGCAGGAGCTCCCCGGCATCACCGCGGATCGCACGTTCCAGATCGTCGCGGCCGCGGTCTCGCTGCACGCCGCCATGACCGCGCTCGACGTCGATGAACTCGAGGTGTCTCCGTGGGCGCTGCGCGAGGGCGTGCTGCTGCGGTACATCGAGCAGCTGAACTGGAGCGCGCCGCGCGGCTGACCTGTGGTCGGTGCCGCACGGCGCGCTCGACGCTTCAGAGCGAGAGTCGCTCGCGCACGACGGCGACCAGACGGTCGGCGTACGCCTGAGCGGATTCGGCATCCGCAGCCTCGACCATGACCCTGACGAGGGCCTCGGTTCCCGACTTGCGGAGAAGCACACGACCGGTGTCGCCGAGTTCGGCGGCGACCGCGTGCACGGCCTCCTGCACGACGGCGTCGGACTCGAGTGCGTCCTTGTCGACGTCGCGCACGTTGATGAGCACCTGCGGGTACACGGTCATCACGCTCGCGAGTTCGGCGATCGTCTTGTTCTGACGGGCCATCTCGGCGACCAGGTGAAGCCCCGTGAGCAGTCCGTCGCCGGTCGTGGCGAACTCGCTCATGATGACGTGCCCCGACTGCTCGCCGCCGAGGGCATAGCCACCCCGGTCCATGTCCTCGAGGACATAGCGGTCGCCGACCGCGGTCTGGCGCACGGTGATGCCGTGCTCGCGCATGGCGACGTGCAGGCCGAGGTTGCTCATCACGGTGGCGACGAGCGTGTCGTCGGTCAGGTGACCGCGCTGCTTCATCGACACCGCGAGGATCGCCATGATCTGATCGCCGTCGATGACGTTGCCCTGAGCATCGACCGCCAGGCATCGATCGGCGTCGCCGTCATGGGCGATTCCGATGTCGGCGCCGAGGCGCACGACAGCCTCGGCGAGCTGGTCGAGGTGGGTCGACCCGACGCCGTCGTTGATGTTCCAGCCATCCGGGTCGGCACCGATCACGGTGACGTCGGCACCCGCATCGCGGAAGGTCTCGGGAGACACGCCCGATGCCGCGCCGTGGGCGCAGTCGAGCACGACCTTGATGCCGTTCAGGCGGTTCGGCAGCGAGCCGAGCAGGTGCACCACGTAGCGGTCCTCGGCGTCGGAGAATCGGTCGATCCTGCCCACGCCCGCACCTGTGGGGCGCAGCTTCTCGCCCACCATGGCCTCTTCGATGCGCTGCTCGACGACGTCGGGCAGCTTCACGCCGCCGCGGGCGAAGATCTTGATGCCGTTGTCGGGGGCCGCGTTGTGCGAGGCGGAGATCATCACACCGAAGTCGGCGTCACGATCGGCGACGAGGAACGCGAGCGCAGGAGTCGGAATGACCCCGGCTTCGAGCACGTCGACTCCGGAGGAGGCGAGTCCTGCGGCGACCGCTGCAGTGAGGAAGTGACCGGAGACGCGGGGGTCGCGGGCCACCACTGCAGTGAGTCGCTTGCCTTCGGCTTTGCGAGCCTCCGCAGTACGGCCCTGGCCCAGGACGACAGCAGTCGCCTGGGCCAGGGTGAGCGCGAGGTCGGCGGTGAGGATGCCATTGGCGAGTCCTCGCACACCGTCCGTGCCAAAGATCGGCATCGGAGCGGTTGACCTTAACGCTTCGAGTACTGAGGCGCCTTACGGGCCTTCTTGAGTCCAGCCTTCTTGCGCTCCTTGACGCGAGCGTCGCGCGAGAGGAAGCCGGCCTTCTTCAGGGTCGGACGGTTGTTCTCCTCGTCGATGCCGTTGAGCGAACGAGCGATGCCGAGACGCAGTGCGCCGGCCTGACCCGAGGGGCCACCACCGGAGATGCGCGCGATGACGTCATAGCCGCCGGCGAGGTTGAGGATCGTGAACGGGTCGTTGATCAGCTGCTGGTGCAGCTTGTTCGGGAAGTAGTCCTCGAGCGTACGGCCGTTGACCGTGATCGTTCCCGAGCCGGGGACGAGACGCACGCGGGCGATGGCCTGCTTGCGACGGCCGACAGCGGCACCCGGGACGCTGAGCACGGGGCGGGGAGCCGCCTCGACTGCGTCGGTCTCGGGAGTCGAGGTCGAGAAGTTCTGGGGGTTTTCGGTGGTGTCCTGGATGTCAGCCACGAGTATGTCCTTAAGTCTTTACGGCGCTTACTGGGCGACCTGGTCGAGGGTGTACGTCTGCGGCTGCTGCGCGGCGTGCGGGTGCTCGGCACCGACGTACACCTTGAGCTTCGACAGCTGCTGACGGCCCAGGCTGTTCTTGGGGAGCATGCCACGGATGGCCTTCTCGACAGCGCGGATCGGGTTCTTCTCGAGGAGCTCGGCGTAGGTGACCGACTTCAGTCCGCCCGGGTAACCCGAGTGACGGTAGGCCAGCTTCTTCTGGAGCTTCTGACCGGTGAGCGCGACCTTGTCGGCGTTCACGATGATGACGAAGTCACCCGAGTCGATGTGGTTGGCGAAGGTGGGCTTGTGCTTGCCACGCAGGAGCGTAGCGGCGTGCGAGGCCAGGCGGCCGAGAACGACGTCAGTGGCGTCGATGACGACCCAGTCGCGCTGGACTTCGCCAGCCTTCGGGGAGTAAGTGCGCGTCACGATAGTGCTGCTTTCTTGTTCGAACGGAGAAGTTCGTGAATCCCACTCCGGGGTGGTTCTTCCCTACAGGGATGAACACGCCAGTGGAGGGCTCACGTTCGTTAGTGCTCGGCAGTCGAGTACCAAAGAGACAGCCTACGTCATTCCTGACGTTCTCCCAAACCGGGTCGCTCGGCGATCAGTCGAACCGCGTCGTCACCAGGATCGGACGATGGTCGCTCATCCCCTGCGGAAGGGTGGTGACCCGCTGGATCTCGAAGCCGACCGAGGTGGCGAAATCGTAGTGACCGCGGAACACGCGGTAGCGGGTGTAGGTGTGGTCGTCGCTCAGAGTCAGCGCGTAGCCGTGCTCGCGGATCGTCTGCCCGAGGTTCTCCTTGAACACCGGGTAGTTGTAGTCACCGACCATCAGCTGAGGCAGCTCCTCTCCGAGGGTCGCGAGCTCCGTGAGAGCAGCCCTGATCTGGTGCCGACGCAGCGAGTTCAACGCGGTCAGCGGCGCCGCATGGAACGACGCCGCGATGAACTCGCGTCCGGCGTCGATGTCCTTCAGTCGCGCGCCCAGAACCCGCTCATGCGCGGGCTTGGCGATGCGGTCGTGCAGCGACTTCTTGAGCTCGATCGTCTTGATCGCCTGGAGGTGGAACTCGCTGGCTCGGTAGAACATGGCGAGCCCCAGACGGTTGCCCTGCGTCGCATCGGCGAGCGTGAGGTCGCCGATCGTCTCGGGCAGATCTGCGACATCGCACTCCTGCAGGCACAGGATGTCAGGATCGTGCGCCGAGACCAGTTCCGCTAGTTCGCCTGCGGCGCGGTGCTTCTGCAGGTTGTAGGAGATGACCTTCATCGCACTTCACGGTAGTGCGTCAGCCTTGGATTCCGGTGGAAATCGCCCGTCCGTTCGATGAACCGGTTGCCGTCGTCCTTCAGCTGACTCTGCAGATGCGCGAGAGTGACCCCGCGCTCAGAGATCGCTGCCCGCAGAGCAGCGGCGAACGCAGCACTGCGGTCGTCTGGGCGAGTCGTCACAGTTCCCCCGCGGGTCCGACATCGCCCGGCAAGAGCGCGTCTCGGGCGAGCTGTCGTTGGCGACGGCTGCGCGGGGCGTCGGACCAGCCGATGACGAGCCCGAGCACGATCAGGATCGCCGCCGCCCAGAGCACCGATGACGCGTCCATCGCCGTCCACTCGGCCCAGACCGCGCCGAGACCGATCACCGCGGCTCCGGCACCCAGCGCGGAGAGTCCCAGCTGCAGGCGGACCGCAGCCCGGTTGCCCGAGAGCAGAGACTCGACGAGCCCCACGTCGATGCGACGGGCAGCGCCGTCGGCCACCCATCGGCTCAGCGCGCTCTCCCTCGCGAACTGCAGGACGACGCCTCCGACCCAGGCGAGGATCCCGAGCGCCGCGCACACGGCGATCGCCGCACCGCTGCTCAGGCTCAACAGGTCGATGCCGTTCTCGATCGGCTCGTCCCAGTAGACCGGGTCGCAGGTGCGGCACTGCTGGCGCATGAAGATCGAGAGCATGAACGCGGCCAGCGAGATGAACGTCGCCGCGAGCAGCACCGTGGCGATCCGACGGAGGAGCCGAGCGCTGGGGACCGTGAGCCAACGCGGCACGACCGCTGCGACAGCGGCCGCCCGACGCTCGGCATCGGCCTGCTGCGCTCGGGGAACGCCTCTCTTCCAGCGCCCCCACTGCGTGCCCATGCGTGCGGAATCGCGCTCGACGGCCCGTCGCCCGATGCGACGGAGCATCTCGGCGCCGAAGGCGAGCACCGCGAAGACGAGGAGCACGATCCAGCTCACGGCATCCTCGCGGAGATCTTCGGTGAAGAGAACGCCCAGTGCGAAGATGCCGCCGAGGCCCGCGAGGCAGCAGAACAGCACCAGGCCGGTGGTCTGCAGGTGGGCGGCGGGCGCCGCCTTGAGTTCGAGTCGCAGCGACCGCTGCGGTACGGCGCTCGGATCGGCACCCGCACTCGACTCCACGGCGCGCAGGGCGGCGTAGCGCTCGGCGACGAAGACGACGGGCACACCGATCGCGAGCACTGCGGCGACGAGCAGGATCACGCCCATGCTCGCCCGGAACAGCGGATCGAGGTCGACCTGCCAATACAGCGATGACAGCGCCTCCTCCCCCACGATGCCGATCACGACGATGCCGAGGAAGGTGTAGAGCGAACCCACGATCAGGCCGACGCAGGTGTCGAGGAGCGCCCGCCAGAACGCCCAGCCTGCCGACGAGACCTCGACGAACACCGCGTCTCGCCCCGTCATGCTGTCGTGGAGTCGCGGCGAGCGCGTGTCTGCTCCGCCCGGGTCGAGAGCAGCTCGTCGGCCGGATACCCCACCTCGGTGAGCGTCAGCCCGCGGGCCGCCAGCACTTTGAACTCGCTGGTGCGGGTGAGCGCGTCGCGCAGCACGACCAGGTCGTCGACGTCGAGCCGCCCTTCCCCCACCGCCACGCACGCACCGACCAGTGCGCGCACCATGCTGTGGCAGAACGCGTCGGCCTTCACCTCCGCGACGAGCACACCCTCGGAGTCGCGCGACCAGCGGTAGTCGAGGAGCGTCCGGATGGTCGTCGCCTCCTCGCGAGGCTTGCAGTACGCCGCGAAGTCGTGCAGGCCGATGAGCGTCCGCGCAGCGGCATCCATCGCCTGTGCGTCCAGAACACCCCGGTGCGCGGTCGTGTCGTGGCGTCGAAGCGGATCGTACCCGGCGGTCGAGTCGGCGAGCCGATACCGATAGCGTCGCCAGACCGCCGAGAAGCGGGCGTCGAACCCTTCGGGGGCGATCGAGCTGCGGGTCACCGTCGCGTCAGGATACGCGCTCAGCACACCGCGCATGCGCCGTGCGATCGACGCCGCGGGGTCCTGCGGCGCCCGGCCCTGACGCGATTCGATGCGCGACCATTGCGCCTCGTCGAGGTCGACGTGCGCCACCTGGCCCAGCGCGTGCACACCGGCGTCCGTCCGTCCGGCGACGACGAACTGCACGTCGGAGCCGACGATGCGAGCGAGCGCGGCCTCGAGAGTCCCCTGCACTGTACGCAGGGTCGGCTGCTTCGCCCACCCGCGGAAGTGGGTGCCGTCATAGGCGATGTCGAGCCGGATGCGCACGGATAAAGCCTAGGGCGTAGCCGTGCGCGATCCGGCTCTGACCGGGTGATGGGGCTCAGATCCCGCCGTCGATCGAGCGGATCAGACCCGGCTCGTCCGGCACCATCACCTGGGTGTCGCGGTTGAGGCTCTCGCCGCGGAAGAACCTCTTCGACCGCGGGAACAGATACCAGACGAACATGAGCACGAGGCCGAAGGCGAGCGCTCCGATGCCGATCACGAAGGTGCCGCCGATGCCGAAGAGGACCGTGTAGCCGTAGTCCACGTCCCACATGTCGATCGCCGACTGCACGAAGGCCCAGGTGAGCATGCCCGCGCCCAGCACGGGAAACAGACCCTTGAAGAAGAAGTCGCGCGCCGAGCGGGTGAGGTCCTTGCGGAAGTACCAGGCACAGGCGAATCCGGTGATGGCGTAGTAGAACGCGATCGCCAGACCGAGCGACAGGATCGAGTCCTGGAGGATGTCGTCACTGATCAGGGTCATGCCGATGTAGTAGGCGATGGCCACGACCCCCATGACGATCGTCGAGAACGACGGCGTCTTGTAGGTCGGGTGCACGTCCTTGAACTTCGCCGGCAGCGCCCGGTACACCCCCATCGCGAGAGTGCCGCGGGCCGTGGGGAGGATCGTGGTCTGTGTGGACGAGATGGCAGAGAGCACGACGGCGACCACGAGCACCCAGCCGAACGGGCCGAGCAGTCCGTCCTTGATCGCCAGGAAGAAGTCGTCGGCGTTGGCCTCGTTGCCGAGTCCCGTGCCCTCCGCACCCAGACCGGCGTACATCATCGCGGCGATCGTGACGCCGACGTAGGTGACGAGGAGGATGACGGTGGTCAGCAGCGCTGCGCGGCCGGGGATCTTCTTGGGATCCTTGGTCTCCTCGTTGAGCGCCAGGCAGGTGTCCCAGCCCCAGTAGATGAAAAGAGCGAGCAGGATCGACTCGGTGAAACCGGGCCAGCTGGTGAACGCGAACGGGTTGAGCCACTCCATCTCGAACGGCGTCGGATCGGGCGCGGTCCCGGCGAAGAACTGCCAGAGCGCGGCGACGACGAAGATCGCCAGTGCGAGGTACTGGATGCCCAGCAGCACATTCTGGATGCGTTCACCGATCTCGACGCCGCGCCAGCTGACCCAGGTCATCGCGGCGATGAACAGCACCGCGACGAGGACGATCCGCCAGTCGTTGTTCTCGAGATCGAACCCGATCAGCGACCAGAAGTACACCGACGCGATCTGAGCGAGGTTGGCCAGCACGACCATGCCGGCGACCGCGACACCCCAGCCGCCCATCCAGCCGACCCATGGGCCGAACGCTTTCGTCCCCCACGTGAAGGTGGTGCCGCAATCGGGGACGGCATTGTTCAGCTCGCGGTAGGCGAAGGCGATCAACAGCATCGGCACGAACGCGATGATGAACGCGATCGGCGCCTGAGCTCCGACGGCCAGAACGACGTAGCCGAGCGTCGCGACGAGCGAGTACACGGGGGCCGTCGAGGCCAGGCCGATGACGGTCGATCCCCACAGACCGAGGGTGCCTGCGGCGAGCCCCTTGCCGTCGGGGCGTTCGAGATGGATCGGCGTCGTAGCTGACATGCTCAGAACATACGGCTACCGCGTATATCGCGTCAATCCTTTTCTTTCACCGACGGATTTCGTGGTTACGTCCATTCCGTAACGACGGAATCCGTCGAGCTAATCGCGATCGATCATTCCGTCGGCGTGGTCGGCGACCCACTCGACGAGCGGCAGCATCCGCTCCATGAGATCGCGGCCGAGCGGAGTCAGGCTGTACTCGACGTGCGGAGGCACCGTCGGGAAGGACTCACGGCGCACGAGTCCGTCGTCGGCCAGAGTGCGCAGCGTGGAGGCGAGCATCTTCTCGCTGATGCCGCCGACCTCGCGACGCAACTCGCCCCAGCGACGGGTGCCGTCGGAGAGCGACGAGAGAACCAGCACTCCCCACTTGCTCATCACGTGGTCGAGGATCACTCGCGTGCTGCATCCAGGCTCGAAGATCTGCGGAGTAGCCTCCCGGATCTGCGCATAACTAACCGTCATGTACGTACCTTACTTCAAAGTGGGTACCGACAGTGTGGAATGTTCACGACCGGTGGCGAGGTTGTCGCTCCTGTCACCTACGAAAGGACACCCCATGACCATCCTCGTCACCGGCGCGACCGGCAACCTCGGACGCCTCGTCATCGACAGCCTGCTCGAGCGCGGCGCCGACCCGCAGTCGATCGTCGCCGGAGCGCGCGACGTCAGCAGGGCCGAGGATCTCGGCGTTCGGGTCGCGCGACTCGATTACACCGACCCCTCCTCCGTCGCTGCGGCGCTCGAGGGCGTCGACAGCGTCCTGCTGATCTCGGGTTCTGAGGTCGGCCAGCGGGTCGCCCAGCATGAGGCCGTCATCGACGCCGCCAAGGCCGCCGGAGTCTCGAAGTTCGTCTACACGAGCGCCCCGCGGGCGACGACGAGCGATCTCGTGCTCGCGCCCGAGCACAAGGCGACCGAAGAGCTCATCGCAGCATCCGGTCTCCCCTCGGTGATCCTGCGCAACAACTGGTACACCGAGAACTATGCCGCCGACGTCGCCCGCGCAGCCGAGACCGGTGTGCTCGCCTCAGGAGCCGGTGACGGACGTGTCGCCTCGGCGAGCCGCAAGGACTTCGCCGAAGCCGCAGCCGTCGTGCTGCTCGAAGACGGTCACGTCGGCCAGGTGTATGAGCTCGGCGGAGACGTCGCGTGGGGCTACGCGGATCTCGCCGGCGCGATCGCCGAGGTCACGGGTCGCGACGTCGAATACCAGCCGCTGACCGCCGACGAGCAGCTCGCCGGCCTCCGGGCGGCCGGTCTCGACGAGGGCACGGCAGGATTCGTCGTCGCTCTCGACGCCGGCATCGCTGCGGGCGCCCTCGCCGATACGGACGGGACGCTCGCCCGCCTCATCGGTCGGCCGACCACGCCCCTCGTCGACGGCCTCCGCGCGATCGCCTGATCGCCATCGGCTGAGTGCCGAGAGGCGCCGATCCTCACCCAGGATCGGCGCCTCCGTGTGCTCACGCGCTCAGTCCGACGATGCCTCTCGCGGATGGACGTACGCGATCGTGAGAACGGTTGCGACGGATTCCAGCCCGTCCTCCGCGAGGACCTTCCCGATGGCCACGCGGACGTCTCGGAGCAGATCGAGGGCACTGGCCGAGTACTCGATGCCGAGTGACGCCTGGACCTCAGCCCCCTCGCCCACCACGCGGACGGCCACGAGAGGCTCGTCGATCGGGCTGAGCCCGACCGCCACGGCGCTCTCCCCGACGAGGTTCGACACCAGCGAGCCCGCTCGGTAGACGCTGCGCACGCCGGGAGTCGCACGCACCGCCGCCTCGATCCGCTCGGCGAGTCCCGGTAGGGCTGTCGTGCTCATGAGGCCTCCTCCGCCGCACTGCTGATCTGCTGGATATCCCGCACCGTGATGTCGATCGCGGTCACGGTGAGGTCGGTCTGCCGGCGCAGACGCTCGGCGACTTCTTCACGAAGCCGTTCGACGGCCGTCGGGATCGACTCCCCGTAGACGGCATTGACCTCGATCGCGATCCGGATCGGCTCGCCCACGACAGTGACGTCTCCGTCGAGAGTCGATCGACCGACCAGAATGCCCGGTACGGCGTTCTCGGCCGAGCGGATGAGTCCTCGGACCGCCCCCTCCGTGATGCCGAAGTCGAGGGACGGGTCGGACTCCGCGAACGGGATGCGGCGTCCGGCACGGGCATCGAGCGCGATCCCCGAGAGGATGCGGTCGACCCAGCTGTCATCGACCTCCGGGCTGGCCGCGACATCGGCTTCGATCAGCTGTCCACCCAGACCGCGAAGCCGTTCGAGCGCGTCGAGTGCGAGCTGGCACCCGGGCGAGCCCTCGATCGACGGGTCGACGGGCACTCTGCCTGCCTCGAGATAGTCGCTCAGCTCTTCGAGCGTGTGTCCGTCGAGATCACCCGGCTCGAGTCCGAGCTGACGCACGTCGGGAGCTTCCTGCTCTTCAGTCATCGCCAGGCCTCCATTCGCACGATCATGAACTTTCGGGCTCGAGCGAGAAGACCACGTGCCGTCGACACCGAGATGTCGAGCTCCGTGGCGATCTCGTCGTACGAGTAGCCGCCCATCTCCCTCAGCACCCAGCATTCGCGCTGAGCGGCAGGCAGTTCTTGCAGCGCCGCACCGAGCGCTTCGATCCCGGCGCGCGCCTCCACCACACGCGCGGGCGCGGCGTGCGCGGGCGCCGCCTGCTCCATGTCATCGACGTCGAGCGTCGGACGCAGCGCGCGAATACGGTCGACCGCCTTGCGGCTGACGATGCGCATCAGCCAGCTCTTGACCTTCGCCGGGTCGTCGAGCTCGGAGAACCGCTGCCACGCGGTCACGAACGTCTCTTGGACGATGTCGTCGACATCGGCCGAGGCGTTCAGCATCCGCTGCGTGTACGCACGCATCATCGGCGTGTACCTGCGCACCAGCACCGCGAACGCGGCCACGTCGCCGTCCATCGCCCGACCGGCGACGATCCGGTCATCGGCCTGCTCGAGAGCAGAGCGAAATCGTTCCCCACCCATCCGTCGACTCCCTCTTCCGTATCCCGTGAGATGTTCGGAGCAGACGCGCCGACGGATCGGATCGACGATCCGACGGCGCGGTCACAAGATGCTGATCCGATGGTTGATACGCACCTCGCGGGGCTACAGGACACGTGTCTCCGCGCCGGCGTCGGCGTCGGCCGTGTCGCCGCTCGCGTCGTCGTCCGAAGGGATGTGCACGTCGTTGATGGTGACGTTGACCTCGACAGCCTGCTTGCCGACGAACTCGCTCATGGCGACGGAGATCGCTGCCCGCACGTCATCGGCGACCTTCTGCAGCGACACAGGGTACTCGGCGACGATCGTCACATCGACGGCGACCTGGGTCTCGCCGACCTCGACGCTGACGCCCTGGGTGAGGTCGGTGGAGTTGAGCGCGTCGCGGATGGCTCCGACCGCTCGCGCTGCTCCGCCACCGAGGGCGTAGACGCCGGGAACCTCACGAGCCGCGATGCCGGCGATCTTGGCGACGACGCCGTTCTCGATGATCGTCTGGCCGGTCGAGGCGACGGTCGAACCTGCCGGGGCGACCTGGACCTTGGGCTGCTGTGCGTTCGAGACGTTCGCCATCATGTGCTCCTTCATCAGTGTGGGATCCCCAGCGGGGAGGGCCGCAGTGCAGCGACACCACTAAGACGGATGCTACGAACGATTCGTCACAAATCGTCGGGGAATTTCTTCACAGTGCACTCTTAGGTTGAGAGTGCAATATTGCACTCTATGAGCGAGAGTGCAGATTCTTTGCGAGAGCAGCGCAGGCGTGAGACGACCCGCGCCCTCACCGATGCGGCGCGCCGCCTGACCACCGAACGCGGCTTCGCCGGCTTCACGGTCGAGGAGCTCTGCGCAGAGGTGGGCGTCTCGCGGCGCACGTTCTTCAACTATTTCGAGAGCAAGGAGAACGCCGTCTTCGGGTTCGCCGCGATCGACTCCCGACAGGAGGCCCTCGAAGCCGAGTTCGTCGCCCAGAGCGGCGAGCTGCTCGACGACTTCCTCCGACTGACGATCGCCCGATTCGAGCTCTTCAATCCGCTCGACGACGCGCCCGCCATGTTCGCCGTGATCGAGCAGGAGCCTCGCCTGCTCAAGGCCGCGTTCGAACAGCTGGCGAAGAACGAGCGTCGCGACATGGAGCTCGTCGTGCGACGAAGCGGCAAGGGCGCCGATGCCGAGTTGCACGCCGAGGTCATGGTCCACACTGTCGGCGCGCTGGTGCGCCTGTGCATGGATCAGCTGCTGCACCATCACTCGACCGATTCCTTCAGCGATCTCGTCGGGCGACGCCTCGAGATCGCACGCGCCGTGTTCGCACCATCACAGAAAGCCGACTGAATGTCCGCCACAGCCACCAAGGATGCGCCCTTCCTGCTCACGAAGCGGCGCATCTGGATCATCTTCAGCGCCCTGATCGCCGGGATGCTGCTCTCGAGTCTCGACCAGACGATCGTGTCGACCGCGATGCCGACGATCGTCGGGCAGCTCGGCGGCGTCGATCACCAGGTGTGGATCACCACCGCATACCTGCTCGCGACCACGATCGTCATGCCGATCTACGGCAAGTTCGGCGACGTCCTCGGTCGTCGAAACCTCTTCCTGGTCGCGATCGCCCTCTTCACGCTCGCCTCGGTCGGCTGCGCGTTCGCCACCGATTTCTGGATGTTCGTCACCTTCCGCGCGCTGCAGGGTCTCGGCGGCGGCGGACTGATGATCCTGTCGCAGGCGATCATCGCCGACATCGTGCCCGCCAACGAGCGCGGCAAGTACATGGGGCCGCTCGGCGCCGTCTTCGGCCTGTCGGCTGTCGCCGGTCCTCTGCTCGGCGGGTTCTTCGTCGACCACATGACGTGGCAGTGGGCGTTCTACATCAACATCCCGGTCGGCATCGCCGCCTTCATCATCGCGCTGGTCGCCCTCAAGCTGCCGAGCAAGAAGGCCGAGAAGCCGATCGACATCTTCGGCGTGATCTTCCTGTCGATCGCGACGACCTGCCTGATCTTCTTCACAGACTTCGGCGGCGACAAGGAGTTCGGCTGGGATTCCCTCGCGACCTGGGCCTGGGGTGCCGGTCTTGTCGTGGCAGCGACCGCCTTTGTCATCACCGAGGCGAAGGTGCAGGACCCGATCATCCCGCTGAGCCTCTTCCGCAACCCGATCTTCGTCAACGCCACCGCGATCGGGCTCGTGCTCGGCATCGGCATGTTCGCCGCGATCGGCTTCGTGCCCACATTCCTGCAGATGTCGTCCGGCACCTCCGCCGCGGCATCCGGTCTGCTGATGATCCCGATGATGGTGGGTCTGATCGGAACCTCGATCTTCTCGGGCATCGCGATCTCGAAGACCGGCAAGTACAAGGTCTACCCGATCGTCGGAACGATCCTCACCGGCATCGCGATGGTGGCGATGACGACTCTCTCGGCCGAGACGCCGATCTGGCTGATCTGCGCGTTCCTGTTCGTGTTCGGCGCCGGACTCGGCCTGATCATGCAGGTCGTCGTCCTGGTCGTGCAGAATGCCGTCCCCGCCGGCGAGATCGGCACCGCGACCAGCACGAACAACTACTTCCGCGAGGTCGGCGCCTCGCTCGGCACCGCGGTGTTCGGCACGATCTTCACGACTCGCCTGACCGAGAACCTGCTCGGCGTCTTCGCCGACGCCGGAGCCTCACCTGAGGATGCATCTCAGGCGGCGTCGACCATCGACCCCGCCACGCTCAATGCCCTGCCAGACGAAGTCCGAGACGGAATCGTCACGGCATACGCGGATGCTCTCGCGCCGGTGTTCTGGTTCCTCGTGCCGTTCATCGTGCTGGCCCTCGTGCTGTCGCTGTTCCTCAAGCAGATCCCGCTGTCGGATCAGGCCGGGCTCGTCGCCCGAGGAGAGGCCATCAGCGGCGAGGAGGCCGAACGTCTGGAAGCAGAGCAGCGAGGCACGATCGTTCGGACCGCCGCCGGTTCGGATGGCGATGCCCGCGTCGTCGTCGACAACGACGCGCCCCCGACCGCTCGCTGACGCTCCGCGCACAGCCCTCGGGCCCGCTCCTCACGTCGAGGAGCGGGCCCGCGGTGTCTGCAGCGTCAGGGAAGGTCGCCGACCTCGAGCTCGTCAGGGTGATCCGCGTTGTCACCGTCGGCCTTCTGATCCTCACCCGGTGTCGCGGGGTCGATCTCGGGATCAGGGTCGTTCGTCACGAAGTCGGCATCCACGCCGGTCGCGTCGATCTCGGCGCCCTCATCGGGGCCCGCCTGGGGGTCTGACATGATCGCTCCTATCGTCGGGGGTACTGGGCGATCATTGTGACCGCGGGGAGCTCGGAGACGGCATCCCCTTGACATCGTCGCCACAACTTCCGAAAGACTCGTGATACGACAAAACCCCCGGGAATCCCGGGGGTTTCATTCTGTAGCAGGAGCGGGGCTTGAACCCGCGACCTCACGATTATGAGTCGTGCGCTCTGACCAGCTGAGCTACCCTGCCACACCGCATCCGCATCGCAGATACGAACGCTGTGAGCCCCGAGTCAGGATTGAACTGACGACCCCTTCCTTACCATGGAAGTGCTCTGCCACTGAGCTATCGGGGCGTGCTGCCCCTCGCGGGGCAACCACACGAGAATACCATCACTGTGGCGTCCTCATGAAATCGAGGTGTCAATACGAGGTGCGGCCCGCGTTCTCACGCAGCCACGGCAGCGGGTCGATGGTGCCGCCGTTGACGATGATCTCGAAGTGCAGGTGGGCTCCGTAGGAACGGCCGGTGTTTCCCGTGTGACCGACGATGTCGCCGACCTTCACGGTCTGACCGGCCTTGACCTGCAGCGAGCCGTACTGCATGTGCGAGTAGTGGCTCGTGACGATCTGCCCGTCGATCACGTGATCGATGTAGACGGTCACGCCGTATGCGCCGCCCTGCTCGGTGGCGATGCGCACGACGCCGTCGGCGATCGCCTGGATGGGCGCACCCTCGCCGGGCACGAAGTCGATGCCCTCATGCAGCCGGCCCCAGCGCATGCCGTATCCCGAGCTCATGCCCACGCCGACCTTGAAGGGCCACTGGATGGCGGCCTCGGCGTCGTTGGTGAAGACCTCGTTGGAGTAGTTGATGCCCTCTTCCGACGCCACCTGGATCAGGGAGACGGTCGAGAAGCTGTCGGAGCGCGCAAGCGACTCGTTCTGCACATCGGAGGAGGTGACGAAAGCCTGGATCTCGTCGTCGGCCTTGTCCGCAGACTTGGAGCCCGATGCGGCGACGAGAGACGTGGCCGCGAGCGACTGTGTGCCCTGCACTGCAGCCACAGCCTCAGCAGGAAGCGTCATTCCGACCGCGAGGAGTCCGGCGAGGCTCATCACGCCGACGGTCGCGCCGACTGTGAGGAACTTGCGGGCCGACGGACGGCGACGGGCGACGTGCTCGACAGGCGTCTCTTCCGCCGCGGCGGCTTCAGGCTCGACGGTCGGCTCGGACGCACTCTTCGGCGCGGCGCGGCGGAACGCACGGGCCGCGGTCTCGAAGGCATCGTCAGCGCCCGGGCGGTGCCCGGCTCCGCGAGGATCGGCGTGCAGAGGCTCTGTCCGAGCCTCCTCGGCCAGAGCGGGCATGGCCGCCGGCTCGACAGCAGGTTCCGCAACCGGCTCGATGACGACCTCAGGAGCCTCAGTGGGCTCGACCGCGACGACATCTGCCGAGTCCGATGCTGCTGACGCTGCGGCCACCGCGCTCGCGGCGATGAACACCTCTGCAGTGTTCAGCCGCTGGCGCGCGGCGCGGCGCGAAGTCGGAGTCTCGAAGGCGTCGGACGCGGCTTCGGAGACGGGCGCGGCTTCGGAGACGGCTTCCGTCACTCCTGCCGCAGAGGCCTCGAAGGCCGCAGTGCGGAGACGGCTGGACCGGCGCGTGGGCGCAGAGGCAGCCTGGGGATTCTCGAAGGGCAAGTCAGATTCTCTCGGGTTTAAAACGTCAAGCTCGGGGGCGCTTAGGACCTTCACCGATTCGGGCCGATGAAAGTAACGATCGGATAAACCCTAGCCTGATCCACCTGTGAATACCATGAATCGTTCACGTTTCATCTCGAAGAATATCGATCATCCGTCGGTGAACCTCGGTTCCACCTGCGATGAGCATGGGTCTCGTCGAGTCCCGATCGATCAGCGAGACCCTGCCTCCCGCCTCAGCGACGAGCAGCGCGCCTGCCGCATGATCCCACGGCTTCAGGCCGCGCTCGAAGTAGCCGTCCAGGCGACCGGCAGCCACGAACGCGAGGTCCAGCGCTGCCGAACCCGCACGTCGGAGATCCCTGGCGATCGGCATGATCCTGCGCACGGTGGCGAGGTCGCCGTCGTGCGTCGCCGGGTCATATCCGAAGCCGGTGGCCAGCAGCGCACCCGCCGGGGTCTCGGTTGTGACCGAGAGTCGCTCGTCGTCCAGAAATGCGCCGTGGCCCCTCGCCGCGGTGAACATCTCGGCGGATGCCGGGGCGTAGACGGCTGCGGCGAGGTCATCCCATTCACCCGCGACGGGACGCCCGCTGACCGCCGCGATACTCACCGCGTAGGAGGAAATCCCGTAGGCGTAGTTCACCGTGCCGTCGATGGGATCGACGACCCAGGTGATTCCGGTCTCGCTCCGCTCGGCCTCCGATTCTTCGCCGAGGAAGCCGTCTCCCGGCCGAGCGACCCTCAGTCGCTCACGGATGAGCAGTTCGACCTCGCGGTCGGCGTCCGTCACGATGTCTGCGAGCGTCGATTTCGTCGCGGCGAGGTGCACGCCTTCGGCGCGACGCGTGCGTGCCAGGTCGCCGGCCTCGCGTGCGATCCGAGAGGCGAGGTCGGCGAGCTCGATCTCGAGGCTCACTGCGGCGGGAACGGCGGGGCCGGCGGGGCTGCCGGGTAGGCAGCGGGGGCATCAGGCGCCTTCGGCACAGGAGGCGCCGGCTGTGCCTGCGAGTACGGATCTGACGCCGCTGGGAACGGTGCGATCGGGAACGGCTGCGGGGATGGAGCAGTCGGCAGCGCCTGCTGTGGAGCCTGAGGAGGCTGAGCAGAGGGGTGACCCGTGTAGTACGCGTTCCAGTCCGGCGAACCGTCGGGCAGCACCGGCAGCGGAGTGCGCCCGTCTGCGTACGTCGGCCAGGCGGGAGCAGCAGCGACGCCGTGAGCGACGGCGGCACGAGCGCTTGCAGGCTTGCGAGGAGCGAACAGAGCGTTCAGCAGGGGGATCAACGTGGTTCCCACCGCCGCGAGGATCGTGAGCGCGACGACGATGCGCCAGTAGAGCTCGCCGTAGTCGAAGGTGTTCGGGAACGTGAGGAAGAAGATCAGCATGGCCACGAGGCCGCCGAGGAACACGATCGTCGCGATGTAGATGATGCGGGTGAACGTCGTCACGTGCCGCTGCGCGGCCGGCGTGAACAGCCGGACATGCAACAGGGCGAGCTGGAGGATTCCGACGACCAGGAGGAGCTGGAAGAAGCGCTCTGCGCCGGTGAAGAACTGATCGTCCTCGGGCAGCCAGATCTTGACGGCTCCGACCAGCAGAGCGACGATCCAGCTGACCATGCTCGACAGGGCGAGCCAGTCGGGACGGTTCGGTGCGAGTCCGGCCTCGAGGATCGCGATGCCTGCGAACGCTGCGAGCAGAAGGATGGTGAGGAAGGCTCGGCCGATCAACCCGTCCTGATCGCCGACCAGTACCCACACGACGCAGACGAGCGCGGCGGCGATCAGCGCGCCGATGGCGATCCAGATCGCCCCTCTGATGAGAAGGGACATGTTCTTCTTCTCGACCAGCGCAGGGGGCTGCTGGACGATCTCCGGCTGCGTCATCGCGTTCCTCTCGTTGGGCGGCGTTGCGTTCATCCTTGCACGCGGCGCCGCGAAGGCAGCAGCGACGGCGCGATCCGTGGATACATCGGAGTGAATCGGCTCCGGTGCAGCGATCAGCGCTTGCGCGCGGAGGACGCAGCGAAGGCGGCGATCCGAGCCTGGGCATCCGGCGTCGCCATGGCGGCACCGATCGACCGCGCCTCCTCGCTCAGCTGCTCTGCGAACGTTCGCTCGGGCTGCGAGCGAACGAGTCGCTTCGCGTTCCCATAGGCCTCTGCGGCACCGGCCAGCCAGAAGCGGGCGACCTCTTCGGCGCGGGCTCGCACCAGGTCGGCTTCGCCCGCAGAGTCCGCCCCGTCGACGGCCTCTGCCACGAGACCCCATTCCACGGCCTCGGCGGCAGACAGCAGGCGGTCCTGCAGCACGAGTTGCAGCGCCCGACGCTGTCCGACCGCACGAGCGAGCTGGGCCGACACCGAGAGGTCGGGGGTGAGGCCGATATTCGCGTAGAGGCTGCCGAGGCGCGAGCGCGAACCGACGATGGCGTAATCGCTGCTGAGCAGGATCCCGAGTCCGCCCCCCGCCGTCGTGCCGTGAGCTGCGGCGACGACGGGCACCGCGGACTCCGTCAGCGAGCGGATGCCGGTGTTGATCACCTCGGCGAGCGCGGTGATGTCGTCGGCGGACCCCATGGTCGTGGCCATGTCGATCACGTCGCCGCCCGCGCAGAACGCCGGGCCGGCCGCATCGATCAGGATCGCCTTGACGTCTGACCGCGAGGTGGCCTCTGCAGTCGCATCGCGCCACGCGTGCGCGAGATCGGCATTGAAGGCGTTGAGTCTCGCGGGACGGTTCAGAGTGAGCCTGGCCAGTCCCCCGTCGACGGCGAACAGGATGGCATCGTTCATGGCTTCTCCTTCGAGCGCAGGACGTTGGCCACCAGGCTAACCGCGATCAGCGCTCGTCCCGCACCCGCTTGGTGAAAGCCTCCATACGGCGTCGCGTGCCGTCGAGACGCATGTCGACCTGTCCGGGTGCCAGCACCTCATTGGGGGCGAGGGGGTGAGCGAGCCTCACGTTCTCGTGGCAGGAGAGATCAGCACAGATGTAGGTTCCCACCGAATCTCCGCGCGTCCCCGCTTCGCCGGCACGTCGGGCCGAGAAGAGCGCGACCTGGTTCCCCGGCTGCATCGTGTGGCAGATGTTGCACATCCCCGAGCGCCCGCGGCCGGGATCCGAGGCTCGGAGGACGACTCCGACGATCTCCCCCTCATGCTGGGTGAGGATGTAACCGCGTCGCCCCGCACTGGGATCCCTCCATGCGAAGAAGTCCAGGTAGTCCCAGTCGATGAGGACGAAGTCGTGCGGCATCTCCATGACCCGCAGCTCGTCCGCGTCCGCATTGACGAAGGAGGCACGGACGTCTGCTTCGGTGAGCGCTCGCATCGCTCCAGTCTATGAACCCGGCGAAGCATCGGCGCGCTCCCGGGTCAGTCGGCCGCCCGCTGCATCGCGTCATCGGCCTCGGCGACGATCTCCCGCATCGCCGCGGCGGCGGCCTCCCCATCGCCGTTCGCCACGGCGAACGCGACGTCCCGATGCCACTGCACCGCGCTCTGATTGGCGACGTGCGGCATGAGGTCATGCGCCGTCCTCCCTCTGAGCACGGCCTCGACCGTCCCTCCCAGCGCGGCCAGCATCCTGTTGCCGGAGGAATCCAGCAGAAGCCGGTGCAGCCTGATGTCCGCCGTGAGGTAGCGCTCCCGGTCGGCCTCGTGATCTTCCTGACCCATCGCGACCGCGAGCGAGACGAGCTCCACTTTCTGCTCCGACGTCGCCGAGACCGCGGCGAGACGAGCGGCCAGCGGTTCGATCACGGAACGCAGCTGACTCAGCTCGCGCAGCTGCTCGTCACGGCCCGGGCCTGCGAGACGCCACGCGATGACCTCGGGGGCGTAGACATTCCAGTCGGCTCGAGGCCGCACTTCGACGCCGGACTTGCGGCGGACCCAGACCAGGCCGAAGGACTCGAGGACGCGAACCGCCTCGCGTGCGGCCGAACGGGAGACACCCCTCTTCTGCGCCAGCTCGACCGTGAGCATCCGCGAGCCCGGCGGGTGCTGGCCGTCAACGATCGCCCTGCCGAGCTCGGTGACGAGAGAATCGTGCACTGGGCTTCCGGCGCCGGAGACGGTCATATGTCGAGTATGCCCGCATCGGGCTCTTCAGATGGTGCATCTCACACCCATGTTTCGTTTATGTTGCGCATGACATGGTATGCGTGCTTATTATGTACGGCATAAGGTCGTAAACCACGCCCGGATCAAGGAAGCTCATGGCACTCTTCACCCCCGCCACCGACGCGCTCATGGCGGCAGTCACCGACACGGCCACGCCGGACCGCCCCGCTGGTCAGCTGATCACCGCCGCAGTGCTGGGGATCGCGATCATCATCGTCCTCATCACCTGGGTGAAGCTGCACCCCTTCCTCTCGCTCACGATCGGCGCACTCGCCACCGGCGCGATCGCGGGCATGGACATCAGCGCATCCGTCACCAGCTTCTCGACCGGATTCGGCACGACGATGGGTGGCGTCGGCATCCTGATCGCGCTCGGCGCGATCTACGGCAAGCTCCTCGCCGACTCGGGCGGCGCCGATCGCATCGTCGACACCCTCGTCAGCCGGGCGAGCGCCCGCTCGCTTCCCTGGGTCATGGGACTCATCGGCGCCGTGATCGGCCTTCCGATGTTCTTCGAGGTCGGCCTCGTGCTGCTCGTGCCTGTCATCATCCTCGTCGCCCGTCGCTCGGGTGCGCCGCTCATGCGCATCGCGATTCCGACGCTCGCCGGCCTCTCGGCCATGCACGGTCTCGTGCCGCCGCACCCGGGTCCGCTCGCCGCCATCGACGCACTCGGTGCCAACCTCGGCCTCACTCTCGCCTTCGGTGTGATCGTCGCGATCCCCGCTGTGATCATCTCGGGTCCCCTCTTCGCGCGTTTCGCCGAGCGCTGGGTCGATGTGCCCGTGCCCGAGCTGTTCGTCACCGAAGAGGACGAGGGCGTCGAGCAGCGTCGTAGGCCCTCGTTCGGCGCCACGCTCTTCAGCATCCTGCTGCCGGTGTTCCTCATGCTCGCGAAGGCCGTCGCCGACATCTCGGCCGCAGGGTCGGACGCCCCCTGGAAGCTCGCTCTCGACTTCCTCGGCACCCCGGTGATCGCGCTGCTCATCGCCGTGCTCGCCGGCTTCTTCATCCTCGGACGCGGCGCCGGCTTCGACCGCACCAAGATCAACGACATCGTGGGATCGTCGCTCGGCCCGATCGCCGGCATCCTGCTGATCGTCGGCGCCGGCGGCGGTTTCAAGCAGGTGCTGGTCGACACCGGCATCGGGGACGTGATCGCCGAGTTCGTCTCCGGATCCTCGGTCTCGGTGCTGGTCCTCGCCTGGCTGGTGGCCGTGGTGATCCGCATCGCCACCGGATCGGCGACCGTCGCGACGATCACCGCCGCCGGCATCCTGCAGCCGCTCACCGAAACCCTCGACTCCCCCATGGTCGCGCTGCTCGTGCTCGCGATCGGCTCGGGCTCGGTGTTCCTGTCACACGTCAACGACGCAGGCTTCTGGCTCATCAAGGAGTACTTCGGCCTCAGCATCCCGCAGACTCTGAAGTCATGGACAGTACTCGAATGCCTCATCTCGGTCACCGGCCTCGCCGGAGTCCTCGTCCTGAGCCTCTTCGTCTGAGCGCGCCATGATGTCCGTCAACGTACCCGTCCTCGTCTTCATGGGCGTCGCCAGCACCGGAAAGTCGACAGTCGCTGCCATGCTGGCCGGGCGCCTCGGCTGGGCCTTCGAAGAGGGCGACGATCTGCACCCCGAGGCGAACGTCGCCAAGATGGCCGCGGGTCACGCGCTCAACGACGACGACCGCTGGCCCTGGCTCGACCGCATCGCCGAGTGGATCGACGAGCGCATCGAAGCGGGCGAGCCCGGCATCGTCACGTGCTCGGCGCTGCGGCGCAGCTACCGCGACGTGCTGCGCCGAGAAGCGGTCACGTTCGTGCACTTCACCGGCTCAAGGGAGCTCATCCTCGATCGGATGCTGCGCCGTCAGGGTCACTTCATGCCGGCCACGCTGCTGGACTCGCAGTTCGCCACGCTCGAGCCGCTGGAAGACGACGAGAGGGCGATCGAGATCGACATCGCCCTCACCCCCGCCGAACAGGCAGCGCAGATCGCCTCCCGGCTGCGCCTGCACCCCGACTACTGAGACGATTCCTCGGCGCGAGACACTGAAGAGTCATGAGGAACTCGATGCGGAACCCGCTGCGAACACTGCTCGTGGCGCTGTTGCTCAGCACCGGGCTGGCGGGATGCGCACCGCAGGGCATCGGCCCCCAGAACCAGCACACCACGACGAGTGACGCACCGATCAGTCCCTTTCCTGCGTCGCGAGCGTGCGAGGGGGTGGCCATGATGCTGACGATCGATTCCGCATCGCCACGGGCGGGCGAGACCGTCTCCGTGTCCGCCGATCCTGCTGAGTGCAGCATCGACGAGCAGTGGGCGGGAGAAGTGATCGTCCGCACCTCAGATGGTGACACGAGGACCGGCTCACGGCTCGAGATCGGAGCGACCACTGTTTCAGTCGATCTGCCATCCGGTCTCACGGGACCAGCGCTGATGATGCTCGCGCCCGATCAGGACTGCGAGCAGACACGTGCGCCCGGCGACTGCCACTATCCGTACGTCGAGATCCAGATCAGGCCCTGACCGCTCGAACCCGCGGTGATCCGGTCGCCATCGGACACTCGCGCGTCGTCGACGTTCGGCACCACTCGGTGCTTCACCCGACGAGCAGCTCCAACGCGGTGATCCCCTCGACGACGAGGTCGTGGTCATCCGCTGACGGAAGCCCTGATACGGTCGCGACGGCGACGACGCCCACACCTTCGACACGGATGGGCACCGCGCCTCCGGCGACCGCATACGTGACGGCGTCGAGCCATCCCGGCTCGAACATGTCGCGCCCGCCGCTCGCGACACGTGCTTCGAGCAGCGCCGTGCTGGTCTCGAACCGCAGGGCGGTCGCGGCCTTCTTCTGCACCCAGGCGTCGTTGTCGGCCGTCGCACCCGGCAGCGATGCGTGAAACAGGATGGCGGAGGCGGTGCGCACATCGACCGCAACCGGAGCTCCCTGCGCCAGTGCGCGCTCTGCGATGGATCTCCCGAGCTGCCACGCGTCCGCGCGGTCGAACCGACGCAGGACCAGTCCGACGTGCTCTTTCTCCAGCTGCGCGAGCCTCGTCTGGTCAGTCATCAGCAGTCTCTCTTTCGTAGACGGTTCGTCTGAGACTGTAGCCGCCGCACATCACTGCTCACGAAGCGCGCGCCGCACGCTGAGCACGATGGGGCTCCCCTCCGTTGGGCGGAAGCGGTCAGCCGAGCTCGCCCGATCCGTACGGACGCACCGGTTGCTGCTTCTGGAACTCGTACTCGCCTCCCTGACGCCCGCCGAAGGGACGCCCATGGTCGGCGAACTCCTCCCGGTAGTACGCCAGACGCCAGGGCCCGATCTCGATGCGAGATCCGGTCCGCAGGATCCTGGCGTTCTCCGTGCTGTGCGGGAGATTCGGTCGACCGCCGCCGGTCGCCGCGTACGAGTAGAGGACGTACTCGTCATCGTCGTTGTGACGGACTTCGGCGTGGCGGGCTTCGAGCCCCTCCAACCGCAGGTCTGCGTCTGGCCCGGAACCGATGATCGTGCGCCCCGGGAGCAGGTCGAACTCTCGGGGCCTGCTGAAGTTCCAGTCGCCTGAACCGACCGCGAAGATCAACCGAGGACGACCCGAGCCGGGCAAGTAATGGGTCGTCGTGACCCGCCGCCGAACTCTCCGAGCCACCGTGGGGACGAGGGGGAACGGCGTCGAGGGAGGGACGGGAAGCCGGAAGCCGCTGCCGCTGTCCCGATGCTGCGCCTCCGACAGGAGCGTCGCGAGATGCCCGAGCTTGATGTGCGAGGAGCCGGCGATGGCCCGACCCACCGGCCCCGACTTCACGTCCCCGAGCTGAACGAGAGTACCCCGCGGTCCTTCCACGCGCACACGGATTCCGCGTCGCGCGAGTCCATCGGCGAGCGGGACGAGCTGAGTCAGGTCACGACGGCTCATGCTGCCGAGTCCAGTGGTGGATTCGAGCGTGACGACGACCTCCTGACCCTCAGCTCTCACGCTGAACCGCGCCGGAGGGCCGCCGTCCGGGCTGGCCTGCTCGACGTGCAGGTCGATATCGAGGCGAATCATCGGAGAAGCTCGTTCTCAGACCGAGCCCGTGCCACCGGACGCGCTGTCGCTGGTCGTCACCCGGAGGGTGCCGTTGAACTTCCAGGTCGCCCGTGGCGCGTCTGGCCCGATATCGCGAGGCACCTCGACGGTCATGTCCTCGAACGTGTAATTGACGGCGGCCCCACGACCGGTGAGATAGGCCCACATCTCCCGTCCGAGATCTGTCCAATCGGTGATCGACGCGCCGGTCGGCCCCGAGGCCGAGTCGAACAGCTCTGTCGGTTCATTCGGATCGCTCATGGCGTGCTCCTTTGCTGAGACCATGTCCTGTGGATCAGATTATGCGCCCGCTGCACCGAGGTGTCCAGGAATTTCCGAAGACCGTCTAGCAATTCCGCCGGGCTGGCGTGATCGCTGCCGCCCGCGTGGTGATCGACCCGCACCTCAGCGCGGAGCGGAGGCGGCGCCCCCGGCGTGTGCGCGCAGTGACTCGGTGATCTGACGGAGATACCGGGTGATCACTTCCTGCTCTTGGGCCGTGAACGAGTCCAGCTCCGCATCGACACCCATGATCATGGGGATCAGACGCCCCATCGCCCTGTCGCGCGACTCGGGCCGCGGAGCGACGAGGATGCCTCGACGGTCGTTCGGGCGAGGCTCCCGAGAGACATGCCCGAGCGCGACGAGCCGGTCGACGGCAGTGGTGGTCGCTCCCGCAGACAGCCCCACTCTCCGAGCGAGCTCGGTCGGAGCCAACGGTCCGCTCATGATCAGGTGCTCCATGACCTGGAGGTCGGTGGGATTGACCCCCAGTTCGTCGGCGAGGGAGGACTCGAACAGCTCGCTGAGTTCGAGGAATTCCCGCAGCAGAGCCGTCGCCGGTCGGGCAGGCGCGAACGCCGCCCTCTCGACCTCGGGCGCTGGCCCCTCGCTCGCTTGCATGCCCTCCACGATATCGCTACTCTCTTTCGATAGTCATATAATTTGATTGTCGAACTACTATCCAAGGTGGGGAATCCTCGTGAGTGCATTGACGCGTTTCCTGACGTCCGCCAAGACGTCATGGATCATCCTGGTCGTGACCGCCGTCGCAGCCGCCGCGCTCTTCGCGCTCGCGGGGAGCGAGGATTCCGAGACCGCCCCTTCCGTGGGGCTGCCCTCGTCGGCGGAGTCGGTCAAGGTCGACGAGCTTCTGGAGGAGTTCTCGAGCGCGGATGCGACCTCCGCGCTGGTCGTCTTCGCTGCCGAAGATGGCGAGCTGGATGCGGACACGCTCGCTCTCATCGATGAGAAGGCCTTCGGCGAGCTGGCGGATCTCTCACGCGACGGCGCCGTGCCGCCCGCGCAGATCTCGGAGGACGGAACGGTCGCACTGGTGATCGTGCCCCTCGAGCCGGAGCCGGACGTCGCCGAACAGTCTGCTCGCGCACAGGAGATCCGCGACATCTCCGCCGCAGACCTCGATGGGGTACGCGTCTATCTCACCGGCGCAGAGGGCTTCGAGGTCGACATCGCCGCCGTCTTCGACGGCGCGGACTTCACCCTGCTGCTCACCACCGTCATCGTCGTCGCAGTGCTTCTTCTGATCACCTACCGCAGCCCCTGGCTGTGGATCGTCCCCCTGGTCGTCATCGGCCTGGCAGACGCCCTCGCCGGGATCGTCGCGCGACAGGTGGCGAGCGCCGTGGGCATCCAGCTCGACGCGTCGATCACCGGCATCCTGTCGGTGCTCGTCTTCGGCGCGGGAACGAACTACGCCCTCCTCCTGATCGCTCGATACCGAGACGAACTGCGATTGCACGAAGACCGCAGGGAAGCGATGCAGCGGGCTCTTCGCGGAGCGGGTCCCGCCATCGTCGCCAGCGGATCGACCGTCGCTCTCGCGCTCCTCACGCTGCTTCTCGCTGAGATCGCCGGCAACCGTGCGCTGGGACTGGCGTGCGCCGTGGGGATCCTCGTCGCCATGTTCTTCGCTCTCTTCGTCCTCCCCGCTGCCCTCGTGCTGTTCGGTCGCGGTCTGTTCTGGCCCTACATCCCCCGGTTCAACTCGCCCGACGCCATCTCTCGCAGCGTCTGGGGCAAGCTCGGTCGCGGGGTGTCCAAGCGGCCGGTCCTGGTGGCGTCCGTCGGCTTCGTGGTGCTCGGCGCCATGGCCAGCGGCCTGCTTTTCGTGCAGACCGGGCTGTCACAGAATGACCGTTTCCTGCAGAAGCCCGAGGCTGTACAGGGCCAGGAGGTTCTCGCCGACGCATTCTCGGCCGGAACCACCTCCCCCGCGATCGTCGTCGTTCCTCTCGATGACGCCGACGCGGCCGTTGCCACCCTCGGAGATCTCGAGGGCGTCGATTCGGCGACCGTGGGAGAGACAACCGATGAGCTGGCGCGGATCGATGTCACCCTCGATGCCGGCGCCGAAACCGAGGCGGCGTTCGCTGCGGTGGAGCGCATGCGCGAGGCTCTCGACGACGTCGGATCCGGCGAAGGCCTCGTCGGTGGCCTCGACTCGCAGGCGCTCGATGTGGCCGATGCGCAGGCTCGAGACCAAGCCCTCCTCATCCCGCTCATCCTTGCGCTGGTCTTCGTCGTTCTCGTCCTTCTCCTTCGGGCGTTCGTCGCGCCGTTGCTGCTCCTGATCGCGGTCGTCGCCAGCTTCTTCTCCGCCATCGGGCTGAGTTGGTGGCTCTTCCAGTCACCGCTCTTCGGCTTCCCCGCCATCGACACGAACGTGCTGCTGTTCAGCTTCCTGTTCCTCGTCGCGCTCGGCGTCGACTACAGCATCTTCCTCGTCACCCGGGCGAAGGAGGAGGCCACGCACCTCGGGACCACGCAGGGCATGATCCGCGCTCTTGCAGCGACGGGCGCCGTGATCACCAGCGCCGGCATCCTGCTCGCCGCGGTGTTCGCCGTGCTCGGCGTCCTGCCGCTCATCACGCTGACGCAGATCGGCATCATCGTGTGCATCGGCGTGCTGATCGACACACTCCTCGTGCGAACCGTCATCGTCCCGGCGCTCGCCTTCATCACCAAGGACGCCTTCTGGTGGCCTCGTCGTCCTCCGCTCTCCGACGCCGAGGCGACCCGTCAGGGGGCTGACGCGCTCTCCGCCGAGCAGAAGCCTGACGTCGTGAGCGTCGGCGTCGGGTAAGACGGGGCGGATCCTCGCTGAGACAGGACAGCGGGCGAGGACCCCGCGAGCGTAGAAACGAGAAACGCCCCCGCAGTGCGGGGGCGTTTCTCATCGTGTGCGAAGTGTTCTGATTCGACCTTGCGGTACAGAAGAACTTACTGGTGGCGAGTGAGGGATTCGAACCCCCGAATGCTGAGCAGTCTGATTTACAGTCAGATCCCTTTGGCCGCTTGGGTAACTCGCCAGAGCGCACCCGTCCGACTTCGACAGCCAACCGGGGGCACGATAGATAATCATACCTGCCGAGGGCAGGCGTGAGAAATCGAGCGCTCAGCTCCCGAAGACGCCCCGGTCGGGGTCGGCCAGCGACTCCGGAGTCCGGAGCAGGCCGCCCTCGGCGCGGCACGTGGCAGCGGCCACGTCCATCGCTCGATCGAGCAGCTGCTGCCACCCGCCAGCGTCGGAGGGCGTGCCCTGCGACAGTCCCGCAGCCACAGCTGCGAGGGTCGCATCGCCGGCGCCGACGGTGTCGACGACGCGTCCGGGCAGCGTCGAGATGGGCGCCGTCACGATCCCGGCATCCGACTCGAGAGCCGCACCGTCCGCACCCGCGGTGGCGAGGACGGCGCTGACCCCGAGGGTGCGCAACCGCGCCCTGAGGGCGTCGAGATCGCCGTCATAGAGAAGCGACGCGTCGTCGGCGCCGACCTTGACGATCGACGCTCCCGCAGCCGCACGCTCGAAGCCGCGCACGAACTCGGCGCGATCGCTCAGCATCCCCGAACGCGGGTTCGGGTCGACAGCGAGACGAGCATCGCCGACCGCCTCGAGCAGAGCATCGACCTCGGCGGGCACGTCGAAGGGGAAGCAGCTGACGGCCACGAGTCCCGAATCGGCGATCGTCCGAACCGCCTCCTCGGAGTAACGGATGCTGCGCTTCTGCGCCGCCTCGCTGAAGACGTAGACGGGCTCGCCGTCTGCACCGCGCTGCACAATCGCGCGGGACGAGCCCAGCGGCGCCTCACTAGCGATCAGCCGCACGTCGTGATCGTCGAGGTACTCGCGGATGTGCGCACCCGCTTCGTCCTCTCCGACCATCGCGATCAGGGTCGTCGGCACGCCCAACCGGCGAAGCCCGACGGCGACGTTCAGCGCTGCACCGCCGACCAGTTCTCGCACACCGCCGACATCGTGGATCTCGTCGATCAGCGCGTCTCCGACGACGACTGCACCGTGCACACGGGGGGAAACATCACTCATTCTGCCGACACTACCGCGCGAGCGGCTTCTGTGACGGTTCGGTCAGCCTCCCGGCGTAGACAGCGCGCGGCGCTACCGTGAGCGCATGAACGCTCGAATCGCCGCCGGAGCTGCGGCTCTCCTGCTCGTCGCAGTGCTCGCCGGCTGTGGTTCCGGTCCCGCGGAATCCGGGTCCGGCTCATCGCCCGACCCCTCGGCAAGCGCCGACCCCGAGGGCTCCGGGAGCCCATCACCCTCCGCTTCTCCCACTCCGACGGCCACGCCGATCGCGCTGCCGACGGACTGCCGCGCCATCCTGTCGGAGGATGTGCTCGCCCAGCTCGACGGCGTGCCCCTCAATGATGCGAGCGTCGGCCCCTCCGGCGTCGGCGACGCCGGGACCCTCACCTGCATCTGGCGCGATCCGCGCGCCGACACCACCAACCTCATCACGACGATCTCTCTCATGAACCGCGGCCCCGCGCTCGACATGCTCAATGCGCTCGTCACGACCGAGGGCTTCAGCTGTTTCACTCCCGACGGCGGAACCCGGTGCGAGAAGACCTGGCCGAACGAGCAGTACCCCGTGACGGACGGTCGCACCCTGTTCTGGCGCGACGACATCCTCATCGACACCCAGTACTCGAACCTGGCCCCCGAGGGCTACACCTCGAGCATCGTGGCGCACCTCTTCGACTGACTCCATCCGGGCACGAAGAAGGCCCCGGGCGAATCGCCCGGGGCCTTCTCACTCACTCAGTACGTCAGTTGTACGTACCCGGCGTGATGTCGTCCGTCGAGAACGCGTCGAAGTCGACGTAGCCGAAGTCGCCGTCAGCGTACGCGCCGTCGGATGCGAAGATCCGGTTCGGGTAGCGCTCGCTCTTGGCTTCCTCGGTGGCCTCGACCGTGACGTCGCGGTACTTCGAGAGACCGGTTCCGGCGGGGATGAGCTTACCGATGATGACGTTCTCCTTGAGACCGACCAGCGGGTCGCGCTTGCCCTGCATCGCAGCCTCGGTGAGCACTCGGGTCGTCTCCTGGAAGGAGGCGGCCGACAGCCACGACTCGGTCGCGAGCGACGCCTTCGTGATACCCATCAGCTCCGAACGGCCGGACGCGGGGCGCTTGCCCTCTGCCACAGCCTCGCGGTTGATCGCCTGGTAGCGCTTGAGGTCGACCATCTCACCCGGAAGCAGGGTCGTGTCGGCGTGATCGACGACGGTGACCTTGCGGAGCATCTGACGGACGATGACCTCGATGTGCTTGTCGTGGATCGGCACACCCTGCGAGCGGTACACGCCCTGGACGCCACCGACGAGGTAACGCTGCACCTCGCGGGCACCCATGACACGCATGACCTCCTTGGGGTCGAGCGTTCCGACCAGGAGCGGCTGACCGACGCTGACGTGCTGACCGTCCTCGACCAGAAGCGTCGCACGCTTCAGGACCGGGTAGATCACTTCCTCGTCACCGTTGTCGGGCGTCAGGATGAGCCTCTTGGCCTTGTCCGTCTCGTCGATCGTGATGCGACCGTCGGCCTCTGCGATCGGCGACGCAGCCTTGGGGGTACGCGCCTCGAAGAGCTCCTGCACGCGGGGCAGACCCTGCGTGATGTCATCGGCCGAAGCCGAACCACCGGTGTGGAAGGTACGCATCGTCAGCTGGGTACCGGGCTCACCGATCGACTGGGCCGCGATGATGCCGACGGCCTCTCCGATGTCGACGGTCTTACCCGTCGCGAGCGAACGGCCGTAGCACTGTGCGCAGACACCGACAGCCGAGTCACAGGTGAGGACGGAGCGCACCTTGATGCTCTCGACCCCCAGTGCGACCAGCTTGTCGATGAGCACGTCACCCACGTCGTCACCGGCAGAAGCGAGAACCTCGCCCTTGCTGTCGACCACGTCGGAGGCCAGCGTACGAGCGAACACCGAGTTCTCGACGTTCGCGTCGCGCACCAGCTCGCCCTGCGAGTTCGGAGCGGCGATCGGGAGCTCGAGGCCCTTCGACGTGCCACAGTCCTCTTCGCGGATGATGACGTCCTGCGAGACATCCACCAGACGACGGGTCAGGTAACCCGAGTCGGCGGTACGCAGAGCGGTGTCAGCCAGACCCTTACGGGTACCGTGCGTCGCGATGAAGTACTCCGCCACCGACAGTCCCTCGCGGTACGAGGAGATGATCGGACGCGGGATGATCTCACCCTTGGGGTTGTTGACGAGACCACGCATACCGGCGATGTTCCGGATCTGCAGCCAGTTACCACGAGCACCGGACGACACCATGCGGTTGATGGTGTTGTCTTCGGGGAAGTTCGCCCGCATCGCGGCCTGAACCTCGTCGGTCGCCTCGGTCCAGATCTTGATGAGCTCCTGGCGACGCTCGGTGTCGGTCGTCAGGCCCTTCTCGTACTGCGACTGGACCTTCGCGGCCTGCTTCTCGTAGCCGGCGACGATCTCCGCCTTGTTCGGCGGCGTCAGGATGTCGCTCAGAGCGACGGTCACACCGGAGCGAGTCGCCCAGTAGAAACCGGCGTCCTTGATGCGGTCCAGCGACGCAGCCGTCTCGACCTTGGGGTACTCCTCGGCCAGCTTGTTGACGATCTGCGACAGCTTGTTCTTGTCAGCCTGCTCGCGGACGAACGGGTATCCCTTGGGCAGCGTGTCGTTGAAGATCGCCTGACCGAGCGATGCGTCGACGAG
Organism: Microbacterium sp. APC 3901; assembly: GCF_030407765.1. Taxonomy (GTDB): domain Bacteria; phylum Actinomycetota; class Actinomycetes; order Actinomycetales; family Microbacteriaceae; genus Microbacterium. Next base: position 211,174 of record NZ_JASDCU010000002.1, read on the forward strand.
ACCGTGACGCTCGTAGCCCTCGGGAGCTTCGCCCTCGAGGAACGTCAGACCCGGGATGCGGATGCGGACCTTGGCCTGCAGGTCGAGGGTTCCCTCGTCCTTCGCCAGGATCGCCTCGCCCACCGAACCGAATGCACGGCCCTCACCGGCTGCGCCCGCCTTGACCGTGGTCAGGTGGTGCAGACCGATGATCATGTCCTGCGAAGGCAGGGTCACCGGGCGGCCGTCGGACGGCTTCAGGATGTTGTTCGACGCGAGCATCAGCACGCGGGCCTCGGCCTGAGCCTCGACCGACAGCGGCAGGTGGACAGCCATCTGGTCACCGTCGAAGTCGGCGTTGAACGCCGCGCAGACGAGCGGGTGCAGCTGGATGGCCTTGCCCTCGACGAGCTGAGGCTCGAAGGCCTGGATGCCCAGACGGTGCAGGGTGGGTGCACGGTTGAGCAGCACGGGACGCTCGCGGATGATCTCCTCGAGCACGTCCCAGACCTCGGGACGCGTGCGCTCGACAGCGCGCTTGGCTGCCTTGATGTTCTGCGAGTGACCGAGGTCAATCAGGCGCTTGATCACGAACGGCTTGAAGAGCTCCAGAGCCATCTGCTTGGGCAGACCGCACTGGTGCAGCTTCAGCTGCGGACCGACGATGATGACCGAACGGCCGGAGTAGTCGACACGCTTTCCGAGCAGGTTCTGACGGAAGCGACCCTGCTTGCCCTTCAGCATGTCGCTGAGGGACTTCAGGGCGCGGTTGCCGGTACCAGTGACGGGACGACCACGGCGGCCGTTGTCGAACAGTGCGTCGACGGCCTCCTGCAGCATCCGCTTCTCGTTGTTGACGATGATCTCGGGGGCACCGAGGTCGATCAGACGACGAAGACGGTTGTTGCGGTTGATCACACGACGGTAGAGGTCGTTGAGGTCGGAGGTCGCGAAGCGGCCACCGTCGAGCTGCACCATCGGGCGCAGCTCCGGCGGGATCACCGGGACGACGTCGAGAACCATGGCGGCCGGGCTCATGCCGGTCTCCAGGAACGAGTTGACGACCTTCAGACGCTTGATCGCGCGGATCTTGCGCTGACCCTTGCCCTCGGAGATCTGCAGGTGCAGGCTCTCGGCCTCGGCGGCCAGGTCGAACGCCGCGAGGCGACGCTGGATCGACTCGGCGCCCATGTAGGCCTCGAAGTACTGACCGAAGCGGTCCTGGAGCTCGTGGAAGACGTCGTCCTCCGGACGCAGCGCGCCGACCTCGAGGGTGCGGAAGTCTTCCCACACGCGCTCGAGCTTGGCGATCGCCTCGTCGGCACCCTTGCGGATGAGCGACATCTCCTTCTCGGCGGCGTCCTTGACCTTCTTCTTCGCGTCGGCCTTGGCACCCTCCGCCTCGAGGGAAGCGAGCTCCTCCTCCAGGCGAGCCAGGCGCTCGGCGATCTTCGCGTCGCGACGGTCTCCGAGCGTCTTCAGCTCGAGACGGATGTTGTTCTCCTGCGTGCCCAGGTCGCGGTGACGAGCATCCTCGTCGACCGAGATGACCATGTAGGCGGCGAAGTAGATGACCTTCTCGAGGTCCTTCGGCGCCATGTCGAGCAGGTAGCCCAGACGCGACGGAACACCCTTGAAGTACCAGATGTGGGTGACGGGAGCGGCGAGCTCGATGTGACCCATGCGCTCACGACGGACCGAGGACTTGGTGACCTCGACGCCGCAGCGCTCGCAGACGATGCCCTTGAAGCGGACACGCTTGTACTTTCCGCAGGCGCACTCCCAGTCGCGGGACGGGCCGAAGATCTGCTCTCCGAAGAGACCGTCCTTCTCCGGCTTCAGGGTGCGGTAGTTGATGGTTTCAGGCTTCTTGACCTCGCCGTAGGACCAGGCGCGGATGTGGTCCGCGGTGGCCAGGCCGATGCGAAGCTCATCGAAAGTGTTTGACTCGAGCACAAATTCTCCTGTGTAGGAATTCTTTTTGAAGAAATCGGGGAGGTGGGCCGCCGCGCCGGGGTGAACCTCGGCGCGGCGGCCGGAACCTTAGATCTCGTCGATCGAGGCGGCCTCGAAGCGGCTGGAGATGTTGATGCCGAGCTCCTCCGCAGCGCGGAAGGCCTCGTCGTCGGTGTCACGCAGGTTGACGAGCGTGCCGTCTGCCGAGAGGACCTCGACGTTCAGGCAGAGCGACTGCATCTCCTTCATGAGCACCTTGAAGGACTCGGGGATGCCGGGCTCCTGGATGTTCTCGCCCTTGACGATCGCCTCGTACACCTTGACGCGGCCGAGGATGTCGTCGGACTTGATCGTGAGGAGCTCCTGGAGCGCGTATGCGGCGCCGTAGGCCTCGAGGGCCCACACCTCCATCTCACCGAATCGCTGCCCACCGAACTGCGCCTTACCACCGAGCGGCTGCTGGGTGATCATCGAGTACGGACCGGTCGAACGCGCGTGGATCTTGTCGTCGACCAGGTGGTGCAGCTTCAGGATGTACATGTAGCCCACCGAGATCGGCGCCGGGAACGGCTCGCCGGAGCGGCCGTCGAACATCTGGGCCTTTCCGCTGGAGTCGATCAGGCGGACGCCGTCGCGGGTCGGGATGGTCGCGTCGAGGAGACCTGCGATCTCCTCCTCGCTCGCACCGTCGAACACCGGGGTGGCGACCTTGGTGCCGGGGGCGGCCTCGAAGGCGTCCGTCGGGAGCTTCGCAGCCCACTCGGGGGTTCCCTCGACCTTCCAGCCCTGCTTCGCGATCCACCCGAGGTGGGTCTCGAGCACCTGGCCGAAGTTCATTCGACCCGGGATACCCAGCGGGTTCAGCACGATGTCGACCGGAGTTCCGTCCGCGAGGAACGGCATGTCCTCGATCGGGAGGATCTTCGCGATGACACCCTTGTTGCCGTGACGACCGGCGAGCTTGTCACCCTCGGTGATCTTGCGCTTCTGGGCGATGTAGACCACGACGCGGCGGTTGACGCCCGAGCCGAGCTCGTCGTCGCCGTCCTCGGCGTTGAACTCCTTGACGGCGATGATCGTGCCCTGCTCACCGTGGGGCACCTTCAGAGAGGTGTCACGGACCTCGCGGCTCTTCTCGTTGAAGATCGCGCGGAGCAGACGCTCTTCCGCCGACAGCTCGGTCTCGCCCTTCGGCGTGACCTTGCCGACGAGGATGTCGCCGGGGCGGACCTCGGCACCGATGCGGATGATGCCGCGCTCGTCGAGATCCTTCAGCAGCTCAGGGCTGACGTTGGGGAGATCACGGGTGATCTCCTCCTTGCCGAGCTTCGTGTCGCGGGCGTCGACCTCGTATTCCTCGATGTGGATCGAGGAGAGGGTGTCGTCCTTCACGAGGTCCTGGCTGAGGATGATCGCGTCCTCGAAGTTGTAGCCTTCCCACGTCATGAACGCGACGAGGAGGTTCTTTCCGAGTGCCAGCTCGCCGTTCTCGGTGGCGGGGCCATCAGCGATGACCTCTCCGACCTCGACCCGGTCGCCCTCGTTGACGACGACCTTCTGGTTGTACGACGTGCCCTGGTTGGAGCGGTCGAACTTGCGCAGGTGGTAGTCCTGCGTCCCGCCCTCGTCGAGCATGACGGTGACGCGGTCTGCCGAGACCTCGGTGACGACACCCGGCTTCTCAGCCGTGAGCACGTCGCCGGCGTCGATGGCTGTGTAGCCCTCCATACCGGTTCCGACGAGAGGCGAGTCGCTGCGCAGCAGCGGCACAGCCTGACGCTGCATGTTGGCGCCCATGAGCGCGCGCTGTGCGTCGTCGTGCTCGAGGAACGGCACGAGCGAGGTCGCGACCGACACCATCTGGCGCGGCGAGACGTCGATGTAGCCGATCTCCTCGGGGAGGAAGAGATCCACCTCACCGCTACCGCCCTTGGGGCGTGCGAGGACGTGGCTCTCGCGGAAGCGACCGTTCTTGTCGAGCGGGGCGTTGGCCTGCGCGATGTTGAAGTCGACCTCTTCGGAAGCGGTCAGGTAATCGATGTGCTCGGTGACGACGCCACCCTCGACCTTGCGGTACGGGGTCTCGATGAAGCCGAACGAGTTGATGCGCGCGAAGGTCGCGAGAGCACCGATCAGACCGATGTTCGGGCCTTCAGGGGTCTCGATGGGGCACATGCGGCCGTAGTGCGACGGGTGGACGTCACGGACCTCGACACCTGCGCGGTCACGGCTCAGACCACCGGGGCCGAGAGCCGAGAGGCGGCGCTTGTTGGTCAGACCCGCGAGCGGGTTGTTCTGATCCATGAACTGCGAGAGCTGCGAGGTTCCGAAGAACTCCTTGATCGCGGCGACGACGGGGCGCACGTTGATCAGGGTCTGCGGCGTGATCGCCTCGATGTCCTGCGTGGTCATGCGCTCGCGGACGACGCGCTCCATGCGGGAGAGACCGGTGCGGACCTGGTTCTGGATCAGCTCGCCCACCGCGCGGATGCGACGGTTGCCGAAGTTGTCGATATCGTCGGTCGCGATGCGGATGTCGGCCTTCTTGCCCGAGCGGATGCCGGGGAAGGTCTCTTCCGTGCCTGCGTGCAGACGCACGAGGTACTTGATCGTCGCGACGATGTCCTGAACCGTGAGGACCGAGTCGGTCAGCGGTGCGTCGAGACCGAGCTTGTGGTTGATCTTGTAACGACCCACCTTCGCCAGGTCGTAGCGCTTCGGGTTGAAGTAGAAGTTGTCGAGCAGCGCACGCGCAGCCTCGGCAGCGACCTGCTCGCCCGGACGCAGCTTGCGGTAGATGTCGCGAAGCGCATCTTCCTTCGTGACGATGGTGTCCTTCGCGAGCGTCTCCTCGATCGAGGTGTAGCCGGCGAACTCCGTGAGGATCTCCTCGCTGGTCATGCCCAGCGCCTTGAGGAACACGGTGACCGACTGCTTGCGCTTGCGGTCGACGCGCACGCCGACCTGGTCGCGCTTGTCGATCTCGAACTCGAGCCATGCACCACGGCTCGGGATGACGCGCGCCGACACGATGTCCTTATCGGACGTCTTGTCGGGGGTCTTGTCGAAGTAGACACCGGGCGAACGCACGAGCTGCGAGACGACGACGCGCTCGGAGCCGTTGATGATGAACGTTCCCTTGTCGGTCTGCAGCGGGAAGTCGCCCATGAAGACCGTCTGGGTCTTGATCTCACCCGTGAGGTGGTTCATGAACTCGGCCTCGACGTACAGCGGAGCGGCGTAGGTCTTGCCACGCTCCTTGCACTCCTCGATCGAGTACTTCTCCGGCTCGAGGTACGGGTTCGTGAACGACAGCTGCATCGTTTCGCCGAGGTCCTCGATCGGGGAGATCTCCTCGAAGATCTCGCCGAGGCCGCTGTTCTCGTTCACGTCTGTGCGGCCGGCCTTCTTGGCCTCTGCGACACGAGCCTTCCAGGCGTCGTTGCCGACGAGCCAGCCGAAGGATTCGGTCTGCAGAGCGAGAAGGTCAGGGACCGTCAGCGTGTCGGAGATCTTGGCGAACGAAAGACGGGATGCTCCGCGTCCGTTCTTAGTGGTGGTGGTGGTGGATGCGTTGCGAGCAGCAGCCAAGGGAATAACCTCCGTGAGCCCCGCAGGGCTTCTCGATTCCTTTGTCGTCAGGTGAGTGTGCGCCCGGATGCTCAACGAAATGCCGACCACCATATGAGGGCAGGGAGAAGCGAGCGCAACTACCAACTATACGCAGGAACTTGCGACATGGCAAGCTCAATCCTTGACCTTCTTCGGATGCTGCGGTATTGGCACCCGAAGAAGGTCGAGAGGATCGTCCCGCGATCGCCCTAGGAGGCGATGTTGAGTTCGTTCCCCGGGATCGACGCCAGCAGACGCCGCGTGTACGGATCGCGCGGATTCGTGAAGATCTCCTCCGACGAGGCCGCCTCGACGAGGGCTCCGTCCTTCATCACGCACACGTAGTCGCTGATCAGGCGCACCACAGCGAGGTCGTGCGAGATGAACAGATAGCTGAGCCCGTACTCGGTCTGCAGGTCGCCGAGGAGTTTCAGGATCTGATCCTGCACGAGCACGTCCAACGCCGACACCGGCTCGTCGCACACGATCAGGTCGGGCGAGAGGGCGAGCGCTCGGGCGATCGCGACGCGCTGCCGCTGTCCGCCCGACAGCTCCGACGGATACCGCCGCAGCATCGACTGCGGCAGCGCCACGTCGTCGAGCAGCTGGCGCACGCGCTTGCGTCGGTCTGCGCTGCTCCCCCGCTTGTAGAAGTCGAGCGGCTCGGAGATCAGGCGCTCGATCGTGAACATCGGATTCAGGCTCGAGTACGGATCCTGGAAGATCGGCTGCACTCGCTGGCGGAAGTCCTTCGTCTCCGCTCGATCGAGCGATGCGATGTCCTTGCCCCCGTAGCGGATGAGGCCGCTCGTCGGCTCGATGATCTTCAGCAGCATCCGCGCCGTGGTGGTCTTGCCCGACCCGGACTCACCCACGATGGCGACCGTCTCTCCCCGAGGGATCGCGAGAGAGACATCGTCGACCGCGACGAAGTCCTCCTTCTGCCCTCGGACCGGATACACCTTGGTGAGGTGCTCGAACTCCACGATGTTGTCGGCCGTCGGGCCTTCCGGGGCGACGGCATCCGCTGCAGCGGGAGCATCCGTCTCCTCGGCGGGCCGCTCCGAGACACGGAACGCCTCCGGCCGCAGGCGCGCCGCCGCCACCGAGGGCGCCGCCGCCACGAGCGACTGGGTGTACGGATGCTGCGGAGCCTCGAGGATCTGCCGGGCCGGCCCCTGCTCGACGACCTTGCCGCGGTGCATCACGACGACGCGCTCGGCTCGCTCGGCGGCGAGACCCAGGTCGTGCGTGATGAGCAGCACCGCGGTGCCGAGCTCGCGCGTCATCTGACCGATCTGGTCGAGGATCGTGTGCTGCACGGTGACGTCGAGCGCACTGGTCGGCTCGTCCGCGATCAGCAGACGAGGCTTGCACGCCAGGCCGATCGCGATCAGCGCCCGCTGACGCATGCCGCCCGAGAACTCGTGCGGATACTGCTTCGCGCGTCGTTCCGGGTCGGGCAGGCCTGCGGCCGTGAGCGCCTCGATGACCTTCTCCTTCACGTTCTGCCTGGTGGCGAGACCGTGCGCGAGGAGCGTCTCGGCGACCTGGGTGCCGATCTTGGCGACCGGATTGAGGTTCGACATCGGGTCCTGCGGCACGAGCCCGATGTCACGCCCTCTGATCGTGCGCAGTTCGTTCTCGGAGGCACGCGTGATGTCACGGCCGTCGAGACGGATGCTGCCCGCGGCGACGCGGCCGCCCCCGGCGAGCAGACCGATGATGGCCATCGCGGTCGTCGACTTGCCCGACCCCGACTCCCCCACGATCGCGACGGTCTCGCCAGGGGCGATCTCGAGGTCGACGCCCTCGACGGCGTGCACGACGCCGTCCATGGTGGCGAAGTCGACGGCGAGGCCCTCGACCGACAGCAGGGGCGCGTCCTGCGCCCGGTTCTCTTTCGCAGCGTTCATCGTGCTCTCGTCCTCGGGTCCATGGCCTCGCGCAGAGCCTCACCGAACAGGGTGAAGCCGAGTGCGGTGACCGCGATGCAGATACCTGGCAGGAATGCCAGCCACGGCGCGATGGCGAGCTCGGCCTGCGCGTAGGTGAGCATGCGTCCCCACTCAGCTGTCTCGGGACGACCGCCGCCGAGACCGAGGAACGAGAGCGCCGCCGCATCGATGACAGCGGTCGCGAGCGTGAGCGTCCCCTGCACGATGACCGGGCCGATCGCGTTGGGCAGCACGTGCGACATGGTGATCTGACCGCGCCCGAGACCCAGCGTCTGGGCCGAGAGCACGTAGTCGCTCGATCGCTGCTGCAGCATCGATGCGCGCAGCAGGCGGGCGAAGATCGGCACCTGCGATGCACCGATCGCGATCATCACCGCGAAGGGCGTCTGGCCCAGGATCGCGGCGATCGAGACGGCCAGCAGCAGGTTAGGCACCGAGAGGATGATGTCGACGATGCGCATGATGAGTGTGTCGACCCATCCGCCGAAGGTGCCGGCGAGCAGCCCGAGGATCATTCCGCCGACCAGACCCAGAGCGGTCGAGATGACACCGATCAGCAGCGACGCCTGCGCGCCCCAGATGAGCTTGGACAGCACGTCGCCGCCGAAGCGGTCGAGGCCGAGGGGGAACTCGGGGAGCTCACCTGGCCCTGGGATGTTCGTGGGCGTGATGAACTTCGCGCCGGGCAGCGCGGTCTCGGGGTACGGCGCGAGGATCGGAGCGAGCACGGACACCAGGATGAACACCAGGACGATTCCGGCGCCGATCCACGCGGTGGGGTTGCGGCGGAGGCGGCGGAACACGTCGCGCCAGAATCCGCCTGGCCCCTCTGTGAGGCCGGCCCGGCCGACGGCGACGGTGTCGACGACCTCGCCGCTCGCTGCGGATGGTCCCTGCGCGGGTGGGAGCGAGATGGTCATGACGCCACCCCCTTTCGGAGAACGAGACGGGCCATCACTGCACCCGCACTCTCGGATCGATGAAGCTGTAGGACACGTCGACCGCCAGGTTGATCAGCGCGTAGGCGATCGCGATGAAGATGATGAATCCCTGGAGCACCGGGAAGTCCCGAGTGAAGATCGCCCTCGCGAGGAAGGATCCGATGCCGGGGAACGCGAACACCGTCTCGGTGAGCACCGCCCCCGAGATCAGGAGTCCGGTCTGCAGACCGATGGTCGTGATCACCGGCAGCATCGCGTTGCGCAGGATGAAGCGACTGCGCAGCGTCGACGACCCGACGCCCTTCGCTCGACCGGTGCGCACGTAGTCGGCGTTCTGAACCTCGAGAACGCTCGCCCTGGTGATGCGGACGATGATCGCGAGCGGGATCGTGCCGAGCGCGAGTGCCGGGAGCACCAGGTGCACCAGCGCGTCCCACGAGGCGTCGAACTCCCCCGTGATGATGCCGTCCCAGACATAGAAGCCCGTCGGGTGCGTGGCATCTATCCGCGGGTCCTGACGCCCGTCCGAGGGAAGCCACCCGAGCTGCACCGCGAACACGTATTTCAGGATGAAGGCCAGGAAGAACACCGGGATGGTGATGCCGACAAGGCTCAGAACCACCGATGCGTGATCGGTGAACTTGCCGTGACGACGGGCGGCCCAGTACCCGAGCGGAATGCCGACGCCGATGGCGAAGATGAGCGCGACAACGCTCAGCTCGATGGTGGCCGGGAAGCGACGGAAGAACTCCTCCGTCACGGGCCGGTTGGTCTGGATCGATGTGCCGAAGTCGCCCTGCAGCAGGCGTCCGATCCAGATGAAGTACTGCTCGATGATCGGCTTGTTGAAGCCGTACAGTTCGTTGACTCTGGCGATGGCGTCCGGAGTCGCCTTCTCGCCGAGAAGAGCGACGGCCGGGCCGCCTGGCAGGGCCCTGACCCAGGCGAACAGCAGGATGCTGAGGCCGATCAGTGTGGGAATGAGGAAAAGCAGTCGCCTGCCGATGGTGCGCAGCAAGAGGTCTCCGTTGATCAGAAGGTACGCCGGTCCCGGGCCTCCGCGGCGAGCGCGGAGACCCGGGTGGGCATCTCAGTCGGTCAGACCTACTCGGTGAGGACGATGTCCGTGAAGACCTCGTCGTTCACCGGGCTGGCGGGGTAGCTCTCGACGCGCGGGTCGAACGCCAGAGTCGGCGCCGGGTGCGCGAGCGGGACGCCGGGGATGAACTGCGCGACCATCTCGTTGATCTCCTCGTAGAGGGCCGTCTGGTCCTCGAGGTTGGAGACGCCACGGGCCTCGTTCAGCTTCTGGAACAGTTCGGGGTTGTCGAAGCCCCACTCAGAGCTCTGCTGTCCGAAGAAGACTCCGACGAAGTTGTCGGTGTCGTTGTAGTCGCCGGTCCAGCCGAGCAGGTGGATTCCGTGGTCGGCCGTGCCCGTGGTGCGGTCGAGGTACTCGACCCACTCCTCCGAGACCGGGGTGGTCTCGACGCCGACCTCGGCGAGCTGCGACGAGAGCACCGTGAAGATCTGCTCGGGGTCCGGCATGTACGGACGCGAGACGTTGACCGGGTAGTTGAAGGTGAGCTTCAGCGGGTTGGCCTCGTCGTAGCCGGCCTCTGCGAGCAGCGACTTGGCCTTCTCGGGGTCGTAGTCGTACGTCGTGACGTCGGGGTTGTAGCCGTTGACGGTGTCGGGCACGAACTCGATCGCCTTCTCGGTGCCCTCGGGCAGGACCTGGCTGATCAGCGCGTCCTTGTCGACCGCGTACGAGAGCGCCTCACGGACCTTCGGGTCCTGCAGCTCCGGGATGGCCTGGTTGAACGCGAGGTACAGGATCGTGAACGGAGGACGCGACACCATGGTGAAGCCGTCGTCCTCGAGCGCCTGGGTGTCGGCGGGGCCGACGAGGTCGTACCCGTCGATCGAACCGGACTCGAGCGCCTGACGGCGAGCCGTGGGGTCGTCGATGGTGCGGAAGATGATCTCGTCGATCTGGCCGGGCTCGCCCCAGTAGTCGCCGTATGCCTTGAGCGTGACCTGCTCGCCCGGCGCCCACTCATCGAACTGGAACGGACCGGTGCCGACGGGGTGGCCCATCGCGTACTCCGAGAGCACAGGAGCCTCGGCGGAGCCGCTCACGTCGTCGGCGCCGAACTCCTGCAGCGCCGACGGGCTCTGCATCGAGAACGACGGCAGCGACAGCGACGCGACGAAGCCGGCGAACGGCTTGTTCAGGTCGATGGTGACGGAGTAGTCGCCGTCAGGGGTGCAGGACTTGTAGACGGCGTCCGCCGGGCTGTCGGCGTAGCCCTTGAAGAGCTTGTTGTAGTAGTAGCCGAACGCCTCTGATGCGGCGAGGCCGGTCCAGTTGTACCAGCGGTCGAAGTTCGCGCACACGGCTTCGGCGTTGAACGGGGTGCCGTCGTGGAACGTGACGTCTTCCTTCAGGGTGAAGGTGTGGCTCATGCCGTCTTCGGACGACTCCCACGACTCGGCCAGCAGCGGCGCCGGGTCGGCCGTGCCGGGCTCGGTGCCCACGAGGCCCTCGAACATCTGCCGTGAGACACGGAAGCTCTCGCCGTCCTGGGCGAATGCCGGGTCGAGGCTTGCCGGGTCGGATGAGGCGGCGAACACGAAAGTGCCGTCGACATCTCCGGCAGCCTCTCCGCTGTCGTCGCCGCGCTCGCTGGCGACGCATCCGGAGAGGACCAGTGCCGCGAGTGCGGCTCCGGTGACGGCGAGGAGTCCTCGCCGACGCATGACTGAGTGGTGCATTGTGTGACCTTCCTGTCGAGCGCTGCTGTGCGCGTTCCGAAGACATCGTCGACTTCGGAAACGGTGATGCCTTGACGCTACCCAGTGTGCATACCGATGCAAACACCTCCAGGTTGCATTCCTGTTACGGATGTCCGGTGCCGTGGTCGATCCGGTAGCCTCCAGAGCGTGCCCGACACATATCCCCTCGCCGTCTGCGTCGGCGAGGGTCTCGTCTCTTTCGTCCCCGTCACCGCCGCGCCCCTCGAGGACGTGCGAACCTTCCATCGGTCCCTCGCCGGCGCGGAGTGGAACACCGCGATCGCGCTGGCATCCGCGGGGATCCGCACCGCTGTGGTGTCCCGCGTGGGCGACGACGGCTTCGGTCGGTTCCTCACGTCCGAGCTGCGCAGGCACGAGGTCGACGATTCGGCCGTCGACATCGACGCAGAGGCCCCCACCGGTCTCTATGTGAAGGAGCTGTCGCCTCGTCCGGACGGCTCCATCGACGGGAGGATGCACTACTACCGTTCGGGTTCCGCGGCCGCGGCGCTGTCGCCTGCGACCTTCGAGTCCCCCGCAGCATCCGCTCTTCTGGCTCAGGCGACGCTGGTGCACACCTCGGGCATCACGCCCGCCCTCTCGGATTCCGCTCGTGCAGCGCAGGATGCCCTGTTCGATGCGCCCCGCGACGGTCGACTGCTCAGCTTCGACGTGAACTGGCGCCCGGCGCTCTGGCGCGGACGCGAGGACGAGGGGCGTGCAGCGCTCTCGGACTACGTCCGTCGCGCCGACATCGCGTTCTGCACTCGACCCGACGCAGAGTCGGTGTTCGGCACTTCCGAGCCGGATCGGCTGCGCGAGCTGTTCCCCGAGCCGAGGTATCTGATCGCCACGAGCCCCGACGGTGCCGTGGCGTTCGACGGAGCCGAGCGCACCGACAGCAGATCGCTCGACGTCCCCGTCGTGGAGTCCATCGGCGCGGGGGACGCGTTCGCCGCCGGTTTCCTCGCCGGCGTGCTGACGGGGCTCTCGCTCACCGGCAGCCTGGCCCGCGCGCACAGGATCGCGACCAGAGCGCTGCTGAGCACCCGCGATCACATCGACTGATCACGCCCCCATCGCACCCGCTGACACGGCAGTCACCCGCTGACGGTCACGCGGGAGCCCCGGCGACAGCTCCTAGCGACGGCGACGGGGTGCGGCGGCGTCGTGCGTGAGCTGCAGCGGGATGACCACGGGCTCGCCCCGGTGCTGCACGACCCGCACGAAGAGGATGTCGACCAGCGCCAGCTGCGCGATGCGGCTCGACATCGCCGCCATGCGGAACGGCGATTCCTGCGCGTACGTGACCAGCGCGATGTCGGCAGCGAGCGCGAGCGTCGAGTCCGGGGCGCTCGTGATCGCCACCGACAGCGCGCCGGCGTCTCGGGCGATCTCGACGGAGCGGACGACCTCCTGGGTCTCGCCTCCGTGCGAGAACGCGATGACCACGTCGTCGGAGGTCCGCAGCGACGCCGTCGTGAGGGCGAGATGCGGATCGGCGGAGTGGGCGACCGAGCAGCCTATGCGGGCGAGCTTCTGCTGAAGGTCCTGGGCGGTCAACGACGAGGCCGCCTGGCCGAACAGGTCGATGTGGCGGGCCGCCACGACGGCTCTCGCGACCCGGTCCAGTGCGTCCGCATCGAGCCCGAGCGCCGTCTTCTCGATCGCGTCGATCTCCTGAGCAGCGAGCTTCGCGGCGATCGCCGACGGCTCGTCGTCAGGGTCGATCGCCGTGGTGTCGAGACCGAAACGCGCCCGCTGCGCCTGCGCGAGCGTGACCGTGCGAGCGACCGCGACCCGCAGTTCCCGATATCCGCTGAAGCCGAGCGACTGCGCGAATCTTGCCACGGTCGACAGCGAGGTGTGGCAGAGCTGAGCGAGATCGTTGATGGCGAGATCGACGACGAGCGTGGGGTCGCCGAGGATCGTCTCCGCGACCCGTGCTTCTGCAGCACTCAGTCGAGGAACGGATCGGCGCACCAGCGCGAGAACATCGTCGTCCACGGTGTCATCCTGCCTCAGTCGGCCCCGGCTGCGCTGCCCGGAGTCTGATCGGCGCGGCGCGAAGGCCCCCCGGTCAGTCGATCTCTGGCGGCCTGGGCACCGATCCTGCTCGCGGATGCGACCTCCACGACGGGAAGCGGCAGAGGTCGCCGAGCCGCGAGTCCCACGTTGACCACGACCGCCTCGGGGTCGCGCGCAGCGGCGCGCTCGACCAGCGAGCGCTGCGCGTCGTCGGCGTCAGGCCGATCCAGCAGGATGACCGTCACCCCCTCCGCGAGAACCGCTTGCTCGAGGGCCGCGTCCTGCTCGTCGAGCGACGTGCGCGCGACGTCGACACGAACGCGGTGGCCGTCGGCGGCGAGCGTCTCAGCCACATACGCGGAGGCGCTGTCGACAGCGAGAGTCGAACGACGGCGGGCATCGACGACCGCGAGCGCGACGGCATCCGCTCTCGCACCGGTGACCGCTCGTCGCACGATCTCCGATCCGTCGTAGTCGACGGGAGGCGCCGTGACGGCGCGGGACCGGAGAGTCTCACCGAGTCGGGTGACTCGCCGAGCCGCGGCGGCGAGTCGTTCGCGCGGCAGGGAGCCGTCGCTCACCGCCGCGAGGATCCCGTCGCGGGCGGCGAGGAAGTCTCGTCTGTCCTGATCGGGGAGCGTCGCTTCGCCCCGGTTCGTCGGATTGCCGATGCACAGCAGATCGGCGCCGGCTGCGAGAGCACGTGCGGCGCCCTGACCGATGCCGACGGTCTCGCGGATGGCAGCCATGTCGAGCGCGTCCGTGATGATGACGCCGTCGAAGCCCCAGTCGCGCAGCATCCCGAGAACCCTCGGATTGAGCGTCGCCGGCTCGTGCCCCCACGAGGGCACGACGATGTGCGCGGTCATGACGGCATCGACTCCCGCGGCGATCGCCGCACGGAACGGCTCGAGGTGAACACGCTCGAACTCCTCGATGCCGAGCGATATCTCGGGCAGCGCGTGGTGCGAGTCCAGATGCGTGTCGCCGTGGCCGGGGAAGTGCTTGACGCACGCAGCGACCGCATTGCTCTGCAGACCGTCGACGGCCGCCTGCACATGCCGGGACACGAGTTCTGCGTCGCTGCCGAAGGACCGGACGCCGATAACAGGATTCCGCGGATCCGTGTTCACGTCGGCGACAGGACCGAGCACCACGTTGGCGCCGATCGCCGCGACTCGTCGCGCGAGCTCCGCACCGGAGTGCCTCGTCGCCTCGACATCGTCGACGATCCCGAGCTGGGCAGCCCCCGGGAGGGTGGACCCCGCCGCAGACTCGAGACGCGTGACATTGCCGCCCTCCTCGTCGATCCCGATCAGGGCGTCGGGATTCGCGCGAAGGATCTCGTCGCTCAGGGCAGACAGCCCGTCTCCGACGTTCTGGCTGAAGTACACCACGCCCGCCAGGCCGTCACGCAGCTCGGCGAGAAGCCAGCCCGGTGCCTCGGTGCCGAGGAAGCCCGGCCAGAGCACCGCATTCGCGAGGCGTGTGAGCTCGTCGGTCATCCCTTCACCGCTCCGGCGACCATGCCGGCCGAGAGACGGCGCTGCACGATCACGAAGAAGATCATGACGGGGATCGTGATGATCGTCGACGCGGCCATGATGCTGCCCCAGTCGTTCGAGTGCAGGCCGAAGAACGACTTCAGACCGATCGACACCGTGTACTGATCGGTCGCGCTGCCGAGGATCGTCATGGCGAAGATGAACTCGTTCCACGCGGTGATGAAGCTGAAGATGCTCGTGGCAACGAGGCCGGGCATCACGAGCGGCAGCAGGATCGACCGGAACATCCGCCACCAGCTGGCGCCGTCGATGTACGCGGCCTCTTCGAGCTCGACCGGAACCGCGGCGACGAACCCGCGCAGCATCCAGATCCCGAAGGCGAGTGAGAGCGCGACGTAGACGACCATCAGGCCCAGGATGCTGTTGAGCAGCCCGAGGCTCTTCACCTGCAGGAACAGCGGGATGACGAGAGCCTCGAGCGGCACCATCTGCACGATGAGGATCATCATGAGGATGGTGGTGCGGAATTTGAAGCGGAAGCGCGCGACGGCGACCGCCGCGAGCAGGCACACCAGCGCGCTGACGAGCACCGTGACGAGGGCCACGATCGCGGAATTGCGCAGATAGGTGCCGAAGCCGCCGTCGGTGAGCACGTACGCGAAGTTGTCGAACGTGAACTCCTGCGGGAGCAGCGACTGACCGCCGCTCGAGGCCTTGGCGTCGAGGGCGCTGGACACCATCCAGTACACGGGGAACAGCGTGAAGATCAGGACGGCGGCGATCGCGATGCCGGTGCCGAGGCGCGACATGGCGGACGGGCGGGGGTTCACAGCTCGTCCTCCTTCATCAGGGAGCGGATGTACACGATCGTGATTCCGATCAGTACGAGGGTGAGCAGCACGGCGAGGGCGGCGCCGAACCCGTAGCGGTTCTGGCCGAAGGATTCGACATAGGACCAGACGCCGAGGTTGAGCACCGACCGGTTGCCTCCCCCACCGCCCGGCATCAGATAGACCTGCGCGAAGACTTTGAAGTCCCAGATCGTCGAGAGGATGATGACGACGGAGAAGACCGGCTTGAGCGTCGGGAAGATGATCTTCCAGAAGCGCATCCAGGCGTTGGCCCCGTCGAGTGCCGCGGCCTCGAGCATCTCCTTCGAGACTCCGAGGAGACCGGCGAGCACCGTGATCGCCACGAACGGGAAGCCGTGGTGCACGACGTTGAGCAGCACGATCGCATAGAAGGACCACTGGTTGGTGAACCAGTTGACCGGCTCGTCCATCAGGCCGAGATTCTGCAGGGTCGTGTTGAAGATGCCCCTGTCGGCGTCGAAGATGAACGTCCAGACATAGGTGCCGGTCACGGCGGGCATCGCCCACGCGACCATGATGCAGCTCGAGACGATGGTGCGCCAGACCGTGCCGAGCTTCGCGAGCAGCAGCGCGACCAGCGTGCCGACCGCCACCGTGACGAACACCGCGACGGCGGCGAATCCGACGGTGTTGGGCAGGACCACAGCCCAGAGTGTCGGGTTGGTGAGCGCCTCGATGTAGTTGTCGACGCCGATCCAGTTGTTCTCGCCGGTGTTGATCTCGCGCAGACCGTAGTCCTGCAGCGAGAAGATGAACACCTGGATGAGCGGCCAGAGCATGAGCACCGCGAGGATGACCAGCCCGGGAGCGAGAAGAAGCCAGGGGCGGGCCGTGAGCAGCGAGAGTCCTCGCCGCCGCGGCCGGCCGCCGGCCACGGAGGCGAAGGTGGACTCCGCCTTCGTGGCCGGCAGTGGCGCTTGCACCATCGACATGAAGGGATACAGCCTTACTTGTTGAGCAGCTCGGTCATCTCAGCTGCGGCATCCTTCGTCGCCGTGGCGACGTCCTTCTGCCCGCCGAGGATCGCCTGGATCATCGAGTTGGTGGTCTTCTTCGCCTGGACGGCTCCGAAGTTCGGGGTGACGGGCACGGATGCGCCGCCCTCGACCATCTGCTCCGCGAACGGAGCGACGAGCGGGTCGGTCGAGGCGAGAGCCTCTTCCATCGCCGACTGGACGCCGGGGAAGTAGCCGGTCTCGTCGGCCCACTGCTCGGCGAACTCGCCGGTGGTCATCAGCTTGACGAACTCCCACGCGAGGTCGGCATTCTCCGTCGTGTTGAAGACGGACAGGTGCGAACCGCCGAGCACGGACGGAGCGATTCCGCCGTCCTCACCGGGGATCACGGCTGCGCCGATCTTGCCCTCGAGCTCGGGGTTCGCCTCGATCAGCGCCTTCGGGGTCCACGAGCCCGAGAGCATCATGGCGACGTTCCCCTGAGTGAACGAGTCACGGAGGTCGGTCTCCTTCCACGTCGTGGCGCCGGCGGAGGAGAAGCCGTGCTCGGTCGCGAGTCCGGTGTAGAACTCGATACCGGCCCGCGACTCGTCGCTGTCGAGCTCGCTCGTCCAGGTCTCGCCGTCGAGCGTGGCCACCTCGCCACCCGCGCCCCAGACCCAGGGGTACACCTGGAACTCGGCGTCGCCCGCGACGGGGAACGGCAGCATCTCGGGCTTGGCGGCCTTGATCGCCTCACCGGCGGTGACGATGTCGTCCCACGTCTTCGGAGCCTCGAGACCGAGCTCCTCGAAGACATCGGTGCGGTAGACGATCGAGCGGACACCGGCGTACCACGGCATGCCGTACAGCTCTTCGTCGTAGGTGCCGGCGACCGCGAGACCCTCGACGAGGTCGTCGCGCAGGCCGTCTTCAGCGTCGACGTACTCGTCGAGCGGCTCGAGGGCACCTGCGTCGGCGAACTCCGCCGTCCAGGTGGTGCCCGTCTCGGCGATGTCCGGCGTGGTGCCGCCGGCGATCGACGTGACAAAGCGGTCGTGAGCGTCAGCCCACTGGATCTCTTCGATCTTGACCGTGGCCCCGGTCTCGTCCTCGAAGGCGCTCGACACCTCGTCGTAGAACGCGGTCGCGTCGGGGTTCGTGCCCTTCATGATCCAGACGGTGAGCTCCTGGCCCTCTCCGTCGACGGCTCCGCCGGTGTCTGCTCCGCCACCGGCACAGGCCGCCAGGCCCAGTGTGGCCACGGCGCCCAGCGCCACGACCGGAAGAATGCGCTTGTGCATCAGGGATCTCCTCTTTGAACGTCCTGGCGGCATCGGGTGCCTACCACGTAGGAAAAAGTATTCATCACTAACTAATTCCCTGCAAGTTATTCTCAGAAACGTCATGCGGCCGTAACATCGGCCTCTGCGGGCAGACCCACGGCGCCTCCGGGGCTCTCGCCCCGGAGGTCTCAGGGCGGAGCGCGTAGTCTCGGAGCATGGGCAGGACGCGAGCGAAGGACACCGAGCACCCGCAGGCCCGTCTCGACCACGGAGGCACAGCCCGCATCGTGCCGTCGGAGTTCACCACCGGATTCGAGCTCATCGTCGACGACACCCCGCAGTCGCACGTCGACCTCGATGATCCCACGCACCTGCACTTCGAGTACATCGTGCGCATGGGCGCCGTGATCGACCAGCTCGCGGCAGGTCCTCTCACCGCGGTGCACCTCGGAGCGGGAGCGCTGACGATCCCCCGCTACATCGAGGCCACGCGACCGGGTTCTCGTCAGCAGGTGATCGAGCTCGAGGCTCCGTTGGCCGCACTCGTGCGCGAGCACCTCCCGCTGCCGAGGGGCGCGTCGATCAGGGTGCGGATCGGCGACGCACGCGAGGGTGTGCGCCGGCTTCCGCCTGCCATCGTCGGAAGCTGCGATCTCGTGGTGTCCGATGTGTACTCGGGTGCACAGACCCCCGCCCACCTCACCAGCATCGAGTTCTACCGCGAGCTCGCCGAGCTCCTCGCACCGGGAGGCGTGCTGCTCGTGAACGTCGCCGACGGCCCTGGCCTCGCGTTCGCGCGGCGCCAGGTCGCGACGATCGCCGAGGTGCTGCCCGAGGTCGGCGTCC
Source organism: Microbacterium sp. APC 3901 (assembly GCF_030407765.1). Lineage (GTDB taxonomy): Bacteria > Actinomycetota > Actinomycetes > Actinomycetales > Microbacteriaceae > Microbacterium. Next base: position 229,891 of record NZ_JASDCU010000002.1, read on the forward strand.
TCGCCGATACGCAGGTGTTGAAGGGCCGCAGGTTCGGCAACCTCGTGATCGCGGCGTCGGCCGCTCCTCTGCCGAGCGAATGGCTGCCGCGGATACTGGCCGCCGGGCCGCATCCTGCGAAGATCGCCCAGGGCGCCGAGGCGACCGCCTTCGTGCAGGGAGCGCGCGTGGTCACGGACGCGGATGCCGTGGCCTCCCCCCGCCCGGATGCCTCGCTGTTCCTTCGCTGAGCGCTCTGTTCCCGCGGATCACGATCCGGATGCTGGCACCGTGGGGCGTGCCGCCCCGACGACGGCGCCGTCGCGAGGCACACTTGACGGGGGACGCTGCGGAAGGAGAGCAATGAGTTTCATCCAGGGATACGACCAGGAGAGCCTTCGCGAGCTGGTCGACCTCGGTGAATGTGCCGCGCGGCTGGAGGAGATCGAGAGTCAGCGGAGCCTTCCGGCTCTGCTGGAACGGGTCTGGCTGTTGAAGGTCCTCGACCGTCTCGACGAAGCGCTCCCCCTCGCCGACGAGGCCGTGCGCCAGTCGCGCATGGCAGGTACGCGCAAGGACGTGCTGCGTGCGCGCGTGCTGCACGCCACGATCCTGCAGTACCGCGGCGCGCACGCCGCCGCCGCGCAGGAACTCGCCACGTGCGCCGCCGAGGCGGAAGGGCAGCGCTGGGTCTCGATCGCGGCATTCGCGCATCACCATCACGGCAAGAACGCATACGAGGCCGGTGACTACGAGACCGCCCGCGAGAGCTTCAAGCAGTCGCTGTTCCTGCGCCGTGAAGCGGGGGCCCAGGACCAGGAGCTCGAGACGGTGCTGCTCGCGATCGAAGCTGCCGAACGACGCCGGACGACGCAGCTCGTCGCCGGCTGACATCCCGCTGAGGGGTGATGTCGGCGGTATGGCCTAGCCTGATCGCATGGCGGAACTTGACCGGGTGCGCGTCTGGGGCGAGGCACTGATCACGATGCACCTCGACGACAGCTGGTCGTTCGACTTCGACCATGCCAAGCGTCGAGCGGGGCAGTGCGACTACACGAAGAAGCGCATCACCGTGTCGCGATACCTCGCGGCTCGATTCGAGGACGACGAGATCCATCAGGTGCTGCTGCACGAGGTGGCGCATGCGCTCGCCGGTCACGAGGCAGCCCATGGCGCGACCTGGAAGCGCGTGGCCCGCGACCTGGGCTATGTCGGTGGAACGACACATCACGGCGAGACCGCGGTCGAACTCGCGCCGTGGGTCGGTCGATGCCCCGCCGGTCACGTCACCTACCGCCACCGGCGCCCGTCACGTGCGACGTCGTGCGCGCGATGCTCGCGCTCGTACGACGCCCGTTATCTCTTCGACTGGACTCGTCGCGAGATCACGGCCGACACGAGGCTCGCCGCACAGATGTCGCGCTGACAGCACACCAACGCGCCCGAGCGTCAGCGGGTGTGCGGGCCCGTCTCCGGGTCGGCTTCGCGCGCCGACTCCGCCTGCGACCGCTCCTCGTCGGCGAGCGCACCTTCGGCGCTTTCGTCCTCGCCCGCGTCAGATCCTCGGTGAACCGCGCCGTCGTCGCTCTGTCGTCCCGTTCGCCTGCGCAGGACGGCCGCCACAGCTCGCCAGCCGACGAGGAAGACTCCGAGCACGAGTGTCGTGACGATGATGAACGCGATCTGAGCGGTGCCTCCCGTTGCGACCCGCAGCAGGAGCCCCCCGATGACCGTGGCCGCCCAGACCACGACGCCCCAGACCACCGACCACGGACGACGCGGCCTCGCAGGCAGCAGAGCAGCCACGACGTGCCCCACCAGCAGCGCGACGAGGAAGGGCCAGGCGGTGATCAGGAATCCGCCGGGGCTCTCACCGTGCGAGGCACGACCGATCACGGCGAACACGAGGACCAGGACGGCATCGACGATGAAAGCGGGGACGAACCTCATGCCACGACCCTACGTCGGGAGTGGCTCAACCCGCGCCGTGTGCACGGCCTGTTGCCGACCGCATTGCGAGTCTGTGAAGGAGAGATGCTCCGTCGGCCGCGATTCCGGATGAACGGGTCAGTCGAACGCGACGAAGACCCCATCGCGCAGCACGGGCACGACATCGAGGGCATCGAGCTCGGCGGCGCTCGACGGCGCCGTCGGGACGACGCCGGATGCCTGCATCCGATCGGTCGCGGCGACCCCGTCTGCGAGCTCTCGTGCCGATCCGCTGGCGCTGACCATATGGCGCAGCGCCCGCTTCAGCGCTCGGAACCCCTCGGCCGCCACGGCCGCATCGGGCGCAGTGTGGTCGATGCCGAGATCGGTCAACGCCGCGACGATCGCTCCGGCCCCCAGGTGGTCTTCGACCGCGAACCGCACCGCACCCTCGGCGTCGGCTTCGCCCGCCGCGATCACGTTCACCGACGTGCGCGCCTGGTTGCGATCCTGCAGTGTCGCGATGGTTCGCGCCACTGCCGAGGCGTTGCGGAGACTTCCGACCAGCACCACGGCCTCACCGGCGCGGGCGGCGACCGCAGCGCCGTTGCGAGACCACACACGTGCGTCGTCGAGCGAGACAGTGGATCCGGATGCGACGGCATCTGCCACGGTCGACGAGAAGCGCAGCACGTCGACGACGACGACGACATCGGCGGGTGCGAGGCGGTCGAGTCCTTCGACGCCCCATTCGAGGCGCACCTGATACGTGGACTGGTCGAACGGAGACGGCATCCGTCCAGCCTAGAACGACCGGATGCACCAGAACGCCCCGATGACCTATCGAGTCATGGGGCGTGCCGGGCGCGCGGATGCCGTCAGTCTGCGGCGAGCGCGTCGACCGGCGCCACCCGGGTGGCGAGTCGGGTCGGTGTCGCCGCCGCGACCAGGGTCAGCACCGCAGTCGCCACGACGATGACGACGACGGGCAGCCAGGGCACGTGAGGCGCGACGAGCCCTGCAGGTTCGAAGTCGGGCAGGGTCGGCACGGATCCGAGCAGAGACTGCGCTGCGATCCATCCGTACGCGATCCCCAGGATCAACCCGGTGAGCGTCGCGGCCACCGTGATGTGCGCGGCCTCGAGCAGCACCATGCGGCGCACCTGGCTGTTGGACAAGCCGATCGAGCGAAGGAGTCCGAGCTCGCGGCGGCGCTGCACGACGCCGATCGTCAGCAGGTTGACCAGCCCGACCGCGGCGATCACCGCCGACACGGCGACGAGCACCATCATCACGGAGGCGAAGGCGTCGAACGGAGTGAAGAACTCTGCGGGCGTCTCGCCGTCGACCTGACCGATCAGCATCTGCTTGACCGATTCGAGCGCGACCGCGAACATCGTGACGAGCGTGACCCCCATCACGACGCCGATCGCCATGCGCGACGAGCGCTCCGGATAGCGCAGGGCATTCTCGGCCGCAAGTCGCGCGGTGGCGCTCGATCCGAACATCCGCCCCACCAGACGCAGCACGGGCGGCATGAACAGCACCGAGCCGAGGGCGAGTCCGGTGAACGAGAGCAGCCCACCGAAGAAGGACACCACCACCCCGATCGGATGCGCGAGACCCACCACGACCCCCGCCGCCAGCAGGACGGTGCCTGCCACCAGCAGAACCCACGCGCCGATGTGACGCCCGGGGCGCGACATCTCGTCGTGGCTGCGCTCGACCGAGCCGCCGATCGCCTGCAGCGGTGTGACGGCGAGCACGCGCCTGGATCCCGCCCAGGCCGCAGCCCAGGTGGTGAGGGCGACGCCGATCACGGGCAGGGCGACGAACGGCTGGGCGAGAGTGAACCCTTCCGGCTGGTTCTCGATCAGCCCGGAGCCGATCTGCACGCCGACAGCCGCGATCGCGAGACCGGCGAGAAGGCCCAGCACTGCACCGATGACGCCGACCACGAAGCCCTGCCTGCCGACCTCCGCGCGCTGCGACCGCGCGGTCGCGCCGATGAGGCGCATCAGTGCGATCTGACGGGTGCGCCCGGCGATGATCGTCGAGAAGGTGTTGGCGGTGACGATCGCCGCGACGTACATGGCGACGCCCGTGAGGAGCACCGAGAGCAGCCCGACCACGAACGCGAGCGTCTCGCTGTCACCGATGAACGGGTCGGCTTGGAGCACTGCTCCGAGGTAGGCCGTGGTCTCGACCAGCACCACTCCGAAGGCCGCCGAGAGCGTCGCGACCAGGACGCTGGCTCCCATCCCCCGGTCGCGCAGCCAGGTCAGGCGCGGACCGGTCGCGGACGTCTGGGCGACGACCGTGCGGGTCGGGGAATCGATGACGGCGCTCATGCCGCGACCTCGGCGGCGAGCATGTAGGCCGAGATCTGCTCAGCGCTCTGACGCGGATGATCGGCGACGATCCGTCCGTCGCCGAGGAACAGCACCCGGTCGGCGTAGCTCGCTGCGATCGCGTCGTGCGTGACCATCGCGATCGATTGCCCGTGCTCGCGGCTCGCGGTCGCGAGCAGTTGCAGCACCTCGCGTCCGGTCTTCGAGTCGAGATTGCCGGTCGGCTCATCGGCGAAGACCAGGTCGGGTGCCGTGGCGAGCGCACGGGCGATCGCGACACGCTGCTGCTGGCCGCCCGACAGCTGATGCGGTCGGTGCTGCAGCCGTGATCCGAGCCCGAGTGTCTCGATCAGTCCATCGATGCGCGCCTTCTCGATCGCGCTGGGTCGGCGACCGTCGAGCTCGAACGGCAGCATGATGTTGCCGAGGGCGGTGAGCGTCGGCACGAGGTTGAACGCCTGGAAGATGAATCCGACTCGGCGTCGGCGAAGGATCGTCAGGTCGAGATCTCCGAGTTCCGTGATCTCGGTGTCGCCGATCCAGCTCCTCCCCTGCGTCGGGGTGTCGAGGCCGGCCATGATGTGCATGAGCGTGGACTTTCCCGAACCGGACGGACCCATGATTGCGGTGAACTGCCCACGGCGGATGCCGACGCTGACGTCGTCCAGCGCGTGGACGGTGCCTTCGCCGGCGCCGTAGGTCTTCGTGAGGTGCTGGACGCGGGCTGCGAGCCCGAGGTCGGTGGTCGTGATCTCCATGCCTTCGACGCTACGGACGGCGGGTGTGCCACCGCGTCGCCCTGACGGCGCATCCTTCTACATCGCAAGGATGATCCCGCGGTGCGCGTTCGGTCAGGTCAGGCGAGCCCGTGCTCGAAGGCGAAGACCACGAGCTGCACGCGGTCGCGCAGGGAGAGCTTCGTCAGGATGCGGCTGATGTGGGTCTTCACAGTCGCCTCGCTGAGATATTCGCGAGCGGCGATCTCGGAGTTCGACAGACCCCTGGCTGCGAGCGCGAAGATCTCGCGCTCACGGTCGGTCAGCGCGGAGAACTGCACCGGCACCGGCTTCGGGGCCTCGGCGAAGTGCTCGAACAGTTCACGCGTGGCGGAGGCGGCGATCACGCTCGAACCGGAGTGGACGGTGCGGATCGCCGCGAGGAGGAACTCGGGGTCTGCGTCCTTGAGAAGGAACCCGCTGGCCCCCTGACGGATGGCACGGGCGGCCGCCTCATCGAGGTCGAAGGTGGTCAGCATCACGATGCGGGGCGGGTCGGGCTGAGCGAGGATCTCGGCGGTCGCGGCCAAGCCGTCCATGACCGGCATCCTGATGTCCATCAGCACCACATCCGGTCGGGTCGAACGCACGACGGCGACGCCCTCTCGGCCGTCGCCCGCTTCGCCGACCACGTCGAGGTCGGACTGCGAGGCGAGCAGCATGCGGACCCCGGCGCGGAACAGCGCCTGATCATCGACGAGGACGACCCTGATCATGCGACTTCTCCGATCGGGAGCGAGGCGGCGACGACGAACTGTGCGCCCTGACGCTCCGCCTGAAGGCTACCGCCGACGAGCTGCGCGCGTTCGCGCATGCCGATCACCCCGTGGCCTGCGCCGATCTGCGGCTGCTCGCGACCCACGGTGTTGCGCACCTGGATGTCGACGCGATCGGGAAGCCAGGCGAGGTGCACATCGACCGCCCCGTCGCCGTGTCGGATGGCATTGGTGAGCGCCTCCTGCAGGATCCGGTACACCGCGAGCTGGATGGCCCCCGGCGGCTCCCCCGGTGGCATCGGATCGACCGTGATACGGGGCTCCACGCCGGCCTGACGCACCTGCGCGAACAGCGCTTCGAGGTCGGCGAGCGTCGGCTGGGGCCCGTCGCCCTGTCGGTGGCGCAGCTGGGTGAGCAGCAGGCGCACGTCGCTCAGGGCACTGCGAGCGGTCTGGGCGATGGTGCCCAGCGCCTCGGTCGCCATCTCGGGCTTCGCGGCGGCCGCATACCTGGCGCCATCGGCCTGGGCGATCACCACGGCCAGGGAATGAGCGACGATGTCGTGCATGTCGCGGGCGATTCGCACGCGCTCCTGCTCCTCGGCCGCGAGCGACTCCGCCTCCAATTGGGCGGACCGTGTGCGACGGGCGCGGAGGATGACGCGCCACAGCAGACCGCAGACCCACGCGAAACCGAGAGCGAGCACAGACACGACGAGAAGCAGCGTGCCGGTGGTCAGCTGATCCCAGCCGCTGGTTCCGGAGGTCACACCGGTCACGACCACCAGGTAGACCGCCGACACGAAAGCCCCGAACAGCGCCGAGCCGAATCCCCACCACAGAACGACCCGCGACCCCCAGGCGGCGGTCGCATAGAGCACGAGGAGGATGGCGACGTCGATGGGAAGCGGCCCGAATCCGGAGAGCATCTGCACGATCGCCCCCGCCCAGGCCGCAGCGAGCGCGAGCCCGGGAGCGAGCCTGCCGATCGCGACGCCGCCGAACATCAGGATGCCCGCGATCACGACCGCCGAGACCGCAGCACCGTCGACTCCCTGGCCGATCGTCCCCGGACCGTAGAACACGACCGAGAAGGGAGTGAGGATGACGAAGAGCAGCGCCGCGCCGACGATGTCGAGCACGAGCGCCGTGCGGGAGAGCTGGCGTATCACTCCCCCACGCTACGCGGCACGGCATCCGCCGCGCATCCGCCTGCAGATGTATCCGCGGCGCGGGTCAGGCGCGGGCGATGATCTCGCCGTGCGGCACGAGATACCACCCGTCGCCGTCGTCGGCCCAGCGCTTCCACGCGTCGCTGATCGCCTGCAGGTCGCTCGGCGTCGCCATGTCGCTGTCGACCAGCTGCCGGGCGAGCGCGGACTCGAGGATGCGGTCTGCCCACATGCCGCCCCACCAGGCGCGATCCTCGGGAGTCGCATACGTCCAGTTGGAGGTCGTCGCCGTCACGTCGTCGAAGCCGGCCGCCCGCGCCCAGGCGAGCAGCCGTCGTCCGGCGTCCGGCTCTCCCCCATTGGCTCGTGCCGCCCGCCGGTAGAGGTCGAGCCATCGGTCGAGCTCGGGCAGCATGGGAAACCAGATGAAGCCCGCGTAGTCGGCGTCGCGTGCCGCCACCACTCCCCCCGGCACCGTCACACGGCGCATCTCGCGAAGCGCCTGCACCGGATCACCGACGTGCTGCAGCACCTGGTGTGCGTGCACGACATCGAAGGTGTCGTCGGCGAAGCTCAGCGCGTGCACGTCTTCGATCGCGAAGTCGAGGTTGTGCAGACCTCTGCTCGATGCGAGATCGCGCGACAGCGAGAGCGCGTTCTCATCGATCTCCGTCGCGGTCACGTGGGCGACGTTCGCTGCGAAGTCGATCGTGATGCTGCCGGGCCCCGCTCCGACGTCGAGAAGCCTGGTCGCCTCGGACAGGTGCGGGCGGAGGTACTCCGCGGAGTTGGAGATGTCGCGGCTGCTGTGCGAGCGGAGGACCGTCTCGTGATGTCCGTGCGTGTAGGTGGCCATGACTCAGTCTGGCAAGAAACCTCTTGCAGAACGGAATCGGCCGTCTGTTCAGCTCAGTGCAGCTCGAGGACGGCCCGCCGGATCGTCTCGCGATCCGGCTTTCCGGACGCCAGCACGGTGAGCTCGTCGACCATGATCAATCGCACGGGGCGCGCATGCTTGCCGAGCTCGTCGGCGACGATCTCTCGCGCATGCGCGAGCTGCTCGGGCTCGCTGCGCCGCAGCGCCTCGCCCCGAGGCGCGACGATGACCGAGGCCTCGCCCCATCGTTCATCCGGCACGCCGACGACCACGGCGCCCGTGAGTCCTGGAACGCCGCGAACCAGCCGTTCGACGCGGTCGAGCGAGATGTTGATGCCGCCCGAGACGATCACGTTGTCGGCACGGCCGTGCACCCGCACCACGCCGTCGTCGAGGAGACCGAGATCGCCCGTGTGATACCAGCGGATGCCGTGTTCGTCACGCGAGAAGCTCCTCGCCGTCAGCTCCCCGTCACCGAGGTAGCCGTCGGCGAGCATCGGACCGGCGATGCGCAGCTCGCCATCCACGGTGCGCACGGCGACGGTGTCGAGGGGAACGCCGTCGTACACGCATCCTCCGCTGGTCTCGGTGGAGCCGTACGTGCGGACGAGCCGGACGCCGAGATCGGCGGCGCGCTCCCGCAGCGGCACCGGCAGCGCCTGCCCGCCGACGAGGATCGCGCGGTACGCCCGCAGCGCGGCGCGGACGGGTGCGTCATCCGCGGCATCGAGCAGTGTCGACAGCTGCGCGGGGACGAGGGATGTGTACAGGTCGGGGATCGAGAGAGACGCCCCGGGCGACGGTCGGAGCATCGACAGCGTCGCATCGGCGAAGGACTCCGGTGAGAAGCGACCGCTCAACGCGACCGGGTGCGTGCCGGCGATCAGTGACCTCACGACCACCTGGAGCCCCGCGACGTATCCGGCCGGGAGTGCGAGCAGCCAGCGCCCGCCACCGACCCTCGCCGCTGTCGCTTCGGCACTCGCTCGCAGCGCCTCGCCGCTCAGAGCGACGCGTTTGGGGACACCGCTGGAGCCGGAGGTGGCGATGACCACGGCTGTGCCGTCCGACACCCGCGTCGGTGCGTCACCGAGCATCCCGAATCCGAGTGCGGGTCCGCCGTCGAGCGCACGTGCCAGGGCGGCGCGCAGTTCGGCCGGATCCTCGGCATCCGTCGGCGTCAGCGCGACCATGTGCGTCTCGATCCGCTCAGTAGTGCCAGGGGAACGACGACCAGTCGGCGTCGCGCTTCTCGAGGAACGAATCACGGCCTTCGACCGCTTCATCGGTGCCGTAGGCGAGGCGCGTGGCCTCGCCCGCGAACACCTGCTGCCCGACGAGCCCGTCGTCCACCGCGTTGAACGCGAACTTCAGCATGCGGATCGCCGTAGGCGACTTGGTGAGCACGGTGCGCGCCATCTGCAGCGCCTCGCGCTCGAGCTCGGCGTGAGGAACGACACGGTTGACGGCCCCCGCCTCGTAGGCCCGCTGAGCCGAGTACTCCTCCGCGAGGAAGAACACCTCGCGTGCGAACTTCTGACCGGTCTGCCTCGCCATGTACGCGGACCCGTAGCCGGCGTCGAAGCTCCCGACGTCGGCGTCGGTCTGCTTGAACCGCGCCTCCTCGGCAGAGGCGATCGTGAGGTCGCAGACCACGTGCAGCGAGTGACCGCCGCCGGCAGCCCACCCGGGGACGACGGCGATGACGACCTTGGGCATGAAGCGGATGAGGCGCTGGACCTCGAGGATGTGCAGGCGACCGGCCCGCGCGGGGTCGTGCACGGTCTTCTCGTCGTCGGAGTACTTGTAGCCGTCGCGGCCGCGGATGCGCTGGTCGCCGCCCGAGCAGAACGCCCAGCCCCCGTCCTTCGGGCTCGGCCCATTGCCTGTGAGCAGCACGGCGCCGATGCGGGGGTTCTGCCGTGCGTCGTCGAGCGCGCGATAGAGCTCGTCGACCGTGTGGGGGCGGAAGGCGTTGCGCACCTCGGGGCGATCGAACGCGATGCGGGCGACCCCGCCGTCAGTGCTGACGTGAGCGGTGATGTCGGTGTAGTCCTCGGCGCCGGGCGCGAGCACCCACTCGTCCGGGTCGAACAGGTCTGAGACGAATGCGCTGGTCACAGCATCCAGCCTATTCCCGCGGGGGTTGCAGACGCAGACGGCGTCACCCGAAGTGGCGACGCCGTCTGGGTTCTACGGTCAGGCGCGACGGGCGCGAGCGGTCTTGATCCATCCGTCCACGGTGTCCCAGATCGGGAAGGCCACGAGGCAGAAGCCCGTGACGACCGTGAGGATACGCATGGTCTCGTCCGTCACTCCGTTGTCGGTGAAGACGTAGCTGAGGAACTCCGGATTGAGCAGTTCTCCCTGCACCAGCAGCGTCAGCGACCAGGCCGCGAACACCACCGCGAGCGCCGTGTTGACAACCGCGGTGCCGATCGTCCAGCGACGCTGGGCGTAGACGGCCACGGCCAACAACGCCTCTGCGACGAAGAGCGCGAGGAGGAACGTGATGCCCCACGGCCACAGCGCCGGGTTCAGCAGGGCGATCGGAGCACCCTCGGTCGGGAAGAAGCCGAAGAACGCGTCCCAGAACACCGCCCCCGCGCCGAGCACGAGGAAGACGATCGAGGCGATGGCGTCGGCGCGACCGGCACCGCTCTGCGTGGGTTCGGGCAGCTGGTCGACGCTCCACTTCACTCCGGTGTCGGCGCCGGTGCGCTCGAGGACGAAGAACACGAGCGTCACCCAGAACCCGACGTGGACGATGGAACCGAGAGCCGCCACCACGGCCGTGCCGATGATCTCGCCCGTCGGGGCGCCGTCGATGAGTTGTCCGAGCATGACACCGCCGAACGCACAGATCGGAACGATGATCAGCAGCAGCTTCAGCAGCCGCCACCAGACGAGGTAGTACTTCGGCCCGATCAGGTGCAGCGGGCGGTCGGCATAGCCCGCGGCGAGGATGCCGGGGTCGCCGAGTTCGGTGAGGACGGCGCGCTCGGCGTCTGCCTGCGCCTCGCCCTGGTCGAGCCTCGCGTCGATCGCATCCGCGATCGACGCTTCGAGCTCTGCGCGAACGTCGTCCTGCACCTCGGGCCTGAGGCTGCGGATCGTGGCGCTGATGTAGCGCTCGGTGAGCGTGGCTGTCGTGGTCATGTCAGTGCTCCTCAGCTGTGAGGGTCGCGATCGCCGCGGTCAGCGATCGCCATTCTTCGGTGAGAGTGTCGGCGAGCCGGATGCCGGCTTCCGAGGTGCGATAGAACTTGCGAGGCCGCGCCTCGTCGGTGTTCCACTCGCTCGTGAGGTACTCCTGCTTCTCGAGCCTGCGAAGCAGCGGGTACAGCGTGTTCGCGTCGGTGGCGAAGCCGCGGCGCTCGAGGTCTTCGAGCAGTCCGTAGCCGTACCCCGCAGTGCGCAGCAGCTGCAGGCAGGCCAGCACCACGGTGCCGCGGCGCAGTTCCTGCAGATGCGTGTCGAGGGTCTCGTTCATGTCGATCACATTACTGTGTGTCACACACTATTGTCAATCGCACATCTGTGTGAGGGGTCATGTGCCACGAGGCATGCCCTCGGCCCCTCCGGTAGAGCAACTACCGTGGGGTGATGACGATCGAGATCTCCCGCATAGATCCGTTCGACGACGCCGAGGTGCGCGCCTGGTGGGAGTGCTACGCCTCCGCCGAACGAGCGGACCGCGGCACGGATGCCGTCGTCTGGTCTCGGGCGGAGAGCCGCAGCGAGCTGCAGCAGCAATCGGCCGTCGTCGACCGGCGCGCCTATCTGCTCCGCGACGGCGCAGACGTCGTCGGATCCGCGAGCCTCGGGCTGCCACTCAAGGACAACACGCACGTCGCACACCTCGCGATCAGCGTGCCGCCACGCCACAGACGACGGGGCATCGGCACGGAGGCACTCGCCTTCCTCGAGCGCGAAGCCGTGACATCCGACCGCACGACGGCGCAGGGTTCGGCGTCGTGGCCCTTCGAGCTCGGTGCGGAGGAAGCGGGGTCCCCCGGCCGCGAGTTCGCCAGGCGACACGGATACAGCCTCGCTCTCGGCGACGTGCAGAGCAGACTGCCCCTGTCTGTGGACCCCGCACTGCTCGACCGGATAGAGAGCGACATCGCAGCTGCGATCGCGCAGTACGAGATCCGGAGCTGGGTCGGCCGCATCCCCGACGACGTCGTCGAGCGCTGGACGATCCTCGACGCGACGCTCGAGACCGAGGCGCCGACCGGCGAGCTCGACATCGAACCGCAGAAGCCAGACGTCGACAGCATCCGGGAGAGCGAGGAACTGCTCGACCTGCAGGGCCGCATCTCGTTCGGGACGATCGCGCTCGCGCCGGACGGCGACGCCGCCGCCTATTCACAGCTCGTCGTGTCGACCGACGACGGCAACGCGTATCAGTGGGGAACCCTCGTCCGCGCGGCCGACCGAGGTCACCGGCTCGGCATCGCGGTCAAGGTCGCCAACCTGCGGATGCTGCACCGTGAGGCGCCTCAGGCACGTGCCGTCTACACCTATAACGCGGAATCGAATGCGCACATGCTCTCCGTGAACACGCTGCTCGGCTTCCGCCCGAGCGAACGACTGGGCGAACTGCAGAAGCGTCTGATCTGAGGCGACTCCGTCGGCACGGCGGATCCCCGGAGGCGGCTCGGACAGAGCAGAATGAGCACATGCTCCCACCGCTCGCAGATCTGCTCGCCTCGGCCAGGGTCGTCTCGCTTCCGATGCACACCCGCTTCCGCGGAGTGGACACCCGAGAAGCGCTGCTCTTCGAAGGCCCCGAAGGCTGGGCGGAGTTCTCCCCGTTCCTGGAGTATGAGGATGCCGAAGCCGCGACCTGGCTCGCGGCGGCGATCGACTTCGCGTGGCGGTCGCAGCCGGCACCCCTGCGCGAGCGCATCGGCGTGAACGCCACGATCCCCGCCATCGAGGCGTCACGGGTCGCCGACGTGCTGGCCAGGTTCGCCGGGTGCCGCACCGCCAAGGTCAAGGTCGCAGAGCCCGGCCAGACACTGGCGGACGACGTCGCTCGCGTGCGAGCCGTACGAGAGGCGATGGGGCCGGAGGGACGCATCCGCGTGGATGCCAACGGAGCCTGGAACGTCGACGAGGCCGAGCATGCGGTGCACGCGCTCAACGAGTTCGACCTCGAGTACGTGGAACAACCCTGCGCGACGGTGCCAGAGCTCGTCGAGGTGCGCACCCGCGTGAAGTACATGGGCATCCCGGTCGCGGCAGACGAGAGCATCCGCAAGTCGTCCGACCCACTCGCCGTGGCTCGGGAGAAGGCCGCCGACCTGCTCGTGATCAAGGCGCAGCCGCTGGGGGGGATCACGCACGCGCTGCAGATCATCACCGCGGCCGGCCTTCCCGTGGTCGTCTCCAGTGCCCTCGACACCGCGATCGGACTCTCGCAGGGCGCGGCGCTCGCCGCCGCCCTGCCGACGCTCGACTACGACTGCGGGCTCGGCACCGCATCCCTGTTCCTCGATGACGTCGCCGACCTGCGGCCGGTCGACGGCTCGATCCCCGCCGGACGCGTGACGCCGGATGCGGCCGCACTGACTCGACTCGCCGCTGACGACGACCGTCGCGACTGGTGGCTCGATCGCCTCAGCCGCTGCTACGAGGTGCTCACCGCGCGCTGAGCCGGGGCCTCACTCGGCGAGCAGCAGTTGCACGAGCCTGCCCAGCTCTTCGCTGCCCGAGTGCCGCAGCTGATCGGAGTCCTGGCCTGCCATCGCACCGCGAACGGTCATGCCCTCCCACAGGATCATGAGCATGCGCGCGGCCTCCTCCGCCGGAACCTTCAACTCGAGAGAGCTCACCGAGACGATGTCGGTGATGATCACCGCGATGCTCGAGACCATCTCGCGCTCCTGCACGAGATAGGCCTCACCGAACTGATGATCACGCAGCGCGCGGATGCGGATCTCACTCATCAGCATCACGCCGAGCCGGTCATCACCGCCCGCATCCATGATGCGCTGAACGAGTTCGACCGGATCGCACCCCTCTGAGAGGCCGCCCTCCGCGGCGATCTCCGAGACTCGGGCGCGCACTCCGTTGACGCGCTGCTCGCCGACGCTGCCGGCAAGCATCAGGAACAGCTCGTCCTTGGACTCGAAGTTCGAATAGAACGCTCCACGCGTGAATCCGGCACGGTCGCAGACCGCTTCGACCGAGGCGCCGTCGAGGCCGACCTCTGCGAAGACCTGCGCAGCTGCGTCGAGAAGCCTGGCTCGCGTGTTCTCCCGGCTGCGGGTGGCGGGTGTCGTCATCGATCCATCTTTCCACTGGGTTCCTGAGCCTGTCGAAGGATCTCACACCCCGCACACAGACTCCCGGCCTCGGATCACCTTACGATACAGGTATGTATCGGATACACCTGTGTATCCGAACCGTATTCCCTGAGGAGCCTCGTGTCCACACTCCTGTCCTCGCTCGGCCGCTGGTCGTACCGGCACCCATGGCGGGTCCTCGTCTCCTGGCTCCTCGCGCTCGGCATCGCCGGCGCCGGCGCGCTCGTGCTCGGAGCAGGAACGGACAACTCGTTCTCGATCCCGGGCACCGAGTCCCAGGCGGGCCTCGAGCAGCTGAACCGCTCCTTCCCCGCGGTCAGCGGAACCAGCGCGCAGATCATCGTGGTCGCCGCGGACGGCGATTCGATCACCGATGACTCCTATCGCGACGACATCGAGGATGCTGTCGACCAGCTCGCCGATCTCGACGATTCTGTGCTCTCCGCCACCTCTCCGTTCGACGAGATGGTCAGCGGGATGATCAACGACGACGAGACCGCCGGCATCATCCGCCTGCAGTTCGACGGTCAGGCGACCGATGTGTCGGACGCGACGCAGGACGACCTGCGCGCCGTCGTCTCCGACCTCTCAGCCGAACTCCCCGACGGCTCGCAGACCGCTCTGGGTGGGGAGCTGTTCGCGACCTCGATCCCCGGCCTGACGCTCACCGAGGCCGTCGGTCTGCTGATCGCCCTGCTCGTGCTGATCGTGACCTTCCGCTCGTTCGTCGTCGCAGGGCTCCCGCTGCTCACGGCGGTGCTCGGCGTGGGCATCTCGATGGCGGGCATCTTCGCGGCGACCGCCTTCGCCACGGTCTCGTCGACCACTCCTCTCCTCGCCCTCATGCTCGGCCTCGCGGTCGGCATCGACTACGCGCTGTTCATCATGGCCAGGCACCAGGATCAGGTCCGCGAGGGGGTCGATCCCGAGGAATCCACTGCCCGCGCCGTCGGCACGGCCGGCTCCGCGGTGGTGTTCGCCGGCGTGACCGTGCTGATCGCCCTGATCGGACTCGGCTTCGCCGGCATCCCGTTCCTGACGACCATGGGCATCGCGGCATCCGCCGCCGTCGCCGTCGCCGTCGCGATCGCGGTGACACTCACCCCTGCGCTGCTGGGATTCATGAAGGGCCGGGTGGCGGGCCGGCCGCGCAAGGCACCGAAGGCGAAGAAGAGCGCGCCTGCTCCTGCACCGCGGGCGCGATTCAGCGAACGCTGGGTGACCGGCGTGACCAAGCGCCCGATACTCGTCTCACTCGCGGTCGTGATCGGCCTCGGAATCGTCGCGGTACCTGCTCTGAGCCTCAATCTCGCCCTTCCCAACGCCGGCGTGCTGCCGAAGGACTCCGAAGCACGGCAGAGCTACGACCTCGTCGCCGAGGAGTTCGGCCCCGGATTCAACGGCCCCATGATCCTCACGGGCACGATCGTCACCTCGACCGACCCCCTCACGTTGATGGAAGACCTCGGCGACGAGGTCGCCGAGATCGACGGCGTGAAGGAGGTCGCCCTCGCGACCCCGAACGAGACCGCCGACACCGGCATCGTGCAGATCATCCCCGAGACGGCACCCGACGACCCCGCGACGGCCGACCTGGTGCGCGAGCTGCGATCGCATCACGACGAGTGGCTCGACGAGTTCGGAATCGACCTCAAGGTCACCGGCTTCACCGCCGTCGGCATCGACATCTCCGACCAACTCGGCAACGCGCTGCTCCCCTTCGGCATCTTCGTGATCGGTCTCTCTCTGATCCTGCTCACGATCGTGTTCCGCTCGCTCTGGGTGCCGATCACCGCCGCAGCCGGCTACCTGCTGTCGATCGTGGCCGCCTTCGGCATCGTCGGGGCGGTGTTCGAGTGGGGCTGGTTCGCCGATGCCCTGCACGTCGCCAAGGTGGGCCCGATCATCAGCTTCATGCCGATCATCCTGATGGGTGTGCTGTTCGGGCTCGCGATGGACTATCAGGTCTTCCTGGTGTCGCGGATGCGCGAGGACTTCGTGCACGACCCCGACGGGAAGCATCCCGACCGAGCCACGCGTCGCGCCGCCGCGTTGCGAGCCGTTCACAGCGGCTTCACGGGCTCAGCCAAGGTCGTCACGGCCGCTGGTCTCATCATGTTCGCCGTCTTCGTGGCGTTCGTCCCCGAAGGCGACTCCTCGCTCAAACCCATCGCTCTGGGCCTCGCGGCCGGAATCGCGATCGATGCGTTCCTGGTGCGGATGACGCTGATCCCCGCTCTCATGGCCATTCTCGGCGAGCGCGCATGGGAGATCCCGACCTGGCTGGAGCGGATCCTCCCGAGCGTTGACATCGAGGGCGAGGCGGTGGAACGCGAGCGCCACCTGGCGGGCTGGCCGGGAGACGAGTCGGTCGTGGCCGCCGACGATCTCACTGCGACGGATGCCGGCATCGAGGGCCTCCACCTGCGCCTCTCCCCCGGCGGGTCCGCCGTGATCACCGGCTCGTCCGCCGGCGCGCTGCGCGCTCTGGCGCTGTTGATCGCCGGCCGCGCGACGCCCGACGACGGACGCCTCCGCGTCGCCGGCCATCTGCTTCCGGGGCGAGCGGCGTGGGTGCGCGCACATGTCGGAGCCGTCATGACCGCAGATGCGGGGAGCCTGACGGCCGACCTCACCGAAGCGCTGCGCGGGCGCCCCGCGCTCGTGGTGATCGACGCAGCCGACCGGCTGTCGCGCCCCGAACGCGATCAGCTCGCCGCACGGCTGCGTGACACCCGCAGCACGACCGCGATCCTGCTCACTGCGCTCGACGCCGAGATCGGTCTCGAGATCCTCGCAGATGCCGGTCGCACCCCCGCCGACGTGGTCGACATCGACGCATCGACAGCACAGACACGACCCGAGTCCTCGGTGCACCGCACCGCGGACGGCACCACCGAATCGACCGAGGTGAACGCATGACCCTCCCCATCGAACGCGCCCGCTCGCGCAAGCCCATCACGTGGCTGACGATCCTCGGCATCCTGCTGCTTCCCGCCGCCGTGGGCGGCATCCTGGTCGCCGCATTGCAGAACCCGACCGAGCGCCTCGACTCGATGACCGCCGCGATCGTCAACCTCGACGAGCCGGTGGAGATCGACGGACAGCTGACGCCGCTGGGCCGGCAGCTCGCATCAGGCCTCGTCGAGGGGTCGGACGAGCTCGACTCCAACCTCACGTGGGTGATCTCGAACGAGGATGACGCGGCCGACGGGCTCGCTGACGGGTCGTATCAGGCCGTCATCACGATCCCCGAGGACTTCTCGGCCGCCGCGACCTCGGCAGGGCAGGCGATCTCCGACGGCGGAGGTGACGCCGAGCAGGCGACCATCCGGGTCACCACGCCGGATGACGGGCTCGTCGCCGACGATCTCATCACCGGCCAGATCGCGAACGCCGCCGCGTCGAGCATGGGCACGCTGCTGTCGGAGGCCACCACCGAGAACATCCTGGTCGGCTTCACCACGATCGGCGATCAGATCGGAGAGGCCGCCGACGGCGCCGCCCAGCTGGCGACCGGCGCACGCGACGCGGCGACCGGTGCGGCCGCGATCCCCGACGGCGCGACACAGCTCGCCTCTGGCGCCACCGAGCTCGGAAACGGCGCATCGTCGCTCGCCTCCGGGCTCGACACGCTGGCGGCGAAGACGCGCGAGGCTGCGGGTGGAGCGAGCCAGATCGGCACCGGTCTGACCGCAGGCGCGACGGAGCTGAGCACCCAGGCAGGGCAGATGCCCGCCCTCGTCGGGGCGATCGGGGCCGGAACCGATGCCGCGACCGACGCCGCGACGAAGACGGGGGGCCTCGCGCAGCGTCTCGGCGCGATGGCAGCGAGTTGCGACCCGGCCGTCTCGGGAGAGCTGTGTGCTGAGCTCGCCACCGAAGCCGCGAACGCAGCGGAGGCCGCGAAGGCCGCCGGAACCGCATCGGGGTATCTCACGGCCGTCGAACCGCAGATCGCGACTCTTCCCGGCGCGTTCACCACTCTCGCGACTCAGCTCGGTGACGCGGGCGCCGGCGCGACGAACCTCGCGGACGGCCTGAACCAGCTGGCGTCCCAGGGTCTCGACGAGTCCGCTGCCGGTGCCCGAGCGCTGTCGACCGGAGCCGTTCAGCTGTCCGACGGGACGACCGAACTCGCGACCGGTGCCGCCGAACTCGCGACAGGCGTCGACGCCCTCGCCACCGGAACGGGTGATCTCGCCGGGGGGCTGCGCACCGCATCCGAGTCCCTCCCCTCGTTCAGCGACTCGGAGTCGACCTCGCTCGCCACCGTGATCGCCGACCCTGTGACGTCGAAGGGGGCCGACGGTGCCACGATCTTCGGTCCGACCGCGATCCCGCTGCTCGCGGCTGTCGTGCTGTGGTTCGGAGCTCTCGCCTCCTTCCTCGTGATGCGGGCGCACACCGCGCGCACCCTCACGTCGCGACGCTCCTCTGCAGGTCTCGCGCTGCGCGCCTTCGCCCCGGCCGCCGCCATCGGCGCCGCTCAGGGTCTGCTGGTCGCGCTGATCGTGCAGATCGTCGCGAGCTACGATGCCGCGACCTGGTGGGCATTCGCCGGAATCGCCGTGCTGGCCGGGATCGTCTTCGCCGCCGTCAACCAGGCGCTCGTCGCGGTCTTCGGCGGCGTCGGTCGCTGGATCAGCGCCCTCGTCGGAGTGCTCGCGATCGCGACAGGGCTGATCTCGACGGTGCCCGGCTGGCTGGCGGATCTCGGAGCCTCCCTGCCCACAGCCCCCGCATTCGCCGGTCTGATCGCCGCGAACGGAGGCGCAGCCGCCGGCCTCATCGTGTGGGGGGTCCTCTCGCTCGTCGCGACCACCGTCGCAGTCGCCCTGCGTCGCACGACCTCGGTGAGAGCGGCTGCGGCGACCGCCTGAGACCCCGCTCCGGGCGCCCTCCCCGGGCACACCTTCGGACCACACCCGACGACGCGTCGCGCCTCGTTCGCGATGCGCGGCGCGTCGTCATCCGTCTCCGCAGCCGTGCCCACATGGGCAGGCGCGGTATTCGGACACAGCCCCACGCACGTACGATCAGAAGATGCGTCGCCCGTTCATGACCTCTCCCGCCCAGCTCGAGTCACTCGAGGGGCAGCAGTATCTCGTGCTGCGCCCGACGAGAGCGGTGTCGGACGTCTACCGGGCAGAGCAGAGGTCGGCCCTCGGCCGGATGGACGCTCCGCACCCGCATACCGAGCACGTCACTCTTCGTGCATTCCACGAGCCGGAGCGTCGGGAAGACCTGCTCGCCCTGGTCCGCGAATGGGCGGTGGCGCAGCGGCCGATCGAGGTCGTCGCCGAGGCCGTCGACGTGTTCCCGGCTCCGTGGCAGGTCGTCATCCTTCGCCTGAGACGAACCCCGTCGCTCGTGTCGGCCTACGCGAACCTCAGCGAAGCTCTCGAGGGCACCGACTTCCGTCGACTGGACGAGCGCAGCACGGAGGACTGGACGTTCCACCTGTCGGTGATCTACGCGAAGACGCTCGCACCCGCGGCATGGACCGAGCTGTCGCACAAGTCCCGCCGCTCGCTCAGCTCACGCCCCGCCGAGACCATCAGCGAGGCCGAGCTCGTCTGGTACGAAGACGGCGCCGAGCACTCCGAAGTGATCCCGTTCGGACTGCGCTCGTTCAGATGACGCCTGCGCGGGCGCTCAGCTGAGGCCCGAGTAGGCGTGCAGCCCCTTGAAGAAGACGTTGACGATCGTGAAGTTGAAGAGCACGGCCGAGAAGCCGACGATCGCCAGCCAGGCCGACGGGTTGCCGCGCCAGCCGCGCGTCGCACGCGCGTGGATGTACCCCGCGTAGAGCACCCAGATCACGAAGGTCCACGTCTCCTTGACGTCGAAGCCCCAGAAGCGGCTCCAGGCGTAGTAGGCCCAGATCGAACCGGCGATGAGCGTGAACGTCCACAGGATGAAGCCGATGATCGTGAAGCGGTAGGCCATGCTCTCGAGGCGCTCCGACCCGGGGAAGGTGCGCAGGAAGCCGGGGCCGGTCTTCTCAGCTCCCTCGGAGATCAGCCGCTCGCGGCGGGACTGCATCAGCTGGATCACCGACAGCGCGAAGGCCAAGGCGAAGAACGCGGTGCCGAGGGATGCCACGAAGACGTGGATCACCAGCCACACGCTCTTGAGCGGGTCCATCAGAGGCGAGACCTCGACGTAGAAGTTGGTGGCCGAGAGCCCCAGCAGCACGACGACGAGACCGGTGATGAACGTGCCGAGGAAGCGCAGATCGATGCGAGTGAGGACCACGAGGAACACCGCGACGATCAGCAGCGTGCCCATCATCGCGAACTCGTAGAGGTTGGCCCAGGGCACCCGCCCGGCCGCGAAACCACGCGTGAGCGTGGCTGCGAGGTGGAAGAGGAACGCGAGCACGGTCAGCGAGGTGCCGATGCGCGCCATCACGAACCGCTGCGGGGTCACCACGGAGTCGGATGCCGGAGCACCCTTCGCTCCCTTGGCACCGCGCGCACCCGCGCCGGCTCCGACCAGTTCGAATTCCCGCACACTCGCCGCATCCGCGGACAGCTGCGACCGGCGGGCGAGGTCGAAGGCGTAGGCCACGAAGGCCGCAGCGTAGATCGCGATCGCCGTCCACAGCAGGATCGGCGAGATCACTTCGAGATCGAACATGATGTCAGTCTACTTTCGGGGTGTCGGATGCGGGGCGCTCGGGGCCGCCCTCGCGGACGTTCTCGGACGCCGTCTCAGCCTGGTCTGGATCGATGACGGTCGGCACCGGCGTCGTCACTCCCGCGGCGTCCATCAGACGCACATGGCCGGCGACCAGGTCGTCGACAGCCGTCGCGAGAGTCGGGTCCTCGCCGCGTGCGAGACCCGCGTACTCGAGGGAGACGACACCATCCTCAGCCGTCGCCTTGACCCACACTCGGCGCCGGGGGATGAACAGGGCGAGCATGAGTCCGCCGAGCGCGAGAAGCGCGAAGCCGAGAACCCACGGCCCCGACGCGTCACGGTGGATCTGCAGCGAGGCGAAGCGCTTGACCGACTGCGAGGCGTCGGTGGCCCCCGCCGGCGATTCATCCTCGAAGGTCACGGTCCCGAGTCCGTTCGGCAGGTCAGCCGTGTCACCGGGGGCCAGCTCGATCGACTCGAGATCGGTCGTGCGTCCGGTCACCTTCGTCATGTCCGAGGTGTCGAGCACGTAGACCGAACGCGGCACGCCCTCGTTGATGCCGAGATCGCCCGTGTACACGTCGAGCGTGAGGGTCGGGTTGGTCAGATCGCCGAAGCCCGAGAAGAACGCGCCGGTGTCGAGCACACCCGTGGTCGGATAGAAGAAGCCGACCAGACCGATCTGCTCGCTGAGCCCGTCGGGGATCTTGATGACGCCGAGCGAGGTCATGTTGTTGTCCTGCGGCAGGAACGGCGTGCTGTTCGTGAACACGACCTCCCCGTCGGGGTCGCGGACCGTGATCGTCGGGGCGTACCCGTTGCCCAGCAGGAAGACGTTGTCGTCGGCGACGCCGAGAGGCTCGTTGACCTTGACCGAGCCGGTGCGCTCCTCGCCGTTCTCCTGCACGGTGACGTTGGCCGAGAAGTCGCCCGCCTGACCCGAGCCGGGCTCGCCGAAGGGCTGGTAGGTGACGTCGAAGCTGTCGAGGCGCATCGAGTACGGTGCGAGAGCGCCGTCGCTGACGAAGCGGCCGCGGTTCATCGAGTCGTAGTCGAGCAGCGTGTTGGCGAACGTCTCGCCCTCGACCAGCACTCGCTGGCCGGTGTAGGCGAACCCGCCTCCGACTCCCACGGTGATCAGCACACCGACGAGGGCGAGGTGGAAGAGGAGATTGCCGGTCTCGCGCCAGTACCCGCGCTCAGCGGAGACCGACGACGTGCGACCCGAGTCGTAGCGCTCCACGCGGTATCCGAGAGCCTTGAGCTGCTTCGTCGCGATGTCGATCGTGGCCGCAGCGTCGGCGGGCGCATCCGTCGATGCGCGATCGACCGCGCGGAAGTCGGCGAGCCGCTTCAGTCGTGCGGGAGTGCGGGGTGGGCGTGCCTGCAGCGCCTTCGCGTGGTGCCGGATACGCGGGATCACACAGCCGACCAGCGAGGCGAACAGCAGCAGGTAGATCGCCGAGAACCACGGCGACAGATACACGTCGAAGAGCTTCAGCGAGTCGAGCACCGGGAACAGATCGGGATTGTTGCGCTCCCACTCCGTGACGCCGTTGGGGTCGGCCATCCGCTGCGGGAAGATCGAGCCGGGGATCGCCGCGATCGCGAGCACCAGCAGCAGGATCAGCGCGGTGCGCATCGAGGTCAGCTGACGCCAGCCCCAGCGCAGCCAGCCCACGAAGCCGAGGCGCGGCTGGGTGATCGACTCCTCACCGTCGACGTGGTCTGACGGTCGGAGCGGATCGCTGGACCTCTCGGTAGTGCTGCTCACGTCATCCTTCCGATGCGTCGTGTTCTCATCAGAACGGGAGGGGGACACTGCCGATCACCACCGTGAGTCGCGACATGATGTCGGTCCAGAGCCCGGTCACCATCAGCACGCCGAGGACGATCAGCAGCACGCCGCCGATGATGTTCACGATGCGGATGTGACGGCGGAGGAACCCGACCGTCTTCGTGGCCCAGCCGAAACCGAGGGCGACGAGCAGGAACGGGATGCCGAGGCCGAGCGAGTAGGCGAGGCCGAGGAACCCGGCGCGCACCGGGTCGCCGGCATTGAACGAGAGAGCGATGATCGCGCCGAGCGTCGGCCCCATGCAGGGGGCCCAGCCGATTCCGAGCGCGATTCCCAGCAGAGGTGCGCCGATGATGCCCACCTTGGAGTCGACGTGGAACCGGATCTCTCGCTGCGCGAACCCGAAGGCGCCCAGGAAGATCAGGCCCATGACGATGATGAAGACTCCGAGGATGCGCGTTATCAGGTCGCCCCAGCGGAGGAAGAAGACGCCGAACGTGCCGCTGAGCACCGTGTAGAGGATGAAGACGACGGTGAAACCCAGGATGAACAGCAGCACACCGAGCACGAGTCGACTACGGGCGGGAGCCTCGACCGTCGAGACGGCGGTGCCGTCGGCGGTGTTCGCCCCCCGGCGAGGAGTGACGGCTCCCCCGAGGAATCCGAGGTAGCCGGGCACCAACGGCAGCACGCAGGGCGACAGGAAGGAGACGAGGCCGGCGAGCATCGCGACGGGGATCGCGAGCCACAGGGCTCCCGATCCGATGATGGCTTCGGGGTTCACGCCGCTCCTGAGGGACTCACGAGTCCTCCGCGAGCGCGTCCTTGACGAGCGTCGAGAGGATCGAGGTGCCGTCGATCGGCCCGATGATGCGTGCGGCGACCCGGCCCTGCTTGTCGAGCACGAGAGTGGTCGGCGTCGCCTGGATCGGCACCGACGATGCGAAGGCGAGCTTCGCCTCCGCGGTGTCGACATCGATGAGACTCGGGTAGGTCACGCCGAACTCCGCCGAGAACGCCTTGGCCGTGTCGGCCTGATCACGGGTGTTGATCCCCAGGAAGGCGACGTCGTCTCCGCCGTGCTCCTGCCACACGCTCTCGAGGTCTTCCGCCTCGAGGCGACACGGTGCGCAGCCGGCGTACCAGAAGTTGACGACCGTCACCTTGCCCGCGAGCTCCGAGCTGCTGAAGTCGTCGCCGTTCTCGGTCACGCCGCCGAAATCGACGACGGGTTCACCGCGCTCGGCGACGGGGATCTCGACGATCGCTCCGTCGGCGGCGACATAACCGGGGTTGTCACCGCTCAGGAACGAATCGTTCACGGGATCAGGAGCGCAGGCGCTCAGACCGATGGCTAGTACCGCGGCGAGCGCGGCACCGACCGCGCGGCGAGAAGGCCGGATGCGGGAGGAGCGGCCGCTGCGGATCGGACGAACCGTCGAGGCGAGTGGCACGATTCCCAGTTTACGCGGGGGTTCCTATGCATGGGCCGGATGCGGCCAGGCGCGGAGGACCCCTCAGAGCCGTGCCAGCACGTCGTCCACGCTCGCCCGGAACCGCGGACAGGTCGCGATGTCGTGGGCGCGGCATCCCATGGCATGCTCGGTCATCTCTCGCGACCGTCGCATGTCCTCCATGCGGCGATCGAGGTCGTCGAGGTGCTGCTGCAGCACCTCGTGTCGACCCCCGCTTCCGTCGTCGAGCAGCACGCCGATCTGCTCGAGGCTCATGCCCGCCGCCTTGCTGCGCTGGATCACCGCGATGCGCACGACCTCGTCCTGCCCGTACCGACGTCGCCCCGCCGAGTCGCGAGCCGGGCGCAGCAGCCCGACCGCCTCCCAGTGCCGCAGCACATTCGTGGGCAGATCGAAGCGCGCCGCGACCTCGCCGACGGACCAGGAACTCTCGACACTTGACTTCATGTCAACATGAAGTCACAGACTGACGGGAAACGCAAACGCGCACCTCGGAAGGACCCCACATGTACGACGCGATCGTCATCGGAGCAGGCCCCGCCGGCCTCCAGGCGGCACTGACCCTCGGGCGGATGCATCGGCCCACCCTGCTTCTGGATTCGGGCGAGTACCGCAACGGCACCGTCCTCCACATGCACAACGTCGTCGCGAACGACGGAACTCCCCCGGCGGAGTTCCGTTCGACGGCGCGCGCTCAGCTCGCCGAGTACGCGGATGTCGAGATCCGCGACGTCGGCGCACAGACGGTCACGGGTGGGGAGGGCGCGTTCACCGTGCTGCTCGCGGACGGAGCTTCTGTCGACACGAAGAGCGTCATCCTCGCGACCGGTGTCGCCGACGACCTCCCGCCCGTACCAGGCCTGCAGGACCTGTGGGGCGTGAAGGCCTTCAGCTGCCCGTTCTGCGACGGCCACGAGCACGCGGGGCGCTCCATCGCCATCCTCGGCCCCGCGCCTCGGGCCGAGCATCTGATCGGGCTCCTGGGTCGGATCGTGGCAGACATCACCGTCTTCCCCGTCGAGCAGGAGTTCTCGACCGATGAGAGGCAGTCGCTCGAGAGTCTGGGCGCCCGCGTCAACGCGGGGCTCGTGACCGCTGTCGCATCCGACGCCGACGGGGTGCGGGTCAGCGCGGGCGACGATGAGCAGACCGTGGCCGGCGTCTTCGTGGCATCCGGCTCGCTGCGCCACCGCGCACCGTTCGCCGATCAGCTCGGTCTGCACCTGCTGCCGTCCGGGTCGATCGAGATCGACGACTTCGGCCGCACGTCTGCGCCCGGAGTCTTCGCCGCCGGCGATCTCGCGCACCGGGCGTCGCTTCCCGGCCCGATGGCATCGGTGCTGTTGGCCGCCGCCGCCGGTCAGCTGGCGGCAGTCGGTGTCATCCAGTCGCTGATGGCTCCGTGATCGCGAGCACCTTCGCCGCAGCGCAGTGACGGTCGCTTCCCGACTCGGGGAGCGACCATCACTGCGACCGGAGCCGCTGGCTCAGACTTCAGACGGCCCCGACATCGACTGCGCCACCCGTCGCCGCGGGCTCCGCGTAGTCGACCTCGCGCCAGACATCGCCCACGAGCTCGAACGACGTGACGCTCGACAGCGCGCAGCGACGGGTGCGGGGGTCGTGCTGCAGCGGCAGACCCGCGACCCGCAGGTGGGTGATCCAGATCGGTGCCTGGTGCGACACCATCACGAGGTCGCCGCCGTCTACCGCTCGCCACGCTTCTGTCATCACGCCCAGCATCCGCTCGGCGATCGACGCGTAGGGCTCGCCCCAGCTCGGCAGCGACGGCTGGCGCAGGTGCCACCAGTTGAGCGGGTTCATCAGCGAGCGTCGCATCTGCGTGCCCTCGAACACGTTCGTCGGCTCGATGATGCGGATGTCGATCTCGGGCACCAGGTCGAATCGGGTCGCGAACGGCTCGGCAGATTCCTGTGCACGCTCCAACGGCGACGAGTACAGCGCTGCCACCGGCCTGTCGAGCGAGGCGACGTGATCGGCGGCCGCCTGCGCCATCTTTCGCCCGGCCCTGCTGAGGTGGTAATCGGGCAGCCGGCCGTAGAGCACGCGCTTCGGATTGTGCACCTCACCGTGTCGGACGAGGTGCAGTCGTGACGCCACCATGTCAGACCGCGCGGTAGCGGGACTCGCCGAATCCGATGATCAGATATCCGATGTAGGGGAAGACGAAGAGCAGGAAGAACGAGAAGAGCCCGCCCTTGCCGAAGCGCTCGCCGAGCTTGATCGCGACGATGATGCCGAAGATGAATCCCACGATCGGGATGAGATAGAGCAGCGCGAGCCAGCCGGACATCCCCGCGATCTTCACGAGGAACACGACGTTGACGAAGGGGATGATCGCGAGGATGCCGGGGTATCCCGCCTTCGTGAACACCTTCCATAGGCCGATGACGACCAGGACGTAGAAGACGAGCGCGATGAGCCCCGTCGTGCCGGAGAAGATCGATGCGTACAGATCCGAGATGCCGTTGGAGTCCATGATGACCCTTTCGCTGGTCGAGCGGCTGTCGTGGCGATCCTACTGACCGATATGCCACCGACGGAGGAGGCGACACCGCCCCCGTAGAATGGGCGGGTTCATCATTTCCCAGATCAGGAGGAATCCTCCGTGCTTCGCACCCACTCGGCAGGCTCACTGCGAGCCGAGCAAATCGGTCAGACCGTCACCCTCTCGGGTTGGGTCGATCGCCGTCGTGATCACGGAGGAGTCGCGTTCATCGATCTTCGGGATGCCACGGGCATCGCCCAGGTCGTCATCCGCGATGAAGAGGTCGCGCACCCGCTGCGCAACGAGTTCGTCCTCCAGGTCACCGGCGAAGTCTCCCGTCGCCCCGACGGGAACGCGAACCCGAACCTGCCGACCGGCGAGATCGAGCTCATCGCGACCGACGTCGTCGTGCTGAACGAGTCCGCTCCCCTGCCGTTCCAGGTGTCGACGGCCGTCGCCGAGACCGAGACGGTCGGCGAGGAGGCACGTCTCAAGTACCGCTACCTCGACCTTCGTCGCCCCGCCGCGGCATCCGCTCTGCGCCTGCGCTCAGACGTCTACAAGGCCGTCCGCGACGTGCTGCACGGCGAGGACTTCACCGAGGTCGAGACGCCGACGCTCACCCGATCGACTCCGGAGGGCGCCCGCGACTTCGTCGTGCCCGCTCGCCTGCACCCCGGCAGCTGGTACGCGCTGCCGCAGTCGCCGCAGCTGTTCAAGCAGCTGCTCATGGTCGGCGGCGTCGAGAAGTACTACCAGATCGCTCGCTGCTATCGCGATGAGGACTTCCGAGCCGATCGTCAGCCGGAGTTCACGCAGCTCGACATCGAGATGAGCTTCGTCGACCAGGAAGACGTCATCACGCTGATGGAGTCGCTCATCCAGGCGATGTGGAAGACGATCGGCGTCGAGGTGCAGACCCCGCTGCCGCGCCTGACCTATGCCGACGCGATGGCGAAGTACGGCTCCGACAAGCCCGACCTGCGTTTCGGACTCGAGCTCGTCGAGGCCACCGAGTACTTCGCGAACACCCCGTTCCGCGTGTTCCAGGCCGAGTACGTGGGTGCCGTCGTCATGCCCGGCGGCGCGAGCCAGCCGCGCAAGCAGCTCGACGCATGGCAGGACTGGGCCAAGCAGCGCGGCGCCCGCGGTCTCGCGTACGTGCTCTTCAACGAGGACGGCTCGCTCGGCGGCCCCGCTGCCAAGAACCTGTCCGAGGCCGAGCAGGCCGGACTCGCCGAGTTCATCGGTGCATCCGCCGGAGACTGCGTGTTCTTCGCCGCCGGATCGACCAAGGAGAGCCGCGCTCTTCTCGGCGCCGCACGCGTCGAGATCGGCCGCCGGCTGGGCTACCTGAACCCCGACGAGTTCGCCTTCACCTGGGTCGTCGACGCTCCGATGTTCGAGCCGGCAGCGGATGCCGTGGCATCGGGTGACGTCGCCGTCGGCGCCGGAGCCTGGACCGCAGTGCACCACGCGTTCACCGGACCGAAGCCGGAGTTCCAGGACACGTTCGACACCGACCCCGGTTCCGCCCTCGCCTATGCGTACGACATCGTGTGCAACGGCTCGGAGCTCGGTGGCGGCTCGATCCGCATCCACCGCGAAGACGTGCAGAAGCGCGTGTTCGAGGTCATGGGCATCAGCGACGAGGTCGCGCAGGAGCAGTTCGGGTTCCTGCTCGACGCGTTCAAGTTCGGCGCACCGCCCCACGGCGGAATCGCGCTCGGCATGGACCGCGTGCTGCAGCACCTGGCGAAGACAGAATCGATCCGCGACGTCATCGCGTTCCCGAAGTCGGGCAACGGCTTCGATCCGCTGACGGCCGCGCCCGCTCCGATCACGCCCGAGCAGCGCGCCGAGGCCGGCGTCGACTTCGAGCCCGAGGACGACGAGGCCTGACCCTCGCCGCCCCAGAGGCCCTCTCCCGCTCACGCAGGAGGGGGCCTCTTCGCGTTCGCAGCCTCCACGCCGTGCGCCAGACGAGTCGACCTGCGCCTGAGACGTCCGGATCCCTCCGATTCGGACGTGCGAAACGCAATCGGACTCACGAGGCGCACCCGCCGGGACGGATGCTCAGCGCAGGGCGGCGAGCGCCGGGGCGATGTTCTCGTTCCAGACGTCGACGCCGAGCTTGGCGATGAGAGCGGTGACCACGACGAGGAACACGACGCGGATGAACGTCGTGCCGCGCGAGATCGCCATGCGCGAGCCGAGGTAGCTCCCTGCGACGTTCGCGACCGCGAGGATGCCGCCGAGCAGCCACAGCACGGCGCCGTGCGGGATGAACAGCAGCAGGGCACCGGTGTTCGTGGCGAGGTTCACGATCTTGGCCTTGGCACTCGCCTGCAGGAAGTCGTATCCGAGCAGCGCGACGAGCGAGATCACCAGGAACGTGCCCGTCCCCGGTCCGATCAGCCCGTCATAGAAGCCGATCACGAGACCTGAGAGCCCGGCCATGATGTGGTGCTTGTGACCGCTGAATCGCAGCCGCGTGGCCGCACCCATCTGCGGCCGGACCGCCGTGAAGAGCGCCACGGCGAGCAGCGCCACGACGATGATCGGCTTGAAGGCCGCGGCAGGAAGGATCGTCGCGACGGCTGCCCCGCCGAACGATCCGGCGAGTGCGATCACGGCCATCGGCAGCGCCGTGCGGATGTCGGGTTTCGCGCGCCGATAGTAGGTGACGCTGCTCGTCGCCGTGCCGAACACCGAGGCGAGCTTGTTGGTGGCCAGGGCTTGGATCGGCGTGATGCCGGGGATCAGCAGCAGCGCGGGGAGCTGCAGCAGCCCGCCGCCACCCACGACCGCGTCGATCCACCCCGCAGCGAACGCCGCGATGACGATGAGGATCAGGGTTCCCCAGGTGAGCTGCTCGAGCCCCAGCATCCCACCGATGTCCATCCGTCCAGGATGTCAGACTGCGCGGCGCCTCGAACGCCGCGGTGGCCTGACCCGCCACGACCCGGACATCTCGCGTTCACCGGAGCCGCGATGATCGGCAACCCGCGGCTCATAGTGTCCTCTCACAACCCGAATCCGGCGCGCTGCGCCGGGCACCGAGAGGACCCTGATGACCAACTTCCACCGCCGCGCGCGCATCGGCGCCGGCATCGCCCTGTTCACCACCGCTGCGCTCGGCCTCACCGCGTGCGCGACGGGCGCTGAGGCCCCGGCCGCCGGCAGCGACGAGGTCGACGCCGCAGCAGCCACCTCGGTCGAGGACTTCGGATCCTTCGCCGACCTCGAAGAGGCCGCCAAGGCCGAGGGCCAGCTCAACGTCATCGCCCTTCCGCGCGACTGGGCCAACTACGGCGAGATCCTCGACCTCTTCGCCGAGAAGTACCCCGAGATCACGATCAACGAGGCATCGCCCGACGTGTCGAGCGCGGAAGAGATCCAGGCGGCGAAGACGAACGAGGGGCTCGACACCGCACCCGACGTGTTCGACCTCGGCCTGACCGTCGCGCTGCAGAACACCGACGTGTTCGCTCCGTACCAGGTGCAGACGTGGGACGAGATCCCCGACGCTCTCAAGGAGCCGACCGGACTCTTCGTCGGCGACTACGGCGGATACATGTCGATCGGCTACGACTCGTCGAAGTTCGACGCTCCCGAGTCGCTCGATGACCTGAAGGATGCCGCCTACAAGGGCGCCGTCGCGATCAACGGCGACCCGACGCAGGCCGGTGCGGCCTTCGCCGCGGTGGGCCTCGCGACGGTGCAGTCCGACGGCACGCTCGACGACTTCCAGCCGGGCATCGACTTCTTCTCCGACATGCAGAAGGCCGGCAACCTGCTCAAGGTCGACGTCACCACGGCGACCGTCGCGAGCGGCGAGACCCCTGTCGTCTTCGACTGGGACTACCTGAACGCGTCGCACAAGGCCGACAACGAGAACTGGGAGGTCGTCGTCTTCGACGGCACCGGTTACGCCGGCTACTACAACCAGGCGATCAACAAGGATGCCCCGAACCCGGCAGCGGCACGCCTGTGGCAGGAGTTCCTCTACAGCGACGAGGTGCAGAACCTGTGGCTCAAGGGCGGCGCTCGCCCGGCTCGCATGGAGGCCATGACCGAGGCCGGCACGATCGACGCCGACCTGGCCGCGGCTCTTCCCGAGGTCCCGAGCGAGACGGTCGTCCCGACCGAGGAGCAGTCGACGAACGCCGGCACTCTGCTCGGTGAGAAGTGGGCAGCGGCGGTCCAGTGACCACTGCCACCACGACGGCCGGCGCCGGGTCCGTCATGTCGGGGCCCCGGCGCTCGGCGCCGTCCGCGGCCTGGCTCGGTCTCGTGCCCTTCGCCGCCTACGTGGTGCTCTTCCTCGCTGTGCCCACCATCCTCGCGATCGGCTCGGGCTTCTTCACGAAGGACGGATCGTTCACCTGGTCGAACGTCTCGGCCCTCGGCGACCCCGTCGTGCTCGCGACGTTCGCGAACTCCGCAGGGCTGTCGCTTCTGACCGCGGTCGTCGGCGCGATCGTCGGAGCGCTCGTCTGCTATGCCCTGCTCGGGATGAACCCCGACGGCGCCGTCCGATCGACCGTGGATGCCGCAGCCGGCGTACTGGCGCAGTTCGGTGGCGTGATGCTCGCCTTCGCCTTCATCGCCACGATCGGCATCCAGGGAGTGCTCAAGCTGTTCCTGCAGGACACCTTCGGCGTCGACATCTTCGCGAACGGCACCTGGCTCTACGAACTGCCCGGACTGATCCTGCCGTACATCTACTTCCAGATCCCTCTGATGGTGATCACGTTCATGCCCGCCCTCGCGGCGTTGAAGCCGCAGTGGGCCGAGGCGAACCTCACGCTCGGCGGCACCAGCTCCAGCTTCTGGCTGCGCATCGGCATACCGGTGCTGGCCCCCTCGTTTCTCGCGAGCCTGCTGCTGCTGTTCGCGAACGCGTTCTCGTCGTATGCCACGGCCGCGGCACTCGCGAGCCAGGGCGCGCAGATCGTCCCGCTGCAGATCCGCGCAGCGCTCACCAGCGAGACCGTGCTCGGCCGGGAGAACCTGGCCGGCGCGCTCGCGCTGGGCATGATCGTGATCGTCGGAGTCGTCATGGCCCTGTACTCGCTCATCCAACGACGAGCCGCGAGGTGGCAGTCATGAACCGTCTCGGTCCCTCTCTCGCGACCCGCTGGATCATCGGCATCGTCGTCGGCGCCTTCTTCGCCATCCCGCTGGTCTCGACGTTCCTCTACACGCTGCGCCAGGCAGACGGAACTCTCGGAATCGAGCGCTGGGCATCTCTGTTCGACCCCGAGAAGTCGGCAGCGATCAAGCCCATCTGGATGGGTCTCGGCAACTCGCTGATCCTGGCCGTCGTGACGGTGGCCATCGTGCTGCTGCTGCTCGCACCCACGATGATCCTGGTGAACCTGCGATTCGCGAAGCTCAGGCCCGTGTTCGAGTTCGCGGTGCTGCTGCCGATCTCGATCCCCGCGATCGTGCTGGTCGTCGGTCTCGCCCCGATCTATCTGCAGATCGGGCGCGCACTCGGCACCGGCACGTGGACGCTGGCCTTCGCCTACGGCATCACGGTGCTGCCGTTCGCGTACCGCTCGATCCAGGCCTCGATCGACGCGGCCGACATGCGGACCCTCGCCGAGGCCGCACGATCGCTCGGTGCGAGCTGGCCGACCGTCGTGCTCACGGTGCTCGCACCGAACCTGAGACAGGGACTTCTGGCGGCGTCGCTGATCTCGATCGCCGTCGTGCTCGGAGAATTCACGATCGCCTCCCTCCTGAACCGCCAGGTGTTCCAGACGGCCATGGTCGTCGTGCAGAAGCAGGATGCCTACGCTCCCGCGATCTTCACCCTGCTGGCGCTGCTGTTCGTCTTCCTTCTGCTCCTGCTCATCGGCCGCCTCGCTCGCGGCAACGGAAAGGCCCGCCCATGACTCTCCCCGACACCGCCGACAACATGCTGCTCGCCGAGGCCGGCGAGGGAACTCGCGTGCAGCTGCAGGGCATCGTGAAGAGCTACTCGGGCAACACGGTGCTGCACGGCGTCGACCTCGACATCGCGCCGGGTGAGTTCGTCTCTCTGCTCGGCCCCTCCGGCTGCGGCAAGACCACTCTGCTGCGGGTGCTCGCCGGGCTCGAGGGTCTCGACAGCGGAGCCGTGCTGCTCGACGGCGGGGATGTCTCGCGGGTGCCGACCAACAAGCGCGACATCGGCATGGTCTTCCAGTCCTATTCGCTGTTCCCGCACCTGCGCGTGGCGGAGAACACCGCGTTCGGGCTGCGGCGCCGCGGGGTGGGCAAGGCCGAGGCAGCCAAGCGGGCTCTCGACGCCCTGGCCCTGGTGGGGCTCGCCGACTTCGCCGACCGCTTCCCGCATCAGCTCTCGGGCGGTCAGCAGCAGCGAGTGGCGCTCGCCCGCGCTCTGGTCACCGAGCCGAAGGTGCTGCTGCTCGACGAGCCGCTCTCAGCCCTCGATGCCAAGGTGCGCGTGCAGCTGCGTGACGAGATCCGTCGCATCCAGCTTCGCCTCGGCATCACGACCGTGTTCGTCACGCACGATCAGGAGGAGGCCCTGGCCGTCTCCGATCGGATCGCCGTGATGAACGCAGGGACCGTCGAGCAGATCGGCACACCCGAGCAGCTCTACACGACGCCCTCGACCGCGGGTGTCGCCGCATTCGTCGGCCTCTCGAGCGTCGTGTCGGGCGTCGCCGAGGGCGACCATGTCGTGGTGTGGGGGCAGAAGCTCCCCTTGCGGTCACCGGCTGACGGACCCGTCGACGTCTACCTGCGCCCGGAGAACGTGCACTTCGCGTCCGAGGCGGATGCCGCGACCGACGCGCTCGTGCAGGAGAGCACGTTCCTGGGCAGCATGCGCCGCACGCTCGTACGCACGGAGTCGGGCGAACTCGTGCGGCTGCAGCATGCCCCCGGCATCCACCCGGCATTCGGTGATCGCGTGCGCATCGCGGTCGCACCCGAGCCTGTCGCCGTGCATCCGCGCGGCTGACTCGCACTAGCCCTGGCCAGTACTCCGGGATACCGTGATCCCCGAGGGGCACCTCTCCCTCGATTCGGCAGAGAAAGGACTCCTCATGGCAGGCAAGTTCGAGCTGTACACCGACAGTGCCGGTGGTCACCGGTTCCGTCTGAAGGCCGGCAACGGCGAGGTGATCGCGTCGAGCGAGAGCTACACCACACGGTCCGCCGCGAAGAACGGCGTCGAGTCGGTCAAGTCCAACGCACCGGGGGCGACAGTCGTCGAACTCGACTGACCTCCCGCTCCTCACTTCACACGGCGACCCCCTCCTGCTGGATCAGCGGGAGGGGGTCTCTGCATGCGCGGGTGATCGGAGGATCAGAGCACGCGCGCCAGGAAGTCCTGTGTACGCGGATGCTGCGGGTTGGCGAGCACTTCGCGGGGGTCGCCCTCTTCGACGATGTGTCCGCCGTCCATGAAGATCAGGCGCGATCCGACTTCGCGAGCGAAGCCCATCTCGTGCGTGACGACCAACATGGTCATCCCCTCATCGGCGAGCGAGCGCATGACCTGCAGCACCTCGCCGACGAGCTCGGGGTCGAGCGCCGAGGTCGGCTCGTCGAACAGCATCATGTCGGGGTTCATGCACAGCGCACGCGCGATCGCGACGCGCTGCTGCTGACCGCCTGACAGGTGCCCGGGAAAGGCGTCTGCCTTCTCGGAGAGCCCGACGCGACCGAGCATCTCTTTCGCGACTCTCTCGGCCTCCGCCTTGGACCTCTTCTTCACGCGCTGTTGCGCGATCATGAGGTTGCCCATCACATCGAGGTGAGGGAACAGGTTGAAGCTCTGGAACACCATGCCGATGCGCGTGCGCACCCGGTCGATGTCGACATCGGGGTCGGTGATGTCGATGCCCTCGATGAGCACCTTGCCGCCGGTGGGCTCTTCGAGCAGGTTCACCGATCGCAGCAGCGTCGACTTGCCGGAGCCCGACGGGCCGATGATGCAGACGACCTCGCCCTTCGTGACGGTGAGGTCGATGCCCTTGAGCACCTCGTTGTCGCCGAAGCTCTTCACGAGCCCCTGCAGGTCGATGGCCGGCGCGTGGACGTCAATCAGATCGGTGATCATCGCTGCCTCGACATCCTTCGTTCCAGGTACGCGCTGAAGCGCGTGAGGGGGATCGTCACGATCAGGTAGAGGGCCGCCGCCATGATCAGCGGCGTTCCGTTCGCGTTCTGCGTGCTCGCATCACGCGCGAAGTTCGTGAGCTCCTTCGACCAGATGAAGGATCCTGCCACGAAGAGCAGCGAAGTGTCCTTCAGCAGGAGCACGAACTCGTTCGTCAGCGGCGGGATGATGATGCGGAAGCCCTGCGGCACCACGATCCAGAACGTCGTCTTCATGGGCGACATGCCGAGCGAGCGTGCCGCTTCGGTCTGCCCCTTCGGGACTGCCTGGATCCCCGCGCGGATCGTCTCGGCCATGTAGGCCGAAGCCACCAGGATCAGACCGATCAGTCCGAGCACGACGGGACCACCGAGCTTGGTGCCCGGCACACCGAGGCCGATCGGCAGGATGAAGGCGATGGCGAAGATCGTGAGGATCGCGGGAAGCCCGCGGAACAGCTCGATCCACGCCGTCGCGATCCACCGGAAGGGCCCGATGCTCGACAGCTTGAGCAGCGCCAGCACGATGCCGAGCAGCAGGCCACCGGCGAACGCGACGGCAGTGAACCACAGCGTGTTGACGAGTGCCGTGGTGATGATGCCCGGGAGCATCTTCGCCGCGACCTCGGGGTTGAAGTACAGCTGCGCGATGCGCGCCCAGTCGGTGCTGACGATCAGCCAGACTGCGACCGCGATCAGCACCGCATAGACGGTGTACCTGTACAGCTTGCTCTTCGTGGTGCGCCTCAACGCCATTGTCAAGGTCTCCCTGTCCTACGTCGCTCGCCGATTACTTCGCGGTGAAGTAGGTGTCGTAGATCGTCTGGTAGTCGCCGCTGTCACGCAGATCCTGCAGTGCACCGTCGATCGCCTCGCGCAGCGCATCCTTCTCGCCCTTCGCGTAGGCGAAGCCGTAGGACTCTCCGGTCTCGTACTCCTCGACGATCTTGTATGCGCTGTCGGCCTTCTCGTGCTCGAGGTTCACCGGCTGGTCCTGCAGGATCGCGTCGATCTGGCCGGCCTGCATCGCGGGCCACAGCTCGCCGTCGGAGGGGTACTGCACGAGCTGGGCGCCCTCGGCGTTCTCGGTCGCGTATGCCTCGCCCGTGGTGCCCTGCTGCACGCCGACGTTCTTGCCGGAGAGGTCGTCGATCGACTCGATTCCCGAGTCGGTGCGCACCAGCAGCGACTGCAGCGACTCGTAGTACGGCTCGGAGAAGTCGATGTTCGCCTTGCGCTCGTCGGTGATGGTCATCGCCGATGCACCGATGTCGCACTGACCGGCGGCGAGCGTGGTGCCCGACTGCAGCGCGTCGAATCCGACGTCCTGCACCGCGAGCTCGAGGTCGAGCTCCTTGGCGATCGCGTCGAGCAGGTCGATGTCGAAGCCGGTGTAGCCGGTGCCGTTGTCGCCGCCCTCGAACTCGAACGGAGCGTAGGGGATGTCGGAGCAGACCGTCAGCGTGCCCGCCTCGATGAGACCGTACTCATCGCCGGCCGCGGGCTCACCCGAGCCGGCGTCTCCGCTGCCCGTCGCACATCCGGCGAGGGCGAGAGTGGCGGTCGCGGCGAGCGCGATCCCGGCGATGATGTTGCGACGGCGCATGTCAGCTCCTGAACGACGAGGGTGTGAGTGCCCACGGACGGGTAGGAGAACATCTAAACATGCACCACCCGGCCCGACCGGTCGCCGACTGCCTTCTGCGGATCACATTTGTGTTGCAAGTGTGACGGGATATGACATGGCTCGACGCCGGTGCGGCACCGATTGTTCACCTTGCCTGAGTATCCTCTCTGCCAATACCCGGCGGACGCGCTCGGGTCGCACAGGAGGATCGACCATGGCCAAGAAGACCCCCGCCCACCGGAACGCCGAGGCAGCGATCGATGCCGCCAAGGACGCCGCGAAGGACGCGAAGAAGCTGATCAAGACCCTTCCGAAGAAGGCGGCCAAGAAGCTCAAGCCTCTCGTCGAGGACGCGAAGGATGCGGCGAGCGCATCGAAGAAGAAGATCGCCGACCGACCGAAGAAGGTCGCGAAAGAGGCCACCGCCGCCACCGAGCGCCTCCACGAGGCCTCCGCGCGTCTGCAGGCTCCGACGAAGGCCGACAAGAAGAAGGCCACGAAGAAGTCCGCGTCGAAGGCGCGCGAGACGAAGGTGGCCGAGCCCGAGAAGCCCGAGAAGCCTGAGAAGCCCGAGAAGACGCAGCCCGAGCCGACGAAGCCGGCTGCGAAGAAGTCCGCTGCGAAGAAGCCGGCCGCCAAGAAGCCGGCCGCGAAGAAGCCGGCCGCCAAGGACGATTCGCCGTCGAAGGCTGAAGCGACCACACCCCAGGTTCCGTCGTCTCCCGCCCCGAAGACCACCGAGCCGGCGGCGGTCGCCTCCGCGTCCGCGCTGAGCGATCTCACAGTCGTCGAACTCCGTGCCCGTGCCCGCGCCGAGGGCCGCACCGGGTACTCGCGACTGTCGAAGGCCGCACTTCTCGACCTCCTTGAGAACTGACGTGCAGGAGGCGCTCGACCGCGCTGCCGAGGCACCACTCCCCCGCACGCTGATCGACATCCTCCGAGACACCACCGAGCAGCATCCGGATGCATCGGCTGTCGAAGACGCCGACGGCGCGTTGAGCTACGCAGAGCTTCTGGCGCAGGTGTGGCGCACGGCCGCCGTGCTGCGAGAGCAGGGCGTGAGCCGTGGGGATCGCGTCGGCATCAGGATGACATCCGGTCGCCGCGACCTCTACATCGCGATCCTCGGCGCGATGGCGGCCGGCGCGGCATACGTCCCGGTCGATGCAGACGACCCGCAGGAGCGGGCCGATCTCGTCTTCCGCGAGGCACGCATCGTGGGCATGATCACCGACGCGGGCTACCGCCCCGCAGACACCTCTGATGCGAGAGAGCTGTTCACCAGCGCGACACCGCACCCGAGCACCTCGGCGGTGCCCGTCGTGGCCCCGCCCACCGTCGACGACGACGCATGGATCATCTTCACGTCCGGTTCGACCGGAGTGCCCAAGGGCGTCGCCGTCTCACATCGTTCCGCCGCAGCCTTCGTCGATGCCGAGGCGCGCCTCTTCCTGCAGGATGCCCCGCTGGGCCCCGGCGACCGCGTGCTCGCGGGCCTCTCTGTCGCGTTCGACGCCTCGTGCGAGGAGATGTGGCTCGCGTGGGGTCACGGCGCGTGTCTTGTTCCGGCGCCGAGGGCTCTGGTCCGCTCGGGCGAGGATCTGGGTCCCTGGCTGCTCGGGCACGGCATCACGGTCGTCTCGACGGTGCCCACTCTCGCCGCCCTGTGGCCCCAGGACGCGATCGAGAACGTGCGCCTGCTGATCTTCGGCGGCGAAGCCTGCCCGCCGGAGCTCGTCGCGCGACTGGCATCCGACGGACGCGAAGTCTGGAACACGTACGGCCCGACCGAGGCCACAGTCGTCGCGTGCGCATCGCTCATGGACGGCACGGGTCCGGTGCGCATCGGCCTGCCCCTGGACGGCTGGTCGCTGGCCGTGGTCGACGCAGAGGGTCAGCGCGTCGCCGACGGTGAAGCCGGCGAGCTCATCATCGGCGGCGTGGGCCTCGCGCGCTATCTCGACCCGGTCAAGGATGCCGAGAAATACGCCCCGATGCCGACGCTCGGCTGGGGCCGGGCCTATCGCTCCGGTGATGTCGTGCGCGTCGAGCCCGAGGGCCTGATCTTCCAGGGCCGCGCCGACGACCAGGTCAAGATCGGCGGTCGCCGTATCGAGCTCGGCGAGGTCGAGGCGGCTCTGCAGGGGCTGAGCTCCGTCTCGGCCGCGACCGTGGTCGTGCAGAGGACCGAGGCCGGTATGCCGATCCTCGTCGGCTATGTGGTCCCCGATGACGGCTTCGACAGACAGGTGGCGCGCGGCGAGCTTGCCGAGATGCTGCCCGCTCCCTTGATTCCGCTGCTCGCGACCGTCGACGACCTGCCCGTCCGCACCTCCGGCAAGGTCGACAAGGCGGCACTCCCCTGGCCCCTGGGTTCCGGCGATGAAGGCGAGTCCTCGCTCTCCGGCACCGCGGCCTGGCTCGCCGAGCAGTGGTTCGCCGTGCTCGGCGTCCGTCCGAGCGATGAGGACGCCGACTTCTTCCAGCTCGGCGGCGGCTCGCTCGCTGCCGCGCAGCTGGTCTCGCGCCTGCGCACCCGTGCCCCCGAGTTCACGATGACCGACGTCTACGACCTGCCGAGGCTGCGTCAGATGGCCGACGCCGTCGACGACGAAGCCGACGATGAAGACACGGCGGAACGAGTCTTCAGTCGACAGGCACCGACCCCGCGGCGGATGCAGTGGGTGCAGACCATCGCAGGGCTGCCGCTGTTCGTGTTCACCGGCATCCGCTGGCTGCTCTTCCTGCTCACCGCGAGCTGGATCCTGCGTCTGTCCCCCGGGTTCGAGTTCCTTCCTGCCGTTCCGGTGTGGACGATCATCGTCGGCCTGGTGATCTTCGTGACCCCGCTGGGCAAGATGACCATCGCGGCGGTCGCCGCCCGCCTGCTGCTCGCCGGCCTCCGAGCCGGCGACCACCCGCGGGGCGGGGGCGTGCACCTGCGCCTGTGGCTCGCCGAGCAGATCGCGCAGCAGGTCGACCCGGTGGGCCTCGCAGGCGCGCCCTGGGTCGTCTACTACGCCAGGGCGCTCGGCGCACGCATCCACAAGGACGTCGACCTGCACACGGTTCCCCCGATCACGGGCATGCTCGACATCGGGGCCGGGGCATCCATCGAGCCCGAGGTCGACCTCTCCGGGTACTGGATCGACGGCGACACCGTGCGCATCGGCGGCATCCGCATCGGCGCCGACTCGACGATCGGCGCGCGCAGCACCCTCGCACCCGGCACGAAGATCGGCCGCGGCGCGGAGATCGCGCCCGGTTCAGCCGTGTTCGGGCGCGTGCGGTCAGGGCAGCGCTGGGCCGGATCCCCCGCAGCACGCGTCGGCGGCGTCTCGAAGCCGTTCGCTGCGGGTCGTCCGCCGAGCCGCACCCGCTGGCTGTGGGCCTACGCCGCATCCTCGGCATTCCTCGGCCTGCTGCCCGTCGTCTCGCTGGCCGCAGGGGCCTGGATGGTGGCACTCGGCATCCGGGGAGCTGAGTCCCTCGCAGCCGCGATCCCCGGCATCCTGGCGCTGCTCGTTCCCGCCGTGCTGCTCGCGGGTGTGGTCTTCGCCGCTCTCGTGCTGGTTCTCGTGCGCGTGCTCGCGATCGGCCTGCGCGAAGGGGTGTACCCGGTGCGCTCCCGCATCGCGTGGCAGGCGTGGACGACCGAACGCCTGCTCGACTCCGCCCGCACCTTCCTCTTCCCGCTGTACTCCAGCAGCTTCACCCCGTTCTGGCTGCGCGCCCTCGGTGCCGACGTCGGTCGCGATGTCGAGGCGTCGACCGTGCTGCTCATCCCGAAGCTCACGACCATCGCTGACGGCGCGTTCCTCGCCGACGACACGATGGTCGCCACCTATGAGCTGCAGGGCGGGTGGATGCGGCTGGGCGCTGCGCGGATCGGCAAGCGCGCGTTCCTCGGCAACTCCGGCATGGCGGCCGGTGGGCACAACGTGCCCCGCGACGGCCTGGTGGCCGTGCTGTCCGTCGCTCCGGCCAAAGCGAAGGCCGGGTCCTCGTGGTTGGGCTCGCCCGCCGCTCGACTGCGTCGGGTGGTCAATGACTCCGACCTCGAGCGCACCTATCGCCCCCGCACCGGTCTGCGCGTCGCGCGAGCGCTCTGGGAGGTGGGCCGCATCATCCCGGTGTTCGTGACCTGTGCGATCGGACTCGCCGTGATGCTCACGCTCGCCGCCGTGGTCGACGCGTGGGGGCTCGGATGGGCGGTCGTGCTGTCGAGCGCCGTCATGCTCGCCGCCGGCGCGATCGCCGCCCTCGTCACGACAGCAGCGAAATGGATCATCGTCGGGCCGATCCGCGCCGGAGAGCACCCGCTCTGGTCGAGCTTCGTCTGGCGCACAGAGGTGTCCGACACGTTCACCGAGATGGTCGCCGCCCCCTGGTTCGCGAACGCGGCTTCCGGCACTCCCGCCCTCGCCATCTGGCTGCGCACACTCGGAGCGAAGATCGGTCGGGGCGTCTGGACCGACAGCTACTGGCTGCCCGAGCCCGATCTGGTGACGCTCGGCGACGGCGCAACCGTGAACCGCGGATGTG
The DNA here is from genome assembly GCF_030407765.1 of Microbacterium sp. APC 3901. Lineage (GTDB taxonomy): Bacteria > Actinomycetota > Actinomycetes > Actinomycetales > Microbacteriaceae > Microbacterium. The sequence continues at coordinate 270,737 of NZ_JASDCU010000002.1, forward strand.
TGGTTCAGACGCATCTGTTCCATGATCGTGTGATGAGCATCGACGCAGTGACCCTCGAGAACGGTGCGACCCTCGGGCCGCACAGCGTGATCCTCCCCGCGGCGACGATCGGGGCGGACGCGACGGTCGGCCCTGCGTCGCTCGTGATGCGCGGCGAGTTCGTGCCCGTCGGCAGCAGGTGGAGCGGCAACCCGATCGGTCCGTGGCGTGCCGTCAAGGTGCGCTCGTACCAGGCCTCCGACGCATGAACGTCGACCCCTACACCCCGCACAGCGGCGATCGGCGCTACGGGGTGCTGCACTACGACCTCGCCATCGATTACCGCGTGACCACGAACCGCCTCACGGGTATCGCGACGATCCGGTTGCGGATGCAGGAGTCGGCCAAGCACGTGTCTTTCGACCTCGTCGGGCTCAAGGCCACGAAGGTGCGCGTGAGCGGCGACCGGGCGTCGTCGTTCCGGCAGGACGACCGGCGACTCAAGGTGACTTTCGGCGCCGAGCGCACGAGCGGTCAGGAGCTCACCGTCACCGTCGAGTACTCGGGTGCTCCGTCGCCCCGCCGCACCCGCTGGGGGCTCCTCGGCTGGGAAGAGCTCGAGGACGGCGTGCTGGTCGCGTCGCAGCCGACCGGCGCTCCGACCTGGTTCCCCTGCAATGACATCCCCTCCGACAAGGCGACGTATCGCCTGCAGTTCACCGCCGATCCCGAATACACCGTCGTGAGCGGCGGCGCGGCCACCCGGTCGACGCAGCGGGGCCGCACCCGCTGGACCTTCGACCAGCCCGTGCCGACGGCCACCTATCTGATGACCGTGCAGCTCGGGCAGTACGACGACGACAGGGTCGCACTCGGCGCGACGCCGGGGCGCCTGTTCCACCCGCGGGCGCTCGCACCGAGGGTGCGCTCCGACTTCGCCGCACTGCCGCAGATGATGGAGACGTTCGTCGAGGCCTTCGGCCCGTACCCCTACGAGTCGTACAAGATCGTCGTCACCCCCGACGCGCTCGAGATCCCGCTCGAAGCTCAGGGCATGGCCATCTTCGGAGCGAACCACGTCGACGGCCTGGGCGGGAGCGAGCGGCTGATCGCACACGAGCTCGCACACCAGTGGTTCGGCAACAGCGTCGGCGTCGCCCGCTGGCAGGACATCTGGCTGAACGAGGGATACGCGTGCTACTCGGAGTGGCTGTGGTCCGAGGCCGCGGGAGGGCCCACCGCCCACGCGAAGGCACTGATGCATCACGCCGCTCTCCGCACACTCCCCCAGGACCTCGTGCTCTCGGATCCCGGCCCGAACGACATGTTCGACGACCGCGTCTACAAGCGCGGCGCCCTCGCCCTCCATGCCCTGCGTCTGACGATCGGCGACGAGCGGTTCTTCGCTCTGACGCGCGAGTGGACGTCGCGCTTCGCTCGGCTCGCGGTGACGAGCGACGACTTCCTCGGACTGGTCGACGAGGTCGCCGGCGGCCAGGCGCGCGCCCTCGTGCGGACCTGGATCGACGAGCTCCCGTTGCCCGCACTCCCCGCTGCACGGTCGCAGCGCTGACGACAGCGGCTCAGCCGACGGCGACGCTCAGCACATGTCCGGGTGGCCCGACGAGCGTCGTGACCTCGAGCGGCTCCAAGCGCCCGGGGAGCGTCGCCGACCACACACGCGGATCTTCGCCGCCGGTTTGCGGGTGCAGGAGCACCTCTGACGGCTCGATCTCGAAGCCGCGACCGTCCGCCTTGACGGCCGCTTCGATGCGCGTCCACGCCGCGAGATCCGGAGCGCTGCCGTCGGGGAACAGCCGCCCCAACCCGTCGAGGCGGCCATCGGCTGCCGCCTGTTCGATGTCGACGCCCAGCAGGGCCGACCCCGCTGTCGCCGCCACCACGACCAGGTCCTCGGCGTGGCTCACGCTGAGCGAGACGCCGGCGGAGCGCGGCGGGCCGTGATCCGCGCCGCATCGGGCGCAGCGGCTGGAGAGCCGAATCTCGTCGAAGCCTCGGATCCTGCCCACGAGGTCGCGGATCAGTGCCCTCCCCGCCAGAAACCCCTGGGCCCGGCTGCCGGTCAGCTCGCGGAAGCGGTCGACCTGCCGCTGCCCCATCGCGACGACGTCGGTCTCGGTGAACCCCTGAAGGTCAGAGGGCCTCGCCCACACGACGATCACATCGCGCCAGGTGATCTCTCCCATGACTCCGCCGGCTCCCGTCGGATCGACAGCTGCAGACGGACTGCTCAGACCTCGAAGTCGACGGCCACGCGCGACGCGACCACCGAGCGCACGTACGCCACGACCTCTTCGTGAGCCGGGTGCACCTGGTACTCCTCGAGGGCCTCGATCGAATCGACGTCCGCGACGAGGGTGACATCCCAGTTCGCGTCCGGATACGCGACGTTCGCGCCCGCAGAGATCGAGCGAAGCTGTGGCACGACGCCGTCGAGCGCGTTCAGCCTGCGGGCGACCTCGGCGGCCTGCTCCGATCGTGTCGCCGCATCGACTGCGGCGAGCTTCCAGGTGACGACGTGACGGATCATCGCGCTTCCTTCTCCAGTGCATCGTGCTGCACGGCGGATTCGAGGGCATCGCGCAGCCGATCGGCCGACAGACGCCAGTGCGCGTGCAGCTCCCCGTCGATGAGGACGACCGGGATCTTCTCCCACCACAGCTCGTAGAGCGCGGGGTCGTCATTGATCGACGCCTCGACGATCTCGATGCGCTCGGCAGCCGCGTCAGGGAGCTCGGCGACCACGGAGTCGATGATCTCGGACGCGACGTCGCACAGGTGGCAGTCGGGCTTGCCGATGAGGGTCAGCGTGGTCACGCCGACGGCACCTCGACATCGCGACCCTGGGCGATCCACTCGCCCGTTCCACCCTCGACGTTGGTCGCGTCGTAGCCGCGCGCTTCGAGCGCCTCGACGACGCGCGCCGAGCGTCCGCCGGCCTGGCAGATCACGTCGAACGACTCTGCCGGAAGCTCTTCGAGGCGGTTTCCGATCTCGGACATCGGGATGTTGACGGCGCCGGGGACGTGTCCTGCGGCGAACTCATCCACCTCGCGGACATCGATGAGCGGGGTGTTCGAACGCTCGGCGAGCTCGGTGACGGTGATCGACTTCATGGCATGCTCCTGCGACGAGTGGGAAACCGGGGGCAGAGACACAAAGCGCCCGTCCGGAGACAGGCGCTCGTGTCTGGTCGCTTACTTCTTGTTGCGACGCTGGTGGCGAGTCTTACGAAGCAGCTTGCGGTGCTTCTTCTTCGCCATGCGCTTGCGGCGCTTCTTGATGACAGAACCCACGGAAACCTCACTAAGTCAGTGGCTGGGTGTCGTCGGTGACGGACACCCGGGTACGGGCACGGAAAAATGCCTCGGATCAGTCTAGCAAACAGTGGAGCTCTCGCTGCACGCGCTCTCGAGACCGAGACGAGAGCGTCAGCCGACGTCGGCTATCGGTCGTTGCAGAGCATCGGCCACCGCGGATTCCGGAACCCGGAAACTGCGACCGAAGCGAATGGCTGGCAGCTCCCCAGCGTGCACCATTCGATAGACGGTCATCTTCGACACGCGCATGAGTTCGGCGACCTCAGCCACCGTAAGGAACCGGACATCTGGAACCTCGGGCATCCCACGTACCCCTTTCTCGATTTGTGCACACTCTAGGGGGAATCTGGGACGCGTGTAAACCCGTGTGGCCTATGTGATCAGTGAGGATCACCGAACACGATCCTGAAGTCGCCGTCAGGCCGGGACGAGGACGAGAGTGTCGCCATGCTCGCGTCGTGCACGACCGAGTGAACGTGCGCGTCACAGCGCAGACATAGGACGTTTGCCGCAACCGTTCAGACTGCACTGGGATGCTGGATCCACGACTCACGATGGCACCATCCGAGTCCACGCGGGCTGGGGCCCGTGGCAACGCCCTCGATGACAAGCCCCCCGTTGTCGTCGGGGGCGACGTGCGTCCAGGGGGGTCAGCCGCCGAAGCGCTTGAACGCGTTGGCGACGACGTGCTTCGCAGATGCCGCCGCACGACCGACCACCTCGGCCGCGTGTGCCGCAGAGTCGGGCAGAGGCTGCCCGGGGTAGGCGATGTCCGGCGCGTCATCGCCGTAGGCATCCATGAGGAACGGGACGAGCCAGTCGTCGACGACCTCCAGCGGCTCGACGGCGAGGCTGTAGAAGCGCCGCTGTCCGTCTTCGCGGACACTGACCAGTTCCGCCTCGCGGAGAACCTTCAGATGCTTCGAGACGGTGGGCTGGCTGATGCCGAGGTCGGCGACGATATGGCTCACGCTCGTGCCGGCGTCTCCTTCGGCGGTGCGTCGCAGAAGAAGCTGGAGGATGTCGCGCCTCGTACCGTCTGCGATCACGTCGAAGATGTCCGTCATGTGATCAGGGTAGTCGTCCCCGGCACGGAGTACCATGACGAAGGCTCGTCGATCGACGTCGAGCAGCCGCGATGCGTGGCGAGGGAAAGCGAAGGGGGACTCGATGTCGGGCATCGCTTCGGCGTCGTCACCTCGACAGCGTCTTCAGAACATCGCATCATGGGGCAAGCACCTCATCACCTCCTCGCCGTCGCGCTTCGCGATCGTCATCTTCGCGTTGCTCATACTCGTGTTCACCGTGCTGCTGTCACTGCCTATCGCTTCGGCGTCGCGCACGGTCACGCCGCTGGCGGATGCGCTGTTCACCGCCGTGTCTACCATCTGCGTCACGGGCCTCGCCACCGTCGACATGGCGAATCACTGGTCTCCGTTCGGGCACGTGCTGATCTTCATCGGCGTGAACATCGGTGGCCTCGGCGTGCTCACGCTCGCCTCGCTGATGGGCCTGGTCATCTCGAAGCGACTCGGTCTGCGTGCGAAGCTCATGGCCGCCGGCGACACGAACCCGCTGCGCGCGCACGGCGGTGTCGTGAACGAGAGCCAGACCGTTCGACTGGGCGAGGTCGGCCAGCTTCTGCGCACCGTCGCGGTGTCGGCGCTGATCATCGAGGGCGCTCTCGCGATCCTCCTCTACCCCGCACTGGTCCTGGCCGAGGTCGACCCTATCGCCGCGCTGTGGGAGGCACCGTACTTCGCCGCGATGGCGTTCACGAACACCGGGTTCGCCCCCAACGACGGCGGCGTGGCCGTCTTCGCCGACGACTATCTCGTGCTGTCGTTGCTGATGGTGGGCGTCTTCCTCGGGAGCATCGGCTTTCCCGTGATCTACACACTGGCCAAGCATGTCTGGCATGTGAAGAAGTGGTCACTGCACACCAAGCTCACTCTCGTCACCACTGTTCTCCTGTTCGTGCTCGGCGCGGCCGTCTTCCTGATCCTCGAGTACAACAACCCGAAGACCTTCGGGTCGATGGATGCCGCAGACACCACGTTCCAGGCGTTCTTCCTCTCGGCGATGACCCGCTCGGGCGGCTTCAACGTGATCGAGATGGACGATCTGAACGGCTCATCCCTGCTGGCCGCGAGCATGCTGATGTTCGTCGGCGGTGGTTCGGCATCCACCGCCGGAGGAATCAAGGTCACCACTCTCGCAGTGCTCGCCATCGCCGTGTGGTCCGAAGCCAAGGGCCGCCAGTCGGTCGAGGTCTTCGGCCGCCGCATCCCCAGCGACGTGCAGCGGGTGGCACTCAGCGTCGTCGCGTGGGGTGCCACGATCGTCGCGCTGTCGACGATCATCATCGCCCAGATCACCAAGGCCGACATCAGTCATGTGCTGTTCGACGTGATCTCCGCGTTCGGCACCGTCGGCCTCTCGACCGGCCTCACCGCGGAACTCCCCGATTCCGCCAAGTACGTGCTCGCGACCACCGTCTTCATGGGGCGCGTTGGTACAGTGACTCTCGCCGCGGCAGTCGCCGCGACATCGCGATCGCAGTATTACTCGCTGCCCGTCGAAAGGCCGATCGTTGGTTGAAGTACTCCGGAGCGATGCTCCCGTCCTCGTCATCGGCCTCGGCCGGTTCGGTGCCGCGTGTGCCGGCGAGCTCGATCGCCTCGACCGCGAAGTGCTGGCCATCGACGCGAACCTCGAGCTCGTGCAGAAGTGGTCGGACCGCGTCACCCACACGGTGCAGTCCGACGCGAAGAACATCGACGCGCTGCGTCAGATCGGCGCTCAGGATTTCCAGGTCGCCGTCGTCGCCGTCGGTTCGTCGATCGAAGCGTCCGTGCTGATCACCGCGAACCTCGTCGATCTCAAGGTGCCGCAGATCTGGGCGAAGGCCGTCTCGCAGTCGCACGGCAAGATCCTGGCCCGCGTGGGCGCCAACCACGTCATCTACCCCGAGCGTGAGGCCGGGGAGCGCGTCGCCCACCTCGTGTCGGGCCGGATGCTCGACTTCATCCGCTTCGACGACGACTTCGTCCTCGCGAAGATGTACCCGCCGAAGTTCATCCGCGGCGTCGGCCTGAACGAATCCGGCGTGCGCAGCAAGTACAAGGTCACCGTCGTCGGCGTGAAGAGCCCCGGCAAGCCGTTCCGCTACGCCGAGGCGAACACGATCGTCACGAACCACGACCTCATCATCGTCTCGGGCACCAACAGCGACATCGAGCGATTCGCCGCGCTCGACCGCTGAGCGACCGACCCGGCCTCGAGGTCAGGCGTCGATGTCGAGCGTGATCTCGACGACGTCGTCGATGCCGACACCCTCGCGATCCTGCAGCGCCTTCTTGATCGGCACGATGTAGCCGCCGTCTTTCGGCCACAGTGCCGTGGTCACGGTCGTGCGCCCGATCGTCACGGATGCGGGGATCATCCCCCATCCGTAGGTCACGACGCTCGCGATCTCGCCGATCATCTCGCTCTCGGCGGGCGGCACGGTCACGAAATGGAACGGCGCAGGTCCGCGCCAGAACCAGATCTCCCCCGTGAACCGCAGCTGCATGTCAGCCTCCGGCAGCCAGCTCTTTCGCCCGGGCCAGCGCCGCATCCGCTGCGTCCGCGAACGTCCGGTCGAGGTGAGCGTCCTGCAGCACTGCGACGGCGCGCTCCGTGGTGCCCTTCGGACTCGTGACTCGACGACGAAGCTCGGACGGCTCCTCCCCCGACGCGTCGAGCAGCGCGGTCGCGCCGATGAACGTCTGCTCGACCATCACTCGTGCATCGCTCTTGCTGAAGCCCATGCCGATGGCGGCCTTCGTGAGCTCCTCGATGAGCAGATAGACGTAGGCGGGGCCCGATCCCGAGATCGTCGACAGCGCGTCGATCTGCGACTCCGGAACCTCGACGACTGCACCCACGGTCGCGAAGAGACGGTGCACGAGAGCGAGGTCGTCGGCGGATGCGGCCGCCCCCGCCGCGAGGCCCGTGACGCCCTTGCCGACGGTCGACGGGGTGTTCGGCATCGATCGGATCACACGGACGTCGGCGCCGAGGTTGTCGGCGAAGGTCTGCAGCGTGACCCCGGCCGCGAGACTCACCACGATCGCGTCGGCGGCGAGTGCGGGAGCGATCTCGCGCAGCAGGTCGGGGACCATCGCCGGCTTCACGCCCACCAGGACGATCCGAGCAGACTGAGTCGCCTGCGCGTTGCCGTCGGGCGCCTCGGAGAGCGCGATACTCGTGACGCCGTCGAGGTCGGCGAGGGCCGCCGCCTTCTCGGATGAGCGGTTCGTCGCGGTGATGCCTCCGTCGACGAGGATCCCGGATGCGACCACACCGCGGAGGATCGCGCCGCCCATCGAACCGGCACCGAGGAACGCGAGAGCGGGAAGAGAGTCAGCCATGTCGTCATCCTACGGCGGGCATACCGGCGTCAGCGAAGAGGCGGATCTAGACTCGACGCATGAGTGCATCCGGCGGCGGCAAGGCCATTCTCGCGGCGTTCCTGGCGAACCTCGGCATCGCCCTGGCGAAGTTCCTCGCGTGGGCGCTCTCGGGGTCGGCATCGATGCTCGCCGAGGCGATCCACTCGGTCGCCGACTCGGGCAACCAGCTGCTGCTCATGGTGGGTGGGCGCAAGGCGAAGCGCGGGGCCGACCGAGCTCACCCGTTCGGCTACGGCCGGGAACGCTACGTCTACGCGTTCGTCGTGTCGATCATCCTGTTCTCGGTCGGTGGCCTGTTCGCGATCTACGAGGCGATCGACAAGCTCACCCATCCCCATGAGCTCGACAAGACCTGGTGGTGGTTGCCGCTCGTCGTGCTCGTCGTCGCGATCGGCCTCGAGTCGTTCTCGCTGCGCACGGCCGTCAAGGAGAGCAATCTCGTACGCGACACGGGCCAGTCGTGGGTGTCGTTCGTCCGCCGCGCGAAGGCACCCGAGCTGCCCGTCGTGCTGCTCGAGGATGTCGGAGCGCTGACCGGTCTCACCTTCGCGCTGCTCGGCGTCGGCCTGACCGTGATCACCGGCAACCCGCTGTTCGACGCACTCGGCACCCTGATGATCGGCATCCTGCTCGTGATCATCGCGATCGTGCTCGGAGTCGAGACCAAGAGCCTGCTCGTGGGCGAGGGGGCCACCCAGGCGGATCACGATCGCATCGTCGACGCGATCAACGCGGGCGACGAGATCGAGAAGATCATCCACATGAAGACGCTCTACCTCGGACCCGACGAGCTGATGGTGGCCGCGAAGATCGCGCTCAACGCCGACAAGCCCCTGCGCGAGGCCGCCGTCGACATCGACGCGATCGAGGCTCGCATCCGCGAGGCCGTGCCGGCAGCTCGCGTCGTCTACATCGAGCCCGACGTGTACCGGCCGTCGCTCGATCCGGAGCCGTCGACCGACGTGTTCGTGCTCAAGTCCTCGGACTGACTCGCACCACGGCGGCGACCGTCAGCGTCGCTGCTCGAAGAAGTCCCGCAGCAGAGCAGCGGCATCGTCGGCTCCGACCCCGCCGATGACCTCGGCCCGATAGGGCAGCCGGCGGTCGCGCAGCACGTCGTACATCGACCCGGCGGCCCCGGCCTTGTCATCCCAGGCACCGAACACGACTCGGCCGATTCGCGCCTGCAGGATCGCACCGGCGCACATGAGGCAGGGCTCGAGCGTGACGACGAGGGTATGGCCCTCGAGGTTCCATGAGCCGACGGATGCCGCGGCGGCACGCAGCGCCTCCACCTCGGCGTGACCGGTCGGATCGCCGGTCGCCTCGCGGTTGTTGCGACCCTCCGCGATGATCCGGTCCTCGGCGTCGAGCACCACCGCGCCGACGGGTATCTCCGACGCTGCCGCCGCGTCGGCCGCGAGCTCGAGCGCGCGACGCATCGCGATGATGTCGGCGGCGGTCATGGGTCGAGCCTACGACAGCCGCAGAAGCCGGACGCCCGCATCCGATGTCGTGCGCGGGCGTCCGGCGCATTAGCCTGTAAGCATGCGTGTCCACGTCGCCGACCACCCTCTCGTCACTCACAAGCTCTCGGTGCTGCGCGACCATCGCACACCGTCGCCGGTCTTCCGCCAGCTGACCGAAGAGCTCGTGACGCTGCTCGCGTACGAGGCGACCCGCAACGTGAAGGTCAGTCCGGTCGAGATCACCACTCCGGTGACCACGACGATGGGCGTCAAGATCTCCGAGCCGCGTCCGATCGTCGTCCCGATCCTGCGAGCAGGTCTCGGGATGCTCGAAGGCCTCGTCAAGCTGCTGCCGACCGCCGAGGTCGGGTTCCTCGGGATGGTCCGCGACGAAGAGACGTTCGAGCCGACCACCTACGCCGAGCGTCTTCCCGACGACCTCAGCGACCGTCAGTGCTTCGCCATCGACCCGATGCTCGCAACCGGTGGCTCGCTGGCTGCGGCGATCCAGTTCCTCTTCGACCGCGGGGCCAAGGACGTCACGGCGATCTGCCTGCTGGGCACGCCGGAGGGTCTCGCCGCGATCGAGGCGCTCGTCGGCGACCGCGATGTGACCATCGTTCTCGGCGCGCTCGACGAGCGTCTGAATGAGAAGGGCTACATCGTTCCCGGGCTCGGCGACGCAGGAGACCGCCTCTACGGCACCGTCTGAGGCGTCGTCGGCTCGCCGTCGTCGAGCAGCGCCACGCCGAAGCCCGCCACGACGTCTCGCACCTCCATGAGATATCGCTTCGCCTGCTCGGTGAGGGGGATCGCCGTGCGCCCGACCCATCCGATCTCGATGTGATCGTCGACGTCGAGCGGCACAGCGACGATCTCGGGGTCCAGGTCGTCGCTGATGATGCCCGTGGAGATCGTGTAGCCATCGAGCCCGATCATGAGGTTGAAGATCGTCGCTCGGTCCGAGACCCTGATCTCCCGCGCGCTCGAGAGGGTCGAGAGGATCTCCTCGGCGAAGTAGAACGAGTTGTTCGCCCCCTGGTCGAAGGTGAGTCGCGGCAGACCCACGAGATCGTCGAGCGTCGCGCGCTCTCGAGAGGCGAGCGCGTTCCGTCGCGAGACGAAGATGTGCGGTTCGGCGACGAAGAGCGGATGGAACGCGAGACCCGAGTCTCGCAACAGCTTGTCGATCACGTTCCGGTTGAAGTCGTTGCGGAAGAGGATGCCGAGTTCGCTGCGCAGCGTGCGCACGTCCTCGATGATGTCCCACGTGCGAGTCTCCCGGAGTGAGAATTCGTACTCGGCCGCGCTCGTGCCCTTGACCATCCGCACGAACGCGTCGACGGCGAAGGAATAGTGCTGCGTCGACACCCCGAGGAGGCGGCGCGACGGCGGCCGACCCAGGTAGCGCTGCTCGAGCAGTTCGGCCTGCTCGACGATCTGTCGCGCGTACCCGAGGAACTCGGTGCCGTCGGTGGTGAGCGTGATTCCTCGAGCCGAGCGGGTCAGGAGCGCACGGCCCACCCTGTTCTCAAGGTCTTTCATCGCCGCGGACATGGTGGGCTGAGCGACATAGAGCGTGTCGGCCGCGGCGGTGATGGAACCTTCCGCGGCGACCTCGATGAAGTACTGGAGCTGTTGCAGCGTGATTCCGCTCGATCGCCTGGGCATAGGAGAAGGCTATATCACCGCATAGTGGAGCCGAATTACCCGATGACCTCGTTGCGGACGCACCATGAGAGCACAGCTTTCGCGAGGCCGAGCCGGCCTCCCACCTCCCGGATTGGCCCCTCATGGCGAACGAGATCACGTTCAGCATCACCACCACGCGCTTCGACGAGGACTACGCCCCGTCGGACAGTTCGCGGATCACCACCAACTTCGCCAACCTCGCACGCGGCGAGCGGCGCCAGCAGAACCTCCGCAATGCCCTCTCGATGATCGACCGTCGGTTCAACGATCTCGCACGCGGCGACAGCCCTGACGGCGACCGCTACTCGGTCGAGCTCGACATCGTCTCCGTGCAGCTGCGATTCGCCGACGGCGAAGATCGGGAGTTCCCGGTACTCGAAGTGCTCGACATCCACATCGTCGACCGACTGACCGGAGAGCGCCACAACGGGATCGTGGGGAACAACTTCTCCTCCTACCTTCGCGACTACGACTTCAGCGTCGTCCTGCCGGCGGCGAACGCGGCGGGGACCGGATTCACGACTCCCGACGACTTCGGCGTGCTGCACGGCAAGCTCTTCCAGCACTTCCTCGAATCCGACGCGTATCAGGAGCGCTTCCCGACGGCACCGGTCATCTGCATCAGCGTCTCGACCAGCAGGACCTATCGACGCAACGGCAATCACCACCCCGTACTCGGCGCCGAGTACGTCCAGGACTCGTTCTCGCTCACCGACGAATACTTCGGGAAGATGGGCCTGCAGGTGCGGTACTTCATGCCGCGCGGCAGCGTCGCTCCGCTCGCCTTCTATTTCCGTGGCGATCTTCTGAGCGACTACTCCGACCTGCAGCTCATCGGCACGATCAGCACGATGGAGACGTTCCAGAAGATCTATCGGCCGGAGATCTACAACGCGAACGCCCCCGCAGAGAGCGTGTACCGTCCGAGCCTGGCGCATGAGGACTTCCAGCAGACGGAGATCACCTACGACCGCGAAGAGCGCAGCCAGCTCGCAGTCGTGCAAGGACGCTACGCGGATGAGCACTTCGTGACGCCCCACCGGCGCGTGCTGGATCAGTGGGCCGCCGCCTACCCGGCTCCCGTCCGATGACCGGCACCGGTTCGACGACCGTGAGACCTCTTCTCCCCACCTCGATCGTCGGAAGCCTGCCCAAGCCGGCATGGCTCGCGAGGCCCGAGGTGCTCTGGTCGCCCTGGGAGCTCGAGGGCGATGCGCTCCGAGAGGGCACGCGCGATGCGCTGCGCGCCGCGGTGCACGAGCAGCATCGACGTGGCATCGATATCGTCAGCGACGGCGAGCAGACCCGTCAGCACTTCGTCACCACGTTCATCGAGCACCTCGACGGCGTCGATTTCGAGAAGCGCGAGACGGTCCGCATCCGCGACCGCTATGACGCGAGCGTGCCCTCTGTGGTGGGTGCTGTGAGCCGCCGCAAGCCCGTGTTCGTGGAGGACGCCGCTTTCCTGCGCCGGCAGACGGATCAGCCGATCAAATGGGCGCTTCCGGGCCCGATGACGATGATCGACACCCTGGCCGACCGCCACTATCGCAGCCGCGAGAAGCTGGCATGGGAGTTCGCGACGATCCTCAATCAGGAGGCGAGAGAGCTCGAGGCCGCGGGAGTCGACATCATCCAGTTCGACGAGCCTGCGTTCAACGTGTTCTTCGACGAGATGAAGGACTGGGGCGTCGCCGCACTGGAGCGTGCCGTCGAGGGGCTGAACGTCGAGACGGCTGTGCACATCTGCTACGGCTACGGGATCAAGGCCAACAACGAGTGGAAGGCGACCCTCGGGGCGGAGTGGAGGCAGTACGAGGAGTCGTTCCCGCTGCTCCAGCGGTCTTCCTTCGACATCATCTCCCTCGAGAGCCACCACTCGCACGTGCCGATGGACCTCATCGAGCTCATCCGCGGCAAGAAGGTCATGCTCGGGGCGATCGATGTGGCGAGCGAGAAGATCGAGAGCGCAGAAGAAGTCGCCGACACGCTGCGCCGCGCGCTCGAATTCGTCGACGCAGACCTGCTCATCCCCAGCTCGAACTGCGGCATGGCACCCCTGCCGAGGCGCGTCGCACTCGACAAGCTGAGCGCGCTGGCGGCAGGCGCACGAGTGCTGCGTGAGGAACTCGGCGACAGCGTGGTCTGATCACCGCATCTCCCCGGGCGAAGCGGACTCTGCGCACCGGTGCAGCACAGTCGGCGGGGTATTCGCTGTCGCCGATGATTCCGATGGCATACTCACACACTCAGTCGGTAGCCGCGCTCGTCTCCGTGGTGGGTGAAACCGGCTCTTGCAAGGATCGGAGCCGACGTCGCCGTGCGACCTTTCACGAGCGCGGTCGTGGCTCCGAGTGCGGCGCTCACTCTCAGCCGTTCGGCGAGGACGGCGCGATAGGCGCCTCTCCCCCGCGCGTGCTCGAGCGTGGCCGCGCCCCACAGCCGGGCGAACCCGTCGGCGATCGTGCAGCCACCCGTGCTCACCGCCTCGCCGTCCTCGTCGAATCGCGCGAGCACGCGGAAGTTCGTTCCGGCGTCGAGATTCGATGTGATCTCATCGAACTCGACGCGAAGCCCTTCTTCGTCGAGTGGCTGCTGCTGCCAGACGGGCACGTTGATCTGGTCGACCTCGCGAACCTGGTCGAGCGTCCGCACGACCTCTGCGCTGACGCCGAGGGGGACGTCGACGATCGATTCCTCGATCGGGCGAGCGAACACGGCGACCGTGCGGAAACCAGACCCACGCCGCCGACGCGCGCAGGATCTCATCGATCGAGTGGGTCATCGCTCTACCTCGCTGTTCACGGCGCTGCCTCAGCTCGCCGCACCGACCAGCCGTGCGAAGGCGCTCATGCGAGCGACTCCCTCGGGCGTGCGGGGCAGGTCGTCGAGCAGGGCCGGTGAGTGGATGAGGTACGCCGCGACCTGCGCTCTCGAGATCGCCACGTTCAGTCGGTTCTGCAGCAGCAGGAACTCCGGACCCCGGGGGGCATCGCGTCCGCTGGATGCCGCGAGGGACGTGATGGACACCACCGCCTCCTTGCCCTGGAAGTTGTCGACCGTGCCGACCGGGACGTCGGGGAAGCCCGCCGCGACGAGCGCGTCGTGCACGGTCTGACGCTGTGCGTTGTAGGGCGCGACCACGATGATGTCCGTCTGCGCGAGCGGACGGACCGTGGCGTCGGCATCGTTGTCTGTGAAGGCTCGCCCGACGAGGTCGCGCACGAGTGCCACCACCGCGTCGGCCTCCTCCGGCGACTGCGTGGCATTGCCGCGGTGGCGGAGCGGGACGATGTGCAGACCGGGATCGATGCCCTCGAGCGCACGCCGCTCGGTGCCCGGAGCCGACGCGAGCTGCCCGGCGTACGCGAGCTTCGACACCGGCGCGGCGAGGCGGGGATGCATACGCCATGAGCGTGCCAGGAAGTAGCCGTAGTCGGGTCGCACCACCGCATCTCCGTCCATCACCCAGCCGAGCGCCGACGTGTCGACGGGCTCGGGGTGCGCACCCTGGCTGACCTGGGGAAGCTGCTGAGGGTCTCCGAGCAGCAGCAGTCGCCGGGCACCCGCCGCGACGGCGATCGTGGAGGCGAGGGAGAACTGCCCCGCCTCATCGACCACGAGCAGGTCGAGCCCTGCCCGCTCCACCCGAGCGGTGTTGCTGAAGTCCCAGGCCGTGCCGCCCACCACGGCACCGTGCTCGGCATGCTCGCCGAGGAACGCGGCCACACCGTTCTTGGGGATCACCGTGTACGACGGGTCTGTCGACGGGTCTTTCGGTGCTTTGGCGACCTGCGCCGCGGGAACGCCGTCGGCCACCACGCGTTCGAGCAGATTCTCGATGATCGCGTGCGACTGCGCGACGACACCGATCGTGAAGCCGTGCTCCCTCACGAGCCGGGCGATCACCTGCGAGCCCGTGTAGGTCTTCCCCGTGCCCGGAGGACCCTGCACGGCGAGGTAACTGCGGTCGAGATCGAGGATCGCGCGCACGATCGCATCGATCGTGTCATCGCCGCTCTCCGGCAGCAGGCTGCCCGAGAGCGTGCGCGGGGGGATCCGGCGCAGGATGTCGGTGGCCGCATCGGAAGGGAACCCGGGCGCTGCCGCGTGGACGGTGTCGGCCCATTCGTCGATCGCTCCCTGCAGCGAGACGACGCGTGGCGGCGCGGCCGGAGTGAGAGCGAGAGGCAGCTCATCCCAGGTCTGCCCTTGGATCGCCGTCTCGGTGATCAGATAGCCGTCGTCGAGCACCGCGGCGACTGTGACCGTGTGCGGGACGTGCACCGCGCGTGACGGAGCCTCGGTGTCGAAAGGCGCAGGCACCGGGTAGAGGGCGAACGGCTGGGATCCGGCACCGAGGGTCGTTCCCGGCGACACCTCGCCGCGGATCTCGATGTCACGCGACATCACACGGCGCCCCTCACCGACGCTCCAGTCTCGCTGCACGGTCGACGACGTGCGGTCGATTCGTACGACATCGCGAGTGCCGTCCCACATCGTGACGGGCTCGCGCAGCCGCTGGAAGTGCGAGACCCAGAAGCTCTTGGCCTCTCGGGGGAAGTAGTCGATCGCTGCCGCCGCGATGCGATGCACCTGCCCGTCGCCACCCGCCTCGACGGCTCGTTCCGCGTCGGCGAGGAGCGCGACCGACCGGGGCGACGGCTCGTAGATGACCTCATCGGCCTCATCGGGCGGGGCGGGGTTCACACCCTCCTTGCGGGCGATGTCGATCAGCCAGTTGCGAAGGCGCCGCGTCGACACGCAGTCGTAGCGGTTGTAGTCGGCGAGATCGGCGAACACAGCGTCCGCCTCCTCCTGCTCCCCTGCCGCCGCAAGCTCGCGGGCCGCCACGTACTGGACGATCGAGTCATCGCCCTTCTGCACGTCGCTCGTGCGCACATCTTCGCCCATGTAGAGCGGCTCGAGCTTCTTGATCGAGTACGACCTCGTGCCTACCCTCACGGTGCGCAGCACCAGCGGATACAGGTCGACGAACACGCCCTCGCGCAGCAGCCGATCGATCTCGCCTTCGCGCACGCCGTGCCTCGCGGCCATGGCAACCAGGTGGGAGGTCTCGTACGGGGCGTAGTGATAGATGTGCATGCCGGGGTGCGCGGCTCTGCGCACCTTCACGAAGTCGAGGAAGCGCTCGAACGCCTCTCGCTCAGCCGCGAAGTCGTGGGCCCAGAGCGCCGTGTACTGGTCGGTGTTGTCGACCCAACCGAAGAGATAGTCAATCCCCCAATGACCTTCGCCGTCAGGCGCCGGCTCGGTGTAGAGAGGGTCGCCCTCGAAGTCGAAGAAGATGTCACCATGGCTCGGCACGGGGAGGGTGTGGATCGCCGCGGCGTAGTGCACGTCGTATGTCGGCTCCCCCTCGGCATCCGCGCGGATCTGCAGCCTCGCCTGCGCCCGCAGCGTCTCGAACGTGTCGGTGTTCATGCCGTCAGGCGGCGTGACGGCATCGGCCAGGGCGTCGATGGTCTCGATCCCGGCCGCGCGCAGCCGCGCTCGTTGCACAGGCCGCATGCGCGCGACCATGAGCAGATCGCGATGCGCGATCACCTGATCCTCGCACGTCGCGCATCGCCCGCAGGCCACGACTTCGAGGTCGCCGCGATCATCGCCCCACGCCAGCGCGGCACCGGCAGAGCCCTGGTCGACTCGACGATCGGCGATGAGCGCGCGCAGGCGCGCTCGACGCACGTGGAACAGCGGAAGGAGGTCGTCGACGCGGTGGGTGCTCAGCGTTCCGTCGCCGAGGATGAGATCGACCTCGTCGGATCGGGGAATCCCCAGCCGATCGAGCTGATCGACATATGCCGCCAGCTGCATGAGCGCGGTGACCCGCGCCTTGCGGGCGAGCTTGGAGTCCTGCACCCGCCAGCGACCGTCGTCGTCGCGCTTCAGGAAGTCGGCGAACCCGACGAACTCGGGTGTCGCGAAGGCAGCCTGGAAGACGACCACGGCGTCGGAGCCGAGTGCCCGCACCGTCTCGTCGACCGCCGCCGCGAGGGCCTCGGCGTCGACAGACGAGACCTTCTCGACGAGATGCACCCGATCGGAGCCGAGATCGTCGAGGTACCGCGCCAGCACGTTCTGTTCGTGCACGTCTCCGAGCAAAGCGGCCCTGGCGAGAGTCGCGTCCTCAGGCTCCTCGACGGCCGGAACACGGCCCAGCTTCGCATCGATCGCTCGACACCAGGCGAACTCGCATTCGGCGGCCGCCTTGAGGTCGCTCGCGCTCCAGATGACGCGCTGCGCCTGAGTGTCGATCCGCACGATTCTCCCGTTCCCTCGGATGCTTCGACACTAGCCGCGGCATCCGACACGGGATCACGAGGCGACGCGTGTCAGCGCCACCAGGTGTCTTCGGGCGTCACCGGGAGGTTGCGCTTGTGCTGCGTCGCGAGGTAACGCGATTCGATGCGACCCGCGACGTCGGGGTCGACCTCGCGCCCTTCGAGGAAGTCGTCGATCTGCTCATACGTGAGGCCCAGCTCGTCTTCGTCGGCCCGACCGGGCTGACCGTCGAGCAGGTCGGCCGTCGGCACCTTGAAGGCGAGACGATCCGGCGCTCCGAGCAGGAGCAGGAGAGACCGACCCTGACGCTTGCTGAGACCGGAGAGGGGGAGGATGTCGGCCGCGCCGTCGCCGAACTTCGTGTAGAAGCCCGTGACCGCCTCCGCCGCGTGGTCGGTGCCGACGACGAGGAGACCGTCGTGACCGGCGAGCGCGTACTGCGTCACCATGCGCACGCGCGCCTTGATGTTGCCGCGGTTGAAGTCGCTGATGTCGCTCGTGACGGCGAACTCGATGTCCTCTTCGACACCGTCGACGCCGTTCTGGATGTTCACCTCGACCGAGGAGTCCGGTGCGATGAACTCGAGCGCAGCCTCGGCATCCGCGGCATCCTTCTGCACCCGATACGGCAGGCGCACGGCGAGGAACTTCGCTTCTCCGCCCTCCGCGCGGACACGCTCGACCGCGAGCTGCGCCAGTCGTCCGGCGAGTGTCGAGTCCTGACCGCCAGAGATCCCGAGCACGAAACCCTTCGCTCCGGTGGTGCGCAGGTAGTCGACGAGGAAGCCGACGCGGCCCTCCACCTCGGCTGCCGGATCGATCTCCGGCTTCACGCCGAGTGCTTCCGAGATCTGCTGCTGCAAGGTCATGTGTTCCTCCGGTCTGCCCGACCCCAGTATCCTCCCCCAGTGTTACATCGAGATGACATCGGCCGCGTGCGCGGGACTTCGCGACGACCGGCCGACCTGGCAGGATGGCGGAGTGAAACTTCTCGTCGCAGCCATGGCCTCCGAACTCGCAGCGTTCCCAGAGGAGCTCGAGGGATTCGACCAGCTCGTCACCGGCGAGGGCAAGATGCAGGCCGTGTACGGCCTCACCCGCGCGCTCGATGCCAAGGAGTACACCGAGGTGGTCGTCGTCGGTACCGCCGGAGGCATCGACCCTGACCTCGAAGCGACGGTGCACGAGATCGGCAGTGCGCTGCAGCACGATGTGTTCGACCTCGACGGTGTCGCAGGTCAGCACGTGTCACTGCCCGCGCGGGTGTCGACCGGCCGCGAGGGCGTGCTGATCGCGACCGGCGACAGCTTCGTCGGCGATGCCGGCATCACTGCCGTCATCCGCCCTTCCGGCGCGGGTCTGGTCGACATGGAGACCTATGCGTACATCTGGGTCGCCGAGCAGTTCGGAGTGCCGATCCGTGCGTTCCGTGCGATCTCCGACCGAGCTGAGGACGGCGCGCTCCTCGACTTCCGCGAGGCGATCGCGCGGTGCAGCGTTCAGCTGCGTGACGTGATCCGCCGGGAGTACGGCGTCTGACCAACGGGCGTCCGCTGAACTCCGCTCTCTCCGGTGAGGGGCGCGCCGAGTCTCAGCGCGTCTCGATCACGCTCGGGCCGCTCGACGTCGCACGCACACGGAGTTGCGCGGGGATCTGCTCCTGCATCGCCTCGACATGGCTGATGACGCCGACGGTGCGACCGCCTTGGCGCAGTTCGTCGAGCGTGCGCATCGCGACATCGAGCGTGTCGCCGTCGAGCGAGCCGAACCCTTCATCGATGAACAGGGTGTCGAGACGGATGCCGCCGGCTCGTGCGGTGACCACTTCGGCGAGTCCGAGAGCGAGTGCGAGGGAGCTCAGGAAGGTCTCGCCTCCCGACAGCGACTGCGCGGGGCGGGTCTGGCCTGTGAACGCGTCGAACACGACGATGCCGAGCCCTGATGCAGCCCCGCGGGCGGCGAGCGCATCCGAGTGGCGCAGCTGATAGCGCCCGGTCGACATGTCACTGAGTCTGCGGTTCGCCGCGTCGACGATCTCTTCGAGTTCGGCGGCGAGGACGAATGTCTCGAGCGTCATCTTGCGGGCGTTCGCCCCGCGCCCGGCGATGGTGTCGGCAAGTCCTCGCAGCACCTCGTAATCGGCCGCCTCGTCTGCGATGCGGGCGTGCTCGGATGCCGCGGCGTCGATGACCGCACCGAGCTGCTCCGACACGCCCGCCGCCCGTCCCGCCTCGTCGACCGCGGCCGACCAACGCTGCCGCGCGGCGAGGGACACCTGCTCGGCAGGACCGAGGTCGATCGTCTCCTCCGGGAGCGTGCGGAGCTCGAGGTCGAGAAGGATCGCGCGCTCCTTCTCTCGCTGCACGGAGTGCTGGCTGACGCGGCTCTCGAGAGCCGCCTGCGCGGCGGCGGTGCGGAGTGCCAGCTCGACCGCAGCGACGCCGTCGAACTCCGATGCGTCCAGCGCCGCGTCCTGTTCGGCCGTCGCAACAGTCTCCGCCTCGGCCCTGCGCGTCCGTTCAGCGACAGCCTCGACGAGCGCGAGAGCGGCCTGGACCTCTACGCGCATCACCGTGAGCCTCTCGGCCACGGACTCGTAGGATCCTCTCGCCTCGGCGATCGCCTCCCGCGTGTCGGCGACGCGTTGCGCCACGAGCGAGTGCGCTTCGTGCGCCGCAGCCAGCGCCGCGGAATCACGTTCGCGGTCGCCGTCGAGACGGCGGATGCGCTCGAGTAGTTCCTCACGCTGCTGCTCCAGCGCGATCTGCTGCTCGTATGCAGCCGCGCTCTGTGCGTGTGCCGCTGTCGCTGCGTCGAGCTCTGCGCTGGCCTCGTCTGCGTCTCGGCCGTCTGCGCGGGTGGTCGCCGCGGCCAGGTCGGCACGCAGTGCCGATGTCAGCGCCGCCGCATCTCGCTCGCGCTGCGCGATGGCGTCCCGCGCGGCTTCGGCCTCGTCGACGTCGTCCGCAGAGACGGGATCGGCATGCACGGCGGGAGCCGGGTGCTCGTGCGACCCGCATACCGGGCACGCCTCGCCCTCATGCAGCGACGTCGCCAACTCCCCCGCGAATCCGTCGAGTCGACGCTGCCTGAGTTCGGCGAGCGCGGTCTGGGCAGCAGCGAGCGCCGCACTCGCGTCAGCGAGCTCCCGCTCGGCGTCGGCATGGGAGGCTCGAAGGCGGACTGCCTCGAGCGCTGCTGCACGCCGCACGGCAGCAGCATCCCGAGCTGCGGCCAGGTCTCCGGCGCGATCGGCGAGTTGCCTCGCCGCGTCGCGCGCGAGTGTGAGTTCGTCGAGCTGTGCGGGGAGGGCGACACGATCGGCCTCCGTCGCTTCGATGCGCGCGGTCGCCGCCGCGACAGCATCGGCGGCCGCTGCGAGCTCGGCATCGAGCGCTGACGCGGAGCGCTCCAGCTCCGCCGCCCGCTGCCATGCACCGATCTGCGCCGTGCGGTCGGCAGCCCATACCGCGAGATCGTCCGCGACGATGTCGTGCGCCTCCCAGGCCGCCCTTGCTCGCTCCTCGGCCGCGACGGCCGCCTCGAACGCCGCCGCCGCCGTCACCGCGGTCGCGATCGGGCTACGCAGCAGCTCCGCGGCTCTGGCGTCCTGCAGCTCGCTGCGCGCGGCGGCGATGTGCGGCTCGTCGGCCTCGAGGCGTGCGAGCGCTACTCGGGCCCGATCCCGCTCGACCTGCGCCCGCTGCTCCTCCCGCGCGATCGCGAGCGCGGCGTCTGCGGCATCCGACTGCTTCTCCGCCTCGAGGCGCTCGGCCGCTCGACGGTCCGCGCGGTAATCGGCGCGAGCCTTCGCACGGCGCAGACCGTCGAGGCGCTCCTCGGTGGTCGCCGCGACAGACTCCGTCTCGGCGTCCCCCCTGTCTTCCTCCTGCGCCTCGCTGTCGTGGCCGAGGTCGGCGTTACTGACGAGCCGCTCGCCTTCGTCGAGGCGGGCAGACACCGTTGCGAGGCGTGCCCCGAGAGCCTGTTCGGCCGCCTTGCGGCGTTCATCGAACCGCGCCTGCACGTCTTCGAACCGTTCCGTGCCGAACAGCCGCCGCAGCAGCGACTGTCTCTCTTTGCTACCCGCCAGCAGGAACTCCGAGAATCGATTCTGCGCGAGCAGGATGACCTGCAGGAACTGCTCGCGACTGAGCTGCAGGATCTCGTCGAGCTCGTAGGCGGCCTCGCGCTCCTTCGCGGCGAGACCGATCCATTCGCCGCCGACCATCGTGTGGAGCTGCACCGCTGCGGGTTGCACCGTCAGGCCCCCGCCGCGCTTCTTGGGGCGCTCGTACTCAGGCGAACGCCTGACACGGTATCGACCTGCCGGAGTGCTGAACTCCACCACGACCTCGGTGACGTCGTCGGGCTCGCAGTGATCGCTGCGAAGCCGCTTCTCGCCGCCCTCGTACCGCGGGACCCCGCCGTAGAGCCCGAAGCAGACGGCGTCGAGGATGCTGGACTTGCCGGCACCTGTGCGCCCGGCGATCAGGAAGATCCCGTCGTCGGCGAACGCATCGAAGTCGACGGTCTGCCGCTCGCGGAACGGACCGAATCCTTCGACCTCCAGTCGGTGCAGCTGCATCAGAGCACCTTCTTCACTCTCGGAGCATGATCGCGGTGACGCATCGCCGGACTGGATCGGGTCGCCACCGGACTGTATCGAGTCTCCACCGGATCAGATGAGGGCTTCGGCGCGGACGCGGTCGTCGAGGACCTCGCGGATGAGCTCGCCCTCTCGCTCGGTCGCACCATGGCCTGCGCGGACGTGCTCGAGGAAGGCCTCGATGCGCTCGGGATCGCTGACGGCACCGCGCAGCCGATCGACATAGGAGCGCTCGCCCTCCGCGGATGTCTCAGCCGGCTGGTGCTGCACCATCGCACAGTGCGGATACCGCTCGCGGAGGCGACGCATCGGCTCGGTCTGGGCGAGCGCGTCGGTGTACACCGCGCAGACCCAGTCGTCGGCGTGCGCCGCGATGTTCTCGGAAGACAGGATCTCGTCGAGGGTACCCGTGAGGGTCACCAGGCGACGCGGGACGGGCAGATCGAGCCACTCGACCGCGGACAGGCCTGTGGCATCGAGGTCGACCAGCCACGAGCCGCGCGGCTTGCTCTGCTCGCCGAAGCTGTAGTGGAGTGGAGCACCCGAATAGCGCACGCGCTCGCTGATCTGCTGGCGCCCGTGGATGTGCCCGAGGGCGACATAGTCCGGGCCGTCGAAGACAGAGAGCGGAACGACGTCGAGACCCCCCTGTCGCACCTCGCGCTCGAGCCCGACCGTGGCGTCGACGCCCGCGGAGAAGCAGTGCGCGATCGCGACGGATCGCCCCGGGTTCGCCTGCATACCCACGCGGACGAGATCCATCGCATGCGCGAGCGTCTGCGCCTGCGTGCGCAGATCAGCTCCGATCCAGTGCTGTCTCACGATGGCCGGCTCGAGGTACGGGATGCCGTAGAAGTGCACAGGGCCATCGGCGTCGCTCAGCGTGACCGGCGTGCCGATCGCGAGAGGATCGGTCAGCACGTGGATGCCGTCGCGGAGCAGCCGCGCCTGGAAGCCGAGACGAGCGGCGGAGTCGTGGTTGCCGCTCGTGACGATCACGCGGGCGCCCGTCTCATGCAGCGCGACGAGCACGTCGCCGAGGAGCGTGTATGCGGGGCCGGCCGGCGTCGCCGAATCGAAGACGTCACCCGCGACGATGACGACGTCGACCGCATTCTCCCGAACCTGCACCGTGAGCGCTCCGAGCACCTCGGCCAGCGCGTCCATGGTCGAGTTGCCATGGAAGGAGCGGCCGATGTGCCAGTCGGAGGTGTGCAGGATTCGCATACTCACACGCTACGAACCCCCACCGACATTCGGCTCCAGGCGTGCCGCGGCATCCGTTCCTGACCCCCGGAATGAGGAGAATCAGAGCGGAACGGATGCCGCGGACGTCTCAGTGCGCGCCGACGGCGAGCCCCGGCTGCGACGGCATGAGCTCGTCCCTCGTGCCGCGCACCATGACTGCGGCGATCACGGCAGCGACGACCATCAGGATCGACGCGACGATGAAGACCCATCCGTAGGCGTCGGTCAGCTGCGACGGGGAGAGCTCGGTCTGCGCATGCCCGCCCACCGACGCTGCGTACACGGCCGTGAACACGGAGAGTCCGATGGATCCGCCGATCTGCATGGCCGAGTTGGCGACGGCCGATGCGATGCCCGCGTCGTGCGGTGCGACTCCGGTGAGCGCCAGGTTCTGCAGCGGGATGAACACGAAGCCCATGCCGATGCCGAGGAGCACGAGCGCCGGTGCGATCTGCGCGAGGTACGCCCCATCGGGGGTGATCCCGGAGAGGAGGAACAGACCGGCTGCCGCGATGAGCGGCCCGACGATCATCATCGGACGTGGCCCGATCACCGTGAGGAGCTTCGTCGCGATGGGAGCGATGATCATCGTCGCGATCGGGAGCGGAAGGGTCGCCGCTCCTGCCTGGAGTGCGCCCATGCCGAGCACGAACTGGAGGTGGAAGGTCAGATAGAGGGTGGCGCCGATCATGATCGCGCCGGCTACCCCCTGGATCAGGAAGGCACCGCCCCTGACCCGGTCGGCCACCACACGCAGCGGAAGAAGCGGCTGCGAGACGCGACTCTCGACCCGCACGAACACAGCGAGCAGAACGACACCGAGAACGAGGAACGCGATGGTCAGCGGATCGCCCCAGCCGTTCTCGGCGAGGCTGAAGCCGTAGACGAGGGATCCGAGACCGAGGGTCACGGTGATCGCACCCCAGACGTCGTATCGATTGTCGCCCTCCGCCTTGCTCTCGGTGAGGAACAGCGCTCCGCCGACGAGGCCGATGGCGACGAAGAACAGGTTGACCAGCAGGCACCAGCGCCAGTCGGTGAACTCGGTGAGGAATCCGCCCAGCAACAGGCCTACGGCAGCGCCGGTTCCCGCCACGGTCCCGAAGACCGCGAACGCCGTGTTGCGCTCGCGCCCCGAAGGGAAGGTCACGGTGAGCAGCGCGAGAGCCGCCGGAGCGAGAAGGGCGGCGAAGACGCCCTGCAGGCCGCGGGCGAGGATCAGCTCCCACCCCGACTGCGCGAGGCCGCCATAGAGGGATGCGGCGCCGAAGCCCACCATCCCGATCATGAAGACGCGTTTGCGGCCGACGTAATCGGCGATCCGACCACCGAGCAGAAGCAGTGCGCCGAAGGCCAGGGCGTAGGCCGTGACGACCCACTGACGCTGGCCGTCGCTCATGCCGAGAGACGCCTGGGCTTGCGGCAGGGCGGTGCTGACGATGGTTCCGTCGAGAACGACGATCAGCTGCGTGAGAGAGATGACGACGAGCGCCCACCACCGGGTCTGGGGGCGGGCGCGCAGGGACGATGACATGGAAGAACCTCCGGTGTCGGGGACGATGCCGGAGGTTTCGAGCCTCGGACCAGCGCGCGTCAGCGCCTGACCACCTCAGCCGACGGGGCTGAGCAGAGCATCCATATTACCCGAGATGAGGCTGTGGGATCGTACGCGGAAGGTCCCCTGACCCACCCTCGTCACGATGATCGACACGTGGTGATGCGAGATGCGCGATGCGCGATCACATGTGCGGCGTGCAGGGCTGCGCGATGCGAATCAGGGCTGCCCTCCGCCCGACATGAGCCGGAATTGCCCCTCCGGCTGGGGGTGTGCCCGCCTCGTCGTGACTACCGACTTCCGCTCTACTCCTCCAGATCGTGGAGCCAGTTCGCCTGCTGGATCCGATTGTCGAGTTCGCGCAGCTCCTGCGCGACCGTATCCGCGCGCGAGCGCAGCTCGGCGACGGGAAGCGCGGAGATCTGACGCAGCTCCGACCGCATCTGACGCAGGAACTGGTCGTTCGCCCCAGATGCCGCCGCGGCGGCGTCCGCGAGCAGCGAGTGCTGCAGCCGGAGCACGTCGCGGGCGGCGAGGGCATCGGTCATGGTGCCGTCAGTCCCCAGATCCAGACGCGAGTTCGTCGCGTTGATCCGCCGGATGAGGTCGCGGAGCAGAAGCAGATCGGCATCCGCCTGGAGGATCAGGGCGGCAGCATCCTCCGCGGGCTCCTCGCCCTCCTGGTACCTGGCGTTCGCCGTGATGCGCGCACGCAGCTGCTCTATGCGACGCTGCAGATCTGCGCGGGCCGTGAGTGCCTCTGCGAGTTTCATGACCTCATCCTGTCAGGGCGCCACCGGGTAACACAGCGTCACACGACGATGCGTCAGCGCGAGCGCAGCAGAGCCGCGTGCTCAGGGTGCGCCTCGAACCAGTCGGCGACATACCAGCACACCGCGTCGACCTTGCGGTCTCCGCGCGCCGCGATGTCGGCGACAGCGCCCTCCACGACAGTCCCCGCGTAGCCGTGGCCGCGGAAAGTGGGGATCGTGAAGGCTCTCGTCAGAGCCATCGTGCGTCCGTCGTCGCGGTAGTCGAGCACGCTCACGAGCTGCCCGTCGCGCGTCAGCGTGTACCGTGATGCGTCCTTCTCGTCGGTGAGGATGAAACCGGATGCGAGCGTCGAAATGGTCACCCTCACCACGTTACGCCCGCCCCCACCACGGTCGGCCGTTTTGACACGCGCGGACTTCTTCCGACATAATCCCCCCATGACTACCAACGCAAGCCCTTTGTCCGCCCAGGAGGCGAACAGGACTGCCGGGATGATGATGCCCGGTCGCGTTGGCATGTGTTGCCGAATGTGTCGCTGAACGAACAGCCACTCCGTCTGACCTGACTTCTCGCGATCTGCGAGGTATGGGTCATCGAGCATCCACCCTTTGCTCGCTCTTCCGGCTCGCCCGGTCATTCATGCAACGCATCAGAGCCTCTTCCCGGCTCACGTCCTGAGGACTTCATCATCATGTCGAACACCGCACTTCTCGAGCGTCCCACCGCCACCGCAGCCGTCCGCACCACCGCCTCGGCACCCGCGACCGCCCCGCTCGACGCCGATCTCCCCGCCGTCCGCTCGCCCCGCGGCTTCGCCCTCTACGTCGGTCTCGACGAGATCAAGGCAGCCGAAGCCGGAGTCAGCCTCCCCCTCCTGGTCGACGCCCTGCGCCGCACTCTCGCCGAGCTCGCACCCGGCGCCGAGACGCACGCGACCGTCGCGCTCGCTCCTCATGGTTCAGGGGGCCGCGACCTCGACGTCGTGCGTCTCGCACTGCACGAGCCCGGTGCGATCGCCCGCACCAAGGCCGCCGCAGAAGAGGAGACCACCGACGAGGAGGGCGGCGTCGTCGTCGACATCTCTCGCAAGCGCGTGCTGATCGACGGAGAGTCCGCGGCGTTCACCTACAAGGAGTTCGAGCTGCTGCAGTACCTCGTGCTCCGCGAGGGTCGCACGATCGAGCGCAGCGAGCTCGTCTCGGCGCTGTGGCAGGCGCAGGACGACGAGACCCCCGGCGAGCGCACGATCGACGTGCACGTACGGCGTCTGCGCGCGAAGCTCGGTCGCTATGAGGACATCGTCCGCACCGTGCGCGGCATCGGCTACCGCTTCGACCGCCACGCCGACGTCGTCATCCGCTACGGCCACGGCACCCCCTCTCCCGACCGCTTCTGACCCGAGTGTCAGGCCCGCCACGTATGGTGGGGCGCATGACCCTGACCGCGGATGCCGGAGCCGCCGACGCGGCTCTCTCCGGCGCACCCCGCGAGACTGTCTATCGGCCCGCGGCACCCGTGGATCTGCGCTCGACGGTCGGCATGCTGAGGCGTGGCCCCGGCGACCCGACCATGATGTTCGACGGCCCGGTGATCTGGCGCACCCTTCGGACTCCGCTCGGCGCAGCGACACTGGCGCTGCGCGCACAGAGCGGAGAGATCAGGGCCACCGCGTGGGGCGGCGGCGCTGAGCACGCGCTCGACACCGTGCCCGACCTGTGCGGCGCCCGTGACGACGCTTCGGGCTTCGATCCCTCGCACCATCCACTGATCTCCGAGGTCGCCCGTCGTTCGCCCGGCATCCGCCTGGCTCGCACCGGTGTGGTCTTCGACGCCCTCGCGTGCGCCGTCATCGAGCAGAAGGTGACGGGCCTCGAGGCCTTCCGCGCGTGGAGGCTGCTCGTCACCAAGTTCGGCGAGCGGGCTCCCGGTCCGACCCCGCGGCCGATGTACTCCGCCCCGACCGCGGCGCAGTGGCATCGCATCCCCTCCTGGGACTGGCATCAAGTGTCGGTGCAGCCGCCGCAGTCGAAGACCGTCGTGCGAGTCGCCGAGCGGGCCGACAGCATCTCCCGTGCGCTTCTGGCCGCATCCACCGGCGAAGAGCGTGACCGCGTGCTGACGAGCTTTCCCGGCATCGGTGTGTGGACCTCGGCCGAGACCCGCATCCGGGCACTCGGCGATCCGGACGCAGTGAGCGTCGGCGACTACCACCTGGCCCATGAGGTCGGGTACGCGCTCACCGGGCATCGCACCGACGACGACGGGATGCTCGAGCTGCTCGCCCCCTGGGCCGGTCACCGCCAGCGTGTGATCCGCCTCATCTTCGCGAGCGGAGTGAGCGAGCCCCGACGAGGTCCACGACTCTCCCCTGAAGACCACCGCAGTCGCTGACCTCCCCCGCCGGGGGGATCGCCCCTAGGCTGAGCCCATGTCGCGCAACGTGCTCCGCTTCTCCGTCACCGCAGGGCTTCTCATCCTCGGCGTCGTGATCGGCCTGATCTTCCAGAACGTCTGGCTCGGCATCCTGCTGGCCGCGATCGTCTGGCTCGGCTGGTTCATCGGCTACGAATCCCGCCGCGGCCGCAACGCCGGCGTCAACGACGAGGACCACGGCGTCGAGCTCTGAGAGCCGTCAGTAGTACACGGCCAGAGGACCGGAGGGGCCCTCGACCACCTGCACCGAGGTGTCGAACACCCGGGTGAGCACCTCACCGGTCATGATCTCGGAGGGTCGACCGAACTCCACGACCTCACCGTCTTTCATGGCGCAGATGTGGTCGGCATAATGCCCCGCGAAATTGATGTCGTGCAGCACGATGACGATCGTCCGCCCGAGTTCTTCAGCCGCCCGACGCAGGTGCTTCATCATCTGCACGGCATGCTTCATGTCGAGGTTGTTGAGTGGCTCGTCGAGCAGCACGAACGCGGTGTCCTGCGCCAGCACCATCGCGACGTAGGCCCGCTGTCGCTGGCCTCCGGAGAGCTCGTCGAGATAGCGCCCCTCCAGGTCGCCGAGGTCGAGGAAGTCGATCGCTCTGCTGATGATCTCCTCGTCGTCGCGGGTCAACCGGCCCTGCGAATGCGGGAAGCGCCCGAATCCGACGAGCTGGCGCACCGTGAGACGCGTCACGAAGTGGTTCTCCTGGCGGAGCACCGAGACGATCTTCGCGAGGTCCTTCGATTTCGTCGTCGCGACGTCGTATCCGGCGATCTCGATCGCCCCTGCGTCCATGCCGCCGAGGCGTCCGATCATGGTCAGCAGCGTCGACTTGCCCGCGCCGTTGGGGCCGATCAGCGCGGTTATGCCGCCGGCGGGGATCTCGAGGTCCACGGGGCCGATCGCGACCTCGTCGCTGTAGTCGCGGCGTACGCCGTCGAGTGTGATCACAGCCTGCCCTTTCTGAGGATGACGATGAGGAAGACGGTTCCGCCGACGAGCTCGATGAGGATCGACACCATGCCCTGCGCGTAGAAGACGTTCTTCATCACGAAGTACGCCCCCGCGAGGATCGTGAAGGCGGTGAGCACCGCCACGGGGAAGATGAGCCGATGATCGTACGTGTCGGCGAACTGGTAGGCGAGGGTCGCGACGAGGAAGCCGAGGAACGTCATCGGCCCCACGAGTGCGGTCGACGTCGCCATCAGGACGGCGACGAGGAAGAGCACAATGTAGAGCTCGCGCTTGTGGTCGAGCCCGAGCGAGCGTGACACGTCAGGGCCGAGCGCGAGCAGGTTCAGCCTCCTGGACCTCATCCAGAGCAGCGCCGAGGCCGCGACGCACAGAGGGATCGCCAGAGGCAGGTACGACGCATCGGCATTGGAGACGTTGCCGAACAGTCGCGCCGCGAGCACGTCGAACTCGCTGGGCGTGAGCAGCCGCTGCATGAAGGTGGAGATCGCCCCGAGGCCACCGCCGACGATGATCCCGATGAGCAGCATGATCTGCAGATTGCCGTATCGTCCCGACAGCAGCCATCCGTACAGCGCCATCGCGAGCCCCACCATGATGACCACCTGCAGGCCGAACTGCCAGACGCCCTGGATCGCCACGAGACCGGCGACGCCGGAGAGGTACACCGTGGTCGTCTGCACGACGCGATAGAGCGACTCGAATCCCATGATCGACGGCGTGATGATGCGGTTGTTGGTGACCGTCTGAAAGCTCACGGTCGCGATCGCCTGCGCCACCGCGACCACGGCCATCACGGTCACGTTCGTCACCCGGAGTTTCGCGATGCGCCAGAATCCGGGCGATCCGATCGGCATCGGGTTCTCCCACGCGAGCAGAGCGAAGGCGAAGGCCACCGAGAGCACGAGCAGGACGCCGAGCACGATGACGTACCGCCGCCGCGCGCGCGGCGTCGTGAAGGATCCCGAGGTGCGGGTGCCGACCGCTGTCGCGCTAGCCACGACGACGCTGCCTCAGCAGGAGCAGGATGAAGACGATCGCGCCGACGACGCCGAGGATCAGCGACACCGGCACCTCGAACGGCATGATGATCGTCCGTCCGATGATGTCGCAGACGGTGACGATCGCGATGCCGAGCAGGCAGACCCAGGGCAGGTTGCTGCGCAGATCGTCGCCGCGGATCATCGAGACGACGTTGGGCACGATCAGCCCGAGGAAAGGAAGGTTGCCGACGACCACCGTGACGACGCCCGTCGTGACGGCGATGAGCGCGGTTCCGAGCAGGATCACCCGGTTGTAGTCGACCCCGACGTTCGTCGCGATCTCCTCCCCCAGCCCGGCGATCGTGAGACGGTCTGCGACGATGAAGACGACGACTCCGACGATCGCGACGATCCAGAGCATCTCGTACTGTCCGCGGAGCACCGACGTGAAGCTGCCTGCGAACCAGACCCCGAGAGCCTGCAGCGAGTCGGTCGCGAGCGCGAAGTAGGTCGACACCGACCCGACGACGGCACCCAGCATGATGCCGACGATCGGGACGATGAGAGACGACTTCAGCGAGACTCGCCGCAGGAAGGCGAAGAACACCATGGTGCCGATGAAGGCCGCGATGACCGCGCCTGCCATCCTCAGCGGGATCGAGGGGTTCGGAACGAGCACCATCACGGTGAGCAGACCGAGTCCTGCCCATTCGGTGGTGCCGGTGGTCGTGGGTTCGACGAAGCGGTTCTGGGTGAGCAGCTGCATCACCAGTCCGGCCATCGCCATCGCCGCGCCCGCGAGGACGAGGGCTATCGTGCGCGGGACGCGAGTGATCTGGAACATCTCGGCACCGTCAGCGGCCCCGGCGATGTCGTAGACCCCGGTGAAGAGGGACACGACGAGAAGGGCGACGACGACGAGGATGCCGACGAGGAGCTTGACGTCGAAGAGCCGCCCGGCATACCGGGGCGGCTCGGTGGAGAACGCGGTGCGGGTCATCGTGAGACGCCGACCAGCGGCATCCGCCCTCGAGCGGATGCCGCTGAGCGACCTACTTCTGTGCGGCCTCGAGGGCGTCGGCGAAGTCGTTCAGGAACGTCGTGTACGTCTGGATGCCCTCGTTCAGGTACGTGTCGGTGGGCATGTAGACGATCTGCTCGTCAGCGACGGCCGTGACGTCGGCGAGTGCCTCGGAGTTCTCGAGGATCTCGGACGCCTGCACGTAGTCGGGGGTCTCCGCGGCGAAGACGGCGTCGCGGTCGAGCACGAGGAGCCAGTCGGGGTTCGAGGCGGCGATCGCCTCGACCGAGATGTCATCTCCCTGGTGGTCGTCGGACGCGTCGTCGACCTCGAGTGCCGGGGTCAGCCCGAGGATGTCGTAGATCGGCCCGAGCGAGCGACCCACGGTCGGGGCGAGATAGCCGATCTCGCCGCCCGAGGTGTTCACGGCCATGACGGTGTCGGCGTCGTCGTAGGCTGCCTTCGCCCGCTCGACCGCCGCGTCGAAGTCGTCGACCAGTGCCTGCGCGTCATCCTGCTTGCCGAAGATCTCGCCGAGCACGGTCACCTGTCGCTTGAGTTCCTCGTCGAAGGGCTCGCCCTCCCGAGGCTCGAGATCGATGATCGTGGCGTCGGGCACGAGCTCGGCGATGGCCTCGTTGTGCTGAGTGAAGCGCTGTCCGCTGATGATGAGGTCGGGTTCGACGGCGACGATCGCCTCGAGGTCGGGCTCGCTGTGCAGGCCGATGTCGACGATCGAGTCGTCGTCGAGGTACGACACGGTGTCGGGCATGAGCGCGACCGCGCCGGCGGAGAGCTCGACACCCCAGTCGGAGAGGGTCTGGAAGGTCCGGTTGTCCAGTGCGACGACGGAGGCGGGAGGAGTGGCGATCTCGTGCGATCCGGTGTTGTCCTCGATCGTGACCGAGTCGGCGGCAGGCGTGGTCTCGGCCGGCTCGGCTTCGGCTCCCGAGGCACAGCCGGCGAGGGCGAGGAGACCGACGAGACCGACGCTCGTGGCGCTGAGGATTCTGGGCATGGACATGGAGAGACTCCTGTTCTGCGGTGATTGGTGCGCGCGATCGGCGCAGGACAGGCGGACTTAGGTTCCCCTAACCCCGCCCTGAAGATAGGTTAGCCTTACTTTATGAGCGATACGAAATCCGGCTTCTTCATCGAGCGCCGAGGCCTCGATCTGCGCTTCCGCACCGTGACACTGGGCGCCCGAGAATGGCTGGCACCCGACTACGTGCGCGTGCGCCTCAGGGGCAGCGATCTCGAGGGCTTCGACTCCCCGGGCTCCGACGACCACATGCGCCTGTTCTTTCCTTCCGGCCCGGTGGGATCGGTCGAGGAGATGCGGGCTGCGCCGAGTCGCGAGTACACACCTCTCGCTTGGGGCGAGGACTGGCTCGACGTCGAGTTCGCCGTGCATGGCGACTCGGGTGTCGCGGCGCCCTGGGCGGCGACTGCGCCACTCGGGTCATCCATCGGCGTGGGCGGGCCGCGCGGGTCGGCCGTGCTGAACGGCAGCCCCGACTCCTGGCTGCTCGTCGGAGACGAGACGGCCATCCCCGCGATCCGGCGCTTCGCGGCGCTCATCCCCGCGGGCACTCCCGCCCGGATCGTCATCGAGACGGTGTCGGCGGGGCGCGAGATCGACATCGAAGCCCCTGTCGACGTCGAGTGGCTGCGTCGCGGCGATGCTCCCTCGGGCTCCGCGCTCATCGCGTTCCTCGACGACCTGGCGGCGGAAGAGGCGATCGGCGACGACACGTTCGTGTTCATCGCGGCCGAACAGTCGATCGTCAAACCGGGGCGTGCGTTGCTGGACCGCTGGGGCATCGACGCCGCGAACGCCGTGGTCAAGGGCTACTGGAAGCGCGGCGAAGCCGAGTACCACGCGCCGCACTAGTGCAGCGCGTGCCTCGACTGGAAGACTGAACGCATGGCACTTCTGGATCATCTGGGGATCACCGTCGACGACCTCGAACGGGGCAGAGCCCAGTTCCACCCCGTGCTCATGGCGCTCGGCTACGTGAGCGGCGGCGAAGACGACCATTCCATCTCATGGAACAACGGCGACGAGACAGAGATCATCCTGTACGCATGGGATGAGGACTCCGGCCCTCACCGCCACGGCCGGGTCGGCTGGCAGCACATCGCGTTCGCCATGCCCTCGCGCGATGGGGTGGATCGCCTGCATGCAGTGGCGCTCGATGCAGGATGGACGGCCGTCCGAGACCCGAAGGAGTACCCGCGGTACACCGACCGCTACTATGCCTCCTTCGTCGAGGATGCCGACGGCATCCGCGTCGAGTTCATGCACAACCCCCCGCGCGATTCCGCTTGACTCCCGCTGAGCAAAGCGAGTTCGACCCTGAGAAGTACGCCAGGAACTGGCGACTGCAGCTGGGAACGCTCGGCTCTGGCAACCACTTCATCGAGGTGTCGGTGGACGAACTCGACCGCGTGTGGCTCTTCCTGCACTCGGGTTCTCGAGGCGTCGGCAACCGGATCGCCGGTCACCACATCGCCGTCGCGCAGCGGCTGGCGAAGCAGTGGTGGATCGAGCTGCCCGACCCCGACCTCGCGTACCTCGTCGAAGGCACTCCCGAGTTCACCCGGTACATCCGCGAGCTGCGATGGGCCCAGCACTTCGCACTGCTCAACCGCGAGGAGATGATGGACCGGGTCGCACGGCAGGTGTCGGAGTTTCTCGGCGCCCCGGTCGACGAGCAGGAGCGCATCAACTGCCACCACAACTTCACCGAGTCGGAGAAGCACTACGGCAAGAGGGTGTGGGTGTCGAGAAAGGGTGCGATCCAGGCGGATGCCGGTCGTCCGGGACTCATCCCGGGCTCGATGGGAACGGCGTCGGATGGCGGTATACAGCGACCACGATTCCGTTGCTCGGCGTGGAACGATGCGAAGATGACACGATGCACCTCATGGCCGACGCTCAGACCTGGACGATGATCGGTTGTTTCGACACCGTGAACACGCGCATCGACGGACTCGTCCGCGACATGCAGCCCGTGGTCAAGCGCACCTTCGGTCTCGACTGCGACTGACGTCGGGCCACGGACTACGGAAAACATGCACACGCCCCTCGCCTCGGACGACATCTACGACGCCGTCTCCGCGCGTCCCTGCGGGACGGCAGTACTGCTGCTCGCCGGTTCGAGTGGGCGCCTCGAATCCGCTCGCGCCGATCTCCTGAGCCGTCGTGGCGCCCGGGTGCGCACGATCCGCTGGTTCGGCGGCATCGGCCAGCGACCGGCGCCCCAGGAGGTTCCGATAGAACTGTTCATCGAGCAGATCGAGCTGCTGCGACGAGACCACGATCGCGTGGCGATCTTCGGAACGTCTTTCGGCGCCGAGGCCGCCCTCGTCACCGCGACCACCGTCGAGGTCGACGCGACCATCGCCGTCTCCCCCTCGTCCGTCGTCTGGTCGGGGCTGGCAGAGGGTCGGTGGTCATCGCACTGGACTCTGGGAGGTTCTCCGCTGCCGGCGGTCGAGTTCGACCCGGCGTGGGCTCCGATGACCGATCCACCGGAGTACCTCTCGCTGTACTCGACGAGCCTGACCCTCGACCCGGCACTCACTGCGGCGGCGACGATTCCTGTCGAGCGGATCTCCGGCGATCTGCTGCTGATCGCCGGAGGCGACGACCGCGTGTGGCCGAGCGCCGCGTTCACGACGGCGATCTCACAGCGCCGACGTGCCCATGGCAGAAGCACGACGATCGTCCAGCATCCGGATGCAGGGCATCGTCTGCTCCTGCCCGGCGAGGCCCCCGCGGCCGGCGGCATGCACATGGCTCGGGGCGGCACACCGCGCGCCGATGCAGCGCTCGGCGCGCAGGCCTGGCCCGAGATCGCCCGGATCCTCGACCTCGACCCCGGCTGACGTCAGACGATCGGCGTGGCGACGGCCTCGACATCCGTCCGGTCGGTGAAGGCCTCTTTCGGAACGAAGATCAGGATCGCGGCGGCGACGAGGGCCGTCACACCGCAGACCACCCACACCGTGACGTACCCGGCGAACGACCCTGCGGTGCCTTCGACAGCTCCGCTCACGCCGTTGAGCAGCGCGATCCCGAATATGCACGAGGCGATCGCTCCGCCGACCGTCTTGACCGAGTTCGTGAGCCCGGTCGCAACACCCGTCTGCGTCGCGGGAGCCGCCGACGCAGCCGCGGCGGGGAGCGCCGCCACGAGAGCGCCGGACCCGAGACCGACGACGACCATGTTGGTCACCACCTGCAGATACGAATCATGGAACGGCAGGAACAGCAGGAAACCGATGCCGACGAGCAGAGACGCGCCCATCAGGGTGATCCGCGGAGTCAGTGCCCGAGCGACGAGAGGGAAGAGCAGTGCACCCGCGATCATCGCGATCAGGTACAGCCCGATGATCAGCGATGTCGCGAAGCCCGTGGTTCCGAGGCCATAGCCGTAGACACCCGGATCGGTGCGGGCGAACGTCGACAGCGGGGCCTGGGCTCCCAGCACGCTCACCCCGAAGAGTCCGGCGGTGAGGAACACGGGCCCGAGGGCCGGTGAGCGGAACATGCGCACGTCGATGAGCGGGTCGTCGCAGCGCAGTTCCCAGAGCACGAACGGGATGACCAGCAGGATGCCGAGCACGACGACCGCCCATGACCAGGGGTTGGCGAGCCCGCCCTCGAGGCGGAGCAGGCTCAGACCACCGGTGAAGCAGATCAGGGCGAGCGAGATCAGCACGACGCCGACCGTGTCGAACACACCACCGGTCGGATCGGGCGACTCCTGCACCCCGAACAGGATCACGAAGAAGCAGACGACGACGAGCAGCGCAGGGATGAGCAGCACGACCGTCAGCGGCAGGACGTCGATCAGCGCACCGCCGACGAGAGCACCGATGATCGCCCCGCCTTCGAGCGCCGCGACGAGCAGCCCTGCGGCTTTCGCCGTGATCGACGATCGCCCCTCCATCCGACGGGAGCGCGACCAGATGAGCGCGATCTCGAGCGGCAGCCACACGACGTAGAAGCCCATCAGCGTCCAGCCGATCAGGAACACGGGGAATGAGTCCGTGAACGGCAGGACGAGCGCCGCCGCGGCGGTCAGCGCCGTCGAGATCAGCAGCATCCGCTTGTGACCGACCATGTCGCCGAGCTTCGCGAACGCCGGAACGACGAGCGCCGACAGCATGAGCTGCGTGCCCTCCAACCAGTTGACGTCGGCGTCGTGGATGCCCAGATGCCGCGCGATGTCGGTGAGCATGGGCGTGTAGTAGCCCTGCAGCACGCCGCTGGTGAACTCGACGAAGGCGAGGAAGCCGACGACCGTGGCGAGGGTTCCCAGAGTGTGGGTGCGCGTCATCGCGGCTCCTCGGTGAAAGGGCTGAGTCGGGCGGCGAGACGCCCGTCAAGGGGTGAGATCACCCTAGCTTCTCGAGGAGAGCCCGATGGAACCGCTCCCCTCGCTCGAGCGCAGCGATCTCGACGTTCTCATCCACGCCATGGATCGACGCCCGCTGCGCGTTCGACATGTCGAGCGGCGCGAAGCGGTAGACGGCGGGCGCGAAGCGGTGGAAGTGACGGGAGTCCGTCGCCGCCATCATCACGTACGGCACGGCGGGGACTCCAGGATGCGAGACCGCGAGCGCATCGGCGAGCAGCGCGAACTGGGCGTTGTCGGTCGCCGACTCGGGCGACGGCTCGCTCGCCTCCTCGACGGTGACCGTGACGAGCGGATCCCGGATGCGCCGACGCACCCGCAGCACGGTCTGCTGGGTCGTCTCGCCCAGAGCGATGCGGAGATTCACGGTCGCCGACGCCTGGGAGGGCAGAACATTCGCCGCTGTGCCCCCCGACTGCATCGTCGGAGCCACCGTCGTTCGAACGAGAGCTGCGGGCTCGCCCCCGAGTGCGGCGAACAGCCGGCCGGTCAGCAGCGGGGCGGAGCCGAGCAGACGCAGCAGGTGACGTGCGGGGCCGGGGGTCTGAGCGCCGAGCACCGACAGCATCCGCCCGATCGCCCTCGAAGGACGAGGTCGGAACGTCCGCGGACCGAGCCTGTCCACGGCCCTCGCCACGCGCCGGACGGCGGTGAGAGCGGGGGGTGCCGATGCATGACCCCCCTCGCCGCGCGCCGAGAGGGTGAGCGTCATGACGCCCTTCTCGCCGACGCCGATCATCGCCGCTCGCCCCGGAACGAAAGGCAGAGGCGCCTCGACCACCGCGCCGCCTTCGTCGACCACGAGCCACGGGATGATGCCGCGCTCGCGAAGCACCCGTGCGATCTGCTCGGCCGCTCGGCCGAACGTCTCTTCGTTGCCGCCGAACGAGAGGTAGACGTCTCGTGCGGGCATGAAGCCCTCGGCGAGCAGATTCTCGACCGCCTCGAGCACGACGATCAGCGGCCCCTTGTCGTCGAGGGCACCACGCCCGTACACCACCCCGTCGGCGATGACGCCCTCGAACGGAGGATGTGTCCACGCATCGCTCTCGTCCACCGGGACCACGTCGTAGTGCGCCATCAGCACGACAGGCCCATCGGCCCCGGCATCTCGGCCCGACCAGTGGAAGAGCAACCCGAAATCGGTATGCCGTTCGAGCGTCAGGTGCTCGTGGACGAGCGGATAGAGGTCGGCGATCAGTCCGACGAACGCTTCGAACGGCTCGGCTCCGTGTTGCTCCAGCTCGGCCGATACGGTCGGGAGCTGGATCATCTGCGAGAGCCGTTCGGCGATTCCCGGTCGAGGTTCTGTCACGTCGGCCATCGTAGCGCCGGGCTGATCATCGGCTTCCGGCCGTCACTCGGGGCGCCGACGCCGCGAGACAATGGAAGGATGAGCCTGTTCGCCCTGGCACCCAAGCGCGGTCCGCGCTGGCACCTCGCCACCCAGGCAGCGTTGGGCATCGCGGTGCCGATCGCCGTCATGACCATGATCGGTCAGCCCTCGCTCGGCTACATCGCGGCGTCGGGCGCATTCACGGTCCTCTTCGCCGGCACCGCTCCTGTGGTCGATCGGGCGAGGATCCTGCCCTTCGTCGCCGCGGGTCTGATCGCCAGCGCCGCACTCGGAGTCGCTGCCTCCGCGAACCCCTGGCTCGTGAGCGTCGGCGTCGTGGTGGTCGCGGTCGTCAGCGCGGCTCTGGCGTTCGGTTTCCGGCTCGGTCCACCGGGGCCCCTCTTCTTCGTGCTGGTCTTCGGCCTCTCGGCCCACGTGATCGTCAGTTCACCGATCGCACCGATGATCTACATCGCCGCGCTCGCGGCCGGGTGTGTCTTCTCCTATCTGATCGCGATGGCGCCGCTCCTGCTCCCCCGTGCGCGTTCGATCTCGGCCCGGCCGCTGCGTGAGCTCCTACCCGGGCCCGACTTCACGGCCGATTCGCGCATGCTGGTGGTCCGGGTCGCACTCGTCGCCGTCGTCGGCGTTCTGCTGGGGCTGGTGATCGACCCGACGCGGACGTACTGGATCGTCGGATCGGCCGTCGCGGTGATCGGCGTCGCGGCAGCCCGCCGCGCCGCGGTGCAGCGCGGACTGCACCGCATGCTCGGCACCGTCGTCGGCGCGGGGGTCTACGCGCTGCTCGCCCTGCTGCATCCGTCGGGCCTCTGGCTGGCGCTGCTTCTGGGCGCCCTGCAGTTCACGATCGAGCTCGTCGTGGTGCGCCACTACGCTCTCGCACTGGTCTTCATCACGCCGCTCGTGCTGCTGCTGACGGGTGCGGCGACCGGCGAGATCGGTTCGATGGACGTCGCGTGGGAGCGGATCGTCGACACCCTCGTCGGAGCTGTGCTCGGTGCACTCTCGGGCCTGCTGCATCCTCGGGCCACGACGCCCCGCACGTGACTCTCGACGAGCGCAGCCGGGAACACGGCGGACCGGCACGGGGTTGCACATCGAGAGCCGAGAGGAGAGCGATGGAACTCACGCTGGTCACGTCCGCGTTCTGCGGCGCCTGCTCTCGAACCCGGGCGGTCGTGGCTGATGCGGTGCGCTACCTGCCCGATGCGAGCGTCACCGAGATCGACGTCGCCTCGGAGCCGGATGCCGCGGAGGCGCTCGACATCCGCTTCACACCCACGGTCATCATCTGCGATGCCTCGGGGGCCGAGGTCTTCCGGGCAGAAGGCGTGCCGACGGTTCCTCAGGTGCTGACGGCTGCTGTGAAAGCGCTCCCGACCTGAGCGAGGACACGCTCTTGCGGATGTCCGACCCCCGGCGCAGAATGAGCCGCAGCAGGGCCGACGGCGGCCCCGCCTGACATCACCGGGGGCAGTCATGGCCACGCTCAATCCGTACCTCTCGTTCCGCACCGAAGCACGACAGGCGATGGAGTTCTATCAGGGGATCCTCGGCGGTGACCTCGAGATCAACGTGTTCGGCGAGTTCCCCGACATGGTGCAGAACCCCGATCAGAACGACCTCGTGATGCACGCGCAGCTCACGACGCCGGACGGCCTGGTACTGATGGCTTCAGACACCCCCGACGGCATCCCGTTCGAACCGCCGCAGGGATTCTCGGTCTCGCTCAGCGGAAACTCGCAGGAGAAGACACAGCAGGTGTGGGATGCCCTGTCCGACGGCGCGGCGATCACCATGCCGCTCGACACTCCCCCGTGGGGTGGAACCTTCGGCATGCTCGTCGACCGGTTCGGCGTGCCGTGGATGCTGCACGGCGACCCCGAGTGAGTCGCCCCGATCTAGCCGATACGGCTCAGCTCAGGGCCTTCGCCTCGATGAACGCGCGAAGCTCCTGCTCGTCGTCTGCCATCTCGGTGCGGAGCTGAGGAGCATCGAGCATCGCGCGCAGCTCTGACGAATACTCGAGCTCGACGCCGATCGCCTCGCGGATCGTCTCGGCGAACTTCTGCGGCTTCGCGGTCTCGAGAACGAGCATCGGCACACCCGGTTCGATGTTCTCGCGCGCGACCTTGACCCCGTCGGCGGTGTGAGGGTCGATGATGTCGCCCGTCGCCTCATAGACCGCCTTGATCGTCGCGAGCCGGTCGGCGTGCGTCGAGGTGCCGCTGACGATGCCGAACTCGTCGACGAAACGCGCGAGATCGGCGGTGAAGTCGAAGAAGCCCTGGGTGTCGAGATCCTCCCAGGCCTTCACCACACGGGTGGCATCGCGCCCGACGAGCTCGAAGATGAAGCGCTCGAGGTTCGAGGCCTTCGAGATGTCCATCGACGGGCTCGAGGTCGCGAGCGTCTGGGCCGCGCTCCGGGGCCGGTAGACCCCGGTGCGGAAGAACTCGTCGAGCACGTTGTTCTCGTTGGCTGCGAGCACGAGGCGACGGATCGGCAGGCCCATCTCCTTCGCGAAGAAGCCCGAGAGGATGTTGCCGAAGTTCCCGGACGGCACGGTGAAGGACACCTCGGTCCATCCCCCGGCGTCCGTCGCGCGCAGCCATGCCCAGAAGTAGTAGACGACCTGGGCGGTGATGCGCGCGAGGTTGATCGAGTTGACCGCGCCGAGGTTCTGGGCGCGCTTGAACTCGAGATCGCCCGCAAGCGACTTGACGAGGTTCTGGCAGTCGTCGAACACGCCGTCGACCACGATGTTGTGGATGTTCCCGTCATCGAGCGAGAACATCTGCGCCCGCTGGAACGCACTCATGCGTCCCTTCGGAGACAGCATGAAGACCGAGATGCGGTCCTTGCCGCGAAGCGCGTGCTCGGCGGCGGATCCGGTGTCTCCGGAGGTCGCGCCGAGGATGTTGAGGACCGATCCCTTGCGCTCGAGCGCGTACTCGACGACCTGGCCGAGGAACTGCATGGCCATGTCCTTGAAGGCCAGCGTCGGCCCTTCGGAGAGACCCACGAGAGTGAGGTCGTCGTCGATCGAGCGCAGCGGCACGACCTCCTCGGGGAACGGCTCGTAGGCGGCCTCGGTCATGCGGGCGAGGTCGGCCCTGGGGATGTCCGTGGCGAAGAGCCCCAGCACCTCCGTCGCGAGCTGCGGGTACGTCAGGGCGCGCCAGCGCTCGAGCGTCTCGCCGTCGACCGTGGGCATGATCTCGGGCACGGCCAGTCCACCGTCGGGCGCGAGCCCTTCGAGCAGGGTCTCGCAGTACGGCAGCGGCTGCATGCCGCCTCGGGTGGAGATGTACTGCACGGGAGCTCCTCGGTTCGGGATCGGCACGGTGCTTCCATTCTCGCAGGTGGCCGCGGGGTGATTGCACTGCCCCGGTCTGCTCTCACGACATAGCGCGTTCGCCCCGCGGAGGCAATGGTATTCCCCTGTGAACTCGGATCTCTTAGCGTGGAGCCCATCAACAGAACAGGAGCCCTCATGACTGCGACGACCCATACCGCGCATGACCACAAGCCCGCGGACGGCCAGGCTCCCATGGCAGCCACCACCCCGGCCGAGCCCCTCTACGAACGTGTCGACCTCGATCGATACGTCGTGCTCCACGAAGGTCCGGTCGGATACGTCGAGCACGTGCATCCGGTCTTCGTCTGCTACGTGGGCCATCCCTATCATCACGCTGACGAGATCGCTCAGGTGCACGACTTCCACGACGCTGTGCGGGCCGTCCTGCATCGCGCCGTCTCGAAGCGACGCGCCCAGTGAGCCGCGAGATCTGGCCCGGTTCCCCCTACCCGCTCGGTGCGACCTTCGACGGGCAGGGCGCCAACTTCGCCCTGTTCAGCGAAGGCGCCGAGAAGGTCGAGCTGTGCCTCTTCGATGACGAGGGCAATGAGGAGCGCGTTCCGCTCGAAGAGGTCGACGCCTATGTGTGGCACGGCTATCTGCCCTCCGTGCAGCCGGGCCAGCTGTACGGATACCGCGTGCACGGCGCCTACGACCCCGCCCAGGGCAAGCGATTCAACCCGAACAAGCTCCTGCTCGACCCCTACGCGAAGTCGGTCGCGGGTCGGGTGGAGTGGGGGCAGCCCCTGTTCGGCTACGACTTCGGCGACCCCGATTCGCGCAACGACGAGGACTCCGGCGCGACGATGGTGAAGGGCGTGGTCGTGAACCCGTTCTTCGAATGGGCGGGCGACCGCCTGCCCAAGATCCCCTATGCGCAGACCGTGATCTACGAGGCGCACGTCAAGGGGCTCACCCAACTGCACCCCGATGTCCCCGAGGAGCTGCGCGGCACGTATGCGGCGATCGGTCACCCGTCGGTCATCGCGCATCTCGTGCACCTCGGCATCACCGCGATCGAGCTGATGCCGGTGCACCAGTTCGTCTACGACTCGACCCTCGAGGAGAAAGGCCTCACGAACTACTGGGGCTACAACACCCTCGCCTTCTTCGCGCCGCACAACGACTACTCCTCCAGCGGGCAGCACGGTCAGCAGGTGCAGGAGTTCAAGGCCATGGTGCGCGCGCTCCACGCGGCGGGCATCGAGGTCATCCTCGACGTGGTCTACAACCACACCGCCGAGGGCAACCACATGGGGCCCATGCTCTCGATGCGGGGCATCGACAACGAGGCCTACTACCGCCTCGAAGAAGACCGCCGCTACTACACCGACTACACCGGCACGGGAAACAGCCTCAACGCCGGCAACCCGCACGCGCTGCAGCTGATCATGGACTCGCTGAGGTACTGGGTCACCGAGATGCACGTCGACGGGTTCCGTTTCGACCTCGCCTCGACTCTCGCGCGCGAGTTCTACGACGTCGACCGACTCGCGGCCTTCTTCGAGCTCGTGCAGCAGGATCCGATCGTCTCGCAGGTGAAGCTCATCGCGGAGCCATGGGACGTCGGTCCGGGCGGATACCAGGTCGGCAACTTCCCCCCGCAGTGGACGGAGTGGAACGGCAAGTACCGCGACACGGTGCGCGACTTCTGGCGCGGAGAGCCCCAGGCCCTCGGCGAGTTCGCCTCGCGTCTCACCGGCTCGGCCGACCTGTACGAGCACTCCGGTCGTCGCCCTGTGGCGTCGATCAACTTCGTGACCGCACACGACGGCTTCACGCTTCGCGACCTCGTCTCGTACGACGAGAAGCACAACGATGCCAACGGCGAGGACAACGCCGACGGCGAATCCCACAACCGCTCCGACAACAACGGCGCGGAGGGCCCCACCGACGACGAGGGCATCAACCGCATCCGCGCCCGGCAGCAGCGCAACTTCCTCGCCACTCTGCTGCTGTCGCAGGGTGTGCCGATGATCGCGCACGGCGACGAGCTCGGCCGCACCCAGGACGGCAACAACAACGGCTACGCACAGGACAACGAGCTCACCTGGGTGGACTGGGAATCGGCCGACCTGCCGCTCGTGGAGTTCACCGCAGCAGTGGCACGGCTCCGCCGCGACCATCCGACGTTCCGACGGAGCCGCTTCTTCGACGGCCGACCGGTGCGGTCGGAAGACGGCGAGCGCGTACCCGACGTCGTCTGGCTGCGCCCGGATGGTCGACGAATGCAACCGGAGGACTGGGATTCGGGATTCGGTCTCGCGATCGGGGTCTTCCTCAACGGTCAGGGGATCCGCGAGAAGGACCGGCGCGGGCGGCCCGTCACCGACCAGAACTTCCTCGTCTACTTCAACAGCGGGACGGATGCCGTCGAGGTCGCGCTTCCGGACGAGCGGCACGGCCGCGCATGGGAGGTCATGATCGACACCGCCGGCGAACGAGCGGACGGCGCGACGCTGGATCCCGGTGCGACGATCGCGCTCGAGGCGCACTCGCTCCTCGTGCTGCGCGACGCCGACCGCACGGTGGTGTCGACGGACAACTCGGTCGAAGCCTCGCTGCGCATCCAGACCGAGCAGGCCGAG
>NZ_JASDCU010000020.1 GCF_030407765.1 Microbacterium sp. APC 3901
GGAGCGGACCATGTTTCGAGGGTAGGCGGTGGGTGCGACAGCCGCCCGCTGCTTGCTTGTGTGCGCCTCCGAAGTCGATGTGCGCTTCCGAGGTCCGAAATCCCCGAGAACCGACTTCGCAGTCGCACGCGGACTCAGTCACGGTACAGCGCATTGTTCCTGCACAGGCCAGCGTCCCTTCCCAGTGTCCACCGATCCCGCGCACGATGTGCACGAGCGTCCCTGACGGCAGCGTCGATGCCGAGACTGAGCGGATGAGAACCGTCGACGCGCTGATCCGTCTGCTCGCCGGTCGCGGTGGTGTGGTGCGCAGCGTGGTCGTTACTGAGAGCGGCTTCTCACGCAGGGTCGTCGACAAGGCGGTGCGTGACGGCCTCATCACTCGACCCCGGCGCGGTTGGCTCGCGACGAAGGATGCCGAGAAGACGGTGGTGACTGCTGCTCGGCTCGGCGTGGTTCTGACCTGCCGTACGCAGGCGGGGCTCCTCGGCCTCTGGGTGCACGACTCCACAGGCGCGCCGCACTTCGCGGTTCCCCATAATGCGGCCGTGCGGATTCCGTTCGAGGCACGGG
Source organism: Microbacterium sp. APC 3901 (assembly GCF_030407765.1). GTDB lineage: Bacteria > Actinomycetota > Actinomycetes > Actinomycetales > Microbacteriaceae > Microbacterium. Next base: position 574 of record NZ_JASDCU010000020.1, read on the forward strand.
TGCATAGGGGGAAGCCGATCGTCCCCCGGCATCCGGATGCGCTCGTTGACCCGATCGAGAATGTGCTCGCGTACGTGGCGGAGTGCGAGCCGTTCGAGCATGCGCTGGCGACGTGGGAGTCAGCGTTGAACCGATCGCTGGTCACCCTCGAGGCGCTACGGGGGTACTCGTGGAAGCCGGCCGCTAGGACGATCCTCGACCACGCCGCCCCCTTCGCGGATGCGGGACTGGAGACCTATCTCCGCGTTCGCCTGCGGTGGCTGGGCATCGCCATCCGGGTGCAGATCTGGATCGCGGGCCACCGCGTCGACGGATTGATCGGCGATCGACTCGTGATCCAGATCGACGGGTCACACCATGTCGGTGCGCAGCGCTCCGAAGACATCCGGCATGACGCCGAGCTGAGGCTCATGGGGTACCACGTGATGCGTCTGTCGTATACACAGGTCATGTTCGACTGGCCCGCCGCGCAGGACCTGATCATGCGCGCAGTCGCCCAGGGGCTTCATCGCGCTGTCTGACCGTGCGCGAGGCAAGTCCGTGTGCGCTTCGCAAGTCTGAATTCTCCGGAAGCGGACTTCGGAAGCGCACTCGGACTTCGGAGGCGCTCACGGACGTCGCGGGCGAGCACCGGTCTGCCGCGCGTACAATGGAGGCACGAGCATCGATCCGGACATCACCGGGGAGCTCTCGGAAGAACACTTCGGCAGGCCCAGTGCATGCGGGGGCAAGTAGAACCGAGCGGGGCAGGCCCGTCACAGCCGCAGTGAGAGTGGCTCCGCCGAGAGGCGCGGCACGCGAGGTGGTACCGCGGTCCCCCGGGATGAGATTCCGGACGGATCGTCCTCGCAGCAGCATCCGCCACGACTCCTGCGAGACGACATGACCTACCCGCGTTCCTCCTTCGGCCCCGCCGCCGACCAGGCTGCCTCCGTCGCCCCGAGCCCTCGGTTCCCACAGATCGAGCGCGAAGTGCTCGACTTCTGGGAGACCGACCAGACCTTCCGCGCCTCGATCGAGCAGCGTGAGGGCGATGACGAGTGGGTGTTCTACGACGGCCCGCCGTTCGCCAACGGCCTGCCGCACTACGGGCACCTGCTCACCGGGTACGCCAAGGATGTGTTCCCACGCTTCCAGACGATGATCGGCAAGAAGGTCGACCGGGTCTTCGGCTGGGACACGCACGGTCTGCCGGCCGAGCTCGAGGCCATGAAGCAGCTCGGCATCACCGAGAAGAGCCAGATCGAAGAGATGGGCATCGACGTCTTCAACGCGAAGGCGAAGGATTCGGTGCTCAAGTACACGCACGAGTGGCAGGACTACGTCACGCGTCAGGCTCGTTGGGTCGACTTCGAGCGCGGTTACAAGACGCTCGACCTCGGCTACATGGAGAGCGTGCTCTGGGCGTTCAAGACCCTCTTCGACAAGGGCCTCGCCTATGAGGGATACCGCGTGCTGCCGTACTGCTGGCGCGACGAGACCCCGCTGTCGGCGCACGAGCTGCGCATGGACGACGACGTCTACCAGAACCGTCAGGACCCGTCCGTCACCGTCACGTTCCCGCTGACCGGCGCCAAGGCGGAGGCCCTGGGACTCACCGCCGTGCGGGCACTGGCCTGGACGACCACGCCCTGGACGCTTCCCACCAACCTCGCCCTCGCCGTGGGACCCGACATCGAGTACGTCGTGCTCCCCGCAGGTCCCGGAGGCGCGGCCGACGTGCATCAGATCGCGGGGACGACGGATGCGGCTGTCGAGGCGTCCTCCCACCGCTACCTCCTGGCCCGCGAACTTCTCGGCGGCTACGTCAAGGACCTCGGCTACGAGAACCTCGACGACGCGCTCGCCGCAGTCGACGCGACGGTGCGCGGTGCCGACCTGCAGGACGTCACGTACGACCGGCTCTTCGACTACTACGCCGACACCGAGGCCTACGGCACGGAGAACGCCTGGCGCATCCTCGTCGACGACTACGTCACGGTCAGCGACGGCACCGGCATCGTGCACCAGGCTCCGGCCTACGGTGAGGACGACCAGCGGGTCGCCGGTGCCGCCGGCATCCCGACGATCCTGTCGCTCGACGACGGCGGACGCTTCCTGTCGAACGTCACCGACGTCGCGGGCCAGCTGTGGATGGACGCGAACACTCCGCTCATCCGCCTGCTCCGCGGTGAAGGTCGACTGCTGCGCGAGCAGAGCTACGTGCACTCGTACCCGCACTGCTGGCGCTGCCGGAACCCTCTGATCTACAAGGCCGTGTCGAGCTGGTTCATCCGCGTCACGGACATCAAGGACGACCTGCTCGCGAACAACGAGCAGATCACCTGGGTGCCCGAGAACGTCAAGCACGGCCAGTTCGGCAAGTGGCTCGAGGGCGCGCGCGACTGGTCGATCAGCCGCAACCGCTACTGGGGCTCGCCGATCCCGATCTGGAAGAGCGACGACCCCGAGTACCCGCGTGTGGACGCATACGGCTCTCTCGAGGAGATGGAGCGCGACTTCGGCACGCTGCCGCGCAACCCCGAGGGCGAGATCGACCTGCACCGCCCGTACATCGACGACCTCACGCGTCCGAACCCCGACGACCCGACCGGCGAGAGCACGATGCGCCGCATCGAGGACGTGTTCGACGTGTGGTTCGACTCGGGGTCGATGCCCTACGCGCAGGTGCACTACCCGTTCGAGAACCAGGAGTGGTTCGACACGCACGCTCCCGCCGACTTCATCGTCGAGTACATCGGGCAGACGCGTGGCTGGTTCTACGTCATGCACGTGCTGTCGACCGCACTCTTCGATCGTCCGGCCTTCACCGGAGTCAGCTGCCACGGAATCGTGCTGGGCAACGACGGATACAAGATGTCGAAGTCGCTGCGCAACTACCCGGATGTGTCCGAGGTGCTCGACCGTGACGGCTCCGACGCGATGCGCTGGTTCCTCATGTCGAGTTCGGTGCTGCGGGGTGGCAACCTCGCGGTCACGGAGGAGGGCATCCGTTCCGGCGTCCGTGAGTTCCTGCTCCCGCTGTGGAACTCGTGGTACTTCTTCGCGACGTACGCCAATGCGGCGAAGCCGGGGGGCTACGAGGCGACCTGGCGCACCGATTCGACCGACGTTCTCGACCGGTACATCCTGGCCCGGCTCGGCGATCTCGTGCGCGACGTGCGGGCGGACCTCGAGGGACTCGATTCGACGACGGCATCCGCCCGTCTGCGCGACTTCGCCGAGGTGCTCACCAACTGGTACATCCGCCGCTCGCGCGACCGGTTCTGGGAGGGGTCGAACGCCGATGCCTTCGACACGCTCTACACCGTGCTCGAAACCCTGACGCGGGTGGCCGCTCCTCTTGTGCCGCTGATCAGCGAGCGCGTGTGGCAGGGCCTGACCGGCGGACGCAGCGTGCACCTGCAGGACTGGCCAGACGACACGGCGTTCCCCGCGGCCGACGAGATCCGTGATGCCATGGATGCCGTCCGCGAGCTGTCGAGCGTCGGCAACGCGCTGCGCAAGAAGGAGAAGCTGCGCGTGCGGCTGCCCCTCGCTCGCCTGACTGTCGTCTCGCCGCTGGCAGGGACGCTCGGCCAGTTCGAGGACATCCTGCGTGAGGAACTCAACGTCAAGTCGGTCGAGCTCGTCGAGGCGACCGAGACCACGGCCGCCGACTACGGAATCGATCACCGCCTGAGCGTCAACGCCCGCGCAGCAGGCCCGCGTCTGGGCAAGGACGTGCAGAAGGCCATCCAGGGCGCGAGGAACGGCGACTGGTCCGAGACCGACGGCGTCGTGACTGCCGGAGGCATCGCGCTGGAGCCCAGCGAGTACGACCTCGTGCTCGAGACCACCGGCCGCCCCGAGGGGGAGGCGCTCGCGATCGTGCCGTCAGGTGGGTTCGTGCTTCTCGACACGCAGACGACCCCCGAGCTCGAGGCCGAGGGACTCGCGCGCGACGCGATCCGCGTCGTGCAGGAGGCCCGCAAGAACGCCGACCTCGATGTGAGCGACCGCATCGTGCTCGCGCTCAACGTGAGCCCGGCCGACGCCGAGGCGCTGCAGGCGCATGCGGAGCTGATCGCCGGGGAGACCCTCGCGGTGGCGTTCGCGGTGCAGGCCACCGACGACATGGGCACTCTCGTGCAGGACGTCACCAACCCGGGGGACGGCGTCTTCCGCAGCGGGGCGACAGCGCTGGGCGCCGACAAGCGTCCGATCATCGTCACGATCGACGTCACGGTCAAGGAGCCCGTCGCGTGAGCGCCCGCGACAAGGCCGACGCGGTCTACGACAAGCTGCTGAGCCGTGCGGGTGAGCGCTGGGTGCAGCCGCGCAAGGAGCGCACCGCGCGCATCCTCGCCTACCTCGACGACCCGCAGCGCACCTACCGCGTCGTGCACATCACCGGCACGAACGGGAAGACGTCGACCGCCCGGATGATCGAGACGCTGCTGCGCGCCCACGGTCTGCGCACCGGCCTCTTCACCAGCCCGCACCTCGAGCGCTTCACTGAGCGCATCGTGATCGATGGCGAGCCGATCGACGATGCAGCCGTCGTCGACGCCTGGAACGAGATCGAGCCCTTCGTCGAGATCGTCGATGCCGAGCTCGAGGCCGCGGGCGAAGAACCGCTCACGTTCTTCGAGCTGCTCACGGTGCTCGCCTTCGTGGCCGTGGCCGATGCTCCGGTGGACGTGCTCGTCCTCGAAGTGGGCATGGGCGGCGAGTGGGACTCGACCAACACGGCAGACGGCGATGTGGCGGTCTTCGCGCCCATCGACATCGACCACGCAGATCGTCTCGGCGGCACGATCGCGGCGATCGCGAAGGTCAAGGCGGGGATTATCAAGGAGGGCGCTGCCGTCGTCTCGGCGCAGCAACCTGCCGAGGCTGCCGAGGTGCTGCGTCGCGTCGCAGCGGAGAAGAACGCCACGATCGCTTTCGAGGGCGAGGAGTTCGGACTCGCCGACCAGAAGCTCGCCGTCGGCGGACAGCTGCTGACCATCCGCGGACTCGCCGGCGCCTACGTCGAGGAGTACCTGCCGCAGTACGGAGCGCACCAGGGGCACAATGCGGCCCTCGCGGTCGCCGCCGTGGAATCGCTCATCGGAGGCGCTGAGCAGCCCATCGCCGCCGACATCATCTCGGAGGGGCTCCAGGGGGCGACCTCGCCCGGACGCCTTCAGCTGCTGGGGATCGCTCCGACGGTGATCGTGGATGCCGCGCACAACCCGCACGGCGCCACGGCTCTCGTGCAGGCGATGGACGACAGCTTCGACTTCGACGAGTGGGGCGTCGTACTGGGTGTGCTCGCCGACAAGGACGCTGCCGGCATCGTCGCGAAGCTCGCACCCGCAGCGGCGCATGTGTTCGCCACGGCGCCGGAGTCCGACCGCGCGAGCGATGCGGACACCATCGCCGACCTCGTCGAGGCGACCGGACAGCGCGCGACCGTGCATCCGACCCTCGCCGAGGCAGCTGATGCCGCACGGGAGTGGGCGGCGTCCTCGGATCGCCGAGCCGTCGTGATCGCCGGGTCGGTCGTGCTCGCGGGAGAGGCGATCGCTCTCGCCGAAGAAGAGGACTGGAAGTCGGGGTGGCGCGCATGACCACCGCATCGGCGCCCGCCCGTCCGCCGCGTCCGCCGCGCACTCTGGTGCAGAAACTCGCGCCGGTCGTGCTCGGATTCGAATCGATCGTCGTCTTCCTCGCGGGCCTCACGGTCTTCGGCCTGAAGACGCTGCCCGCCGGCATACCGCAGTGGTGGGGCATCGTCGGCGGGGCCGTCGTGGGACTCGCCTGCATCGCCGTCGCGGGGATGATCACGAAGCCCTGGGCGATCACCGCAGGGTGGATCCTGCAGGTCGTCATCGCGCTGGCAGCTATCCTGGTGCCCGCGATCCTGCTCGTCGTCGTCGTTTTCGGCGGCATGTGGGGATATGCGACGATCATGGGGGCCCGATTGGACGCACGACGTCCTGACGGGCCCGCGACTCAGACTCAGACAGAGAGTGAATGACATGGCCACCGAAGAAACCCTCGTCCTCGTCAAGCCCGACGGTGTCGCCCGCGGCCTCACCGGCGCGATCCTGGCGCGCATCGAAGCGAAGGGATATTCCCTCGTCGACATCCGCCTGGTCGAGCCCGACCGCGACCTGCTCGCCGAGCACTATGCCGAGCACGAGGGCAAGCCGTTCTACGAGCCGCTCCTCGAGTTCATGCTCTCGGGCCCGTCCGTGGCGATCCGCCTCGCAGGCAACCGCGTCATCGAGGGCTTCCGGTCGCTCGCCGGCACGACGGATCCCACCACGGCAGCGCCCGGTACGATCCGTGGCGACTTCGGTCGCGACTGGGGCCTCAAGGTGCAGCAGAACCTCGTGCACGGCTCGGACAGCCCCGAGTCGGCCGCCCGCGAGCTCGGCATCTGGTTCGACTGAACGATCCGCTCACGACGAAGCCCGCCGCACGAGATCGTGCGGCGGGCTTCGTCGTCAGATCGACGGCCTGTCGGATCAGAAGATGATGCGTGCCATCTCGCCGAGGAAGTCGAGACCCTGCAGCTGAGCCATCACGATGATGACGGCGTAGGCGAGGATGGTCGCCAGCGGTACCCAGACCATGAGCTTGTCCGCACGCTCTCGGGTCTTCTCATTCTTCGTGAACGTGCCGTTGCGTGTGAGGTGCAGCATCGTGGCGAAGAACGTCGGAATCGTGACAGCCCAGGTCACCATGCACCACGGGCACAGCACGCCGAGGTTCGATGCATACAGGCTCTGGCCGATCAGCCAGCACACGAGCCCGAACGCGAACGCGATGCCGGCGCCGAACGCCGCCCAGAACCATCGGGGAAAGCGGGCTCCGGCGAGGATCGCGACGCCGATGACCAGCGGAGCCATCCACCCTGTCAGCCCGAGCAGCGGGTTGGGGAAGCCGAAGATCTCACCCTGCCACGAGCCCAGGTTCTTGCTGCACTGGATGAACGGGCTCACATCGCAGGCCAGGGCATCGGTCGGGTTCTCGAGAAGCACGAACTTCTCGACCGTGAGCTGGAAGGCGGCGAACCAGCCGATGACGCTCGCGATGATCAACCACACGGCATAGACGACGGGGCGGGTGCGCTGCTCGCTCATGTGTGGATTCTCTCAGCGATCGCTATGGATCGGGCGTGAGCGCGCCGGAGAAAACGACTCGGAGTCCCGACGATGCCGCGAACCGGCGCACTTGGTGCGATAATGGCCTGTGATGCATCGCTCGACCCCGTCGCAGTGGGCATCGACGCAGACTTCGGGGCCGTATGCCCCTCGTGATCAGAGCCATGGGCCGGTCGCACACCGAATGAGTTCGCGGCACCTGCGGGTGCCGCATGAGAGTTAGCGGAACACGAAGTGTCCGCGCGAGGAGCAAGCCAGAGATGGCCGATGACAACAATGACCACGACGCCCCTACCCTCGACTTCTCTGCGGATGCTGACGCACCCGCAGAAGTAGTCGCCGACGCTCCGGAGGCCGACGCCACGTCCGACGCTCCGGAGGACGGTGCGGGTTCGACCGCTGAGATCCCCCAGACGGGGTCGACTTCTGCGGAGGACCCCGCGGCGGAAGCTCCTGCCGAGGAGGGTTCCACTGACACGCCTGCCGAGGAGACTTCTGCTGCGGACGCTGCCGCCGAGGATGCCCCCGCCGCTCCCGCTGACGCCGCTCCATCTGAGGATGCTGTCGTAGCCGACGTTCCTGCATCCGATGCTCCGGCCGCTGAGGCTGCCGTCGAGGCCCCTTCCGAGGAGACCGTCGCCGAGCCTGCTCCGGACAAGCCGGAGGATGTCAAGCCCGTCACCGCCGTGTCGCTCGGGCTGCTGCCCGAGGTGTTCGTCTCGCAGGTCTCGACGCAGCTGCACTTCTACGCACCCGAGGTGCTGCCCCTTCCTGCTCGTCCGGGTCGTGAGCGCGTGTTCGACCGAATCGCCGAGCGAGAGCCGGAGGAGCCGGCAGGCCGCCGAGGCCGCCGCCGTCGTGGTGGCTCTGACGATGTCGAGCCCCGTGATCAGCGCGAGCCTCGCGAGCAGCGCGAGCCTCGTGAGCCCCGCCAGCGCGTCGTCGAGTACATCACCGAGCCCAAGGCGATCAAGGGGTCCACGCGCCTCGAGGCGAAGAAGCAGCGTCGTCGCGATGGACGGGATGCCGGTCGCCGGCGTCCGGTCGTCACCGAGGCAGAGTTCCTCGCGCGTCGTGAGTCGGTCGACCGCAAGATGGTCGTCCGTTCCAAGAACGGCCGGACGCAGATCGGCGTCCTCGAAGACGGGGTGCTCGTGGAGCACTACGTCGCGCGCAACCAGGACGCCTCGCTGATCGGCAACGTCTACCTCGGTCGCGTGCAGAACGTGCTGCCGAGCATGGAGGCCGCCTTCGTCGACATCGGCCGAGGCCGGAACGCCGTGCTCTACTCCGGCGAGGTCGACTGGGACGGCGTCGAGACCGGCAATCAGCCGCGTCGCATCGAGCTCGCCCTCAAGGCGGGCGACCGCGTCCTGGTGCAGGTCACCAAGGATCCGATCGGCCACAAGGGTGCTCGTCTGACCAGCCAGATCTCGCTCCCGGGTCGCTACCTCGTGTACGTGCCCGGCGGATCGATGAACGGCATCAGCCGCAAGCTGCCCGACAACGAGCGCACGCGCCTGAAGCGCATCCTCAAGGAGGTGCTCCCCGAGTCCTCCGGCGTGATCGTCCGCACGGCCGCCGAAGGTGCCACCGAAGACCAGCTCACGCGTGACGTCCAGCGGCTGACCAGCCAGTGGGAGCACATCCGCAAGCAGGTCGAGAGCCAGCAGGCACCGGCGCTGCTGCACGCCGAGCCCGACCTCCTCGTCAAGATCGTCCGTGACGTCTTCAATGAAGACTTCACCAAGATGCTCATCCAGGGCGAGGATGCTCAGCGCACGATCCGCGCCTACCTCGAGAGCGTCGCGCCCGACCTGCTCGAGCGTGTCGAGTCGTATGAGGACGAGAGCGATCCCTTCGACGCGTTCCGGATCACGGAGCAGATCGAGAAGGCGCTCGACCGCAAGGTCTGGCTGCCGTCCGGTGGCTCGCTGGTCATCGACCGCACCGAGGCCATGACCGTCGTCGACGTCAACACCGGCAAGTTCGTCGGCTCGGGCGGAAACCTCGAGGAGACCGTCACCAAGAACAACCTCGAGGCCGCGGAGGAGATCGTCCGCCAGCTGCGTCTGCGCGACATCGGCGGCATCATCGTGGTCGACTTCATCGACATGGTGCTCGAATCCAACCGAGACCTCGTGCTGCGCCGACTGATCGAGTGCCTGAGTCGTGACCGGACGAAGCACCAGGTCGCCGAGGTCACCTCTCTGGGCCTCGTGCAGATGACCCGCAAGAAGCTCGGACTCGGCCTGCTCGAGACGTTCAGCGAGGCGTGCGACGTGTGCGCCGGCCGTGGCGTCATCGTGCACCACGACCCGGTCGTGAAGCACCGCTCGAGCAGCAACGGCAACGGCAACAGCAACGGCAACTCGCAGTCCAACCGTCGCCAGCGCGGCGGCAACGGCCAGTCGCAGAGCTCGGCTCCCACCGCGGTGACGACCCACAGCATCCCCGAGGGAGCGAAGTCCGCGCTCGCGCAGATCGCCGCCTCGACGCGCGCTCCGAACGCAGACGAGGCGACGGAGGTCGTCGCTCCCGCAGCGGAGACGACGGATGCCCCTGCCGCGCAGGAGCGTGCCAAGAAGCCCCGCAAGAAGCGCGGATCCGACCGCAAATCGCCCAAGTCTCCGGCTGAGGCGCTGCTCGATTCGGTGCTCGATGCGCTTCCCGAGCCGAAGGCTCCGGGCCAGGGCCGCGGTCGTCGCCGTGTCTCGACCGCCGCACTCACCGGCACGCCGATCTCCGTGAACTCGGAGCCGTCAGCGTCGGTCGCGGGCGGGGATCCGCAGTCCTGAGGCGATCAATCGTCTGACCAGCTCCTTGCCGCCGACATGCTGTGCGCCGGCGGCGAGGAGCCGGGGGATGAGCTCTTCCGGGACGTCGTAGTGGTCGAGGTCGAAGGCGCGCGCAGGCACGTCGTGCGACCGCGCGAATGCGTGCAGTTCCTGCAGGCTGTCGTCGCTGACGAGGTGAGCCCACAGGCGCCCGTGCGCGGGCCAGACGGGGTCATCGACGAGAACGGTCATCCCTTCAGCCTATGACCGGACACACCGGGCGGCGCGTTTTGCCACAGTGTCCGACATCCGGTAAAGTAGTCCCTTGGTGCGTATGCCGCGTCGTCCTCGACGGTCGAAGCGGAGAGTCTTGCGTTCGTGCCCGTCGCCCAGCGTCGCATGCAAGCAACAGTCTTCCCGTGAGATATCGGAGCCGTGAGCTCCCCAACGAAACAGGTATGAAGTGGTTTACGCAGTAGTGCGCGCCGGTGGGCGGCAGGAGAAGGTCGAGGTCGGCACGATCGTTCAGCTCGACCGTGTCAAGGCTGCCCAGGGCGAGAAGATCGAGCTGGCCGCAGTGCTGCTCGTCGACGGCGCCTCGGTGACCACCGACGCTGATTCGCTGGCGAAGGTCAAGGTCACGGCAGAGGTCATCGGCAACCTCCGCGGCCCGAAGATCATCATCCAGAAGTACAAGAACAAGACCGGCTACAAGAAGCGCCAGGGCCACCGTCAGGAGCTCACGCGCGTCAAGATCACCGGCATCAAGTAAGACCGAGGAGACCAGGACATGGCACATAAAAAGGGCGCAAGCTCCACCCGTAACGGTCGTGACTCCAACGCTCAGCGACTTGGCGTCAAGCGCTTCGGTGGACAGCAGGTTCTCGCCGGCGAGATCATCGTCCGCCAGCGCGGCACGCACTTCCACCCCGGCGTGAACGTCGGCCGTGGTGGCGACGACACGCTGTTCGCTCTGGCCGCCGGTGCGGTGCAGTTCGGCGCGAAGGGCGGCCGCAAGGTCGTCAACATCGTCGCCGCTGCTGAGTGATCACAGCACGACAGTAGTCATGCGATTCGGGGCGGGCTTCGGCCCGTCCCGAATTTGCGTTTCAGGCCGGATTCGCGGTTCCCGCCGAATCAACGGTCCAATTCTCGGTTCCGGCCGAGTTCTTTATTGAGGAGAGAGACATGGTCAGTTTCGTCGACACCGTGACGCTTCACCTGCGTGCGGGCAAGGGCGGCAACGGCTGTGTCTCGGTGCACCGCGAGAAGTTCAAGCCGCTCGGCGGTCCCGACGGCGGCAACGGCGGTGACGGCGGCGACATCGTGCTCATCGCTGACACGCAGACGGGCACGCTCCTCTCGTACCACCACTCGCCTCACCGCAGCTCCGGCAACGGCGGGCCCGGCATGGGCGACCACCGTGCAGGGTTCATGGGTGAAGACCTCGAGCTTCCCGTTCCCGTCGGCACCGTGGTCAGGAACGCGGCCGGCGAGGTCCTGATCGACATGATCGAGCCCGGTGAGCGATTCGTCGTCGCCAAGGGCGGGCACGGCGGACTCGGCAACGCCGCACTGGCGACGCCGAAGCGCAAAGCGCCCGGTTTCGCCCTCCTGGGCACCCCGGGCGACGAGGGCGATGTCGTCCTCGAGCTCAAGACAGTCGCAGACGTGGCTCTCGTCGGCTATCCCTCTGCGGGCAAGTCCAGCCTGATCGGTGCGATCTCGGCCGCCCGGCCCAAGATCGCCGACTACCCATTCACCACGCTCCATCCGAACCTGGGTGTCGTGCAGGCGGGGGAGTCGCGCTACACCGTCGCCGATGTGCCCGGACTCATCGAAGGGGCGAGCGAGGGGCGTGGACTCGGACTGGAGTTCCTCCGTCACGTCGAGCGCTGCACCGCTCTGCTGCACGTGCTCGATTGCGCGACGCTCGAGCCCGGTCGCGATCCGATCTCCGACCTCGACGTCATCCTCGGCGAGCTGGCCGCGTACGAGGTCCCTGAGGGGCAGACTCCTCTGCTCGAGCGTCCTCAGCTCATCGCCCTGAACAAGATCGATGTGCCGGAGGCCCGTGATCTCGCCGACCTCGTGCGCCCTGATCTCGAGGCCCGCGGATTCCGTGTCTTCGACATCTCCACCATCTCGCACGAGGGACTGCGTCCGCTGACCTACGCGCTCGGCGACATCGTCGACAAGCACCGCGCAGAGCTCGCCGCGATCGAGGTTCCGCGTGAGCGCGTCGTGCTTCGTCCCCGGGGCCCCAAGAAGGGCTTCGAGATCCGTGTCGAGGGCGGCAGCTACGGAAACATCTACCGCATCCTGGGCGAGAAGCCGGTGCGCTGGGTTCAGCAGACCGACTTCCAGAACGAAGAGGCCGTGGGCTACCTCGCCGACCGCCTCGAGAAGCTGGGCGTCGAAGACGAACTCTTCCGCCTCGGTGCGGTGCAGGGGTCCACAGTGGTGATCGGCGAGGGCGAGAGCATCGTCTTCGACTGGGAGCCGACCATGACGTCTGCGGCCGAGCTCATGACGGCGCCGCGCGGAACCGATCCGCGCCTGGCGCCCAACGCCCGTCGCACCACCTCCGAGCGTCGTGAGAACTACTACGAGCGCATGGATGCCAAGGCCGAGGCTCGCGCCGAGGTCGAGGCTCAGCGGCTCGCGGCCTACCGCGAGGACGGCGAGTGACCGCTCGCTCGAGGGCGGATCTCGCCACAGCCTCTCGGATCGTCGTCAAGGTCGGCTCCTCGTCGATCAGCGGCGAGTCGTCGTGGCGCATCCCCGTGCTGGTCGAGGCGCTGGCAGCGGCGCACGCACGCGGCGCGGAGGTCATCCTGGTCTCGTCAGGAGCGATCGCCACAGGCATTCCGTTCCTGCGTCTCGACGCTCGACCGACAGACCTGGCCACACAGCAGGCTGCGGCCGCTGTCGGGCAGAACATCCTGGTCTACCGCTATCAGGAGTCGCTTCGTCCCTTCGACATCGTCGCAGGGCAGGTGCTCCTCACGACGGGCGACCTCGAGAACCCGACGTCGCGGAGCAATGCCCGACGGGCCATGGAGCGACTTCTCGGACTGCGCATCCTACCGATCGTGAACGAGAACGACACGGTCGCGACGCAGGAGATCCGCTTCGGAGACAACGACCGACTCGGGGCTCTCGTGGCGCAGCTGATCGAGGCCGACGCTCTGGTCCTGCTCAGCGACATCGAGTCGCTGTACACCAAGCCGCCGTCCGACCCGACGGCCGAGCCCATCGACGTCGTCGCCCCGGACGCCGATCTGTCGGGGCTCGAGTTCGGATCGACCGTCGTCAACAGCGTCGGCACCGGGGGAGCGGCGACCAAGGTCTCAGCCGCACGCCTGGCCGCCGCGTCCGGGATCGGAGTGCTCGTGACGAGCGCCGACCTGGTCGACAAGGCCCTCGCCGGGGCTGACATAGGGACCTGGTTCGAACCCGCGCTCTCTTAGACTGGGCGGATGACCGACCAGACCCCCCAGGTACGCCTGGAGCTCGCCAAAGAGGCGTCCCGCGCCACGGCCAGGCTGACCAGCGACGACAAGGCGCGCGCTCTCGAGGCCATCGCGGTGGCCCTCGAGTCCAGCGCCGCTGAGATCATCGAGGCCAACGGTCGCGACGTCGAACGAGGTCGGTCCGACGGCATCGGCGAATCGCTCATCGACAGGCTTCGCCTCGACGAGAAGCGCGTCGCGGCTCTCGCCGCAGCGGTCCGCCAGGTGGCGGGACTCCCCGACCCGGTCGGTCGCGTCGTCGGAGGACACCGGATGCCGAACGGCGTGGCGCTCGAGCAGGTGCGGGTGCCCTTCGGCGTTGTCGGCGCGATCTACGAGGCTCGTCCGAACGTCACCGTCGACATCGCCGCGCTCGCGCTGCGCTCAGGCAACTCCGTGGTCCTGCGCGGCGGCAGCGCCGCACGCGAGTCGAACACGGTGCTCGTGGAGATCATGCGCGAGGCGCTGCAGGGTGCGGGCGTGACGTCGGAAGCGGTGCAGACGGTCGACGATTTCGGCCGCGACGGTGCCACCGCTCTGATGCACGGCCGTGGATTCATCGACGTGCTCGTGCCGCGGGGCAGCGCGGGGCTGATCGAGACCGTCGTGACCGAGGCGACCGTCCCGGTGATCGAGACCGGCGCGGGCAATGTGCACATCGTGCTCGACGAGACTGCTCCTGACGACTGGGCTCAGGACATCGTCGTGAACGCGAAGGTGCAGCGCCCCAGCGTCTGCAACGCCGTCGAGACGGTGCTCGTCCTCCGCCAGGCCGCACCGCGGCTGGTTCCCCTCGTCGCCAGCGCGCTGCAGAGCGAAGGCGTGGCGATTCACGGTGACGACCTGGTCGCGGGGCTCGTCTCGAACGTGATCCCGGCGACGGAGGAGGACTGGGCGACCGAGTATCTCAGCCTCGACATCGCGATCAAGGTCGTCGACACGCTCGACGATGCACTCGACCACATCCGTCGTTACAGCACCGGCCACACGGAGTCGATCATCACCACAGACTCGCGCAATGCGGAGCGGTTCCTGGCGGAGGTGGACTCGGCGGTCGTGATGGTGAACACCTCGACCCGGTTCACGGACGGAGGCGAGTTCGGGTTCGGCGCCGAGGTCGGCATCTCGACGCAGAAGCTGCACGCGCGGGGACCGATGGGGCTTTCCGAGCTGACCAGCACGAAATGGCTGGCGCGTGGGGCAGGGCAGACGCGCGGCTGAGGGCTAGACTAGGGGGCGCTGTGGCTCTCCGTGAGCCATGCCCGCCAGCCACGAAACGGAGTCAGGATGAACCTCGTCGCACAGATCGCGATGGTCGCTGCCGAAACCGAGCACCACGGCAATGTGCAGCAGGAGACGCTGATCTTCGGCGTCATCGCCATCATCGTCTTCGCCTTCCTCGGCCTGGTCACGCTGTCGTACAAGAACGTGGCCAACCGTCACTCCGCCAAGGCCGACGCCTGGGCTGCGAAGCACGGCAAGGACGGCCACGAGGCGGGGCACGGCCACTAGGCCCGCATGAACGACACGACCTCGCGTCCGGCGCGCATCGGTGTGATGGGCGGTACCTTCGACCCCATCCACCACGGCCACCTGGTCGCCGCGAGCGAGGTCGCTCACTCCTTCGATCTCGACGAGGTCGTCTTCGTCCCCACCGGACACCCGTGGCAGAAGTCGGATGTCACCCCCAGCGAGCACCGCTACCTGATGACGGTGATCGCCACCGCATCCAATCCGCAGTTCACGGTGAGCAGGGTGGACATCGATCGTGAAGGGCCGACCTACACGATCGACACCCTCCGCGACCTGAAGGAGAAGCGCCCCGACGCGGAGCTGTTCTTCATCACCGGAGCCGACGCCGTGGCGCAAATTCTCAGTTGGAGGGACCATGATGAACTGTGGGAGTTGGCCCACTTCGTCGCGGTCTCGCGTCCAGGACACGTTCTGAGCACTGACGGCCTCCCCAGCGACAATGTCAGCCAACTGGAGGTGCCGGCGCTGTCCATCTCGTCGACGGCCTGCCGTGCGCGGGTCCGTGACGACGAGCCGGTCTGGTACCTCGTCCCCGACGGAGTCGTTCAATACATCGCGAAGCATCATCTGTATCGGAGCAAGGCATGAGTACATCGGATCAGCAGGGTCACGGTCCGCTGACGCGAAAGCAGCTGCGTGAGATCCGACTGACGGGTTCCACACCGGTCATCTCCGCGGAGGAGGCAGCGGCCGCGGCTGCGGTCCCTTCTCCGCCGAAGCCCGAGGCGCCCGAGCCGACCGAGGTCGACCCCGCCCCGCAGGCAGGGTCAACCACAGGCGAGACGGAGGGGGAGACCTCCCAGAGGAGCACGCGGCTGACGCGTCGACAGGTTCGCGAGCGCGAGCGCTCCGCGACAGGATCCGTTCCTGTCGATGAGGCCGACGCTCCGGATGAAGCCGCTGCCGAAGAGGTCGAAGACGCTCTGCCTCCTGCACCCGAGTCCGAGGTGCAGGGCGAGGCTCCGTCATCCGCTCCGTCATCCGCTGCGTCTGCCGACGACGACGATGACGACACCGGCGAAGAGGGCCTCCCCGCTCCCGTCAGCGCCTCGACGCCTCTCGAAGCCTCGGATGACGATGATGTGACCCCGCCCGCGGCGACCGACACGTCTGCCGCCGTGGCCGAGCTCGGCATCGACGCGGAACCGGCGGACGCGCACGACGACGTCCTGGCCGATGTGACAGATTCCGATGACGTCGACATCGCCGACGGGGAGCGCCCCACGGTGAACTCCGCCTTCGGCCAGGAACTGCTCAGCGACGGCGGAGAGAACCGCAAGCCCTTCTCTCCCTCGTTCGACGAGCTGCTGACCGTCGGCGACTCGACCGGATCGCAGCATCTCGCTCCGAACACGCTCATCTTCAACCCGTCCCCGGGAGACGGGTCGCTGTCGGGCCCGGTCGCCTCCACGGGGGAGATCCTCGTGACCGGCTCCTACGAACTGCCCAAGGGGCTCGGTTCGCAGGGCCACGCGCACGGCACCACGGACGGCAAGGACGTGGACGCCGTGCTGATCGACGGCGAGCTGCCTCCGGCATCGTCGCCCACGCCGATCGCCGCCAGCGCGGCCGTCAGCACCATCAAGCCCGCCGGTGAGGTCATCCGCCCACCCGCCCCCGAAAAGGGCAACAAACTCATGCTCATCCTCGCGATCGTGGCGGGTGGTCTTGCGCTCGCGCTGGGCGTTTCCCTGATCGTCGCCTTCAACTCGAATGTGTTCTGATGCAGTCACCTGAAAACGCCGAAGAGATGCTCCAGCTCGCGGCAGACGCCGCCGTCTCGAAGGGCGGTGAAGATCTCGTCGCCCTCAACGTCTCCGAGCCTCTGCCGCTCGTCGACATCTTCCTGCTCGTCACCGGAAACAGCGAGCGCAACGTCGCCGCCATTGCCGATGAGATCGAGGACAAGCTCATCGAAGCCGGCCACAAGCGGGTCCGCCGTGAGGGTCGTGCGGAGGCCCGCTGGGTGCTCCTCGACTTCGGCGACCTGATCGTGCACGTCTTCCACCAGGAGGAGCGGGTCTACTACGGCCTCGAGCGCCTGTGGAAGGACTGCCCTGTGGTGCCCTTCGAGCTCGCAGACGCCGCTGCCGCGGACCGAGACTGATGTGAGCGTCCACCTGATCACCGGTGCCGGATCCGGCATCGGCTCCGTCGTCGCGCGCCGTCTGCTCGACCGGGGTGATCAGGTCGTCGTGCTGGCCCGTGATGCGGGGCGCGCCAAGGAGATCACCGCGGCGCTTCCGGGCGCGTCGGCGGTCGTCGGCGATCTTGCGCAGCCTGGCAGGCTCTCATGGGCCCTGTCGAAGCAGGCGCTCCCCGAGCGCATCGACTCGTTGATTCATGCAGCGGGTGTCGTCGACCTCGGGCCGGTAGCCGACCTTCCGGCGAACCTGTGGGAGCGTCAGCTCGCCGTGAACCTCGTGGGTCCTGCAGAGCTGACACGCCTGCTGCTGCCGGTGCTGCGTGTCTCCGGCGCTCGCGTGGTGTTCGTCAACTCCGGGGCGGGGCTGCACGCGCACGCCGGCTGGTCGGCATACGCCGCGTCGAAGCACGGGCTCAAGGCGCTCGCGGACTCTCTGCGGGCCGAGGAGGCCGAGCACGGGGTGCGGGTGACCTCGATCTACCCCGGGCGCACGGCGACCCCCATGCAGGAGCGAGTGCACCAGCAGGAGGGGCGTGACTACGACCCGGAGCGCTTCATCACGGCGGACTCCGTCGCGACGACGATCCTCACGGCACTCGACCTGCCGGACGATGCCGCTCTCACCGACCTGACGATCCGCCCGCGCGGCTGATTCGGTTCCTGCAGTCTCTCTCGCACCTGTCAAGCCCCTGTGGACTCGGGGCGGCGACGTGGATGATGTGCAGTGGGGAGAGAGCCTTGGAGGGAATCACATGTCCGGAGATCCAGACCCTAGGTACGTGCTGCATCGCGTCACGCCATCGGAATGGGTGATCAACGACCGGCGGTACGAGTCGCATGATGCTCGTCACGTGGTGGCCTGCATCTACGAATACGCCGACACCGAGGTCGAGGTCGTGTGGCTTCGCGATCTGCCTCTGGCCGTGCGATACGCCACCGCCGCCGAAGTTCTTCAGGAGGTGACGCGGGTGCAGGATTCGAGCCGGGCGACGAGGCCCATCGCGATCCCGCACCTTCCTCCGCTCTACTCGGCCTGAACCTCGTGCGCGGCAGGACCCGGGGAGGGACCTGCCGCGCACTTCTGCGCCGGGGCGGGGACTCAGGAGTCTTCGTCCACCGGATGCTCTGCGGCCAAACGGTCGGCAGCGGCACCGTCGACCTGGTCGGCGTCGGCATCCGTGTCGAGCACCGGCTCTCCGTCGACCTCGCGGTGGGGGACGCCGTCGATCTCGGGGTCGTCGTCCGGGCGCGGAACGAGCGGTGGTATCGGGTTGTTGGTCATCGTTGACTCCTCTCGTGAGATGTGAGCGCCACGCTAGGGCGGCCCATCGGCTCAGGCGAGCGGGTTGACGGATGCGGTCCGGGGGGAGTACCGGGCGCCGCTTCCGACCTCCACAGGCGGACTCAGACCGTCTCGGGGCGCTTCTTGCGGAACGGCTTCGCGGGAGTGTGCGGACCGTCCCACACGGTGATGATGCCCCAGGCGACTGCGGCGATGGGCACCGAGAGCACGGCGCCCACGATCCCCCCGAGGATGGTTCCCGTGGTCAGGGCGAGCAGGATCACGAGGGCGTGCAGCTTGAGCGAGCGAGCCATCACGACCGGTTGCAGGAAATTGCCCTCGAGCTGGTTCACGAGCACGACGATGCCGACCACGATGAGCGCGGCCACCGGTCCGTGTGTGACGAGTGCCACGAGCGCCGCCAGGATTCCTGCCGCGGTCGCGCCGACGAGCGGGATGAAGGCCGTGAGGAAGACGATCACGGCAAGGGGCAGGGCGAGAGGGATCTGCAGGATCGCCAGACCGATGCCGATGCCGAGGGCGTCGGCCGCTGCGACGATCGAGGTGCCGCGGATGTAGCCGCCGAACACGTCGACCGTCTTGTCGCCGATGCGGCGGGCGCGCTCGTAGCTGGCCCCGGTGAAGGGACGCAGCAGGAACTCCCAGATGCGCGGTCCGTCCTTGAGGAAGAAGAACAGCACCACGATCATCAGGGCGAGTCCGGTGAAGAAGCTCGCGGTCGCCGACACCCCTGCCAGGGCTCCGCGTCCGAACGAGGCGCTGGTCAGGAAGTCTCCCAGCCCGGCCCACACCTCATCGAGGTCGAACGAGGCGAAGTCGAACGGCAGGGTGTCGAGCCACGCCGTCACCTGCGTGATGCCGTCGGTGGCCGAGTCGATCAGGTCGTCCCACTGCGAGCGGACCGTGAGCACGATCACCCAGACGATTCCACCGAGAATCGCGAGGATTCCGATCAATGCGATCCACGTCGCGAGGATCGACGGCACCCCGCGGCGGCGCATGAAAGCGACGAGCGGGTGGATGGCCGAGGCGAGGATCAGGGCGATCGTCACCGGGATGAAGACCAGCGAGAGCTGCGTGATCACCAGGACGCCGATGGCGACCAGGGCGAGCACCGACAGCGTCTGCAGGCTCCGAGTGGCGGCGAGTCCGAAGCCGCGCGACCAGAGGCCTGGCCTTGCGATCGGCCGTGCGCCGTCTGCTCGCGGGGCTGACATGGTCTCCGGTCGTCGGAACAGTCCCAGCACGTGCATCCTCCACCTCGTCGAAGACCGTCGCTCTGACGAGGACGGCCTGGCCTTTCTATCCGGCAAAGCAGGTGATGGCAAGCCCCTGGCGCTCCGCCGTGCGCCCACCTGTGACAGATGGCCGAGGCCAGCCGCCGTATACGCGAAGAAGGCCCCGCGATCTCTCGCGGGGCCCTCGGTATGTGGACCTGGGGGGACTCGAACCCCCGACCCCCTGCATGCCATGCAGGTGCGCTACCAGCTGCGCCACAGGCCCAGAACTGCTTCCTCACTGCTCGAAGCAACTTGAACAGAGTACTACACGGATCGCGCGCAACACCAATCGACGACGGCCTCCCGGGCGCGTCGCATTAGGCTCGACCGCATGACGACGATCGCCCCGATCACACGTGCCGACTTCGACGAATGGTCGGGGCTGTGGCGTGGATATCTGACGTTCTACGGCACCCAGCTCTCGGACGAGATCACCGCTGGGACTTTCCGGCGGCTCGTCGAGGACCGCGAGCTCCACGGCGCCGTCGCCCGTGACGACGACGGACGCGCGATCGGCATCGTGCACTGGCTGACCCACCCGGCGACGTGGAGCAGATCCGCCTACTGCTACCTCGAAGACCTGTACGTCGACGCCGAGTCGCGCGGCTCCGGAGCAGGCAGGCGGTTGATCGCGCACGTGCGGGAGTGGGCCGCGGAGCATGGATGCCAGAAGGTCTACTGGCTGACTCAGGAGACCAACATGACGGCCCGCGCTCTGTACGACAGTGTGGCGACGCACACCGGATACACCCACTACCAGATCGCGCTCTGAGCCCGGCGGAACAACGGCCCGATCGCGGGTGTTGTCACCTTCGTGAGCATCCTGGACAGTGTGGTGATCGGCGCCGGTCAGGCCGGTCTGTCGGCCTCCTTCCACCTGACCCGCCTGGGGATCTCGCACGTCGTGCTCGACTCGGACTCCGAGCCAGGGGGCGCATGGCGGCACCGCTGGGATGCGTTGACCATGCGCGACGTGCACGGAGTGGCCGAGCTGCCGGGGGAGTCGCCTCCTCCGCGTGACGGCCAGCGGGCCAATACGGCCGTGCCGGCATACTTCGCCGCCTACGAGCATGCTCATGATCTCCCCGTGATCCGCCCTGTCCGTGTCGACCGCGTCGTCGACGACGAAGGGATCCTGGTGGTCCACGCGGGAGAGCGGCAATGGCGCACTCGTACCCTCGTCAACGCCACCGGCACGTGGACGCATCCGTTCCTGCCGCACTACCCGGGCATGGAGACGTTCCTCGGCGAGCAGCTGCACACGGTCGACTATCCGGGACCCGAGCACTTCGCGGGCAAGCGAGTGCTCGTCGTCGGCGGTGGTGCGTCGGCCGTCCAGTTCCTCGGAGCTCTCGCGCCGCTCACGGACACCCTCTGGGTGACGCGCCGCGAACCCGTGTGGCGCAACGACGACTTCACCCCCGAGGCCGGGGCGGCGGCCGTCGCTCTGGTAGAGCAGCGCGTCGCGCAGGGACTGCCCCCGGAGAGCGTCGTGAGCGTGACGGGGCTCATGCTGCGACCCCAGGAGCGCGAGGCCGAGCGTCTCGGGGCATTCGCCGCCCGCCGCCCGATGTTCTCTCGCATCGAGCCGGACGGCGTCCGCTGGGCCGACGGCTCGTTCGAGCGCGTCGACGTGATCCTGTGGGCGACCGGGTTCCGCCCCGCGATCGCGCACCTCGCCCCGCTGCATCTGCGCAGCGCGGCCGGTGGGATCCAGCTCGACCGCCGAGGTCGCGGCACGACCGCGGTGCAGGATCCGCGGATCCAACTCGTCGGCTATGGTCCGTCGGCGAGCACGATCGGTGCGAACAGGGCGGGGCGCTCGGCCGCGAAGGGCGTGCAACACGCGCTGGCGAGGGAACCACTGCGTACGTCGTAGAGCGGATGCGACCACGGGCCCTTGCTGAGACCATCCCCGAGCCGACGTCGGCGCAGGCGCGTAGGGTGAAGACATGTCGCGCATCATCGTGTTCGGCGGCCACGGCCGCATCGCCCTTCTCCTCGCTCCGCTCCTCGTCGCCCGCGGCGACGAGGTGACCTCGGTCATCCGCAATCCCGACCACGTCTCAGAGGTCGAAGCCACGGGGGCGCACGCGCTCGTCGCGGACGTCGAGACCCTGGACACCGACGCTCTCGCGGAGATCATCCGCGGACACGACGCCGTGGTCTGGTCGGCCGGGGCCGGCGGCGGGTCCCCTGAGCGCACCTACGCCGTCGACCGCGACGCCGCGATCCGCACCATGGACGCCGCAGAGATCGCCGGTGTGAAGCGCTACGTCATGGTCTCCTGGCTCGGTTCGAAGGCCGATCACGGAGTGCCCGAGAGCGACGGGTTCTTCGCGTATGCCGATGCGAAGTGGGCGGCAGACGAGCACCTGCGATCCACCGACCTCGACGGCACGATCCTCGGCCCCGGCACGCTCACGTTCGACGAGCCCACCGGGCGTATCTTCCTCGACCCCGAGGGCAAGGGAGAGGTCTCCCGGGCCGACGTGGCAGCCGTGATCGCCGAGGCCGTCGGCAACCCGTCGACCTTCGGCCGCACCATCAGATTCGGAAACGGCACGGACGACACCGCGGTGCCGATCGCCGACGCCCTCAGCGCCTGACCTCATGCTGCGGCGTCGAGTCGAGGCCGTCGGGGCGGCGGTGATCGTCGCTCTCGCGCTGGCGTCCCCACCGGCCTCCGCGGCCGCGCACAGCTCAGTGCACGGCTCTGCGCGAGCCGGTGACGCACGGTCGGACGTCCGCTCCTCCGGAACCGACGAGCACGCTGCGGACCTCGTCTCCGACATGACGACGGCCGAACAGGCGGCGAGCATAGTGATGGGGCACATCCCCACGACGGATGCCGCAGCCCTCCGCGCGTACATGCAGCAAGGCCTCGGCGGATTCATCGTGATGGGTGCGAACATCCCGGCGACGGATGACGAGCTGCAGACTCTGACCGACGCGCTCGTGCCCGATCCTGCACTGCCTCCGCTCATCGCGATCGACCAGGAGGGAGGGATCGTGTCGCGCCTCGACAGCGACGAGTTCCCCGCGTCGACCAGCCTCAAGTCACAGCCGGCCGCCGACTCGGCGGCGGCCTTCTCGGCCAGGGCCGCTCTGGTCGCGCGGGCCGGGATCAGCGTGAACTTCGGCACGGTCGCAGACGTCACACCCGACTCATCGTCGTTCATCTACGGCCGGGCGCTCGGAAGCGATCCTCAATCGGCGGCAGAGCGAGTCATGGCGGCCACGACGGCGCAGGAGCAGGTCGTCGCGTCGACGCTGAAGCACTTCCCCGGTCACGGAGCGGCTCCGGGCGACTCGCACCAGGCGATACCGGCGACCGGCGAGACCATCGACGAATGGCGTACGACCGATGCGGTGCCGTTCGTCGCCGGTGTGGAAGCCGGTGCTTCACTGCTCATGTTCGGTCATCTGGCCTACACCGCAGTGGATCCGGCTCCCGCGTCTCTCTCGGCGCGCTGGCACGAGATCGCCCGCGAGGAACTGGGCTTCGACGGGGTGATCGTGACCGACGACCTCGGGATGCTGCAGTCCTCGGGGGTTCCGGAGTACGCCGACCCGGTGCGCAACGCGGTGTCGGCGGTCGCGGCCGGAAGTGATCTCGTGCTCATGATCGCCGGCTCGACGCCCGACACCGCCGGCCAGATCGCGCGGGGGGTCGAGGCGGCGGTCGAAGCGGGGACGGTCCCCGCCGATCGCCTCGCCGAGGCGGCGACACGTGTGATGTCGCTGCGCCTGCAGTCGACGTCGGCGACGACGGACTGGGCGCTGTGCGCGGAGTGCGAGCGGGTGGACTGACGGGTCAGCTCGCGACAGCGGCGGGCTGAACCGAGCCGAGCCACGCGTGCAGGAGCTCGCCGCGAAGTCGAGTGCCTCGCTCTGCGAAGACGCGTTGCTGTCGCACATACTCCGCTTTGCCCTCGGCAGTCTCGATCGGCACGGGCACGATGCCCCACGGTGCCAGATCGTAGGGAGCGGCCTGCATGTCGAGAAGGCGGATGTCCCTGGCGAGCTCGAACGCGTCGAGCAGCAGTTCACCCGGCACCAGGGGACCGAGTTTGACCGCCCACTTGTACAGGTCCATGCCGGCGTGCAGACAGCCGGGCTGCTCGAACAGAGGCTGGTCGTCACGCGTCAGCTCTGTGCGGTTGCGAGGCACTGCGTCGGGGGTGAAGAACCGGAAGGCATCGAAATGCGTGCACCGGAGGTCATGATTCTCGACGACCAGGTCTGTGCCTGCCTGCCCGAGACGCAGGGGCACCGGGTGCCTGTGCTCATCGGCTCGGTAGACCATCGCCCACTCGTGCAGTCCGAAGCATCCGAACTGACCGGGGCGCGAGGCGGTGCGGCGCAGCATCCGCTCGATGAGACCGGCGAGGTCTGCTTTCTCGTGCGCGAACACGGCGGCATCCGGAACCGCACCGTCTTCGGTCCGGCCGGGGGAGTACCAGCGCCATGTCAGGCGGTCGGGGGCCTGCTCCAGCTCGACTCCGGCACCCGGGTGCCATCGACGCAGCTGCGCGGGCTTGTAGCTGTAGTAGGTGAAGAGGAAGTCCCACACCGGGTGCTTCTCACCTCGGGCGGCTCGCTCCCTGTGCTCGGCCGTGAGCGCGTCGGCGCGCGCCTGGTGCGCTCGCTCGCGCTCCAGCCAGTCCGTCCGCGGAAGCGACGTGGACATGTCAGCGTAGGATGCCGGCTTTGCCGAGCAGGTCGCGGAGTCCCGCGCCGTCCTCAGCGCTGACCCAGGGCGCGACGCCTTCGGCATGCGGCTCGTGCCCCGCGCGTCCACCGGCGAGAACCGCTTCGGCCGGCAGCAGCCGACGGATGGCCACGCCGGCGACGGAGCTCGGGTGCTCGTCCATGAACTCGGAGTAGATCGACTCGTCGTGCTGACCGTCGTCACCGATCAGCAGCCACTTCACGTGCGGGAACTCGGTCGCCAGGCGACGCAGGTTGGTGAGCTTGTGCTCTCGTCCGCTGCGGAACCAGCGGTCGTGCGTGGGGCCCCAGTCGGTGAGGAGCATGGAGCCGGCCGGAAAGAGGTGTCGCCCGAGGAAACGCCGGAGTGTGGGAGCGACGTTCCAGGCGCCGGTCGACAGGTAGACCATCGGCGCGCCGGGGTACTCGCGGAGAACCTGATCGAGAAGCACGGCCATGCCCGGCACGGGGATGCGCGCGTGCTCGTCGACGACGAACGAGTTCCAGGCGGCGATGAACGGGCGGGGGAGAGCGGTCACCATCACGGTGTCGTCGACGTCGGAGACCACGCCGAAGTGCGTCGACTCCGCCACGATGAACGCGGTCGTCTCGACCGGTTCCTGGCCCTCGACGGAGAACGTGAACGTCTGCCACCCAGGCTCGAGATCGGTGTTCACGACCGAGTCGATCACACCTCCTCGGTCGGCGACGACGTAGTGCGTCGAGTCGCCGATATGCACGGCGACCTTCGCGAAGCTCACCGGGATGCCGACGAAGCTCCGCCAGCCGCGGACGCTCGCCGGCTCACCGTCTTTCGTGCTCCGCGCAGGCGGGACGATGAGCACGCGTCCGACGACCCGCACCCACCCGGGGCCCCCGTAACCGGGGAACGGGAGGATGGTCGCGGTGCGACCGCGACGGCGCGCTCGTCCCTCGCGCCACACATGGAGGCGGTGTTCGAGGCGCGCGAACCAGTGGATCCGGGGCGCCGGGGGTGACGAAGCCATTGCTTCAGTCTTTCACGTCGGTCGAGTCCTTCGCGTCGGAGATGTCGAGATGACGAGACTCGAGGCGAGAGATCACCTTCTTGCCGACGAACACGGCGATGAGGAAGAGGGCGATGATGCCGACGAAGATGTATCCCGCGTAGTGCACACGGTCGGCGAGTTCGTCGAAGCTGCCCGCGGCGAGCGAGGTGATGCTCACGTAGGCCGTCGCCCACAGCAGGCAGGCGGGCGCCGTCCACGCGAGGAACCGGCGGTACGAGTAATGGCTCATGCCCACGGTCAGAGGCACGAGAGAGTGCAGCACGGGCAGGAAGCGCGAGAGGAAGATGGCGATGCCCCCGCGGCGGGCGAGGTACCGCTCGGCGCGCACCCAGTTCTCCTCGCCGACCCGACGACCGACCCATGAGGCGCGGATGTGCGGACCGATCCACCGCCCGAGCCAGAAGCCGATGCTCTCGCCGATCAACGCGCCGAGCACGACGGAGACGACCATGGCCACTGCCTGGGGGAGGCTGGTGATGCCGATCGATGCGACGAGCACGACGGTGTCGCCCGGGAAGACGAGGCCGATCAGCACGCTGGTCTCGAGCATCACAGCGAGCCCGGCGACGAGCGTGCGGGCGACCGGATCGATGGACCGCATGAAGTCGATCAGCCACGGCACGAAGTCGTCCACCCCTTGAGAATACGGGACTCCTCGCGGCCTAGGCTGAGAACGTGCCCGAACCTCTGAGCACCCGCGTCATCCTCGACCGGGTGGCGCCCGAAGCGCTCTTCCTCGCGCTCGAACGGGAGCACTCCGATCTGTTCTGGCTCGACGCGGGGGCCGATGCGCCCGAGGGATGGAGTTTCATCGGAACCGGCGTTCCGTCCTCGTTCCCCGGCGAGGTTCGACTCGACGCAGCCGGAGGTTCGGTGGGTGCTGCCACGGACGGGGTTCCGCCGCTGCGGGGCGGATGGGTCGGCTGGTACGACTACGAGAGTGGCGCCCGAGCCGCGGGAGTTCCGGCGGCGGATGCGGCCGAGGTGCCGGGCGGAGCCTGGTTGCGGATCTCTCGACTGGCCGCGTTCGACCACGCGACCGGCGCCGTCTGGGTGGCGGCGGCCGAGGCAGACCTCGACGATTGGGAGGCTCTCGTCACCCGTGTCGCGGCGACGACGATGCCGGATGACGGACCGGCCCTGACAGAGGCCGCGACGAGGCGCGTCGAGGCGCGGCACACGCCGACCGAGTATGCCGCACTCATCGAGCGCTGCCGTGAGCTGATCCGTGCCGGGATCGCCTACCAGCTCTGCCTCACCACGCGCTTCACCGTTCCCGGGGTGCATGACGGCGTCGCCGTGTATCGACGACTCCGCTCGGCCACGCCGGCGCATCATGGCGGGTTCATCCGCATCGGTGGCCGTTCTCTGCTCAGCGCGAGCCCTGAGCAGTTCCTCCACGCAGGAGGCGGAGTCATCCGCACACGCCCGATCAAGGGGACGCGACCGCGAGGCGCTGATGCCGCGCACGACGCCGTACTCGCCTCCGAGCTCGCCGCCGATGCGAAGGAGCGCGCCGAGAACGTCATGATCGTCGATCTGATGCGCAACGACTTGTCGCGGGTCTGCGAACCCGGGTCGATCCGCGTCGACGCGCTGTGGGCGGTGGAGACCTATCCGGCGGTGCACCAGCTCGTCAGCACGGTCAGCGGCACGGCGTCTCCCGGCACGACGGCCGGCGCGCTCTTCGATGCCGCATTCCCCGCGGGCAGCATGACCGGTGCCCCGAAGCTCTCGGCGATGACACGCCTGCACGCGTTGGAGGGCGGGCCCCGCGGGATCTACTCCGGATGCTTCGGATACATCGGAGAAGAAGGGTCGCTCGACCTCGCGATGGTCATCCGCAGCATCGTGATCGACGGTGCGGAAGCGGTCGTCGGGGCGGGCGGGGGAATCACCTGGCGATCGATGGCCGCTTCCGAGGTCGCGGAGGTCGC
Source organism: Microbacterium sp. APC 3901 (assembly GCF_030407765.1). Taxonomy (GTDB): domain Bacteria; phylum Actinomycetota; class Actinomycetes; order Actinomycetales; family Microbacteriaceae; genus Microbacterium. Next base: position 27,966 of record NZ_JASDCU010000020.1, read on the forward strand.
GACGAAGGCGCATGCACCTCTTGCGGCGCTCGGTGCGGAAGTGCCCGCGGCCTGGGCTTCCGATATCCTGAACTGATCCCCTTTTCCCTTCAGATTGGTCGTGCGTTCGTTGTCTGAGAACCTGTCCACCTCTCCCGTCGACGAGGAGACCTCCTCGGCGCACGCTATCCAGGCCAAGTGGCAGAAGTACTGGGCGGAGAACGAGACGTTCCTCACCGGCGGCGACGACGACAAGCGGCCTCGCCGCTACGTGCTGGCGATGTTCCCGTACCCCTCCGGCGACCTGCACATGGGGCACGCCGAGAACTACCTCTACTCCGACATCGTGGCTCGCTTCTGGCGTCACCGCGGGCACAACGTGCTCAACCCGATCGGCTGGGACTCGTTCGGGCTGCCCGCCGAGAACGCCGCGATCCGTCAGGGTGCCGACCCCCGGGAGTGGACCTACCAGAACATCGCGCAGCAGAAGCAGGCGTTCCAGAACTACGGCGTCTCCTTCGACTGGTCGCGAGTACTGCACACGTCCGACCCCGAGTACTACCGCTGGAACCAGTGGCTGTTCCTGAAGCTGCACGAGCGCGGCCTGGCCTATCGCAAGAAGAGCGCCGTGAACTGGTGCCCCAACGATCAGACGGTGCTCGCGAACGAGCAGGTCGTCGACGGGCGCTGCGACCGCTGCGGCGCGGAGGTCGTGAAGAAGAAGCTGACCCAGTGGTACTTCAAGATCACGGACTACGCCGACCGACTGCTCGATGACCTGAACCAGCTCGAGGGCTTCTGGCCGCACAAGGTGCTGCAGATGCAGCGCAACTGGATCGGCCGCTCGATCGGCGCGGACGTCGACTTCCGCATCGAGGGACGCGACGAGCCGGTAACGGTGTTCTCGACGCGTCCGGACACGCTGCACGGGGCGACCTTCTTCGTGGTGGCTCCCGATTCCGACCTGGCGTCTGAGCTGGCAGCGGATGCTCCTGCCGAGGTGCGCGAGCGCTTCCAGAAGTATCTGGCCGATGTGCAGAAGACCACCGATGTCGACCGTCAGGCGACGGATCGACCGAAGACCGGCGTCTTCCTCGAGCGGTATGCGATCAACCCGGTCAGCGGCGAGAAGCTGCCTGTCTGGGCCGCGGACTACGTGCTGGCCGACTACGGCCACGGAGCAGTGATGGCCGTGCCCGCGCACGATCAGCGCGACCTCGACTTCGCGCGCGCCTTCGACCTGCCGGTCAAGGTCGTCGTCGACACGACGGCGCCGATCACCGGCGCCATGCCCGTCATTGAGGTCGACGATGAGGGCGTGCCGATCGACACCGGCGCAGCACTCGATGAGCAGAACCCCGCATCCACGGGTATCGCTCTGACCGGCGAGGGACGGATGATCAACTCCGGCCCCCTCAACGGGCTGTCGAAGCGCAACGCGATCGCCCGCGCGATCGAGCAGCTCGAGGCCTCCGGCACCGGTCGCGCTGCGAAGAACTATCGACTTCGCGACTGGCTGATCTCCCGTCAGCGCTTCTGGGGTACGCCGATCCCGATGCTGCACGCCGAGGACGGTCGGATCATCCCGGTGCCCGAGGACCAGCTGCCCGTGCAGCTGCCCAGCGTCGAGGGGCTCGACCTGAAGCCCAAGGGATCGTCCCCGCTCGGTGCGGCGGAGAGCTGGGTGCGCACGGTCGATGCCGCCAGCGGCGACCCGGTGCTGCGCGACCCCGACACGATGGACACGTTCGTCGACAGCTCGTGGTACTTCCTGCGCTTCCTCTCGCCGAACAGCGACACAGTGGCGTTCGACCCTGCTCAGGCCGCACGTTGGTCGCCGGTCGATTCGTACATCGGCGGCGTCGAGCACGCGATCCTGCACCTGCTCTATGCGCGCTTCATCACCAAGGTGCTGTTCGACATGGGGCTCATCGATTTCACCGAGCCGTTCTCCAACCTGATCAACCAGGGCATGGTCCTGCTCGACGGCGCGAAGATGTCGAAGAGCAAGGGAAACCTCGTGCTGTTCGAGGAGGAGCTCGACGCCTACGGTGCCGACGCCCTGCGTGTCGGCCTCGCCTTCGCCGGCCCGGTGGAAGACGACAAGGACTGGGCAGATGTCTCGACCACGGGTGCCCAGAAGTTCCTGGCGCGCGCACTGCGGGTCGCCCGCGAGGTGTCTTCCCCCGTCGACGTCGTGTTCGCCGGTGGCGATGCCACGCTGCGCCGTGCCACGCACAAGCTTCTCGCCGATGCTCCGTCCCTCGTCGAACAGACGAAGTTCAACGTCCTCGTCGCTCGTCTCATGGAGTTGGTGAACGTCGCTCGAAAGACCATCGACGGCGCTCCCGGTGCGGCTGATCCGGCGGTCCGCGAGGCCGCCGAGACGGTCGCGGTGATGCTCGACCTGATCGCCCCCCACACCGCGGAGGAGATGTGGGAGATCCTCGGTCACGAGCCCTCCGTCGGACTCGTGACGTGGCGATCAGCCGATCCGGCTCTGCTCGTCGAAGACACGGTGACCGCCGTCGTGCAGGTGGGCGGCAAGGTCCGCGCTCAGCTCGAGGTCCCGGCGCGCATCGGCGAGGTCGAGCTCGAGGCACTGGCCCGCGCCGACGAGCGCGTCATCCGCTCGATCGGCGACCGCGAGATCGTCAAGGTCGTCGTCCGCGCTCCGAAGATCGTCAGCATCGTCGTCAAGGGCTGAGCGTCGACTACGCCGGCGATCCAGCTGCTCTGCACATCCGGTCGCCCCACAGGGATTCTCCCCGTGGGGCGGCCGGACGTCTTAGTGCTCTCGGCGGGCCGCATAGCGTTGTCGGATGCCCGAGTCCCCGCCTGCGTCGACAGCCCCACGCCGGCTGAGACTGGGTGTGGGAGCGGCCATCGTGCTGGCGCTGGTCGTGCTCTCCGCCGCCGTCGGGCTCGGGCTGATGCGGGGTCAGGCGGCACCCACGGAATCAGTGCCGCTGCCGACAGGTGACGGCAGAGTCGCAGGCACGTCGGGCGAGTTGTACGTCCATGTGCTCGGAGCCGTGGCGAGTCCCGGGCTCTACGTCCTCGACCTCGATTCGCGGCTGGTCGATGCGGTGGCTGCTGCCGGCGGAACGACGGACGATGCAGACCTGACCGCCATCAACCTCGCCCGGGTGCTCTCGGATGGTGAGCAGATCATCGTTCCGGTGATCGGGGCAGCGGCCGCAGAGGCCGGAGCGACGACTCCGGGCGATGACCGACTCGATCTCAATACGGCGGATCAGGCAGCTCTCGAGAGCCTCCCGCGGATCGGGCCTGCGCTCGCGCAGCGCATCATCACCTGGCGGGAGGAGAACGGGCGATTCGCCTCGGTCGACGACCTTCTCGCCGTGCCGGGCATCGGGGAAAAGCTGCTCGCCGGCATCCGTCACGGTGTGAGGGTGTGAGGCAAGACCGTCTCTGTCCGATGACACCTGCGCTCGGGCAGGGGGATGAGCTGTCCCCCGCGGGCTATCGGCATCCTCCAGCAGGTCACCGAGGCGAGTGCATGTCGAGCGGACCAGCGCCGCCGTCGTGCCCGGGCGGTCATCTCATCGTTCGCGATCCGCCGGTCGATGACAAGGGCGATGAAGGGCGGCGGAGCGACCTGCACCGCAGCCTGCGTGGAGCAGGGAACTCATGCGGCGGTCCATCCGCCTGTGACCGCGCGGACTGCGAGACGCAGAGTCTCATTCTCGGAGTCGATGCGCACCGTCTCGGAAGGCAGTGCGCGTTCTGTCATGATCCCGGTCGTCACTGTCGAGAGAAACCGGGCTCGCGCCTCGATCCCTCCCGCAGGGATCGCGCCTTCCTCGACCAGAGCGCTCAGCCACTGCTCGATGCGGTGGCGACCCATGCGATCGAGGGCGAGATAGGTAGCGGCCTCATCCTCGGAGGGGACCGTGGCCACATACGCCTCGTAGAGGGCGGCCCATTGCTGGCGGGCGCGGTCGCCCACCCCCACGTGGAAGAGGAGCAGCTGCAGGCACGCGATGAGGCGCTGTTCCGGGGTCAGGGAGTGATCATTGATCGGATCGTCGGGAATCTCCAGGTCGTACATCGACGCGATCACCGTCTCTATGAGCTCCTGCTGGGTGGGGAAGAAGTGGCGCAGGGAGCCGGTGCTCACCTGGGCGCGGGCGGCCACAGCCCTCACGCTCAACCGCGCGGTGGGGTTCTCTCCGAGCATCGTCGCCGCGGCGATGAGAATCTTCGAGCGGGTTCCCGGTTCCTTCGATTCGACGTCCATGTTCGCCCTCCGTGTGACACCTGTCTATCACAGTGTGCTAGCTTAGCCCCTCGTCACTATCACGCTGTACTAATCGGAAGGGCGGATCTAAGAATGGGAATCGCGAACTGGCGCAACCGTCGCGTCCATGCAGGATCCGGCGAGCCGCTGCGACGCTATCGCTGGTGGCAGATGTTCAGTCGGTCGTTGCGCTCGATCACGTTGACATCGGAAGACGGCAGGACGTCGATCTATTCCGTCGACGTCCGCCACGCGGGCGATGCGACTGACGGCGAGGTTCGCGCCCGCCTCTACGTCGACGGAGCGCTGCGGTCCTACGCGAAGATGCCCACCCGCTTCGCGGTGCCAGGCGGCCACATCGAGGTGGCGATCACCGGCTTCGGGCTCAAGCGATGCCACTACGTGCGAGCAGACGGTAAGGAACAGCAGCTGTCACCAGATCCGCGATCGGCCGAAGGGCGTCGCGCCCGCCTGCACCAGCGGCATCCCGGCGTGAGCCGAGTGATCGGCCTCTTCTCCGTTCTGTTCGTCGTCGTCGGCCTCTCCGTCGAGGTGCCCCAGATCATCGAGGCACTCTCGCAGATTCCCCCGATCGCGGATTCGATCGGCACCTTCACGTCGCCCATCCGGCTCCCACTCCACGTGAATCTGCTCATCGGGCTCGTGGCTGTCGTCGGCAGCACGGAGCGGGCCCTGCGGATGCGATCGAGCTGGATCGATGAACTCGCCAGCTGACACACCCGCGAAAGGAAGCACCGTGATGACCCGCTCTCCGATGCGCCGCCGAGAGAAAGACAACGTACGACAGCGACGGAGGCGAACTGCCCGACGAAGGAGCACGCTGCGCTCTGCGGGCGCGAACGACTTCAGAGGCTGATCGGTGCGTCGATCCTCGAAGATCCCGAATCAGCGAGGATCGCGCGCGCGGCACGTTCGCCGGATGCGATGGCTCCTTGAATGGACGCGGTGTCTCGATGGTCGCCGACGACGTACATCCGCTCGGCGTAGCGCGGCGATCGTGGTGCACCGAGGGGCGCCGGTTGGGCCGGGAGTGCGTCTTCGATGTCGTCGCGCCGTAGCACCTCCCACGCGCTGATGTCTGCATCCCAGATCTCGCCCAGGTGGCGTCGGACTTCGTTCTCTTCGGCGGGTTCACCGTCGCGCGGCAGCAGACATGTCGCGGCGATGAGATGCCGGCCGGCCGGGGCATACGAGGGCACGGTGTGCGTCATCACGACGGTGTTCACGACGGGGCCGCGGCTGTCGCGTCCGTCGACGGTGAGCAACGCGGACCTGGTCGGTGGTTCCGCGGCGGCGAACCACCATGTCTGCAGGCCGTTCGTCACCGGCAGGGGCAGCCCGGTGAGACCGGCGACATCGCCGGGGCCGACCGCGACGACCACGCGAGCTGCGCGGACGGAGTCGCCGTCGGTCAGGTCCACCCGGATGCCGTCTCCGTGCGCCGAAATCCGTTCCGCGCCGGCACCGAGACGGATGTCAGCGCCCGCCGCGCGTGCGTGCGCGGCGAGCTGCTCCGGGACCGCAGCGATCCCTTGCGCGGGCAGGCCGGGGCGGCCGAGAGCGAAGTACCGCACGAGCAGCCGGGCGAAGGCGTTCGACGTCTCGCCGCGCCTCTCCGCCAGGACCCCGGCGAGGAACGGCTCGAGGACGGCGGTGCGGAGCGGGCCGCGGAGCCCCGCGGCATCCCAGCCTTCGCGCATGCTGACATCGTTCCGGGCGAGACGCGAGAGCGGACGCACCAGAGCCGGCGCGGCCCAGCGCGCGAGCGCTACGGCATCCCGACCGCTCACCAGACCGCTGCTCAGCGACGCGCCGATCGACAGCGGGTGCCGCAGGGGATGCCGCAGTTCGGCCATCCCATCCCGCGTGCGCACACGCACACCGACCGGGAAGCTCCCCAGCGCGAGCGCGTCGAGATCGACGCTGCGGCGGAGTGCCGGGTAGGCCGGGTTGAGCACCTGGAAGCCGCGATCCAGCCGGAAGCCGTCGACGATGTCGGTGCGCTGACGTCCTCCGACGGCATCCGCGGCCTCGAGGACGACGACGTCGAGCCCATGTGCGGCGAGTAACCCGGCGCAGCGGAGACCCGCGAGTCCGGCGCCGATCACGATCACGTCATGCATTCGCAACAACCTCTCCGCGGCGGATCGCCGCCGCGCGTCGGCCGATCGCCGCGCGTTCCTCGTCGTCGATCCGATCGACATTGCGCACTTGCAGGGCCATGCGCGGGTTCGCGGCGAGAGTCTTTTCGTGGCGCATCAGAAAGTCCCAATAGAGAGTGGTGATCGGGCAGGCATCTGCTCCGACTCGTTTCTTCGGGTCGAATCGGCAGGTGCGACAGTGCGGGCTCATGCGTGCGATGTACGCACCGGATGCCGCATAGGGCTTGCTCCCCATCAGGCCACCGTCGGCGAACTGGCTCATGCCCAGGGTGTTGGGCAGCTCGACCCACTCGACGGCGTCGACATAGACCGCCAGGTACCAGGCGTGCACTTGCGCCGGCTCGATACCGAGAAGCAGGGCGTACAGGCCCGTCACCATCAGCCGCTGGATGTGGTGGGCATAACCGTTCTCCAGCGTGGCACCGATCGCGTCGGCCATGCACGCCATCGACGTGTCGCCCGTCCAGTACCAGTCCGGGAGCGGCTCGTGCGCGTCCAATGCGTTGCGATCGGCATATCCCGGCATCTGGGTCCAATAGATTCCGCGGACGTACTCTCGCCACCCGAGAATCTGGCGGACGAAACCCTCGGTGGATGTCAGCGGTGCATGCCCGTCGCGGTAGGCGGCCTCTGCCGCGGCGACCACCTCACGCGGGTCGAGGAGCTTCAGGTTCATGGCGGCAGACAGATGCGCGTGCCACAGCCAGGGCTCACCCGGCCACATGGCGTCTTGCGAGTCTCCGAACTGAGGCAGGCGCTCCTCGATGAACAGCGCAAGTGCTTCGAGCGCCTGCGAGCGGGTGACGGGCCACGCGAACGTATCGAGGCGACCGGGGTGGTCGGCGAAGCGTTCGGCGACGAGCGCGAGAACGTCTCGAGTCACCTCATCCGGTTCGAACATGGCTCTCGGTGGCACCAGCCCGGGCCCCTGTGCGGGAAAAGCCTTGCGGTTGTCGGCGTCGAAGTTCCACGCACCACCTTCGGGCTTCCCATCCGCCGTCATGAGGATCCCGAATCGCTGACGTTGCTCTCGGTAGAAGTACTCCATCCGCAGTGTGCTGCGCTCGTTCATGTGAGCGGCGAACTCCCGCACTGTGCAGAAGAAGTGGCGGTCCTCGCGGATCTCGAGAGGGATGTCGGCATGTGCTGCCACTTGTCGCAAGGACTCGAGCACCCGCCAGTCGCCAGGGGCGGTCATCAGAAGCGATGTCGGGGCGAGCCTCGCGAGGTCGGCGGTGAGCTGATCGGCGAGCGTGCCGCGGTTGTCCGCGTCATCGAGCGACGTGTAGTGGACCGTGCGTCCGGCGGCGCGCATCTCGGTGGCACAATGGCGCATGGCCGACAGGAACAGGGCGGTCCTCGGTTTGCTGCTCCAGACATGAGTGGATTCTTCGGCGACCTCGGCCATCCACACCGCATCGCGAAGCGGATCGAATCCGTCGAACGCGCTGGCCTCGAGGTCGAGCTGGTCGCCGAGCACGATCACGAGAGTGCGCAGCGTCCGCTCCATGGCACCAGCGTACGACGGGATCCCGTGGACGGGCGCTGGTGATGCCGCTTCGTCGCTGACGTCGTCCTACTCGTCGAAGCGAGCACCGGCGGGGCGTGCGCTCAGCAGGGTGAATACGAGGAGCGCGATGGCGCCGACAATCGGGACGAAGACGATGAAGAACCACGCGCCGCTGCGATCAGTGTCATGGAGTCTCCGCCATGTCAGGGCAAGTGCGGGGATGAGGATTGCGGTTGCGTAGATGAGGAACGCCGCGCCGACCGGGCTCGCCAGCGGGAACGCACCGCCGGACGCGAACGGCGAGAACACGTCGATGGGGCGAGTCGTCCACTGTGGGTCGGTCAGTGATCCGACGAGATTGAAGGCCACGGCGGCGAGTACGTTCGCCAGCACCCACCACCAGTACTCGCTCCGGCTGGCCCGACCGCTGAACGTCGCGTACTTGCGGAAGAAACGCGAGACGGCTTGCGGGAACGAGGCCCCGTAGAGAGGATCACTGAGGGCGATCTGTGTCGTCGTCATACCAGGAACCTATCCATGAACGTATGTCGGCGCACGGTGCGGGGTCACGACGGCGCTCTCTGTCTCTGCACATCACGAGACCGCTGATGCATGTCCACCGGCGGTGGGTCTGAGTCCGAGAGGTGGCTGCGGTCACCCTTAGGTTCGTCTGATGCATGCACTCGTGTACGGCATCGGCGTTCGATCCCGGCCCTCCGTCATCATCCGTGACGGCGTGTGCGGGTGAGGCGCGATCTGCGTCTTCTTCCCATCGCCGGGGCGGTATGGGTGGTCGCGCTGCTCGGCGTGTTCGCGCCCAACACGGCGGGGTGGTGCGTGCTCGCCGGGGTCGTCGGGGCGGCCGTGGTGCTGGCGGCGATGCTGCGGCGCTCTGTCGTCCAAGCATCGGCGGCGGGCGTGGTGCTCGTCGTGCTCGCAGCTGTGGCGGCGGTGTCGATCACTGTCATGGTCGCGATGCCCGGTCGCGATAGTGCGGCGTCGTGGGACGGGCGCGTGGTCGAGGCGACGGGGGAGGTCGCGTCGTCGGCATCGGTGGGTCGGGACGGGCGGCTGTGGATGGAGGTGCAGCTCACGGGCATCGGCTCTCCGGGGTCGGTGCGGTCGGCATCGGCGCCGGTGCGGGTCGGGATCGACCCGGCTAACGGGTTCGATCTCGGTGCGACGATCAGGGTGACGGGCGAGGCAGCGGCGACGGATCCGGGGGAGAGGGCGGCGCTCATGGTGTTCGCGAGCACCGCGTCGGTCGAGGTTGCGGCGTCGGGCGCGTTCGCGGTGGCGGCCGATGCCCGGAGCGCCTTCATCGAGCGGTCCACACGCCTTCCCGAACCGGGAGCCGGCCTGCTCCCTGGCCTCGCGGTCGGCGACACCCGCGCAGTGTCGACCGAGCTGAACGACGACATGCGCACCAGCGGGCTGAGTCATTTGACGGCCGTCTCCGGTCTGGACTTTCGGCACCGATCGCCAAGTCCCTGATTATCGTCACATGACGCATAATCCCAGGTCAAACCTGATTTCGCGACCCACCTTACAATAGCCGATTTCACCCACCTTTAAAAGTTCAGAGCGCGTTTTCGTCCCAAAATAGAGGGTTTTGAACCAACGTTGGAATCCGACATGGGTGCCCTCGTGCAAATGTCGCCATATGGGTCGCAGCAACGTTGCCAGATGGGAGCCTGAGCAGCCTGCCGCCGATTGTCACACTGACCTGCGTATTTACTCCGCGTGGGTTCGCCAGATGAGCTTGACTCGATCGGCATTTGGGCCACGCTGGCCGCGTGCGTCAGCGCCGACGGGATCGATCCGAGGGATCACCAGCGTGCTGACAACATGCCTCTGCTGGCCGACTGACATGCTCGTCCAGATGCTCAGTGCAGACTGTGCTCTTCTGAGCCGGCGCACGAGGGGGTCGAGATTCTCCAGGATGTCGATCCGGTCCAAAGCTGCTTCGATCTTCGGGAACACGATCTTCTCCTGAGCCTCGAGAAGCTCGGGTTGAGCGCGTTGTTCGGCCGCTTCATGCACTTTCTCAAGCCAGATGTAGTCCGCCTTGATCTCAAGGCGCAGTGCTCGACGCTCCGTACCGTCTTCGTCCTCAGCCAGCGCGCGGGGTGTCTGGAAGTCCATGTCGGCGACCCGGGCCAGCACTGCGTCCGTCACGATCTCGTCGAGATACTCCTGGCGTATCGATACGTGGAACCCAGTCGCGCCGGGGGAGCCAGCGCACTCGTAGACACGGTATCGATGGGGCAGCTCTTTGCCCTGGGCGGACTGCGAGCTAGCGTTTTGGGAGCCGACCCTGGTGCGAGCGCCACAGACGCCGCACACCGCGATCGAGCTGAGTAGGTAGCGGGGCGGTCGCCCCCGCTTGCCTGTAGCAGCGCCCACATCATTGCTCACGCATCAAGTCTGGCTTATGGGTGGCTCGACGTCTTGCGAAACCGAAGCACAATTCTCCGAGTCTCGAGCGTCGCGGAAGTCTGTATGACCAGCGCTTCGCATCGCCAGCCATTGCTCCTCGCTGAGCCACGCAGAATCACCATCGACAAGCGCCGCCGTGAGCACATATCGCTGGTACTCGGTCAGCGGGGGAGCGCTGGCTGCAAGGGCTGCGAGCCGCTCGGCGTACTCGGCGTCTGCGATGAGGGTGGGGCGCTTGTGTAGAGCTGGAGTCGGAAGCCTCTCGGCTGCATCAGTGATCGCCGCGCGCACCGCGTCTGTTTCGCTGGTGCCGCCTGATCGCAGAACGTTGAGCGCCGCTCCGCTTAGCCGATCTAACTGGACAGTGATTTGCTCGGTCGCGGTGGACGCACCTTGAGGGTGCTCAACGGGGCGGGGCATCTGCATCAGGTCGCTGCCTCTCGCCTCGAACTATTCACGTTCACCTTAGTGGAAGTGATAAGTTCCTGGAAGTGATGAGTGGCTATTCGAGATTCTGTGGTGAATCGCCTCCGCCCAACAGGCGGGAGGTCGGATGAATCTCCTCATCGTCGTTGACGGTTGTCGATACCGCTCTCACCCCCTGATCGATTGATGCTTTCTCAAGCAGCATCGCTTCAGCGACGAACTTGATCAACGGGTCGCGGTCCTCAACCAGAGCATCAAGAATCTGACTCGGGACATCAGGGTTCAACGCCACCAGAAGCGCCATATCGCGACTGCGACCTGCGAGGTCCGCCAGAACCTCGATCGATGTCGCGCCGTTGAACGCAACCGCTTGCCGTGTCTCGGCGTCGTTCTCATTGGCTAGTGATCGCAAGACGGATGGCGGTGTATTGGGGTTCGCGGCTACGGCCCGCCTGACCTGCTTACTTCGGCGCTCACCTCCCAGGAACGCAAGAATGTCGGGCGTCGCCTTTGGGCTGTATGCGACTTGCACACGAACCTCGGCGCGCTTGTTGGCCGCCATCTCGTGCAGATCGGCCACCGTGAGAGGAGTCGATTCCGGAGCGAGCTCCACCTCGGCCGCGGCTTGTGCCGGCTCCGTGTCCTCAGCGGTATCGGCGACCGGATTGCGGAAGGCAGCGATGCGGACATCAAGGTCCGGGTCGAGGAACAGTGCGTTGAGCGCGTCTTCCGGAAGGTTTGGGTTACGCGCAGCGCTCTTGCGGACCTCGGCCTCATCATCCTGTGCCAGCAGCTCCAGGACTCCCGCTGATGTGTGCGAGTTTTCCGCTACAGTTCGGCGAACCTCGTTGTCCCCGCTCTTGGCCAGGCGGGCCAGTGTCTTGCTACTGGTCCGCCAGTTCCCGGCGGCGACCAGGCGGAGATTTGGGTCCTGCACACGGCTCTTGGACAGTCGATCCAATGCATCTTCGAAGAGAGCCGGGGGAAGCCCAAGGCCTCCTCGTCTCGTGCCTGCTCGTAGTACTTCATGAAGCTCAATGTCCGCGGCCGTGGTTAGCAACGACGTCGCAACGGCGGTCGCGAGGTCCCCGGGTGTGCTCTCGTTGGCGAGCACCGCCACACGAACCTCGAAAGCCTTGTCTTCGGCGAGCAGCTGAAGCGCCGTGGTCGGGGCAGTGTTGTTCTCAGCCACTGCAAGACGAACGTCAACCGAACGGTCCTGGGCGAGACGATCCAGCACGGCGTCGGATACGAGCTCTGATGCGGCAAACCATTCCCGCGATTCGGCGGATCTCATCAACAGGATCTTCTCCGCTAAGAGATGCGCCGCTTCTTCGTCGAGCTGCGGATTCTCTGCCAGAGCTGTCATTACTTCCGGGGACTTCTCCTGGATCAGTAACTTGAGTTCAGCCGGGGGCGTCGACGGATGCGTCGCGATGGTCCTCAACATCTGCACGTTGTACTCGTTAGGCGTGCGCCAACGATTATGGTTCGGAATACCTTGCGTGCGAAATGCCAAACGAGCAGTTCTCGAGCTGGCCAGTTCGCTCAGGAAATCGCCCATGGAATCGTCGGGGAAGGATGCGGATCGTTGGAGAGCAGACCAGCGGATCTCAGCGTCGCCGTCGGCGAAGAGTTTCTCGCGGACGTCCGGATTTGCAATGGGCAGGCTGTGCGCGATGATTCGCCGGATGTGCGATGGCTGGTCTTCCTGCATCAGCGTGCTCTTCAATTCATCTGGCAATCCGGCTTTCAACCGCTCGGGAAGATCTCTCCTTCGTTCTGTCATGTATGCCCAATCGCGGCTTGCCCGTGGAATGGGGAGACCGTCATCCCATCCAAGAGATCCACCGAGAAGAAGATGGATCAACTGATCCAGCAGTCCGTAATCCTCAGCGTCCGGATCGCGATCCTGCCGAATCTCCACAGCACGCGCGGCCGGCACAGCTGAAAGCGGTGAGTCAAGGAGCACCAGATCCTGCGTGGCTGCAGAGGTGCCGATTGCTGCGGCCTCCACTGGCTGCCCCCCTTCAATGCTGGCAATCGACGTTTGATTCCGGTGCCGTGGCGTACCAAGATTCGCTGCAGCGGCACGGCGCACCATCAAGCTCGTGTCCTGAGCGAAGGCCTCCAGCATCTCGACCGGCGTCATAGGGTTCATCGCGACACCACTACGCACCCGCGCGTAGCGGTCAGCTGCCAGCGTGTGAAGAGTGTTCTCTGGCGTTGAGACGTTGCGTCCGACGAAGAACCGGAGGCCGGCATCATCGCCGAGTGCTAAAGCCAGCAGCATCGCATGAGGGGTGTTGCGATTGTCCGCGAGAAGCTGCAGCTTCCGGTGTTCTGAGACCGGCACGTGCACCGCCACCTGGTTCCGCCTGGTCGCGTTCACAAAGCCTTCGCGCAACGTCGGCAGCAACTCATCCGGGTCTCCGCCGAGCAGGTGCTCGAGGCTCCAGGTCGGCATCAACCCCTGCCGGGGGAGCCACACGCCAACGCTGCGGACGGACAGTGCGTCGTCGAGATCGAGCATGACGTAGCCGAGCAGCTGGCGCAGAAAACCGCGCAGTGTAGGGGTGCTCAGCTCCGCGTACACCTTGCAGTCGATCAAGGTATCGCCGATGAGCCAGTCTCCGTCAGCGCCGCCGAGCAGCATTCCGCCGCTAAACCAGGGGTTCGGCTCGAAACGCTCTCCTTCGGCAATCTGATCGCGCCACGAGTTGATCTGTCTTGTGTTTGCCACGAGCAACGAGCGAATATCCGTGAGTGCCCGTGGGTCAAGTGCGGCAGCGAACGAGAGGCCGTCGTCTGCGTCGTCGCACGCGATGCCGAAATCCCCGTCTAATGCCATCGGGCCGGCACGATAAATCTGCTCGCAGTGTGCCAACAGAATCGAGGCTCGGTCAAGGTCGGCTTCATCCGACGGCGAAGCGAGCAACTCTTCAGCGACCTGGAATGCTTCGGTCAGGATCCTGGCCCGGTGCACCCCGTTGTCCATCTTGTCTATGTAGTGCGGTAGCTCGGCAACCCCGGCTGCTGATGCTGACGTCCCCACGTCGAAGCCGCCCAGTGCGATGCGGGTACGGATGTCGAATGCCGTCCCGGACCGCGTGGCATCGACGCCCAACGGCAGCGGCGTAATCAGTTCGCTCGTAGTGAGCTCGACCATTCCCAACGTGGCAGCCATCGAGCGCGAAGCTTGAGTGTTGCCACGAGTGAGGGCCAAGCTGGGGGAGACCCCGTCAAGATACGCCCGTATCGGTGATCCCGCATCTTTTAACTCGCTCGTAAGGCTCACGGCTTGATCCTCTCAGACGAAGCGAGGAGATGAACCGAGCTGTCATGGGCCTCGGTGATTCGACGAGCTATCTGCCGAAATATTGCCGATGTCGTTTCGGACATGAGAAATCACTCCCATCTCCGCGACAAACCGTGGTCACGGGATGTGTTCTTAACGAGTAGTCAAGCCGGGCCCACTTGTTGTTCCATGGCCGGCTGATATAGCTACTCCAGCACCTCATCAACGAAATGCCTGATCTCAGCGGCCAGCTGGTCCACCAGGTCCTGGGCAACGGCCCGGCTGTCTTCGTCTTGAAGGCAGTCAGCTATCGTGCTTTCCCTAACGACGATCTCGTATGCGTCGCCGTCGCTGCTGGTGACCAGGATCGATGCATCGATCCCGTTCTCATGTGGACGTGCGGTGGCCTCCACGGGCGCATCCGACGCCAGGTCTTTCGTGACTTCTGCAATCGCTGCACGAACGATGTTGTCTCTGTTGATCGTGAACAGCTCACCGATCATCGCTGCTCCTCAAATGGATCAACGACGCTCTGCACGCCGTGCTCGGAGCAGACGAACGCAATGCGAGCACCCTGCCCCTCGACGGTGATGCTGGGGTCCGGATAGCAGTCGCCGCCACACTCGGAGCATGTGCGGTAGTCATCGCTGGTGGGCACGCGGACGGGGACGCCCTCCGGGCCGTCGAGCTCGTCGTACTCCATGCACCGACTCTACGAGCTATCTGGCCTCAGTAGTCGTACGCCTTGTGCACATGCCAGCCGTCCTCGGCCTTGTAGACGTCGAAGATCAGCGACAGGCCATTGTCATCGGTGCCCTGGAACCGCCAGCCGTATAGCCCGAGACTCGACTCCGCTGGAGCCGTCCATACCGAATGCCTTAGGCGCGTCGGTGTGTCAGTGATCAGCCAGCGCTTGTCTGCGTAGACCATCCGCGCGGGCACGTCGTTGACCATCCACAGGGTCATCTGGTGTTCGACAGAGATAGTGTCCATGGGTTAAGAGAATAGAACACTTGTTCGAGTCTTGCTACCCTCTATGTAGGCCGGAGAGAGGAGCCGGCATGGGGACAAGCAAGAGATTGGCAGAGCACTACGACCTGCGTGCTGAAGAGCGCCAGCTCGAGCGCTACGCCAAGACTGCCGGCCCATTGCAAACTCTGAGCGACCGGGAGCTCGACCTGGACAAGCAACCGCTGACTGTCTACCCGAGGCCGCAGCGTGTCAGAGCCTGGGTCAGGTTCGGACCTCAGCATGCGCGGGTCAACGCCCTGCTGGTACGAAGCACCGAAACCGCCGTCGGTATCGAGTTCGTCATCGCCGAGAAGACCTACCGCTGCTGGGTCTGGGGTAACGCGGTGGAGCTGGTGGGGTGAGTGATGCTCAACAGAGGTGAAAGTCAGCGGCAACGTTGGCTCTGTGTCGAGCATCCGCTGGCCGAATGCTGAAAGATGACAGTAGATTCATGACATGACTGATTCTGGGAGCACTGTTGACGGCACAGAGGTTGACGAATGGTTCGAGCAGGAGGATGACGCTCCTGAGGAGTCGGCCGAGGTTGTAACGGACCCCGCGTTGAAGTACGCCCAGAGTCAGCTTCGGGTAGTCCGGGAGGCGAAGGACTACCAACTTGACTACCTCCAGCATGCACTTCGGCCTGGTCGGGAACTTATTGACATATCTCCGACGTACCAGAGAAGACTTCGTTGGCCAAGAAAAAAGAAGTCTCTTCTCATTGAATCTCTCCTTCTAAACATCCCAGTACCGCCGATTTTCTTGTTTGAGAAGGACTATAACGAGTACGAGGTCATAGATGGTAGGCAGCGGCTCGACGCGATTAGCTCTTTTCTATCCAATGATTACGCACTCTCCGGACTTGAGTACTGGCCAGAACTGAATCGATGTCGATTCCTTGATCTTCCGCCAGTGATCCAAAAAGGTCTGCTCCGGCGCAGCCTTCCCGCGGTAGTGCTTCTCGCCGAGAGTCAAAACTCCGGAAGTGACGACCTCGATGTTCGTCGTGTCTTGTTTGATCGTCTTAATACCGGCGGAATACGTTTGAATCCACAGGAATTGCGCAACGCTCTGTATCCAGGCACCATCAATGCGATGCTGATTCGACTAGCAAGGTCTGATTCGTTCACTGATACTTGGGGTATTCCGCCGTACGTTCAGGGGGAGGAAGAGGATCCGTCTGAAGCATTGCTTAAAAATGCGCTATTCTCCACTCTTGCCGATGCCGAACTAGTGTTGCGTTTCTTTGCCCTGCGGGATGCTGTTGATCACGACAGAAAGGGATCGCTCCGGCTTATTCTCGACCATTTCATGAAAAAAAATGCTTCATTGAGTGACGAAAAGATCACCCAATTGGAACAGTTGTTCACAACCACGCTTGATAGTCTCCGAGACATCTTCGGTCCCGCTGTCTTCAGGCTGAAGAATGATGGTCGTCTCAGTCGGCCACTTTATGATGCTCTGATGATTGCCGGTAGTCGAAAGTCATTTCAAGACTCAATTTGGAACAGAAACGCCATAAAAGCGGCTTTGTCGGACGCCCTAGCTGACCCGAAATCTTACGAGATCCTGGTTGGGCGGGGGAATACGATCGGTGCAGTTCATGAACGAGTCGAATTAGCCTCACGAATCCTCTCGGCTGAAGGTTAGAACGTGGTCATAGATACTTCTATGGTGTACAGCTTTCATTCGGATCTTGATCGTGCGGAGCACCTTTTACAGCTGATCAAGGATTTTCGAGAGTTTGCAGCCGAGCGGATCCCAGCGGAAATAGAGGAAGAACGTCCGTCGTGGAAGGCGGCTAAGAGCCTTCACGAATCTGCGGCCGACGTTCGTACTGATCTCCCGGTTCTTGCGGGGTCGATCCTGCTATATATTTGCGGGAGATTCGAATTTTTCGTACGCGAGCTTGTCGCTGCCATCGGGGATGAGCTCGCGTCGTCAGCAGACAAGTATGAGTCCTTACCGGATGGCATGCGCACAGAGCTTCTGGCCCGCACGATCGAGATAGTCAAGACTCCCCATAAGTTCAACCACACTCCGGCTACTGCAGCTCAATTACTGATTGCACTTAGTGACTCCTTGCGAGCACCTGAGGAAGCGTCAACGGTGATTATTGAGTCTTCTGTTCTCACCATTACCGATGCCAATATGGGCCAGAAGGTGCTCTCTGACATATTCAAGCGGGTGAATATAAATTCAATCTGGCCCGAAATTGGGAAACAAGCAAGCATGAAGTTGATTATTGGGACAGCATCGGATGGTGACTGCACGAAGCAAGCGCAGCAACGTCTCGAGAAGATGATGCAAGATCGTAACGGGATTGCTCACCCAACGAGTAATACAACTTTTCCCGATCCAGACCAGGTCCTTACCTCGACTGCGTTCTTGCGAGCTTTGTCGAGCACTCTCGTTGAACTCGCTCGTATCCCACGATAAGTAGCCGTGTGTCGGCGACTAGCGATGAGGGCACCGATAGCGTAGACATGCGGATAGCCAGGCTTCCGATGGCGAAGCCAACGCAATGCTGCGCAAACTAATGGTCGTGGCGCATGGGCCGAGGGTGTTATCGAGCTCTTGAACTAGTTCTTCCGCTGGTCGCCAACCCACTGCACGAGAGTGACCAGGCGCGGTCGACTCAGTGGGCGGCGATCGCGGTGGTCATCTCGTGCTCACATCGATGGACTTTCCCTGGTTTGCGAGCAGAGCTTCGGGACGTGGCTGTTCGGTGCCGAACGACAATAGGAAGCGATAAGTACCTGGAACTGATGGCTTCCTGTCGGAAGCCTTGATGTGTGGCGAATTCCCTCAAGTCAATCCTCGGTGCGCGGGTGCGCGAGATACGTCGCGCCCGCGGGTTGACACAGGAGGCGCTGGCCGAGCAGCTTGGGGTGACACCCCGCTACCTCGCCGGCGTCGAGCGCGGCGAGCGGAACTTGACGCTGGACTCGGTGGATGCGCTTGCGGAGCAGCTGGGCGTGGATGCTCGGTCGCTGCTGGGGATTTGCAAGTAGGTCTGGGATGGGGTATTGGTAAGCAGTCGCTTCGCCGCACTCCGTAATTGTTTCAGGCGAAGCATTGCGTCCATTCATTCCCAGACCGGTGGTCTCGGGCCTCGAGTCAAGGAAATTTGGGATATATGAGTCAACTACTTGAGATTTTCAGTAGCAAACCGGATCCTGCACTTGAGGACGTGGCGGCCGAGATTAAACGTCTTGATCCTGATGGGACCATGTGGGGCAGAGTCATCCGGCAGACGTACGACATGCTTTACAACGGTCAGCAGACTGGTCGGTATCGCTGGGACCAGCTCATGAAGACCGAGAAGACACACTTCGGCACCTTGTTCGAGATCAACGCCCAGCGCGAGTTCGAGTTCGAGGGTGGAGACGAGACGGATTATCGAATCGCCGGCCACCAAGTAGACGCGAAGTGGAGCCAAAAGCTCGGCGGCTGGATGCTGCCTCCAGAGGTCTTCGATGAGCTTGCCCTTGTGGCGACTGGAAACGACGAGCGCTCAGTCTGGTCGCTCGGTCTTATACGAGTGACCTCAGATGCCAGGCGCGAGTCAGAGAACAGAGACAAGAAGAGCTCCCTCAACGAGTTCGGTCGTTCATCCATCCACTGGTTGTGGCGGGATGCCGAGCTACCTCCGAACATCTTGCTCCAACTCGCCCCGCCGATCGTTGACCACATCTTTGACAGCCCTTACGGCACGGAGAAGACTGCACGACTCTTCCGCGCGGCAGAAGGGATGATCGTCCACCGCAACAGCGTGGCCACAGTCAGCAAGCAGCTCGATGCCCAACGCCGAGTGCGCGGTGGAAGCGGGGGTGCACGGACGATGCTTGCCCCAGAGGGGTACGTAATTCTGTCCGGGGTCTACCACAATGACATCGCTAGGGAACTTGGCGTCCCCGTGCCGCAGCGTGACGAGTACGTTTCGGTCAAGGTGGTGCCGGCTGATGGCGAGGCTGGGGCTGTCATCGGCGACCGGCGCTGGCGACGTGCTCTTCCCGAAGACTTGATCGCGACGCCAGCCCCAGTCGTCAAGGACAAGAAGGGCAGGGCTACTGAGTAGTTCGTGCGCGATCCTGATGATCGCGCAGGACCGGCGTGCGGCGGAGAACCGTGGGTGTGTGCACTTCCTGGTGGTGTTCGCCGCTCTTGGCAGCGCGTTGAGGTCCTTCATGCCTCACTTGTCTGCGGCCCCTGCGAGAATGGGGTCAACATGGATGAGAACTTGAACCCTTCCGCGCTGACCATGGTCGAGATCTGTGCCGGCGCAGGTGGCCAGAGCCTTGGGCTGCACCGCGCCGGCTTCCGGCACACCCTGGCGGTCGAGCTCGACCTCGATGCAGCAGCCACTCTGAAGCGCAACCTCACCCGGCTCGCGACAGCGGAAAACCAGCCGGAGCCGGTAGTAGTCGTGGGCGACGTTGCGGACGAGGCGGTCTGGAGGCCCGCGGACCACCAAGGCGTTTCACTTCTGGCCGGTGGCGTCCCGTGCCCGCCGTTCTCGATAGCTGGCAAGCAGCTGGGGTCCTCTGATGAGCGCGACTTGTTCGCTTGGGCAGTTGAGGCCGCGGGCAAGATGAGGCCCGACGCAGTGCTGCTCGAGAACGTTCGAGGTCTGTCCATGCCTCGATTCGCTGGCTACAGGCAGGCAGTCCTCGACCGGTTCGCAGAACTTGGGTACCGGGCAGACTGGCGGCTGCTGGAAGCCAAGGACTTCGGCGTTCCCCAGCTCAGGCCTCGCTTCATTCTTGTAGCCCTGCGCGAGGAGTTTGCTCCGTACTTCAGGTGGCCCGAACCGAGCCCTGTTGTGGAGACTGTGGGGGACGCACTAGAGACGCTCATGGCCGCGAATGGCTGGGCTGGAGCAGCTGGATGGGCGAAGCGCGCGAACCGCGTTGCCCCCACGGTGGTCGGCGGCTCCAAGAAGCACGGGGGGCCGGATCTTGGACCTACGCGCGCGAAGCGCGAGTGGGCGAAGCTCGGTGTCGACGGCCTTGGTGTCGCTAATGACGCGCCGAGCGCAGAGACACCGTGCGAATTCGTTCCGAAACTGACGAACGAGATGGTGGCCCGAATCCAAGGCTGGGGGAAGCCGGGCTACGAGTGGGACTTTGGCACCAGCAAGGGCCGGAAGACTGCAATTTACCGCCAGATTGGAAATGCATTCCCGCCGCCCGTGGCCCACGCCATTGGGGAGTCGATCGCGGCCGCACTCCGCAAGGAGGGGGAGCCAGCTAGCGACCATGGCATGGGTGGCCGTTTTCATGACGAGGTGTATCGAGCCATGCGGGAGCATGGGGACTTTGTCTCCGTCGCTGGACTGCGTAAGGCGCTTGGCGGTGCACTGCCTGATCTTGAGATCGAGCGAAGGATTGACTTCATCGGACGCGACTTCGAGATCGAAATCAAGACCCGCGGGGGCAGGCCTTCGTATCGCCTGGGTGACTGGCGCGCCTTCCGCGGGCAAGACGACCACCATCGCCATGCCGCTTACGCCGAAGACAAGCGCAGGGCTCGGATCAGCTAGGTCCTGCTGCGGTCGGCCACCATCGTCGTGAGTTCCTCGACAGTGAGCCACGGCGTCGCACGATGGATCATCCGGTGACAGTTCGAGCAGAGCAATGCCAGATCGTCCAGCAAAGTCTCCGTCGGTCCTGAGACGTGCAGCGGTACGCGGTGGTGGACCTCTATGTACCCGAGGCCGCGCTGGCCGTAGGTGGCTTCGAAGTCAAAGCCACATGCTTCGCATGCAATAGCCTCACCGGCCGCTGCGACCGAGCGGATCTTCGCGTCCCGGATGCTGCTGTCTCGCTCACGGGCGAGATGGACTCTTTCAAGAACTCGACCCTCGGCCACAGGCACGCCAAGGTCGGGATCAACGATGCTGCTCGGGGACGCGACCTTGCGTCTGGTGGTCTGGCCGCGGACTGTCGCCGCCTGAGCGGCTAACCTCCCAGTATCATTCTCGAACTCGCGCACTACTTCGCGGGTTAACTTTCCACCCTTGGTCGGCTTGCCCTTGTACGACGAATGCGCGGTCATGATGTCGCCGGTCTTGCGGGAGACGCTTCCTGGGCTCCGGAAGTCAGCTGTGCGCGATGATTCAGGGTGAATGGGGAGTTCACGCAGCTGCGTGGAGAGCTCCGCCACCTCTGCGTCCTCTGTCCGAAGCTCCCGCCAGTCATTGGCAGCTACGACATCGGTGACCAGGATGATCTCTTCACGGGACCATGCTGGACTACGTCGTTTAGCAGGCGGGCCATCAGTCACACGATCACTCTCCACTGCTTGGTCCTCGGTCAGCCGATGGGATCAGCTCGTCTGAATCGCAGAGCAGCCACTCATCATCAGAGAACCGGGCCTCGACAACCTCTCCGTGTATCTGACGGATCTCGAACACCTCATCGCCCGCGCGCTCGAGTGCGCGGGCATCCCGGGTCCTGACCGGCGCAAAGACTGCGATCGAGGTTTCTGGGTCAGGTTCACTCGAACTACGGACCAGCGATAGATGGCCTCGACGCCTCTCTCTGCCGCTCGTCATGTCCATGCCTTCCGGGCTGATGTTCGCCTGATCATACCGCCACCTGGCTCGTTGAACTCGTCGTCCGCCGTAGTCGGAATCCGTGCTTACGAGTAGACACGGCAGCACATCACAATGTCTCGATACTTATCGTTTAGAACGAACGGTTTCCGGTCTTGAAGCTTGAGTTCATCAAGCACCTTCTTGTGTGGGTGGTGGGAGGTGTTATCCGCTGCGTGAACGGTAACCACTGTGGCGTTAGCGAACGATTTCCATAGGTAGCTGTCTGAATTATTCTCAGAGCCATGGTGTGGTGCCGCGATGACTGTCACTCGCTTGCAGCGTTGCTTTCCGAGTCCTCGTTCTAGAGCACGGACGTTGCCGCTTCCCTTGAGTCGAGCGTCCCCGGTAGAAAGCCACCCTCCAAACTTTTTAGAATTGCGTCCCCACCACTCGGCCGCATTCAAAGGAAGCTCTTCCCAGCCGATCCTTCGGTGTCGGAACTTGATGAAACAACTTACGTTGCGGCCGCGTGAGGGGGCGCTGTAGAGAACAATTGAAGACGCGTTACTACCGTCTGCGCCCAAAACTCTAACGGCTATCTCGCGAAGCTTCTTTCTGTGATTTTCGATCAATTCCTTAACCGTGTCGACATTCAGAGTCATTTGTTTTTCAAGTTCGGATTGAACCTGTCGCCAAAACTCTCTGGCAGTGGCTGGCACGCCTGGCTGAGCGTACGCAATAACCTCCCATAATGGTTCGACGATGCCTGACGGATAAGGACCCGTGGGCACTCCCTCGCTCCCCGGCGTGTTCGGCGAGAGGTGGCCTTCATCGGGAAAGCCGACCTCTTCGCTAGGGAATAGGAACTCAACTTCGGCTCCAGGGAAAAGCCTCGTCAGTGTGCCTTCGGGATTCAGCACTAAGTTGACATATAAGGCTGAGTACCTAGAATCCTGAGAGGCGAGGATAGCAAACTGCTGCTCGATCGTGAGGAACGGTACCACTATCTTGACGATCTGTATGTTGGAATTGAGCTCACTCGAGAGCTTCTTTAGCCCGTTGACATGGTCAAAGTCGAAGTGCGATAAGTACAGCGTGTCGACCTGGTATGCACCGGCATCCTTCAGTGATTGAACGTAAGATTCGATTCGAGGATTGAGAGATTTCACCAGGGCTTTACTGCCGCAATCGTATATGTAACGGTAGGATCTCGCGTCCACGAGGTTCTGACGAATTTCCACCGTGTGAAAGCCGCCGTGTCCGACGCCCCATTGGGTCATCTCGGCTTCAAGCAAATGTTGATTCAACGTCGATGTAGAAAGTCCAGCGTTTCGGAGGCTCATCGGATGACCCGCTTGCGCCCGCCCGCGACTCGAGTGCCGGCACGCCCATCCCGCTCGTTGTTGTCCATGCGACGACTATAGGAGATAGGCGCTCCGTGGGCGGGCTTGGTACGTCGACTCAACCGTACCGCGGCGTGGTCACGACGCGCAGTAATGGCTCCGTCTGGCATAGCTTCAATAATGCCGTGGCCAGCTACCCATCTGGCCAGAACCGTAGCGCTCGGGGCTCTCTACCGAGAAGCGGCCCAAACTACCGTTGATTCCGCAGTCGCTACAGCCTAGCAACCGCCTTGATCAAAGCTCCTGTGACGGCGGACTGATCGTCGCCACGTGTGCTTGAACGCCAAGGTAACGGAGCGCGTCGAACTGCTTCACGAGGTTCACCTTGGTGAACGTGAACAGGGTGTCTGCGGTGATGGGGCGAGCACTGCCGATCGCCAGGATCACTTCCTTCAGCTCAGCGTCCTGAATTATCCCGTCGCTCTCTTCCGAGATCCTCTTCTTCCACGCAGTGCGGGCGTTCTCGTCGCGCGCCAGTGCATCAGTCGAGACGAGGCCCTGTGCTAGAAGATGACTGAGATCGGCAGACTGGCGACCTCGCTTCACATGGATCAAGGTGCCTGGCGCGACGAACACGTCGCATGGTTCGATCCCGCCTCGCGAATGAAGAGGCGTCGTAATGAGCTTCCGATCGAGGCAGTAGCCAGACAAGGCTTTAGCGGCGTGCTTGTTGTAAGCGTCTTCGTACTCGTCGCCCCATGGTGGCAGTGTCAACGATGCCGGCTCAGCCAAGATGTCACGGACACGCTCGTCTATTCGGGCGAGGTACCTGTCGTCCATCCGGTACCAGTTGCCGTCGTGCAAGCAGAATCGCTGGCCCTCTTCCTCCACTTCGAAGGCCAGCTACCGGCGCAACGGCACCGAAGCCGACACGAGCGTGTGCCCTTGCGGATCCGCTTCGCTGTGAAGCTCGATTTTCACAGCCTTCAGGCGGTCAAGAACCGCTTCGCGCGGCACGTCCGCGAGCCACTCAATGACATCACTGATGTCGGGCGCTTGCTCGAAGATCCGGCGTTTCCGATCGCCCAAGCCGTTGACCTTAACGCTCATCACCGGTCCATAAGCATCAAGGCGCTCATGGGGCCATGACACACCCAGTCGGTTGGTCGAGGCCGAGTGGAGTGCATCGACGAGCTTTTCATCAAGCGCAGGCACGCGGCTGTCTTTTGACTTGAGCGCGACGAGCTGCTCAAGACTCTCCAACCCTGGGAGAACGGACTGGCGGGACAACTCATCGAGGACTTCGAGGTCTGCGAGCAGATGCTCTACTGACTTCGCAAGAGGGGCCTTGAGGGAGTCGGCCGCGCTCAGTTGGATCACTTTGTCGCCGACGCTGAGGTCGCTGATCCTTGCCTTCGCTTCGATCCTGCTCACGACCTCTCCGTAGCCATCAACTCCCAGATCCCGAATCGTGCTGCCGTTGGGCATGGAGCTGCGATCGACGCGGGCACGGTGGTCCAAGATCGTCTTCGTCAGAGACTTCACTTCGGAGGGGAGTGCAGACCGCGCGACGATTCCGGAGCCGAAACCGAAGTCGATCTGCTCCGAGTCCAGGAAGTGGAACCCGGTGCCCCAAGTGAACGCCCAGATCACATCGCCGGCGTCTTGGATGAGGAGGGCAGCCCCGGGGGAGCGGTTCGTGAGCCGCACCGTCTGCCCAGTAAGGAGCTTCAAATCTGAAGACCACTTGGCACTTGTCGTGATCGATCCTGAAACCAGCCGCGCTGGCCGACCCTCAAGCTCAAGATCCGCGACATCGAAGTTGTCGTCGGATTCTCGCCGAGACTCGGTCAACGCAGTCTCCAGCGTGCATCCATCGAGCATCCTGTAGAGCGTCGTGCGCTTCGTCGCAACATTCTGCACCATACCTATGGGTAGCACGGGTGGTGTCGGCAAGGCCGACGGCGCGCTATTCGAGACCCTTACGTGACTCGTTGCCAAGGCGGCCAGTAGGAGGTCGCTCAGAGTGCGATTGGCCTGAGACCCATCAGTCGAGAAGCACCGGATACCCACCTCATAAACCAACTTTGGCATCCGGCAACTATTCATAAGGTACTCGGATAGATCACTGGATAAGTCGTCAGAAAGAACCGCGATAAGAGTTGGTAAGCTGATCACTCGACGGGTTGCCGAGCATGCGTGACGCTCCCGCACGCAGGCCTGGGCGCAACATTTAGCTCCTGACCAGCGCAAACGCAGGAGATCCACTACCCACCCCGAGAAATAACTTTCTCCGGGGCGAACTGCGCCATCGTCGTCGGCGCCGTCTTCTGGCTGGCCGCGCTGTGCGGGGCCGGCCGTGTGACCAGGGTCGTGGCGGCCGCCGTCGCCCTCGCGGGATTCGTCGTCCTCGTGACGCCGGAACCCAGTGTGATCAGAGCTGCAGTCATGGCCGGCGTCGCGATGCTGTCACTGCTGCTCGGTCGGCCGAGCGCCGGGGCCGGAATGCTGGCGCTCAGCGCGAGCGGCATCCTCATAGCCGACCCGTGGCTCGCCTCCACCGCGGGGTTCGCGCTGTCGGTCGCAGCCTCGGGAGCGTTGATCATGCTCTCGCCGTCGCTGACCCGTGGGATCGCACGGTGGATGCCGCAGCCTCTCGCTCTGGCGATCGCGGTGCCGACGGCGGCGCAGCTGGTGTGCGGTCCTGTCATCGCTCTGTTCGCCGAGCAGCAGTCGCTCGTCGGCCTGGCGGCCAACCTGCTGGCCGCGCCCGCAGCACCCCTCGCCACGGTCATCGGTCTCCTCGCATGCCTCGCCGCACCGGTGCCACTGCTCGCCGACCTCTTGGCGGCCTCCGCCTGGTTGCCGGCCGCCTGGATCGCTCACACGGCAGGCATCACCGCCCGACTTCCGTTCGCTCAGGTCGCGGTGGTTCCCGGAGTCGCAAGCGCGGCGCTCGTCGGCGTCGTGAGTGCGGCGGCCGGGGTGATCCTGGCTGACGGATTCCGCACACTTCCGATCGTCAGAGCTGCGTCCGCATCCGTTCTCGCAGTTGTTCTCGCCCTGGGCGGCGCCCATGTGGCTCTCACCGGGCCGCTCGCGAGCGCGACCAGCCCGGATGGCTGGTCGATCGCCGCCTGCGATGTCGGCCAAGGAGATGCGCTGCTCGTCAGGGCCGACAACCGGATCGCGCTGATCGACACAGGCCCGGAGCCCGAGCCCTTGGCCGCCTGTCTGCGCAGTCTCGGCGTCGAGCACATCGACCTGCTCGTTCTCACCCACTTCGACCTCGATCATGTGGGCGGCGTCGAGGCCGTGCAGGGCCGAGTCGGCGAGGTGCTACACGGTCCGCCGGGAGAGAGTGGCGACGAGCGGATGCTGCGGCGCTTCGCCGACGGAGGTGCGACGATCACGCTCGCCGGGGCGGGGATGCAGGGCGAACTGGGCGCTGCGTCGTGGCAGGTGCTCTGGCCTCAGCGTGGTTCAGAGGTGTTCCCGCCGGGCAACGACCAGAGCGTGGTTGTCGAGGTCCACGGCGGTGGGGTGCCGCGGGCGCTCTTCCTCGGCGACCTGTCGGCCGAGGCGCAGCGGATGCTGGTGCGCACCGCACCTCTCAGAGGCGACTACGCCGTGGTCAAGGTGGCGCATCACGGCAGCGGTGATCAGGACTTCCCGCTGTATCAGGATCTGCGCCCCGTGATCGCCCTGTTCAGCGCCGGCGTCGACAACGACTACGGGCATCCTCGAGTGGAGACCCTCTCGTCGCTCGAGGCGACCGGTGCTCGGGTGCTGCGGACCGATCAGCAGGGCAGACTCCTCGTCGGTCTGGATGGGGATGAGCTGCAGCTCTGGACGGAGAGACAGCCGCCCTGACGACGAGGGCGACGTCTGCGGCCCCCGGTAGTCTGGAAGCATGGCTGCTTCTCGTACCCCCTCCCGCGGCGGAGCGAAGGCAGCCAAGGTCGCACAGGTCTCCTGGCGTGAGCCACGACCGGCTCCCGTCGTGCTCGTGTTCGGCCCCGAAGAGGTCTGCGCAGAGCGAGCGATCGCCGGAGTCCGTGATTACCTCCGCACCGAAGACCCGGCGCTCGAGGTGACCGATGTCCGCGCTGACGATTACGCGCCCGGCACCCTGCTCTCGCTGACGTCGCCGTCGCTGTTCGGCGAGCCCCGTCTCGTGCGTGTGTCGGGTGTCGAGAAGTGCTCAGACGCCTTCCTGCAGGAGGCTGTCTCATACCTGGATCATCCCCAGGAAGGAGCGACGGTCATCCTCCGGCACACCGGAGCCAGCGTGCGAGGCAAGAAGCTGCTCGACGCCGTGCGCGCGGGCACCGGCGACGGCATCGAGATCCCGTGCCCGGCGATCAAGCGCGACGGCGATCGTGTCGACTTCGCCGCAGGGGAGTTCAAGGCCGCCAAGAAGCGGATCGCACCTCCTGCGCTGCGCGCCCTGGTCTCGGCGTTCGCCGATGATCTCACCGAGCTCGCGGCGGCATGTCAGCAGCTGATCGTCGACGTCGAGGGCGACATCACCGAAGACGTCGTCACGAAGTACTACGGTGGGCGCGTCGAGGTGTCGGCCTTCGTCGTCGCCGACACGGCGATCGCCGGCCGCTACGGCGAGGCCCTGGTCGCGCTGCGGCATGCGCTCGCCTCCGGGGCCGATCCGGTGCCGATGGTCGCCGCCTTCGCGATGAAGCTGCGCACGATGGCGCGTGTCGCCGGCAACCGAGAACCCAGCCGTCAGCTCGCCCAGCGGCTCGGCATGAAGGACTGGCAGGTCGACCGCGCGCGGCGCGACCTCGCCGGGTGGAACGAGCGGTCACTCGGCATGGCCATCCAGGCGACGGCCCGGGCTGATGCCGAGGTCAAAGGTGCGGCGCGCGACCCGATCTTCGCGCTCGAGCGCATGCTCACGGTCATCGCCACCCGTCAGCCGTTCGGCGAGTGAGCGTCACCGCGTTCGCGCGGCACCGTCACTGACACCCACGCTCCTCGGGACGTCGCACGAGTGCCGTCATGCGTGCCCCCGTGCCGCCGTACGCATCGAGCTCACGCGAAAGAGCCCGCCCCGCGAACGGGACGGGCTCTTGTCACACCGTCAGGCGTGGAATCGGCTCAGAGAGCGGAGACCTGCTTGGCGATGGAGGACTTGCGGTTCGCAGCCTGGTTCTGGTGGATGACACCCTTGCTGACGGCCTTGTCGAGCTTGCGGGAGGCGGCCTTCAGAGCCTTCTCGGCTGCAGCCTTGTCGCCGGAGATGACAGCAGCGCGCGTCGCGCGGATGTGCGTCTTCAGCTCGCTCTTCACGGCCTTGTTGCGCTCGTGAGCCTTGTCGTTGGTCTTGTTGCGCTTGATCTGCGACTTGATGTTTGCCACGTGTGGACGCTTTCTGTACGGAGTTGTTAGGAGATGCCGGCAGAAGAAGAGGGCTTCCACTCGGCGGTCGTGAGGGAAGAACCCACACGCAAGCCAAGAACCAACTCTACCAGCATCAGACCGGTTCACCCTAAACGTCGGCGATGCGCCCCCTTCCGGATGCGGCATCGGTGCATGCGGGTGCACAATCATCAGTATCCCGACACCCGCGTCGAGACATCGACGTCAA
>NZ_JASDCU010000021.1 GCF_030407765.1 Microbacterium sp. APC 3901
GGGCCGGGGACCGGGGCCGGGAGGGCGGATGCCGCGGCATCCGCCCTCATCAGCGAGGGGTTCGTCACTTGAGGTCCTTGAGTTCGACTCCGGCGACCGCGGCGATCTCGGCGAACGACTCGAACGACGATCCGTCGGGGTCGACGGTCTGCTCGGCCGCGGCGAAGGCGCCGTAGGCTCCGAGAGCCTCGGCGTTCTCGGGCGAGAAGACCTCGGCGATGCCGTCCTGGATGACCTTGCGGGTCTCGTCATCGAGCGACTGACGGCCGAGCACCGCCCCCTGGATGTCCATCGCCGGGCTCTCGCCCACCGCGCGCCACTCGCCGTCGGCGAAGGGGAACATCGGGGCGCCGAGCTCGGTGAGCATGACGGCGGTGCAGGCGGCATCCACCTGTCCCTGCTGCAGCGCCGCGAAGCTGCCCTCGTGGCCGCCGGCGAAGATCGCCTCGTAGTCGGTTCCCTGCTCAAGGCCCGCCTCGTGCAGCATGTACACCGGCATGAAGTAGCCAGAGCTCGAGGCCTGGTCGGCGAACGCGACGGTCTTGCCCTCGAGGTCGTCGACGGTCTGGACCGGCGAATCGTTCAGCACGACGCAGGTCGAGACCGGCTTGTCGTCGCCCTGGAAGGCGACGAGCGCGTCGACCTCGCCCGTGTTGACGGCGAGAGCCGAGGGGAAACCGCTCATGATGCCGATGTCGACGTGGTCGGCACGGATCGCCTCGACGACGCTCAGATAGTCGGGCACGTCGGTGATCTCGACGTCACGGCCGGTGGACTCTTCGAGCAGCTCGGCGAAGACCTCGATCGGGTTCTCGGCGGTGGGGTCGTCGCCGACGGGAAGCGTCGCGATCGTGATGGGAGCGTTCGGATCGGCGGGAGCCGCTTCGGCGGTCGGACTCTGGCAGCCGGTGAGGGCGAGGGCGGCGAGGCCGAGGAGGCCGACGGCGGGCAGGGTGAAGCGGCGCATGATGACCTTTCGGGAGGAGACGTTCCCGAATTCCGAGAACATGAGTATTCCAACTCGCGAAGGTGACAGGGAATTACGAGACCGCCGTACTCGAAACCGAACGCTGAATGAACGGCTGGTGTCGGTGGGCGGGCCGGATGTCGGAAGTCCGGCTTAGAGTGTGCGGATGACCCCTGACGCCCGCGCTCGCCTCGAACAGCTGCGCGCCCGGGCGGCAGAGCGAGTCGCGGCGACCGGCGCCGCCCTCGCCGAGTTGATGCACGACCGGGAGGGGTCGAACGACGACGACGAGCACGACCCGGAGGGCGTCACGCTCTCGTCGGAGTGGTCACGGCTGACCGGGCTCGCCGAGGCTGCGGCATCCGAACTCCGGCAGGTCGACGATGCGATCGCCCGGTGGGATGCCGGCACCTACGGCATGTGCGCGAACTGCGGCCGACCGATCCCGCAGGCTCGTCTCGAGGTCCGTCCGTTCGCGACTCACTGCGTCGCCTGCGCCGAGAAGCTCGGCTTCTGACCCCGGGGCGTCCGGCGACCTGACGACGTTTCGTCTCGGTCGGCTGCGCCGGCCTCGCTCAGCGAGCGGGGAGGATCGCCGACCGGGCCGACCGGGCCCGACCGGGTGCGATCACCAGAGGAACGTGACCCCCACGGTGACCACCGCTCCGATCACGGCGACCGCCCACCAGTACCAGGCACGACGGCGAGGCGCGAGCGGCAGGGGTGCCCGCGACGTACGGAGAATCAGGATGCCGATCGCGGCGAGCGCCGGCGCGAACGCGATGCCCCACAGCCAGCCGCCGACGGAGAACCATGGCCCGCTGTGCCAGAGCAGCAGGAGGCCGAAGGTCGCCCAGATCAGGTCGCCGATCGACGGCAGCAGCGCCTTCACCCGGAACGCGCGGATGAGGGCGACCAGGCTCAGCAGCAGTGCGAGCCCGAAGATGCCCCACGCCACGCCGACGGATGCACTGTCGACCGCGGGAATCGGCGCGCCTGACGCATACGACATGGCGATGTAGTCGGCCGGGGCCACCGTGTTCGACAGCGCGAGGAAGGCGGTGCCGCCCTCGCGGTCGAGCGTGAGCATGGTGCGGAATCCCCCGGTTCCGCCGTTGTGCCAGGTCTGCAGGCCGTCGCCGTCGAACGCGGCCGACGTGATCCATCCCCAGCCGATCTCGGCCCCTTCTCCCATGGGCGCGGTCGGGTCGAGGGCTGCTGCGCCGGGGGCGGTGCCGTCGAGGTTGGCCTGCGCCCACAGCGCGAGGTCTGCCGGGGTGGTGAACGTCGACGATCCGGCGGGCAGGTAGCCCTCTCCCCACCACCGAGGAGCGGGGACGCCGTTGATCAGGAACCCGGGCACCGCATCGGCCGGCACGTCGTCGACGGTCGCGGCGACGACCGTGTCGTCCATGCCGAGCGGTTCCGTGATGCGCTCTCTCAGCAAGGAGGCGTAGTCATCGGCATCCGCCGCTTCGACCAGCGCCGTTCCGAGCAGCGAGACGGCGAAGTTCGAATAGACCGACCCCTGAGCGGGGTCGACCGGCGCGACCGCGGCGTCGGCGATCAGCTGCGCGGTCGTGGTGGTCGCGTAGGGGTTCTCGTTGAGGAGGACGCCGCTCAACGCCTGGGCTTCAGCCGTGGCACCGAGTCCGGGAAGACCCGACGAATGCTGCGACAGCGACGCGAGCGTGACGTCGCCGGCGGCCGTGCCCTCGAGGTCGGGAAGGTGTTCGGCGAGCTGATCGTCGGGGTCGACCTCGCCGCGCTCGATCGCATCGGCGAACAGCGCACCGGTGAAGGTCTTGGTGATGGAGCCGAGCTCGAACACCGTGTCGGCGGTCGGGGCCCCCGGGTCAGACGGGTCAGCGTCACCGAGCCCCGCGAACACGGCACCGTCGGGCCCGATCTCGGCGACCGAGAGCGCGCGGAAGCTGTCGAGGCTGCCGGGCAGAGAGCGGATGCGGTCGGCGAGCGCTTCATCACCCGTGGTCGACGCGCTGACCGTCTGGTGCTGCGGACCGATCGCCGCACCGAGAGCCACGCCGACGACGGCAGCGGCGCCGACCACGGCGAGGATCGCTCGAGTGGGGCGGCGGCGCGGGGCATCCGCTGCGCTCTGGCGGTCCTGCAGGTCTGCGGAAGGGATCGAGGGGGTGGTCACGGTGGGCTCCTCAGCTCGAAGCGATCATGGTCAGGACCAGAAGGGGCACCACGCGCGCGGCAGGCACCTCGTAGTGCCCGCGGCGCGGAGAGACGAGCCACCCCGCACTCACCAGCTGCCGCAGGTGGTGGTAGAGCTGGCCCGACGATGCGAGGTGCTCGAGCTGCAGCAGCTCGGCAGTCGTGTGCGCTCCGCGCATCACCTGACGCACGAGCTCGATGCGCGCCGGGTGCCCCAGAGCTTCGAGCGGACGTGCGAGGTCGCTCCAGTCGTGCGCGAGCAGCCCTTCGGCGTGCAGCCCGTACTGCCAGCGCACCGGACCCGCCTGCGTCTCGACCGCCCCGGCCATCATGACGGCCCCCGGCGCGCGACGACCGAGCTCGTTCACGAACCAGAGCGGATCGTCGGAGCCGGCCGACTCGGGCGCAGCATCCGTCGCCTGCGGATCCAGGTCCGCATCGTCAGCGGGTGCCGCGGAGTGAGCAGCGAGCGCGGAGAGCCGTGCGACCTCATGCTCGAGGTCGGCCAGTCGGCGCTCGAGTGTCGTCAGGCTGTCGGGTTCCATGAGTCGAACCTATCAAAAGTTCGTAATTACGTAAATTGAGCATGAGCAGTTCGTCATGACCCCGGACCTCGGGCTCGGTTCGGCATCCCGGTCACGACTTCCGACCCCCGCGTCCGGCGCGCCGTCGGAACCCGAGCAACCTGGGCGTGTCGAGCCCCGCATCCGAAGACGTGCCCGGAAGACTCCGGCACGGAGACGGGGAACCGCATGCGACGCCGCCTGACCCGAGAAGTAGGCTGAGGACATCATGGACGAGTTCATCCGGGGATTCTGGGACTTCGCAGGCAACTACTGGTGGCTCGCCTTCCCCATCCTCGGCATGGCCGGCGGCGCCGCGAAGGCATGGGAGCGCAGCGCGAAGCGCCGCCATGAACGACGCATCGAGACTCTGCGGCTCAAAGCCGAGATCAAGACCGCCCAGCTCGAGGCGCGCAACGGCCGCGCGAAGCGCATCGGCCCGGCGGTCGTCGACACCCAGGCATCGGTCGCCCCGAACACCCTGCTCGAGCGTCTCTTCTCGGAGCACGACGAGATCACCGCCCGCTGGCTCGACTACGAGCTCGACGTCGCGAAGCTCATCGCCTTCCCCGCCATGAGCGATGGGCGACAGCCACTGGTCGCCGCGTTCCTGCGAGCCAAGAAGACGGCGGATGCACTGCGCCCGTCGTCTGCCGACTCGACCGTGACCGAGCGTCAGGTCTCGGAGTACCTCGACGCGGTGGGCGCGTATGCCGTGGCCTTCGAGATCGCCGAGAAGGATGCCCGCAGGCTGCGCGACTCGACCTTCACCGACCCCGAGCGCAAGCGCCTCGATCGCGCACAGCAGCTGCTCAAGGTCGCCGTCGACGAATCCGCCACGCAGGCCGAGCGCAACGTGGCATACCGCCGCGTGCGCGACGAGCTCGAAGGACTGATCCTGCTGAGCGACGAGGCCGTGCAGGTGCTCGAGAAGCAGGTGGCTCGCGAGCTGCCCGAGCACGCGAGACCCGCAGCCGCGCCCGCTCCGGAGCCCGAGAGGATCGTCCTGCCCTCCGCGACGCAACGCCCAGTGCCCCGGACCGGAACAGAGGCGCCCGCCCAGCCGAGCGCGAACGACGACCGGGAGAATCCGCAGTGATCACGAGATTCGACGAGCTCGACTGGCAGGAGACGCCGATCGGCGAGCTGACCCTGCGTCGAAGGACGGAGCCCGCTGTCGGCCAGGAGGTCTACGAGGTCAGGCTCGGCGACGAGTATCTGATGTCGAGTCTGTTCACGGTGGCGGAGGAGGAGCTCTCGAACCTGGGCCTGGCCGCTGTCGACGGCGACGATCTCTCGGTCCTGGTCGGTGGGCTCGGGCTCGGATACACGGCGGTCGCGGCACTGCGAGACGAGCGTGTGACTTCCCTGACCGTGGTCGACCGGCTCGGCGCGGTGATCGGCTGGCATCAGAGGCAGTTGCTGCCGGTGTCGGCTGAGCTCGTCGGCGACCCGCGGACGACACTGGTCGAAGACGACTTCTTCGCCCTGGTCCGGGCAGCACCGAGCGAAGGCCACCGCGGATACTCCGCGATACTGCTCGATGTCGACCACTCGCCGCGTCACCAGCTCGACCCCACGCACGCCGATCTCTACACCGCGGACGGCCTGCGCGCACTCGACCGGCACCTCGCAACGGGCGGCGTCTTCGCGCTGTGGTCGGATGATCCGCCCGACGACGACTTCATGCGCGAGATGCACGCGGTGTTCGATGACGCCACGGCCCACGTGGTCGACTTCGCGAACGCCGTCACGGGCGGGACGTCGTCGAACACCGTCTACGTCGCGCGCAGTCGCCGTGCGATGGACGCGGCTGCGACTGCCGGGCTTGGATGGAAGGGATCCTCGTGACTCCGAAGACGGTGGTGCTCACCGGAGCATCCGACGGCATCGGCGCGGCCGCAGCGCGCCAGCTCGCAGCATCCGGTCACCGGCTGATCCTCGTCGGCCGCTCGATCGAGAAGACGAGGGCGGTCGCCGCCGACACCGGAGCCGAGTGGTTCACCGCCGACTTCACCAGACTCGACGACGTGCGAGAGCTCGCGACGAAGATCGCGGATGCTGTCGGCGACGGCGGCATCGACGTGCTCGCGAACAACGCGGGCGGGATCTTCGGCGATCAGACCCCGACGGTCGACGGCTTCGAGAAGACCCTGCAGGTGAACCACCTGGCGCCCTTCCTCCTGACGAACCTGCTGATGCCCCAACTGCGCACCGGCCACGCGGCGATCATCAACACCTCGAGCGTCGCTCACCGCCTGTTCGGGAACATCGACATCGACGACCTCGACAACCGCCGCAAGTACAGCGCGAACAAGGCCTACGGAGACGCGAAGCTCGCGAACGTGCTGTTCACGAAGAGCCTGCACACGAAGTTCCACTCCGAGGGGCTGACGTCGGTCGCCTTCCACCCCGGCACGGTGCAGACCAACTTCGCCTCGGATTCGAGCACCGTCATGCGTCTCGTCTATCGCACGCCGCTCAAGCATCTGCTGCTGATCAGCAGCGAGAAGGGCGGCAGCACCCTGAGCTGGTTCATCGAGGGAACCCCTGATGAGACATGGATCTCGGGCGATTACTACGACGAACGAGTGCTGACCCGCCGCGTGAATCCGCGCATCGAGGACGCTGCCCTCGCCGAAGCGCTGTGGCAGAAGAGCGCCGAGCTCGTCGGTATCAGCGCGAGCTGACGCGAGCCCGCTCCGCGTCTGGCGTGCGGTTCGGCGTCCCGTCCGGCATCCCGCACGCTCCGGCCGCGCGCACCTCGCGTCCAGACGGCGGGAGTATGCTGGCACACCGGGTCACGTGACCCCTTCAGAGCGCGAGAGGCGGTGATGGCGATGTCCGGTGATAGTTGCGACGCCGCCTTCGTTGCGTCGCGTCTGACTGCATCCGTGCGTTGAGCCTCGGCTCCGCACCTGCAGGTCTTGCTTCGCAGCCGTCGGCGGCGTCTTCCGCCCCCTGACGAATTCTGCGCACGCCCTCTCTGATCCGGCGTGCGCCTGCGAGAACGGAGCCCACCATGGCCCTCATCGACAACGGCGTATACGTGCACGGACGCCGAGTGGAGACCCCGAAGAACCTCGACGAGACCTACCGGTCGCTCGATGCTCACGGCGGAATCGCCTGGATCGGCCTGTATCGGCCGAGCCCCATCGAGGTCGCCTCCGTCGCGCGCGAGTTCGACCTGCATCCGCTCGCCGTCGAAGACGCGCTCTCGGGCCACCAGCGGTCGAAGGTCGAGCGCTACGGCGACACGCTCTTCGCCGTGCTGCGCCCCGCCCGCTATCGCGACGAGCAGGAGTCGATCGAGTTCGGCGAGCTGCACCTGTTCGTCGGCCCCGACTTCGTGGTGACGATCCGCCACGCCGAGTCCCCCGACCTCGCAGCCGTCCGCCGCCGCATGGAGGCGCACCCCGAGCTGCTCGCGATGGGGCCCGAAGCCGTGTTCTACGCGATCCTCGACGAGGTGGTCGACGGGTACGAGCCGATCGTCACCGGGCTGCTCAACGACATCGACGAGATCGAGGATCAGCTCTTCGGCGACAGCGATGACGATGCCCTCTCGCGCCGCATCTACGAGCTCTCACGCGAGGTGATCAACTTCCAGCGGGCGGTGCATCCGCTCGCCGGGATGCTGGAATGGCTGCGCCGCGGTTCCGAGAAGTACCGCATCGACGAGGAGCTGCAGCGGTCGCTGCGCGACGTGCTCGACCACGTCATCCGGGTGAACGAGCGGGTCGACTCGTTCCGCGCGATCCTCGAGAACGCCCTCACCGTGCATTCCGCTCTCGTCGCACGACGCCAGACCGAGGCAGGATTGGCGCAGAACGACGAGATCAAGAAGATCTCCTCGTGGGCGGCGATCATCTTCGCCCCCACCCTCGTCGGCACGGTTTACGGCATGAACTTCGAGGTGATGCCCGAGCTGCACTGGGCGCACGGGTACCCGATGGCGATCGGCGCGATGGCCGCCTTCGCCGTGGCCCTCTACTGGGTGTTCAAGTACAAGAAGTGGTTGTGAGGCCCGACGGCCGAGGCCTAGGCCTCGGCGCCGTCGCGGTCGCGCACCTCGATGTTGGCGACCTCGAGGTCGTCGTCGAGCTGCACCAGGATCCGCGATTCCGGAAACTGCCTCGGCGCGTCGAACGCGATCAGCACCGCGTCGGCGAATACCACCACGGAGGTGGCTTCGAGATCGTCACGCAGGTCGATCTGCTCGAGCACCGGCTCATCGTCGACCGCCTCGTCGATGTCGTCGGCGACCTCGTCGATCACCGCACGCCACCGCGTCTCGGAGACCGACAGGATGCGCGTGATCGCCTCGAGCAGCGCGTCGTCGTCGAGGGTCTCCTCGTCGTCCTCCAGCTCGGGGTCGACGTTGACCTTCACCACCGCGCCGGCGGCGTCGATGGTCGCCCGGCCGTAGACGAGGCCGTTCTCGGCGACCGGATCATCGAGCAGGCCGCTGTCGACGATGCGGGCGAGCAGGTGGTCGAGCAGTGGGGAGGCCATGAGACCAGTCTTCCACTCACGCCGCCGCTAGGCTCTAGGGCGTGCCGAATGCAGTCGCCCCCGCCTCCGCCGCATCCGACCTCAGCCGCATCGCGGCGTCGCTCGCCGGCCCCGAGCCGCTGAACTGGGTCATCACCGGCGACTCGATCACCCACGGACTCGTCCACACGCAGGGCGGTCGCAGCTACGCCGAGCATCTGCACGAACTGATCCGCGGCGAGCTCGCGCGCACCCGTGACGCAGTGATCAACACGGCGATCAGCGGACACCGCCTCACCGACATCCTCGACGACTGGGATCGCCGCGTCGCAACGTGGCGGCCCGACATCGTCACCCTCATGATCGGCACGAACGACATGGCGACCGGCCCCGGTCAGGTCACCGTCGAGCCCGCCGCGTTCGCCGCCTCGCTGCGTGAGTTCGTCTCGCGTGTGCGGGCGTCCGGCGCTGTTCCGGTGCTGCAGACCCCGCCGTCGATCGACGTGGCGAACGCCCCCGGTCGCGAGCGCATCATCGATTTCGCGGACGCCGTGCGCGACGTCGCCACGAGCGAGGACGTGATCGTCGTCGACCAGCACGCCCGTTTCACCGAGCTCGGCAACGGCGGAGTGCCGTGGGGGCTGATGGGAGACCCGTTCCACCCGAACGCCGCGGGGCATGCTGCGCTGGCGCTCGAACTCGCGAACGCGCTCGGCATCTGCCCGGAGCCCGGCCGCGACCGCACCCTGCCGCTGCTCGAGGCGCAGGTCGCGATGGCGCGCCTGAACGGCTGACGCTGCCCGCCCGGCCCGGCGCGACCCCCGCTCAGCCCCCCGGCATGCGGGGTCAAAAGCGCACCGCGCAGGCCCGTTTCCGATGCGAAACTGTCCCCGCATCGCCGCGGACATGCGGAATCGACCCTGCATAACCGACGCCGCCGCGGCCGAAGCGGAGTGGACCGAGGTCGACGCGTTCACAACTCAGGATGAACGCAGCAATTCGCCCCGGTTATGGCACTTTCGCGCACTGATCCCCCGATTCGTCCTGAGTTGTGAACGGCACCGTGGCGACACCAAGAAAAGATCAGTATTCGGTGTTGCTAAGTACCGGTACTCAGTGTTACTTTGTACCGGTACCCAGCAACGCTGAGTACCGACCAACGAGAGGAGGCCTTCATGGGCAAGCAGATGACCGAGATGCTCAAGGGCACCCTGGAGGGCATCGTTCTGGCTCTCCTCGCCGAGCAGCCGGCCTACGGATACGAGATCACCACCCGTGTGCGTGACCACGGATTCACCGACATCGCCGAGGGCACCATCTACGCCCTGCTCGTGCGGGTCGAGCAGAAGAGGCTCGTCGACGTCGAGAAGGTGCCGAGCGAGAAGGGTCCGCCCCGCAAGGTGTACTCGCTCAACCCGGCGGGCACGCACGAACTCGAGGAGTTCTGGAAGACCTGGAGCTTCCTCGCGCAGCGCATCGACAGCCTGCGCACCGACGACAAGAACGCAGACAAGAACACCGACACGATCGACAAGGAGAACTGACATGGCCGCGAAGTGGATGGAGCTCGTCACCGGCCCCCTCGAGCAGAAGAAGCAGTACCGCGAAGCGAAGAAGCGCATCGACTCGCTGCCCGAGCCCTATCGCTCGGTCGCCAACGCCCAGCACCGCTACACGATGTACTACGGCGGCATCACCGACGGCGACACCCTCGTGCAGATGTATCTCGACCTCGCCGACCTGTGGGAGCGCGCCGCACTCGACGGCATCACCGTGAGCGAGATCGTCGGCGACGACGCCGTCGAGTTCGCCGAGAACTACGCCCAGGCGTACGGCGGACGCCAGTGGATCGACAAGGAGCGGGCCCGCCTCATCACGGCGGTCGACGACGCGAAACACAGGGAGACCCGATCATGACCAGCCCCGCCATCGCCGTTCGCGGACTCGAGAAGTCCTACAAGGACCTCCACGTGCTGCGCGGAGTCGACTTCGAGGTCGAGAAGGGGTCGATCTTCGCCCTGCTCGGCTCGAACGGGGCCGGAAAGACCACCGTGGTGCGCATCCTCTCGACACTGCTGAAGTCGGATGCCGGCACGGCCGTGGTGCAGGGCGTCGACGTCGCCGCCGACCCCCTCGCCGTACGGCAGAAGATCAGCCTGACCGGGCAGTTCGCCGCGGTCGACGAGATCCTGACCGGGCGGGAGAACCTCGTGCTGGTCGCGAAGCTGCGACACCTGCCCGACTCCGCGCAGATCGCCGACGACCTGCTCACGAGGTTCCGCCTGACGGATGCCGGCGCTCGCAAGGTCGGCACCTACTCGGGGGGCATGCGCCGTCGCCTCGACATCGCGATGAGCCTGGTCGGACACCCCGAGGTCATCTACCTCGACGAGCCCACGACCGGACTCGACCCCGAGTCCCGCATCGAGGTGTGGGACGTCATCACGGAGCTCGCCGACACCGGCACCACGGTGCTGCTCACCACGCAGTACCTCGACGAAGCCGAGCAACTGGCCGACCGCATCGCGATCCTCCACGAGGGCCGGATCATCGCGAACGGCACCCTCGCCGAGCTCAAGCGCCTGCTGCCGGCGGCCAAGGTCGAGTACGTCGAGAAGCAGCCCACCCTCGAGGAGATCTTCCTCACCCTGGTCGGCACCACGTCGGGCCCTTCGACCACGCCGACGACCGAATCCGGAAAGGAGACCACAGCATGAGCACGCACGTCGCCGCCGACACCGCGACGCTCACCGGCCGGTCGATGCGGCACATCTTCCGCAGCCCCGACACCATCATCACGACCGCGGTCACGCCGATCGCCCTGATGCTGCTGTTCGTGTACGTCTTCGGCGGCGCGCTCCGCGAGAGCACCGGCACCGAGAACTACGTGAACTACCTGCTTCCCGGCATCCTGCTCATCGCCATCGCGTCGGGCATCGCCTACACCGCTTTCCGGCTCTTCAACGATCTGCAGAGCGGCATCTTCGAGCGATTCCACTCGATGCCGATCGCACGATCGAGCGTGCTCTGGGCGCACGTCCTGACGTCGCTCACCGCCAACGGCATCACACTGGCGATCATCTTCGGAGTCGGATTCCTGATGGGGTTCCGCACCGGAGCCGACCCGCTCGCGTGGCTCGCCGTCATCGGCATCCTGTTCCTGTTCACCCTCGCGCTCACCTGGCTGGCCATCATCGCCGGCCTGAGTGCGAAGACCGTCGATGGCGCGAGCGCCTTCTCGTACCCGCTGATCTTCCTGCCGTTCATCAGCTCGGCGTTCGTGCCGACCGAGACCATGCCGGGCCCGGTGCGGTGGTTCGCCGAGAATCAGCCGGTCACCTCGATCGTCGACACCATCCAGGCGCTGTTCGCCGAGCAGCCGGTCGGCAGCGACATCTGGGTCGCCCTCGCCTGGTGCGTCGGCATCCTGATCGTCGCCTACGCGTTCGCGATCATCGCGTACCGCAAGAAGGTCAGTTGAACGCCCCTCGGGAGGAGAACTGCGCCTCGGGAGGAGAATCCAGCGCGAACCCTCCTCCCGAAGAGCAGTTCTCCTCCCGAAGGGCGAAGCGAGTTCTCCTCCCGAAGGGTGAGTGGAGAGGAGGGCTGAGGGAAGGATGGAACCTACTTCAGCCCGAGCGGCCCGAGCACGATGCGCTGGCGCGTGCGCACCCACACCACACCGTCGGCGCGCCGCTCGGCCCGCGTCGCGAAGCGGTAGCGGTAGGACACCGCGCGCACCCACCGAGGTGGCTCACCCTCGAAAGGGTCGATGCGCAGCAGCGCGAGGGTCGGAGCATCCGCTTCGAGAAGTCGCAGCAGGAACACCGTGAACCAGTCGTCGAGTGAGCGCCCGAGCGGCAGGAACCACATCAGCCAGTCGAGTCGCAGGTGGTACGGGGCGAACTGCCGCGGGATGCGGCGCACATCGCCCGGCTTGCCCCTGAACTCGTACTCGCGCCACAGCATCCCGTCGTCGTCCACCGAGCCCTCGACCACGATCTCGACCCGCTGCTTCGTCACGGCGCCGAACGCTCCGTAGGCGTTGCCGATCTGCCACCGGTTGAAACTCGCGTTCATCAGTTGACGGCGCGCGAACAGGTTGCGCAGGGCCGGCCAGCTCACTGCCACGACGAGCACTCCGACGGCAGTGGTGATCACGAACCAGTACAACGGGATGCCGGGCCAGAGCGCATCTTCTGCCGCCTCGGCGGGAGGGGCAGCCCCGATGCCCGGAAGACCGATCGCCGAGAACGCGATGACGATCGTCACCCAGTTGAGCCACGCGAAGTTGCCGGTGGCGACGAGCCACACCTGCGTCGCGATGACGATGACTGCGGCCATCGCGCCGACGACCTGCGGCACCGGCCCGGGAACCCACACCGACAGCAGCGACGCGAACACGAAGAAGGGCACCACGAGCTGCGCGAAGTGGTTGCCGACGACCTCGACGCGGTGGAACCACCGGGGCAGCAGATGCGCCTGACGGCTGAGCGGCCCCGGCATCGGCTGCGTCTCGTGGTGATAGGTCAGGGCAGTGAGGTCGCGCCACTCCTGCCCACCGCGGATCTTGATCATGCCTGCACCGAACTCCACCCGGAACAGCAGCCACCAGAACAGCACGATCACGACGGTCGGCGGCGGCTGATCGTTTGAGCCGAGGAACGCCGCGAGGAACCCAGCCTCGAGCAGCAGCATCTCCCAGCCGAACGAATAGAAGGTCTGACCGATGCTGACCACCGACATGTATCCGAGCCACAGCGCGAGGAAGCACAGCATCGGCGCCCACGGCGGACCCCACTGTGGGATGCCGATCACGAGCACCGCCGACACGATGATCCCTGCTCCGCACAGCATCGCGAGTCGCCTGTCGGAGTATCGGATGCGGAGGAAGAGCGTCGGATGCAGCATCCGCCGCCGCTCGCTCTTCTCGCCGATCCAGTCGAGCAGCACCGGCGCCGGGAGAAGTCCGTTGTCGCCGAGGAGCGCGCGGAACTGATTCAGGGTCGAGAGGAACGCGACGAGGTACAGCGCCGCGATGCCCCGCTGCAGGACCTCGCGGGCGAACCCGAAGTCGATCGCCGCGAACCCGTCCACGGGCACAGGCTACGCCCGTGGACCCACGGCGCGGAGAGGGTTGCACCACCGCCGGCGTCGCCACCCGTAGGCGGTCGTTGAGCGAGCCCGGCGAAGCCGAGAAAGA
This sequence comes from Microbacterium sp. APC 3901, assembly GCF_030407765.1. Taxonomy (GTDB): domain Bacteria; phylum Actinomycetota; class Actinomycetes; order Actinomycetales; family Microbacteriaceae; genus Microbacterium. The sequence continues at coordinate 13,412 of NZ_JASDCU010000021.1, forward strand.
CGGAACGCGGTACCGATGCACGATCGGTACCGCGTCTCGTCTCAGTCGACTCCGTCGTCGTCGCTCAACGACCGACGGGTCAGGTCAGCTCAGTGCTGTCTTACTCCGAGACGACCCAGTCGAAGTCGTCGCCGTGCTCTTCGAGCCACGCGTCGACGGCTTCCGCTTCCTTGCCCTCGCCGAACTCGTTCACGACCATGTCCTCGAGCGAGCCGTACTGCGCGTCGTCGAGCTTGATCTTCTCGATCAGCTCGGCGGCCTCGGGGAACTCCTCGGCGAAGCCCTTGTGGCCGAGGAAGTGCAGACCCTCTGCCTCGCCCATGGCGCCCTCGGGGTCTTCGAGATCCTTCATGCCGAAGGACTCGTTGGCCCAGAACGGACGCCACAGCGTGACGACGAGGTCCTCCTGCGCATCGGTCGCGGTCTTCAGCTCGGTGAGCATCGCCGCGGTCGACGAGGTGACGAGCTCGTACTCGCCCTCCAGACCGTATGCGGGGATCATCTTCTCCGTCTGAGCAGTCAGACCCGCGCCCGGCTCGATGCCGATGATCTTGCCGTCGAACTCCGCACCCTTGCCCTTGAGGTCCTCGATGGAGGTGAGCTCGGAGTACTCCGGCACCGCGATCGTGAGCTTGGCGTTCTCGTAGTAGGTGCCGATGTCCTCGATGTCGTCACCGTAGGTGTCCATGTACTCGGCGTGCGTCAGCTCGGGCCAGGCCGACGGGTACATGTCGACGTCACCCTGAGCGAGACCGGTGTAGAGCGGGCCCGCCTCGGTCAGCGTCTTCATCTCGACCGTGTAGCCGATCTTCTCGAGCTGGTCCTGCAGCAGGTACGCGGTGCTCAGACCGTCGGTCCACGAAGGCAGGAAGCCCAGCGTGATGGTGCCCTTGTCTTCCGCACCGTCTCCGCCGGAGTTCGTGCCGCCTGCGCCGTCTCCGCTGCAGCCTGCGAGGGCGAGGGATGCGGTGATGCCGAGTGCTGTGATTGCGAGGAACTTCTTCTTCATGTGTATCTCTCCTGGTTCCGTATGGGTGTTGTCTCGTACTGTGTGAGTTTTCGTCAGACGCCGCCGACAGCAGAGCGACGCGGAGCCGCCTTGCGACGCTCTGCCTCTGCCGCCGCATCCTCGTCGTCGGAGGCGGCCGAGCCTGACCCCTCGTCGTGACCTCGGTTGCGGCGACGCTCGAGCATCCCGAGCAGTGACGAGTGGTTCTCGCCCGGGGTCCCGAGAGCTGCAGTGACGCGGTCGAGGAAGACGGCGATGAGCACGACGCCCAATCCGGCCTCCACGCCCTTGGGGATGTTGATGGTCGAGATGGCCTCCACGACCATCTTCCCGAGGCCGTCAGCACCCGCCATCCCGGCGATGACCGCCATCGACAGCGCGAGCATGATGACCTGGTTGACGCCCGCCATGATGGTGGGCGTGGCGAGAGGCAGCTGGATGCCGCGCAGGATCTGGCCCGGCTTCGCACCGAACGCGTGACCGGCCTCGACGGTCTCGGAATCGACACCGCGGATGCCGAGCTCGGTCAGTCGCACGCCCGGAGGCAGCGCGAAGATCACGGTGGCGACGAGGCCGGGGACCACGCCGATGCCGAAGAACACGATGGCCGGGATCAGGTAGACGAACGCCGGCATGGTCTGCATGAAGTCGAGCACGGGCTTGAGCACCGCACGCACGGTGGCGTTGCGCGCCGACCAGATGCCGAGAGGCACGGCGATCAGCACGGCGATGATCGCGGCGACGAGCACGAGCGCGAGCGTCTGCATCGCGGGAACCCAGAGGTCCATCCCGACGATGAGCCCGAAGGACACGACGGTTCCGAGGGCGAGCTGCCACGAGCGCACGGTCCAGGCGATCAGCGCGGCGATCACGATGACGACGGCGAAGTGCGGCGCCAGCAGGGCACTCGTGAGGCCCTCGACGAGAAGGCTCATCACGAACGAGATGACGTCGAGGAGTCCGTCGAGATTGGTCTTGACCCAGTCGACGACCGCTTCGATCCACGTTCCGACGGGGATGCGGAAACCCTCCATCAGCGCACCTCCTCTGTCGCTCCGGCGGCCGGCTGCGGGTCGGCCGTCCATCCGTCATCGAGCACGGCATCGATCTCGGCCTGCGGCATCGGAAGCAGCGGCAGGGTGAGCTCTCCCGTCGCACCGGGGCCGGGGCCCAGGGCGGCGAGCAGGGTGATGCGGGGGATCACGCCGGTCAGGCGCCCTGCGGCATCCACCACTGCCAGCGGCAGCGGCGACTCGACCGAGGGGATGAAGAGGTTCATGAGGACCTCGTCCTCGCTGACGCTCTGCGGCACCGGCTTGATGATCGACTCGAGCGTCGACACGCCCTGGCGCACCAGCTTGACGGCGTCGCGGTCGGTGACGATGCCGAGCAGCTTGCGGTCGCGGCCCGTCACATATGTGGCCGACATGAACGCGTCGCGCATCTGGCGCAGCGCCGTGCGAGGGCCTGCGGTCTCGGCGACGACGGGGCGCGGGCGCTCCATCACGTTCGCGGCCGTGAGCACGCGCGCACGGTCGACGTCCTGCACGAACTGCTCGACGTAGTCGTTGGCCGGATCCGTGAGGATGTCCTCCGGGGTTCCGATCTGCACGATGCGACCGTCACGCATCACGGCGATGCGGTCGCCGAGGAACATCGCCTCGTTGAGGTCGTGGGTGATGAAGACGATCGTCTTCTGCAGCTTCTCCTGGAGTTCGAGCAGCTGCTCCTGCATCTCGCGGCGGATCAGCGGGTCGAGGGCGCTGAACGCCTCGTCCATGAGCAGGATGTCGGAGTCGGCAGCGAGAGCACGGGCGATGCCCACGCGCTGCTGCATACCGCCCGACAGCTCGGACGGCATCTTGTCGGCCTGGCCCTCGAGACCCACGAGCGCGAGGATCTCGTCGGCCTTCTTCAGCCGCTCGTCCTTGCCGACGCCCTTGAGTTCGAGCGGGTAGGCCACGTTCGCGGCGACGGTGCGGTGCGGCAGCAGTGCGAAGTGCTGGAACACCATCGAGATGCGGTCGCGGCGGATCTCACGCAGACGCGACGACGGGATGCCGGTGATGGGGTCGCCGTTCACGACGACGGAGCCGTCTGTCGCCTCGTGCAGCCCGTTGAGCATGCGGATGATGGTGGATTTGCCGGAGCCCGAGAGGCCCATGATCACGAAGATCTCGCCCCGGTTCACGGTGAAACTGGCGTCGATGACGGCGGCGGTTCCTGCGTCGCCGACCTCGGATCTGCTCTCACCGGCCTTCAGTCGACGGACGGCACTGCTCGGATTCTTCCCGAACACCTTGTACAGATTGCGCGCTTCAAGAGCGATTTCGGACACGTTTCCCCTGCGGCTCGCCTTCGGGCGGCTGAGCCTGCTTCGGTTACGCCCGGGTGATCCTCCCGGCCGTTTCGACATGGTGCTGTGGCGGCGCGGACGGCGGATTTCGGATCCACCGCGATAGAGCATCGACCGTACGTCCACGCCTCTTCGCAGCACAGCACATTCGAAAGAAGGACGTGATCGCGGACTGGTCTTCGGGCCGTCAGGCCCACCAACCAACGTAACGAAACGGCCGGTCAGGGGCAAATCCGGCATTTCTACCGTCGTTCAGTTTCGTCGGCTGACCGGGGGATTGCGCGGGTTTCGGACGCCGGTCCGGGGCCGGGCGTGGCGCGGGTCTCGCAGCCGCGCAGACGTCGGTCGGACGCGGCGTCGACGCGCAGGCGGCGGCTCGACGAGAGGCGATCAGCGACGGACGCTGCGCGTCACCGTGAACTTCGGCGTGCGATGCACCTGCTCAGTGGCGCCGACGAGGCGAGTGAGCTCGGCACGGTACCCGAGTGACGAGTTGTAGACCGTGAAGAGCTCGCCGCCGGGGCGCAGGATGCGGGCGGCAGCCTCGAACAGGCGCGTGGCTGCACCCGTGTGCACACTGCTGCCGAGGTGGAACGGCGGGTTGAGAAGCACGACATCGGCGCTCGCGTCGGCGATCGCGGAGCCGGCATCGTCATGCAGGACCGTGACGCGGTCGGCCACGCCGTTGGCAGCGACCGTGGCGCGGGCGGAGGCGACGGCCGCGGCGGAGCGATCGGTGGCGATGACCCGGGATTCAGGGTGGGCGAGGGCGTAGGACACGGCGAGTGCGCCCGTTCCGCAGCCCAGATCGACGACGCCCGGGGCAGGGCTGACGTGTTCGTCGTTCACAACTCCGGAAGAACGTGCGCTCTCGGGCGCATTCGGCCCGCTTTCGGCCGATGCCGAGGTGTTCTTCCTGAGTTGTGAACCAGCGAGGCCGAGCACCTCGAGCAGAACGCGCGTGCCGATGTCGAGGCGAGCCCCCGCGAAGGCGCCACCGTGTGCGACGAGCGCGAGACCGTCGTGTCGCGCCGTCACCGGGAACGGCGGCTCCGACGGCACCGGTCGCGACTCGGATGCCACGACCAGTCGGGACTTGCGCACCGCCCGCTCGGCCTGCACCTCCGCGAAACTGCGTCCGAGCACCTCATTCTGCGCGATGGTCATGTGCTTCACGCGACCGCCGGCGACGAGCAAGACATCGGGCTCGGCCCAGCGGGCCACCGCATCAGCGATCTCCTCGAGCTCTGCGAGAGACTTCGGCAACTGCAGCAGCACGAGCCGCGCGCCGTCGAGCAGAGAGGCGTCGAGCTCGTGGCTCGAGAAGCCGACGAGTCCGAGTTCGTCGGCGTTGCGGGCCAGCGCACGACGCCCCGTAGCGAGGTCCTGGTGCACGCGGATCCCGTCGACACCCGAGGCGGCCAGCGCAAGGGTGATCGCGCCGAACTCGTCGCCGATGACCGCGATCTCTCGCCCATCGATCCCGAGCGACAGCGCGCGTTCGACGAGCAGCAGATCGGTGGCGTCGTAGGCCTGGAGGTTGTCGGCCTCGACGTCGGGCCAGCGGCGCAGGCCGCTATAGGGGAAGTCCACCCCTCAAGACTAGGAGCGCCCCCTCTTGACAGGGACTGAACACGTGTTTAGTCTGCTGTACATGCGTTCAGCTTCTGACGATCTCACGGCTCGTGCCCGCATCCGCGACACCGCCATCGCCGCCTTCGCCCGCGACGGATACGACGGAGCGAGCATGCGCGCGATCGCCAGGGAGGCCGGCGTCAGCCCCGCGTTGGTCGTGCACCACTTCGGCGACAAGAACGCCCTGCGCACGGCCTGCGACGACTATGTGGTCGGCGTCTTCATCGACGAGGATCACGACCTCATCGTCGCGCCGACCCGCGACCGCATCCGCACCGCCCTCAACGACCTCGAGCGCTACGGTCCGTACATCGACTACCTCGCGCGCATGCTCGCCGACGGATCAGCCGCGGCCGATCGACTGTTCGACAGCTTCCTGGCGAACACCCGCGATGTGCTCTCCGACCAGCGCGAGGCGGGGATGCTCGAGCCGATGAGCGACCCCGAGATGACGACGATGCTCCTGACGCTGATCGGACTCGCCCCGGTCGTCATGCGCGCGCAGATCGCTCGCGCTCTGGGCACCGACCAGCTGAGCCCGGCCGGACTCCTGCGCACCACTCTGCCGACGCTCGAACTGCTCACCCACGGCATCTATTCGACGACCGCATTGCTCGACGGAGCGCGAGACGCACTCGCAGCCGAGGGGAACGCCCCGAGAGGAGACGCATCATGACCGACACCATCGAGATCGACCGCCTGCATAAGCGCTACGGCAGTCGCATCGCGCTGCACGAGCTCGACCTGCACGTGCGACCGGGTACGGTCTTCGGGCTGATCGGATCCAACGGCGCAGGCAAGACGACGACGCTCCGCACGCTCGTCGACGTGATCCGCCCGTCATCCGGCTCGGTGCGCGTCCTCGGAGAGGACCCGCGACACGGCGGCGCAGCGCTGCGCCGGCGCATCGGCTACGTGCCGGGCGAGCTGCACCTCGAAGGGCGATCGAGCGGGCACCGGATGCTGGCGTTCTACGCCCAGGTCTCCGGCGAGCGCGATTCCGCGGCGACACTGCGCACCGGCCGCGAGCTGGCCGACCGGCTCGGCGTCGACCTGACGCGGCCCGTCCGCACGCTGTCGAAGGGCAACAAGCAGAAGGTCGGGCTGATCCAAGCCTTCATGCACCGGCCCGAGCTGCTGATCCTCGACGAGCCCACCAGCGGTCTCGACCCACTGGTGCAGCGTGAGTTCCTGCAGATGGTGCGCGAAGCGAAGGACGCCGGGCAGACCGTGCTGCTGAGCTCTCACGTGCTCAGCGAGATCCAGCAGTCCGCCGACGAGGTCGCGGTGCTCGCGAACGGACGGGTCGTCGCCGACGGCGATGTCGCCTCGCTGCGGCTGGGTTCGATCCGACGGGTGCGCGTCGAGATCGCCACGACGGATGCCGCGTCCACCCGGGCCGACTTCGACAGCGTGCCCGGCCTCACCGGAGTCGAGGCGCGCGACGCCGACGGCATCCTGAGCCTCTCCGGCACCGTCGACGGCGCGATCGACCCGTTCCTCAAGGTGCTCGCCCGGTTCGAGGTGCGCGATCTGACGGTGGAGGAACCTGACCTCGAAGAGTCGGTGCTGCGTCTGTACGGCACCTCTGCCACGCCGGCATCCGCCCGACCTGCGACCCGACGATCGCGGCGCGACAGGGAGGAGCAGCGATGAACGGCATCCTGCCGGTGTTCCGTCGCAGCCTGCAGGAGTCCTGGCGAAGCCTGCTCGGATGGACCGCCGGTCTCGCCGCGGTGCTGTTCCTCTACCTGCCGCTGTATCCGAGCCTCGCGGGCGACGGCCAACTCGAGGCCATGATCTCGTCGCTGCCCAAGGAACTCGTCGACACCCTCGGGTACGACCAGATCGCGACCGGCGCCGGATACGCGCAGAGCACGTTCTTCGGCCTGATCGGCTTTCTTCTGCTGACGATCGCTGCGGTGACCTGGGGGTCGTCGGCCATCGCCGGCGCCGAAGAGAGCGGACGGGCCGAGCTCGACCTGGCGCACGGCATCGGTCGTGGTCAGTATGCGCTGGAGTCGGCCGTCGCCGTGCTCGTGCGACTCCTGTGGCTCGGCGCCTTCTCGGGGTTCGTCGTCTGGGCGTTGAACGACTCGGCCGAGCTCGGCCTCGAGGGGTGGCGCATCGTCGGAGCGAGCGCTGCGCTCACCGGGCTCTCGTTCCTCACCGCATCCGCCGCTCTGCTCGCGGGCGCAGCGACCGGCCGCCGCATCTGGGCGACCGGCGTCGGCGCAGGAATCGCCGTGCTCGGGTACGTGCTGCAGGCGATCGCCCGGCAGTCCGACGACCTCGAGTGGGTGAACGCGCTCTCCCCCTACGCCTGGGTCTACCGCCAGCCGCCGCTGGCCGAGGGCGTGGATGCCGGTGGGCTCGCCCTCACCTGGGGCCTGGCTCTCGTGTTCGTCGTGGCGTCGGTCTTCGCATTCCGCGCCCGCGACCTCCGCGGCTGACACCGCGCCCGCCGGGCACCACCACCACCGCCGCCGCACCAGCCAGGCGGGGTCAGTTCCGCACCGCACCAGCCAGGCGGGGTCAGTTTTGCACCGTAACGCGGCGTTTCGGATGCAGGACTGACCCCGCACGACTGCCTGGCCGAGAAACGGGTTGACACGATCCGGGTTCAGTGGTTACCTAGTCGAGTAACTAACCCACTAACCAGCGGAGGACTCGTGATCGAAGAAGGCAAGCCGCTCTTCCTCCAGATCGCCGAGCAGATCGAGGACTCGATCCTCGACGGCTCGCTCGCGGAAGAAGCACAGGCTCCGTCGACGAACGAGCTCGCCGGCTTCTACCGGATCAATCCCGCAACAGCAGCCAAGGGAGTCGCCATGCTCACCGACAAGGGAGTTCTGTACAAGCGCCGCGGCATCGGCATGTTCGTCGCCACCGGCGCGAAAGACCTGCTGCTCGGCGAACGCCGCGCGGCCTTCGCCGATCGCTACATCGACCCGCTTCTCACCGAGGCCCGCACGCTGGGGCTCGGCACCGACGACCTTGCCGCACTGCTCCGCGAGCGCGCGGCCCGGGAGCCACAGACATCACCGGCACGACAGACAGAAGGGAAGACCCCCGCATGACCGCCGTCATCGAGGTGCAGAACCTCACGAAGCACTACAAGGAGAAGAACGCGCTCGACAACGTGTCGCTCACCCTCGAGGGCGGCGCGATCTACGGACTGCTCGGTCGCAACGGAGCCGGCAAGACCACGCTCATGTCGATCCTGACCGCGCAGAACTTCGAGTCGTCTGGCACCGTGCGCGTCTTCGGCGAGCACCCCTATGAGAACACGCACGTCCTCAACCGGGTCTGCTTCGTTCGCGAGAGCCAGAAGTACCCGGATGACGCCTACCCGCGTCATGCCTTCAAGGCCGCGAGCCTGTTCTTCCGCAACTGGAGCCAGGAGCTCGCCGACGAGCTCATCGAGCAGTTCCAGCTGCCGATGAAGCAGACGATCAAGAAGCTCTCACGGGGCCAGCTCTCGGCCGTCGGAGTCATCATCGGTCTCGCCTCCCGTGCCGAGCTGACCTTCTTCGACGAGCCCTACCTGGGACTCGACGCGGTCGCCAGGCAGATCTTCTACGACCGGCTGCTCGAGGACTACGCCGAGCACCCGCGCACGATCATCCTGTCGTCGCACCTGATCGACGAGGTGTCGAACCTGATCGAGAAGGTCATCGTGATCGACAACGGGCGGATCCTGCTCGATGAAGACACGGATGCCGTGCGCGACCGCGCCGTCACCGTGGTCGGCGAGGCCGGCAAGGTCGACGCCTGGGCCGCCGATCGCGAGGTGCTGCACCGCGAGGCTCTCGGTCGAGTCGCCTCCGTCACCGTGCTCGGAGCACTGTCGCCGGCCGAGCGCGCCGAGGTCACGGCATCCGGTCTCGATCTGGCCCCGGTCTCGCTGCAGCAGCTGATCGTGCGTCTCACCCAGAAGGCCGAGGCGGGCTCTGCCGGCAGAGCCTCCGCCGCGAAAGAGGAGGTCCGCTGATGCGACGCACACTCAATGTCATCCGCCTGCAGCTGATCAACCGCCAGACGTTCATCTGGGTTCCGCTGATCGTGCTCGGCTCCGCCGTCGTCATCTCGGTGCTGATCTACGCGATGATCCCCGGCGACCAGCCGAAGTACGGCGGCGGCGGCCAGGCCCCGCTCTGGTACTTCTTCGCCATCGGGCTCTCGGCGATGACCCTCACCTTCCCGTTCTCGCAGGCGATGAGCATCACCCGACGCGACTTCTACTTCGGCACGCTGCTCACCGCCATCCTCGGAAGCGCGCTCATGGGCGTCGTCTTCCTGATCGGCGGCGGCATCGAGACGCTGACGAACGGCTACGGCGTGAACGGATACGTGTTCTACCTGCCGTGGCTGTGGGAGGCGGGCCCGCTCGGCGCGTTCACCGTCTACTTCACCCTCGCCCTCTTCCTGTTCGTCTTCGGCTTCACCGGGGCGACGATCTACAAGAGCTGGGGACCCACCGTGCTCACCATCGCGAGTGTCGGTCTGGGCCTCATCCTCGTGGGGCTCGCCTTCCTCGCCACGAGACTCGAGCTGTGGGCTGAGGTGTGGCGGGGAATCCTCGACGCCGGCGCTCTCGGTCTCGCACTGTGGGGCCTCGTCGCCACGGTGGTGCTCGCGGGCATCTCGTTCCTCGCCTTCCGCAGGGCCATCCCCTGATCAGTCGGTGATCGCTCGGCGCCGGTCGCTCCTCACGGGGCGACCGGCGTCGTCGTGTGCGTGGCGTGCTACCCGGCGTGAGCGCGAGAAGCAACCCGGTGGGCGACACGAAGCCGGGCGGCTAGCGTCGTCCTTTCGGCAGGATCACGAAAGGATGCCGTGACGACGTTCACCTCACGACTCCGCGCGCGCCGCGCAGGGATCGCCCGGTCGCTGCACGAGGCCGTGCTGCCGGCGCGCCTGCTGCTCGTGGCCAAGACGACCCTCGCGGTGGGGCTCGCCTGGCTGATCGCCCCGCATACGCCAGGGGTCACCGACGAGTACCCCTACTACGCACCGCTCGGCGCCCTCATCAGCATGTATCCGACGCTGATGGGCTCGGCACGCTCGGGCCTGCAGACGCTGCTCGGCCTCGCCACCGGCATCGGCCTCGCGACGATCGTCGTGCTCACGGTGGGTCCGACATGGTGGACGATCCCTGCGGTGGTCGGTGTCGGCGTGCTCGTGTCCGGCACTGGCTGGTTCGGGATCGGCCGAGAGTACGTGCCGATCGCCGCCCTGTTCGTGCTGATCGTCGGAGGCCAGGACGCCGACGAGTACTCGCTGGGCTACCTCGTGCAGATGGCCCTCGGAGTGACAGTCGGACTGATCGTCAACGTGGTCATCGCCCCGGCGCCCCTCACACTCACGGCAGTCGCACGGATCGACGCATTCCGCGAGCAGCTGAGCGACCACCTGCGCGACATCGGCTCCGCAGTGTCCGAATCCTGGCCCCCCGAGACCGAGCGGTGGGCGGTCGATTCCGCCTCCCTCGCCGACACCACCTCGGCGCTTCGCACCGCACTGTCGGATGCCGATGACAGCCGCCGCGGCAATCCAAGGGCGTTCGGGGGCCGGGGCGAGACCCGGCACATCCACGAGGAGCTCACGCGCCTCGATCGGATCGCTCACCTGATACGTGACATCTCGGATGAGGTGGCCGACACGATCTGGGCGCGTCCAGGAGCACTCGAACTGGATGCCGCACTGCCCGAACCCCTCTCGGCCGCATGCCATGCCGTCGCCGAGGTCATCGCACAGCAGGACCCCCTGACGCCGGACGATCACCGCGCCCGCGGCGAGGCGGCCCGTGCGATCCGGCTGCTCCTCGAGACGGTCGACGCGCGCACGATCGATGTGCACCGCTCGATGGGACCAGGCGTGCTCGCGGCGATGCATCTGCGTCGCATCCTGATCCTCAGCGGACTCCGCGGCACGGACGACGAAGCGGAGGGCGAGGAAGAGTCGGAGCCGGAGGGCGCGTAGGGGTCAGATCGTGTCGTCCGCGGCGACGAGATCGATCTGCCAGAAGCGACCTTCCGGGTCGTCGTCATCGTGCGCGGCTTCGGCCTCGGCCACCGCCCTGTCGAAGATCTCCATCACCGCCGTGAATTCGGCCTCGGTGAGCCGGGTGGTCCGCTGCTGGAACACGGCGTGGATGCCCGAGGCTCGACCCCCGTAGTACTCGGGCGACCACGCGATCACGCGCTGGAGAAGGTCCTGGTGCTCGGCGGCCACGGCGCGCACGACGGCTCCCCCGAGCTCCTCGTCGGCCACCGGATGGTCGGGGTCGCCGACGCTCATCGCGCCCTTCACCGGCGCCCAGACGCGGTCGCGACGATCTCGCGCATGCTCCGGAGCCTCGACGATGAGGCCCGCGTCAGCGAGAGTGCGCAGGTGGAAGCTGACGCTGTTCGCGGCGACGTCGAGCTCGGCGGCGATGTCGGCCGCGCGCATGTGGTGGCGTCGGGCGAGCAGACGAAGGATCCGTCGACGCAGGGGATGCGTGTAGGCCTTGAGCATGGCCGTCGTCATCCATACGGGATCTTCGCCGTGAATGCCCTCGCCCATGGGTCGATCCTACTCGCACGAAGATTTGCGCAAGAGTAGTTGCGCAAGTCTTCTTGCGGAACTACTCTCTTCACCATGACGACGACCGTGACCGCACCCCACCGGCTCTGGCGCAACGCCCGGTATCTGACCTGGCTCGTGAGCGACACGAGCAAGGGCCTCGCGGCGACCCTGTTCGCCTTCGCGATCCCGCTGCTCGCCTTGATCGTCACGAACGACCCTGCGCAGGCCGGCGTCATCGGCGGTGCAGGGATGATCGCGCGGCTGGCGCTCACCCTCGTGGGCGGCGTCCTGGCCGACCGGCATCGTCGCATCCTGCTCATGCTCATCGGCTCGCTGACCGGCATCCTGCTGGCGGCAGCATTCACCCTGCTTGCTCTCGCGGATGCCCTCACCTTCGGCACCCTGCTCGCGGCGAACATTCTGCTCGCAGCTCGCGGCGGACTCTTCGACGTCGCCGGCGAGAGCGCGATCAAGGAGATCGTGCCCGACGAGGCGATGGGCAGGGCTCAGGCCGCGAACCAGGGGCGGGATGCCGCACTGCAGCTGGCCGGCGGCCCTCTGGGCGGACTCCTGCTCGGCGTCGGCGGCTGGCTGGTCGGCGTCGTCATGACGCTCTGCCACGCGGTCGCGGCAGTCACGGCATGGATGCTGCGGCGAGAGGCGCGCCGCGCCGGGATCGCGGACACGGGGGCGGACGCCGCGGTGGTCGCCCCGGCCAGGACCAGCGCGTGGGCCGAGCTGCGCGAGGCGTTCGCCTGGCTGTTCTCGCGCCCCGACCTGGGCGGCGTGCTCGTCATCATCACGATCGTCAACCTCGGCTTCAACGCCGCGATCACGACCGTCATGTACGCGCTCCAGCAGGCCGGATACTCCGAGCTCCTGATCGGCTCGCTCGGTGCGGGGGTCGGCGCGGTCATGCTCGCCGGCGCCGTCGTCGCGCCGCTGCTCGTTCCGCGCATCCGCACCGGAGTGCTCGCGATCGCCGGCCTCGCGGGCGGCGCCGTCGGCACGGTGGTGCTCGCGACGGTCACCGAGCCATGGGCGATCGTCATCGTGCTGGGAGCCTCGGTGGTGCTGCTTCCGGCGCTCAACGCCGGGATGATGGGGTACTTCATGGTCGCGACGCCGACCGAGCTGCTGGGTCGGGCCAACAGCGCGGCCGGCGTGCTGGGAATGGGCGCCATGCCGCTCGCTCCTCTGATCGCCGGCTTCGGCCTCACCTGGATCGGTCGCGAATGGACGATCCTCGTGTGCGCGGCGCTCTGCATCGTCGCCGTCGCCCTCGCCCTGGGCAACCGCGCGCTGCGCGCTCTGCCCGTCGAGTCGCGCTGGGCCGAGCACGCGAAGCAGTACGAGCTCGATCGCCCGTGACGGATGTCGGCGTCCGCGCGTAGGATCGGCGTCACGCACCCCGACCTGAGGAGACGATGATGTCAGCCATGGAGATCAGCGAGAAGCCGCTCCCGTTCGTACGACTCGCGTCGCTGACCGAGACCGTCGCGTCGCAACCCGAGGTCGCGGCTGTCGTGGGTCCGCTGTTCGACCGGGTGGCCGACGCCCTCAGCGATGCGGGGGCGACGCCGGGACTCCCCGTCGCCGAGTACGACATGGACAGCCACGGTGTGCGCATCACGGTCGGCTTCGTCTACGACGGCCCCGCCGTCGACGGGCTCGTCGTCGTCGAGCTGCCGGCCGTCGAGTCGGCGTTCACCGCCACGCACCTCGGCACCATGGCGACCATCGACGACAGCTGGCAGGCGCTGAACGAGGCGATCTCCGACGGCGGCGCCACCGCTGTCGGAGCGTGTCGCGAGGTCTATCTGCGGTCGGAATCCGAGGATCAGGCCGACTGGATCACCGAGCTGCAGCAGCCGGTCACCCGCTCCTGAGCGCCTTCGGGCTGACCAGGGCGCCGACCGCCAGAACACTGATCGTCAGAGCGCTCCGGCGAGCGCCGCGACGCCGACGATCACCGAGACCAGCGCGAGCACCAGGGCGATCGCGATCAGCACCGCATGCACCTTCAAGAATGTCGTGGCCTTGCCGTCGGCATCCCGAGCCCTGGGGTCTGTCGCGACGCGCTTGTAGAAGCGGGGCCACACCAGCACGTTGAAGGCGGCGTTGAGGAAGAGCACGACGGAGAGAGCGATCACCCCTCCACGCTAACGCTGAGACGGCGCCCCGACGCTGACCGGCCCGGAGGATCCGCCCTCACGCCCCGGAAAAAACACCGAGTCCATGTATCAGCAGGCTCTTGCCGTGCTCCTGACTGGTGTGATCACAATGGGACTCATGATCGACGGCGCACCCGGTGGCGCCGGCCTCGATCCTGCACCGGACGACGGAGCGGCCCGCTGGAAGCGAGCCGCCGAACTCTTCGACGCATGGCGGGACGGCGACAGCCGCGCGATGGACGACCTCGTGCGGCTGATGACGCCTGTGCTCTGGCATGTCGTGCGCGCCTACGGACTCGACCGCACATTGGCCGAAGACGTGATCCAGACGACGTGGCTGCAACTGGTTCGGGGGCATCGGTCGATCAGCGACCCGAAAGCGGTCTCGGCCTGGCTCACCACCACCGCCCGCCGCGAGGCCTGGCGGGCGGGCAAGGCGCACAACAGGGTCGATGCCACGGAGTCGGATGCCCTCGACGCACTGCTTCCTGCGCAGCAGTCGGCCGAGCACCATGCGACCGTCGGAGACGAGAACCGCCGGCTCTGGGCTGCGGTGCATCGCCTCGCCGACCGATGCCAGCGCCTGCTGCGTGTGATCGCCTTCGAGGAGCGACCGGACTACGCCCGCCTCGCCGCCGACCTCGCGATGCCCATCGGCAGCATCGGCCCCACCCGCCAGCGCTGCCTCGCGAAGCTGCGCGACCTGCTCGACGAGCCGACACCACGAACGGAGGGCAGCTCATGAGCGAGAACGACGGCGCCGACGGCAGCGACAACCACGAGGATGCCGAGCTGTTCGCGCAGCTGCGCGCACTCTGGCGCGACGTCGATCCGATGCCCGCCGCCCTGATCGATCGCATGATCGCGACCGTCGCGGCCGAGGGCCTGTCGGAGGAGTACGCGCTGCTCACCCTGATCGAGGAGCCGCTCGGCGCCGTGCGCGGTGACGCCGACGCGCTGACCCTGCAGTTCAGCGACGGCACGACCAGCATTTTGCTGCATGTCACCCGCACCGCGACGGGCGCGCACCGCGTCGACGGCTGGGTCGACTCGACATCGCGTGCGATCGAACTCGCGCAGGGCGAGCACATCCGCTCGACGACGGCCAGCGACACCGGACGCTTCATCTTCGACGAGGTGCCGGACGGACTGACCCTCGTGCGTCTCCACACGACCGTCGGCGATCAGGAGCGAACCGTGACGACCCCGCAGTTCGAGTTGTGATCCGTCGCGGGACGACCCGCGCACACTGCGGGAGTTCCCGCACAGGACGCGGGTCCGCCCGCGAGGAGAGGACCCACGATGGAGCAGCCCAAGGGGTGGAGTTGGCAGGACCGAGCCGAGGGATCGATCAGACGGGGGACGGCTCTCGATCCCTCGGTCGAACCGGTCGACGGCGTCAGGGCGTTCCCCACGGCGTATCTGCAGGAGCGCCTGCTGATCACGCAGGATCAGGAGAACGGTCAGGAGGCCTACGACCAGGAGATCCGTGAGCTGCGCGACGCGGCCGGCTCGTTCGGCTGGAATCTCGAGATCGAATCGCCGGATGCTCTCCGCGCGGCCGATCCGCTGGTTCCCGGAGTTCCCGGCTTCCTCCGCGCCCGCCTGACCACGCCTGACGAACCGACCCGCGGCGAGTCTCCGGTGCCGCCCGATGCGTGGCGCGTGCTGCAGCGCGCCCGCCGCAGCTCGGGCACGCCGATGCCGAGGACCAGCCTCGAGCACGTGCTGTCGATCGATCCGGTCGGACTCAACCCGTTCACCCGCACGAATCCCTTCACCCGCACCAACCCGTTCACGCGCACCAACCCGGTGCGCGGCGCGGGAGCAGGGGCCGGCGGCAGCGACGACTACCTCGAGCCGGGACGCGGCGCCCGTCAGCCGGTGACCTGGCTCGGGCCGGCTCCGCAGCGCACCGCCGCTCCGAAACGAGGCCGCCGCCCGGTGGTGGCCGTGCTCGACACCGGATGCGGAGTGCACGACTGGCTGCCGGACGACATCGTCACCCGGCAGCTCGCGCTCGACGGCGTGCCGATCGGCCTCACCGACGACGCCGACCCCGAGCGCTACCCCGACCTCTACGGGCAGCTCGACGGAGAGATCGACGCGGTCGCCGGGCACGGCACGTTCATCGCCGGAATCATCCGTCAGACGGCGCCGGACGCCGACATCGTCTCGATCCGCCTGGCCGGCGCGCTCGGCGTGATCGATGAGAGCACGTTCCTGACCACGGTCGCCCAGGTCGTCGAGCTGCTGCGGCGACACCGGGAGGACCCCTCGACAGGGCATCCGATCGACGTCCTCAATCTGTCCCTCGGGTATTACCACGAGACGCCGACGGATGGCCTCTTCAGCACGACGCTGCACGCCCTATTGACGACGGCGCGGGAGCTCGGGTGCGTGGTGGTCTGCTCGGCGGGCAACGACGCGATCGACCGGCCGTCCTTCCCGGCATCCCTCTGGCCCTGGCCCGGAGCCGACAACGGCATCCCCCGCGACAAGGACGCCCCGCACGTGTCGGTCGGAGCCCTGAACCCGTCGGCCAGATCGGTCGCGCTGTTCTCGAACATCGGCCCGTGGGTGCAGGTGTACGCGCCCGGCGCCGCCGTGGTCAGCACGTCACCGGCGTTCGTCGGAGGCGAGCAGGCGAGTACCAGGGCGGATGTCGACGGGCTGCGCCGCGAGACGATCGACCCCGACGACTACCGCGGAGGCTTCGCGATCTGGAGCGGCACGTCGTTCTCGGCACCGTACGTCGCGGGTCGCATCGCCGCACAGCTGGGCTCGGTGCCCGCACAGGGCGTCACCGCGACTGCCGCGGCGAAGGCCGTCGCGGCGGTGCTGAAGACACTGCCGTCGCCGGTGACGGGCGGGTAGACGCGGAGGGCTCGGCACGGTGGTCGGCCAGACCTGAGACACGGATGCGGCCGCAAGCCTTCCCTGAGACCAGACATACCGGCATTCTGGTGCGATGCCCCTGTCTGCTCTCGAGCTGCATCAGCGCGGCGTCGACGCAGCCAACTCCCGACGGTTCGCGCAGGCGCGGCGTGCGCTGACTACCGCCTCCGCGCGCACCGACGACGGCGATCTGCGCGCACGCATCGACGGGACCATGGCCTACGTGCTCGCCCAGACGGGCCAGCCGGCGGCGGCCGAGCGGCTCTCACGACAAGCGCTGTCGCGCCCTGGCCTCAGCGATGAGACGATCGCGCTCGCGAACGGGCAGCTCGGTACGCTGCTCGCTCACGGGGGACGCCTGGATGAGGCCGACCTGCTCCTCACGAAGGCGATCGACGGACTCGATGAGGGCTCGATCGAGAGCGCGAACTGCCTGATGAGCCGCTCGGTCGTCACCATGCAGCGACACCGGCTCGACGACTGCGTGGCCGACCTGCAACGGGCGATCGCTGCGTATGAGGCGCACGGGGCAGACGCGCCGCTCGCCGAAGCCCGCCACAACCTCGGCTACGCCGCACTGCTCGGCGGCGACCTCGTCATAGCGCTCGGGCTGATGACCCGATCGCGGCCGATCCTCGCCGCCACGAGCGACCTCGCCGCAGCGATCAGCGACCTCGACCGCGCCGAAGTGCTGCGCGATGCGGGCCTCACGACAGAGGCCGAGGAACTGCTCGGCGCGGTCGCGGCGCGGTTCGGCGCACAGCGCATGCGCCAGGCGCGTGGCGAAGCCGAGTTCCACCTCGCACGATCGCTGCTGCGCCACGACGCTGCTGCCGCCGAGCGGGCAGCCGCGACCGCATCCCGTCGCTTCGCGGCTCTGGGGAGCGAGAGCTGGGCCGCCCGGGCCGAGGCGGTGCGGCTGGAGGCCCGGCTGGCTGCCCACCCCAAGGCCCTGCCGAAGGCCGAGGACTTCGCGCGCACCGCCGCAGCGCTCGCCCGCGGAGGCTTTCGCACCGAGGCCACGGCCCTGTCTCTCACGGCACGCCTCACTGACGGCGGTCGGCTGCCGCGGCTCTCCTCCGACGCCCCGACGCCGCTGCGCCTGCGAGCGCACGAGGTGCGTGCGATGCGGGCGGCGTCTGCGGGCAGGGATGCCGCTGCTCGCCGCGCCGCAGCCGAGGGCCTCGACCTGCTCACCGCCTGGCAGCAGTCGTTCGGCGCGCTCGACCTGCAGGCGTCCGTCGCGATGCACGGCACCGAGCTGATGTTCACGGGGCTCGCCGCCGCCGCACGATCGCGCGACCCCGAGGTGCTGTTCGAGTGGTCCGAGCGCGCCAGGCATCTGAGCCAGCAGGTCGCTCCGGTGCGGCCGCCGCACGACGCAGACCTCTCTGCCGACCTCGCCGAACTGCGGATGCTGCGCGCAGACCTCGCGGGGTCGGACTGGACGACCGAT
The DNA here is from genome assembly GCF_030407765.1 of Microbacterium sp. APC 3901. Taxonomy (GTDB): domain Bacteria; phylum Actinomycetota; class Actinomycetes; order Actinomycetales; family Microbacteriaceae; genus Microbacterium. Next base: position 31,513 of record NZ_JASDCU010000021.1, read on the forward strand.
GCGCGTGTGCGCGAGCTGCGCGATCGGGTGCGCGACCGCCAGTGGTCGTCGACCGGTGTCGGCGGAAACCACCAGCGCCTCGGACTGCTCGAGGCCAGGGCTCGTCTCGACGGCGAGACGGCGATCCTCGCCTACGTCTTCACGCGCACGGAGCTGCTCTGCGTCGTGGTGACGGCATCCGGTTCGTCGATCGTCGAGCTGTCGCTGCCGCGCGTCGAGGCCGCTCTCGACGGACTCCGCGCCGACCTCGACGTGGCCGCTCTCACCCGCCGTGGGCCGATGGCCCCTGTCGTGGCACGATCGCTCGACGAGAGGCTGCGCCGGCTCGACGATGCCCTGCTCGCACCGGCCCGTGCGGCGGCGGGAGGGGTCGCTCGTCTCGCTGTGACGGTTCCGGGCATCCTCGGCGGCATCCCCTGGGCGATGCTCCCCGGCATGAGCGGAACGCCGTTCACGATCGCGACCTCGGTGTCGCGCCTTCTCGGGCAACCGCCTCGACGACCCGATTCCTCCTCGCCCCCTTCCGCACCGGACTCCTCGCGCGGCGCGCCCCGGCGCGTGCACGACGCAGCGGCATCGGCTCCGACGGCCGGATTCGCGACCGGACCCCGGGTCGCGCGGGCCGAGGAGGAGGTGCACGTGGCCGCCGAGGCGTGGACCGACGCCCGGATGCTGACCGGCGAGCGCGCACGGGTGTCGGCCGTCACCGAGCTCGCCGAGCAGGTCGACGTGCTGCACATCGCCGCCCACGGTCGCCACGCCGTCGACAACCCGCTGTTCTCGGGATTCGAACTCCACGACGGCACGCTGTTCGGCTATGACGTCGACCTGATCTCGCGCGCGCCCGACACCGTGGTGCTCTCGGCGTGCGAGCTGGGCCGCTCATCGGTGCGCTGGGGCGAGGAGGCACTGGGCATGACGCGGGTCTGGCTGCACGCCGGCACCGGCTGCGTCATCGCGGCTCCCGTGGTGGTGGCAGACGACGTCGCCTGCGAGCTGCTCGGCGCCGTGCACATCGAGCTGGCGGCGGGTGCACGACCGGCCGTCGCGCTGGCGGCGGCAGCCGAATCCACCGGACTCCGTGCACCGTTCCAGTGCCACGGAAGCGGACTCTGAAACTTTGCTCCAGTCGATGTATCAGAACATCGATACCCCGCTCCTTATCTCCAGAAGGTGCCGGCGAAGGGCTTCGGAGACGAAGCGCGAGGGAGGCGCAGTCGAATTGGGGAAACCCTCGTGCACTGGGGAGTGTGAGGGAACGACAGGACACCATCTACTCCGGGGGTGCCGCGAGCAGGGTCGCGGCACCCCCACCAGGAGTCCGCAGCGCGACACGCAGGTCAGGCGGTCAGAACCTCGTAGCCCGCGTCGCGGAACGCGGCGAGCGCCGCGGCATCCGCCCCGCCGTCGGTCAGCAGCAGGGGGAACAGCTCCGGGCCGCCGACGGCCGCGAACGCCACCGTGCCGATCTTGCTGCTGTCGGTGACGACCACGGCACGGCGGGCTCGCTCAGCCATCATGCGGTTCACCGCGGCTTCGCGTTCGTCCTGCGTGGTGGCACCGGCTGCGGCGTCCATGCCGTTGACTCCGATGAAGGCGATGTCGAGCCGTACACCCCTCAGCAGCTGCTCGACGAACGGGCCCACCAGCTCGTAGCTGCGCGAGTGGATCACCCCGCCGGTCACGACGACCTTGATGTCGGGTCGGGTCGCGAGCTGCGCCGCGATGTTGACGGCGTTGGTGACGACCGTGATGCCCGTCCCTGCGGCGAGATCGTCGCGGGCGGCGAGCGCTGCGGCGATGGCCGTGGTCGTGGTCCCGCCAGACAACCCGACGACCATGCCCGGCGCGACGAGCGCGGCGGCAGCCAGGGCGATGCTCTCCTTCTCGTGCGAGCGCTGGTGGCTCTTGTAGCGGATCGGCAGCTCGTAGGCGACCGAGTGCGCGACGGCCCCTCCGTGCGTGCGGGTGAGCAGACGCTGCTCGGCGAGTGAGTCGAGATCGCGACGGGTGGTGGCAGCCGAGGCGCCGAAGCGCTCGACGAGCTCGTCGACGTTCACCTCGCCGTCCGCGGCCAGGAGGTCGAGGATCGCGTTCAGACGGGCGGCGCGCTTCATGTCACCATCCTGCCCGTGCTCACGCTGGTCACCCCGCAACTCCGGCGGGTTCGAGGGCGAAGAGGCGCAGCATCCGTGCGGCTTCGCCGGCGAGCGCATCGCGCGCGGGGGTGAGGTACTTGCGCGAGTCGACGAGCCTCTCATCGGTGTCGAGCGTCGAGCGGATCGCCCGGGTGAAGAAGCCGTTGAGGTGCGTCGAGACGTTGATCTTGGTCATTCCCGCGCGCACGGCGTCGGCGATCACGGCATCCGCGACTCCCGACGATCCGTGCAGCACGAGCGGCACGGCCCGCTCGTCACGACCGCTGCGCTCAAGCGCCTCGCGCAGTCGGGCGATCAGCTCGAGGTCGAGGGATGCCGTCCGGTCGGTCATCGCGTGCGATGACCCCACGGCCACGGCGAGCGCATCGACGCCGGTCGCTGCGACGAATGCGCGCGCCTCGTCGGGGTCGGTGCGCACGCCGGGTGCATGGGCGCCGTCTTTGCCGCCGACCTCGCCCAGCTCGCCCTCGATGTAGACGCCTGCCGCATGAGCCCGCTCGGCGACGGCAGCCGTGATCGCCACGTTCTCGTCATAGGGCAGCGCACCGCCGTCGAACATGACCGAGCCGAATCCGAGGGCGATGGCCTCGTCGACGAGCTCGGGGCGCTCGGCGTGGTCGAGGTGCACGGCGACCGGCGTCGCTGCCCGACGGGCGACCGCGAGGGTCGCCAGGGCGATCGGCTCCAGACCCCCGTGATAGTCGGCGCAGTTCTGCGAGATCTGCAGGATCACCGGCAGGCGCGCTGCCTCGGAGGCGCGCACGAGCCCCTCGGCGGTCTCGAGGTGGATCACGTTGAATGCGCCGATGCCGGTGCCGCGTGCTGCGGCATCGGTCACCAGTTCGCGGGCGGAGACCAGGGTCACAGAGGGTCCTCTCGAACGATGGGGTCGTAGGGGGCGACGAGCAGACGCTGTTCGAGCGCCTCCCACTCGTCGGAGATCTCGCCGGCGAGCGGCATCAGCACGGCGCTCGCCGACCAGGCGGTCGCGCGTCGCAGGATGATTGCGGGGTCGCGGATGCCGTCGGCATAGAGCACCGCGCAGGCGGCCACTCCGGCGTCACCGGCTCCGGTCGGGTTGCCGGCGAGCGGAGCATCGAGACGGGCGTGCAGCACCTCGGATGCCGTGACCGCCAGCATGCCCTCGGCGCCGAGCGACAGCAGCACGAGGTCGACGCCGCGCTCGATCAGCGAGCGGGCGCCCGCGACCGGATCGGTGATGCCGGTCGCCTCGACCAGTTCGGCGGCGTTGGGTTTGAGGACGGATGCTCCGGCATCCGCCGCGCGCAGCATCGCGGGACCGGACGTGTCGACGATCACCGGCACGCCCGCGTCTCTCGCCGTGCCGATCAGCAGGGGCAGCAGCGTCTCGGGTGCCCCGGGTGGAAGACTGCCCGAGATCACCAGGACCTGCGCGCCGGGCAGAGCGTCGACCACCTCGCCGAGCAGCGCGGCCCACTCGGGATCGGTCGGGTTCACACCTCGCTCGTTGACGACCGTGGTGTCTCCGAGCGCCTCGTCGACCAGGGCGATGCTCTGCCGAGTCGCTCCCACCACAGGGACCAACCGGTGCGGCACCCCGCTGGCACCGAGCTCGGCGGCGAGCTCGACGCCGCTGCGACCGCCGGCGGTCGAGACCGCGAGCACCGAAGCGCCCTGAGCGTGGGCGACCCTGGCGACGTTGAGCCCCTTGCCGCCGGCACGCACGGCGCCGGCATCCGCCCTGTGCGTCTCGCCGAGAGTGAGTCGGTCGACGTGCCAGGTGAGGTCGAGTGCGGGATTCGGGGTGACGGTGAGGATCATGCGAGCTCCCTCGCGCGCAGTGCCGCGCCCAGGATGCCGGCGTTGCCCGAGAGCTCGGCGGGCACGAGCTCAGGAATCCGATGGAAGCTGAGCCGCTCGGCCAGTCGGGCTCGCAGCTCGTCGAAGAGTGCGCCACCGGCGCGGGAGAGCCCGCCGCCGATCACGATCGCTTCGGGTGCGACGACCGCCGTCAGCTGCGCGAGCGACAGGGTGAGGGCGTCGAGCGCCGAGTTCCAGATCTCCGAGGCGATCCGGTCGCCGGCAGCGGCCCGGGCGATCACGTCTTTGGCGCCGTCGGGGGTGATGCCGGTCGCCTCTCGATAGCGGCGCGCGATGGCACCGGCCGACGCGACCACCTCGAGGCAGCCCCGCGCACCGCACGCGCACACGGGGCCGTCGGCGATCGGCGAATGACCGATCTCACCCGCGTAACCGCCCGCCGTGTACGGCTCCCCGCCCACGAGAAGCGCGCCGGCGATGCCGGTGCCGATCACGAGCACGACCGAGTTCGAGTACGTACGAGCCCCGCCCAGGCGGTGCTCGGCCCAGCTCGCCGCGCGAACGTCGTGGTCGAACGCCACAGGCAGGCCGAGCTTCGCCGATGCGAGGTCGCGCAGCGGCGAGTCGTGCCAGCCGAGGTTGCTCGCGAAGACGCCGAGTCCGGCATCCGCGTCGACGATCCCCGGCACCACGAGCCCCGCCGCCTGCGGAACGACGTCGGGGTGGTCCGCCCGCAGCTCGGCGGCGAGCACTCCGAGCCGTTCGATCAGCACCTCGGTGCGATCTCCGTCGGCCACCGGCGTCGGTGTACGACGCAGGCCGAGTGCCGTGCCGTCGGCGTCGAACAGCGCCGACTTGATGTCGGTGCCGCCGACGTCGAAGGCCAGCACCGGAGCGCCGCTGCCCAGTGGACGCGCGGAGGCGAGCTTCTCACCCGATGCGTCGCTCACGACATCGGCGATGCTCGCGGCATCCTCAGGGCTGGTCATCGAACTCTCCGCGGGTGGATCGGGTCATGCATCCAGGATGACGGATCGCGTGAGGTTGCGCGGCTGATCGGGGTCGAGACCCTTGGCGACCGCGCGATCAAGGGCGACGCGGTGCAGACGCACGAGATCGGCGAGCGGGTCGACCGGATGCTGCACGAAGCGCGCTCCCGTGGCCTCGACCTGCGCGGCCAATCCTTCCGGTGCCTGGCCGAACTGCCAGGTCACGCGGCCCGGCGCCGCGATCGCGATCGGACCGTGACGGTACTCCATCGACGGGTACGACTCGGTCCACGACTGCGACGACTCGCGCATCTTCAGAGCGGCCTCGTGCGCGAGACCGACGGTCCAGCCACGACCGAGGAACGAGTACTGCTCGGCATCGCGCAGCTCGTCGTCGTAGTCCGCGGCGAGCACGGCGGCGGCATCCTCGATCGCGCCCGTGAGATCTTCGCCGAGCGAGGCGCGGAACAGTGCCAGCGCGGTGGTCGCGAAGCGCGTCTGCACGACCGACTTCTCATCGGCGAAGGGCAGCAGCACAGCGTCGTCGACGAGCGAGACCAGCGGCGATTTCTCGTCACCGATCACGCCGATCGTGGGCACGCGGCCCTTGATGCGCTCGACCAGCTCGAGCACCTCCGTCGTGGTGCCCGAGCGCGTCAGCGCGACGACCGCGTCATAGCCGCGGTCGACGAACGACTCGGATGCCGCGAAGGCGTCTGTCTCGCCCTGCCCCGCGGTCTCGCGCAGGAACGCATAGGACTGCGCCATGAACCACGACGTGCCGCATCCGACGACCGCGACACGGGCTCCGGATGCCGGCAGCAGCGCCTGAGCATCCCGGAGATCGGCGGCGCGGGCCCAGGTCTCGGGCTGCGAGTTCAGTTCTTCGCGCATGTGTGCGCCGGGCAGAAGTTCGGTCATGTTGGGCCCTCCGGACCAGATGTTGCAAGTTTGTGATTGTTTAGAGGTTGATTCGATCATAGTATTTCGACACGAGGAAATCATGCAAGGTTCCTCTTGATTTGTTTATTCTCCTGACAAATAATCGAACAAGTTCCACCGCCCCTCTGCAGATCCGGTCCACGGAGGGTTCCTCGAGCCGACCCGGCTTGAACCGATCGCCCAGCCACCGGCGAAGGCGATCACACGCACCGTCGCGTGAGTTGTGCTTGCGACTGTGCACCACCTACACAGTGAGGAATGCAATACACATGAAGAAGTCACTGCGATTCGGTGCCGTCGCCCTGGCGGCGACCGCCACGCTCACGCTCGCTTCGTGCGGGTTCGGCGGCTCGACAGGAGGCGGCGGAGACGCCGAGGGCGAGACGACGCTCAACCTTCTGGTGCCCAGCTACTCCGACGCCACCAAGGGTCTGTGGGAAGACGTGATCGACGGGTTCGAGAGCGAGAACCCCGACATCACGGTCGACCTCGAGGTGCAGTCGTGGGACAACCTCGAGAAGGTCGTCTCCACCAAGATCCAGGCCGGTGAGGCCCCCGACATCTACAACGGCGGACCGTTCGCCGGATTCGTCGGCGACGAGCTGCTCTACCCGGTCGAGGACGTGGTCTCGGAGGAGACCTACTCAGACTTCCAGGACGCGTTCCTCGCGAACGCCGAGGTCGACGGCACCGCCTACGCCCTGCCGCTGATCGCATCGGCCCGTGCCCTGTTCGTCAACAACGCGCTCCTCGAGCAGGCCGGCGTCGAAGCGCCGACCGACTGGGATGAGCTGCTGGATGCCGCGACCAAGGTGTCGGCGCTCGGTGGCGGCGTGGCCGGCTACGGCATGCCGCTCGGGTCTGAAGAGGCTCAGGCCGAGGCGGCCGTGTGGCTGTGGGGCGGCGGCGGCTCATTCGGCGATGCCTCCGAGATCACGATCGACACCCCCGAGAACCTCGCGGGTGCCGAGCAGATCAAGAAGATGATCGACGCCGGCGCCACGCAGGCCGACCCCGGCTCGACGCAGCGCTCGCCCCTGATGGACATCTTCATCCAGGGCAAGATCGGCATGCAGGTCGGCCTGCCGCCGACGGTGGGTCAGATCGAAGAGGGCAACCCCGAGCTCGACTACTCGATCGTCCCGATCCCGACCGAAGACGGCTCGCCGTTCACGCTCGGCGTCATGGACCAGCTGATGGCGTTCCAGAACGACGGTGACAAGCAGGAGGCGATCACCAAGTTCTTCGACTACTACTACTCGGCAGACGTCTACGTGCCGTGGGTACAGGCCGAGGGCTTCCTGCCCGTCACCAAGTCGGGCGCCGAGCAGCTCGCCGGCGAAGAGGCCCTCAAGCCCTTCCTCGACGTGCTGCCCGACGCGCAGTTCTACCCGTCGACGAACGCGAAGTGGTCGGCCGCAGACGGAGCCTTCAAGGCGCTGTTCGGCCAGCTGCAGTCGAAGCCGGCCCAGGACGTCCTGGCAGAGATCCAGGCACAGGTCGACGCGGGCTGAGGCCCGCTGACCCTGCCCACACCACGCGACGGAGAGGTTCGGGTATTCCCATGAGCCAGACGAAAGAATCCTCGAACCTCGCGGGGGCGGCCACCGGCCGCCCCCGCACCCCGGGGCGCCGACCAGGTGCCGCCCGCGGCAAGCCCGGCGGGAAGGACCTCCTCCAGGCGCTGCCCTGGATCGCTCCGGCACTGCTGCTCATCATCGGCGTGGTGCTGTTCCCCGCCGGAGTGATGTTCTTCAACTCGACCCGCGACATATCGCTCTCGGGCCTCGACAAGGGCTCGGTCGGCTTCGACAACTTCGTGACGGTGTTCACGTTCGCCGAGTTCTGGCCGATCATCTTCCGCACGATCATCTGGGTCGTCGCGGTCGTGACCTTCACGGTGCTGATCTCACTCGGCCTCGCCCAGATCCTCAACAAGGCGTTCCCGGGTCGGCAGATCGTGCGCATGGCGGTCATCGTGCCGTGGGCGGCATCCGTCGTGATGACGACGATGGTCTTCTACTACAGCCTCGAGCCGTACTTCGGCGTCTTCAACAAGTTCCTCTACGACATCGGGCTGTCCGATGACGCGGTCGGCTACGGCTGGACCAAGAACCCGGCCACCGCGTTCGCATGGTCGATCGTGATCGCGATCTTCGTGTCGCTGCCGTTCACGACCTACACGATCCTCGCCGGGCTGCAGACGGTTCCGTCCGACACCCTCGAGGCCGCGAAGATGGACGGCGCCGGGGCGACGCGCACCTACTGGACCATCGTGCTGCCGCAGCTGCGCAGCGCCCTCGCGGTCGCGGTGCTCATCAACATCATCAACGTCTTCAACTCGCTGCCGATCCTCAAGGTGATGACGGGGTCCATCCCCGGTTACGGCGCCGACACGATCATGACGATGATCTTCAAGTACATCGAGCTGCAGAAGAAGGTCGACGTCGCGAGCGCGCTCTCGGTCGTCGCCTTCCTCATCGTGATCGTGATCGTCGCGATCTACGTCAAGGCTGTCAAGCCCATGAAGGAGGTCTGATCATGACTCTGACCGAGACCGCCCTCGTCACCACCGCAGGCGACGACGCCGCCCCCCGCATCCCCGGGCGCAAGCGCAGGTACACCGAAGACCAGGTCACGCTGCCCCGCGTCATCCTGCGCATGGCCGCCGGCATCCTGGTGCTCGCGATCTTCGTGCTGCCGTACCTGATCATGTTCTTCGGCTCCGTGAAGACGAAGTCGCAGATCCGCTCGGTCGACCCGACCTACCTGCCGATCGAGTGGCACTGGGAGAACTACATCTCGATGTGGTCGACCCCCGAGACGCCGCTGCCCTACAACCTGATCTCGACGATCATCATCGCCGTGTTCGCGACGCTGCTCGTGCTCCTCGTGTCGCTGCCGGCCGCCTACTACACCGCCCGCTTCAAGTTCCCCGGGCGCATGGTGTTCCTGTTCCTGGTGATCGTGACGCAGATGCTGCAGCCGGCCGTGCTCACCTCGGGTCTGTTCCGCCAGTTCACGGTGCTCGGACTCAGCGACACGTGGGCCGCGATGATCTTCATCAACGCCGCGTTCAACCTGTCGTTCGCCGTGTGGATCATGCACTCGTTCTTCGCCGGCATCCCGAAGGAGATCGACGAGGCCGCCCAGATCGACGGCGCCGGACGCTCCACCGTGCTCTTCAAGATCAACCTGCCGCTGGTCTGGCCCGGCATCGTGACCGCGATCGTCTTCACCTTCGTCGCCTGCTGGAACGAGTTCGCCGCGTCTCTCGTCATCCTCTCCACCGACAAGAACCAGCCCCTGTCGGTCGCGCTCACCAAGTTCGTCGGCCAGTACGAGACCAGCTGGCAGTACGTGTTCGGCGTCTCGATCGTGGCGATCCTGCCGGTCGTCATCCTGTTCATGCTCATCGAGAAGCGCCTCGTCGGCGGCCTGACCGCCGGCAGCGTCAAGTAGAACCTGCTCGCGATCACCCGGACGCGAGACGAGATCTCGGCGCGCGGGCTGGGTGTACCAGCCCGCGTTCACAATTCAGCATGAGATCGATGGATCCGCGCGACCTCGGTCGCACACCGGCGTATCGACACCGTTCATGCTGAATTGTGAACGGCGGGGGCGCTGGTCCGCTCTTCAGGTGCTCGGAGCGGAGGAGCGCCGTCTAGTGTGGTGACGCAGGGGGGCAATATATGACATGGCAGGATGCGGGACGAGTTGATCGACGACCGTCAGGCGATGCACACCCGGGGTGGGGATGGGGCGTGGTGCTCGTTCCGGCAGCAGTCGGACTCGCGGCGCTCGGGCTGTTCTTCATCCGATCTCTCGACCCCGGGATGGGCACCCTGATCGGCGTCGCCCTCATCGCCTGGGCGGTGTCCCTCGCGATGCCGTTCTTCGTCATCGCCTGGTACGCGGCGCAAGCGGCTTGGAAGGCGCCTCGCGAGCAGCGCGGACAGGCGTTCGCTGCACCATCGCACGCGCTGCGACGCATCGGATTCGGCATGCGCTGGAGCTTCCGCGCGCGCGGCTCGCTCTTCAACCCGGCGTCGTACGACGGACCGGACCTCCCGATGCTCGTCACCGGCAAGATCGTCCATTACCTCGCAATCGCGATCCTGGTGATGGCCGGGCTGGTGGCCGCACTGGTCGGGATCGCTTCGCCGCGCTGAGCGGAGGCCTCGCGTCCGCAGCGGCCTCAGGAGAGAGCGCTGAAGTTCAGTCGCGAAGAGCGGATGCTGCGCGCAGCTGCGCCGGACTCCAGCGCACGCCCAGCGCGCTCGAGAGTGCCACCTGTGCGACACCCGTCGATATCGACGCGTCCGAGTCGGCGTATCGCACCGGCACGTTCGCGGTGCCGGTCGCTGTGTAGTCGACCTCTGCCTGAACGAGGGCCAGGAACCTGTCGCCCAGCGCCCGTGCCGGTCCGCCGATCACGACCTCGGCCGCGTCGAGCACCGCGGCGATGAGCTTGATGGTGCGGGCGAGCGCTCGTGCTCCCTCCGCCAGGTGCTCGTCGTCGGCAGACGCGGCGAGCGCCGTGATGGCCTCGTCGTCCATGGAGTCGTCGAAGTCGTCGCCGAGCATGGCCGTCATCGACGACGCCGACTCCAGGCAGCCCTGTCGTCCGCACCGGCACGTCCGCGCGTCATCGCCGAACTCCACCTGGACGTGACCGATCTCGCCCGCGCGATCGCGAGGGCCCGGAGCGAGCTCGCCGTCGAGAGTCACCGCCGCGCCGATGCCGGTGCCGATATGGATGAACAGCCGGTAGCCCGAGGGCTCGTCTTCTCTGGCAGCCTCGGCGATCGCCTCGGCATCCACGTCGTTGACAAGCAGCACGGGGATCCCGAGTACCGCTTCGAAGCGATCGGCGAGCGGAACATCCGTCCAGCCGAGCTGCACGCTCTCGAACACCCGGCGTCCGTCGGTCGTGCCCGGCAGCTGCACCCCGGCGATGAGCAGTCGACCGGAGTACTCGGCCGCGATGTCGACCACGGCGTCGTCGAGCGCCTGATCCCGCGACTCGTCGGAGAACGCGACGCTCCGGGTCTCGACCTCGGTGCCGTCGAGCGCGACCAGCGCGATGCGCGCATCGGTCGGTCGGATCACGAGCACGAGGATGACGTGATGTCCGGCCGCGATGCTCAGAGTCGTCGCTCTCTTGCCGCCTGTGCTCGCAGCCTGCTCGCCGTCGACGATCAGCTGCAGATCGATGAGCTCGGCCACCAGGGACGAGGCGGTCGCCGCCGTGAGACCGGTGGCGCGGGCGATCCCCGCCCTCGTCTCCGAGCCGGGGTTGCGGAACACGAGCTGCAGCGCCCGACGCAGGTTCGCGCGGCGCACCGAGGCCTGCGTATCGAGTGCGTCGTCGCCGTTCAGCATGGTGCCGGTCCCGGTGTCGGATTCGGTTGACAGGCCTGGTGGTTCTGCGTACCCTCGGTCATAGTTTATTCAATAAACTTAGTTCGGTCCCCGGGCGGGTGAGTGCTGCACACACTGTCACTCGCCCGGAAGGCCGGATCATCGCCCCTCGGCGGCTTCGGTGTGGTGGCGGATGACTTCAGCCACCACGAAGTTGAACCACTTCTCGGCGAACTCCGGGTCGAGGTGCGCGTCCTCGGCCAGTGCCTTCAGGCGCGCGACCTGCTGCTCCTCGCGCCCCGGATCGGATGCCGGCATCTCGTGCTCGGCTTTGAGCTGCCCGACCTGCTGCGTCGCGCGGAACCGCTCGGCGAGCATGAAGATGAGTGCGGCATCGATGTTGTCGATGCTCGAGCGCAGTCGGAGGAGTTCAGCCCGGGGGTCTTCGGCGGCGGTCATGCCCCCTACTCTACGGAAACACGGGGCTGGACGACCCTTCGTGACCATGCGGATGCTGCCGGGTCTGGCATCGATCGGACGCTATCGTGAGCACATGAGCCGAGAAGAGCATGAGTCGCCGTCGAGCGGGTCCGACGCCGCATCCGACCCGTCCGCGACGTCCGCGCACGAAGTCTCGACGGCCGACGCACCCGCTGACCCCTCTGCATCCGCGAGCTCTCCTGCCTCGACGGCCACCGTCGTCGCGACGACCTCCCCACGCGACCCGGCCACTCCGCCCGCCGCTCGTCACGGCGTCGTCGAGCCGATGACGCCGAGCCGCTCGTTCTGGACGCGCATCGACCGCCCCTTCGTGTTCGGGTTCCTGGTGACGCTCGGCGCCCTCGCCGCCATCGTGCTCGGCCTGGCAGTCGCGAACCTGTCGACCGTGCTCATCTACATCGCACTCGCCCTGTTCGCCGCCCTCGGCCTCGACCCCAGCGTGCGGTTCCTCGAACGTCGCGGGCTGTCGCGGGCCGTCTCGGTGGTCGTCGCGATCCTCGGGCTCATCGTCGTCGCGGGCCTCGTCGTGTGGATGGTGCTGCCGGTCGTGATCGATCAGATCGCGAGCTTCGTGCGATCCGTGCCGGGGATGATCCAGGAGTTCACTCGCAGCGACATCTATGCGGCGCTCGATGAGCAGTTCGGCGATCAGTTCCAGGACCTCGTCGCCGACGTGCAGTCGTTCCTCACGAACCCCGGCAATATCGCCGCGATCGGCGGCGGGGCCCTGAAGGTCGGCGCCTCGATCGCCAACGCCATCTCAGGCATCATCGTCGTCTTGGTGCTCACGCTGTACTTCGTCGCGACCCTGCCCTCGATCAAGGCGGGAATGCTCCGACTCGCTCCCGCTCGCGATCGCGCTCGTGCCGCCGACATCACCGACCAGATCACCGACTCTGTCGGTGCCTACGTCATGGGCATGGTCGTGCTCGCGTTCTGCAACGCCGTGCTCGCATTCCTGCTGTATCTGTTCCTCGGGTTGCCGTTCCCGCCGCTCATGGCGACCGTCGCATTCTGCATCACGCTGATCCCGCTCGTCGGATCGGTGATCTTCTGGATCATCGGCACGGGCCTCGCCCTGTTCACCAATCCGGTCGCGGCGCTGGTGTTCGCTCTCGTCTACCTCGTCTACATGCAGATCGAGGCGTACGTGATCACACCCCGCGTGATGAACCGCGCCGTCTCGGTGCCCGGAGCCCTCGTGGTGATCGGTGCACTCGCCGGCGGCACGCTGCTCGGGCTCCTCGGTGCGCTCGTCGCGGTGCCGGTCGCGGCATCCATCCTCATCATCATCAAACAGGTGCTGATCCCCCGACAGGATGCCCGGGTCTAGCCGCGC
>NZ_JASDCU010000022.1 GCF_030407765.1 Microbacterium sp. APC 3901
CGAAACCCGCCTTCCCGCACGAGACCCACGCCCTGCACGTGGGTCTCGTCCAGGGACAGCGGTCTCACGAAAGCGCTCCACCCCAGCGGGGCCCCCTCCCCGCGACCAGTCATCCGGAAACCCTCCCGCAGCAGGTCACCGGACACAGAAAAGTGCCCGATCCCCTGGGGGACCGGGCACTCTCGCGCGAAGACGGCTCAGTGTCAGACGAGGTCGTTGTCCTCGAGCCACTTCTTCGCGATGTCGGCGGACGACTGCTCCTCGACGGTGCTCAGCACGTTGAGGGCGACGAGCTCCTCGCCGGTCAGCTTGGCGCTGATGGCGTTCAGCACATCGGAGACGTCATCGGCGATGTCGCTCGAGACGATCGGCACCACGTTCGACGAGATGATCAGGTTCTCGGGGTCTTCGAGAGCGACGATCTCCTCGGTCTCGAACGCGGGGTCGGCCGTGTAGATGTCGGCGACCTGGATCTGGCCGGCGAGCAGCGACTCGAGCGTGGTCGGGCCGGTGGCCGAGAACGTCAGGTCGACGCCGTAGACCTCCTTGGCCGCAGCCGGGCTGTAGGGGCGCTGCTCGAACTCGGGAGCCGCGCCGATCGTGACCTCAGACGATACGTTCGCGAGGTCGCCGATCGTCTTCAGATCGTTCTCCTCGGCGAAGCTCTTCAGCACCGTGTAGGAGTCCTGGTCGGACGCCTCGGCGAAGTCGAGAGCCGTGAGGCTCTCGGGCAGCGCCTCCTGCAGCGCGGCGTAGACGTCGTCGGGGCTGGTGACGTCGACCTCGTCGTCCGAGATGTACTCGAGCAGGCTGCCGGTGTACTCGGGGAACACGTTGATCTCGCCGGCCTCGACGTCAGGCATGTAGGCGTCGCGCTGACCGATGTTGAGCTTCTTCTCGACATCGAACCCCGCGCCCTCGAGCGCCTGGGCGTAGATCTCGGCGATGATCTCGTTGGAGTAGTACGCCTGCGAGCCGACGACGATCGTGTCGCCGCTGCCCGAGGTCTCGCCGGACTCGGTCGGCTCCTCGAGCGGGTTGCTCGAGGAGCAGGCTGTCAGGGCGAGTGCTGCCGCGGCGACAAGACCGACGGCGAAGACAGAACGCTTGCCTCGTGCTGTGAACATGGACTTCCTCTTTTCTGGGACTGCTGTGGGGGACATCACGGAGGATGGACGATTCAGGCTGTCGCCGGTTCGACCGCGGCGGGCCGAGCCGATGCCCGCGACCGCCGCTTGGCGGGGCGACCGGTGCGCAGGCCCGCAGGCACGGCGGCCTGCTGCAGCGCCGCGAAGATCAGGTCGACGATCAGGGCCAGCACGGCGACGATGATCGCGCCGGCGAGCACCTGATCGAACCGGCGCAGGGGGATTCCCTGGATGATCGGCCACCCGAGCCCGCCGAGATTGACGTAGGCCGCAATCGTGACGGTCGCGATGACCTGCAGCAGCGCCGCGCGGATGCCGCCGACGAGCAGAGGCAGACCGAGCCGTACCTCGACCTTCCAGAACACTTGCCATCCGGTCATCCCCATCGACTTCGCGGCGTCGATGACGCGACGGTCGATCGCCTCGAGCCCCGTGTAGGCACCGGCGAGAAGCGAGGGAATGGCGAGCAGGACGAACGTGATGATCGCGGCCTCGGGAATGCGGAGCACTCCGAGCAGCAGCACGAGCAGGACCATGAGACCGAAGGCCGGAATCGCGCGCGCGGCTCCCGAGACGGCGACGGCGATCTCGCGACCGCGACCCGTGTGGCCGATCAGCCAGCCGATCGGGAGGGCGATGAGCGCCGCGATCACCACCGAGATGACGGTCAGAGCGAGGTGCTGCCCCAGGAGAACCGGCAGGGCGTAGCGTCCCTCCCACTGCTCGGGCGCGACCATCCACGCGATGGCTTCGAGGAAGAGGTTCATGCGGGAGCCCCCACAGCGAGAGCGCGGGCGGCTGCGGGCCTCGCGGCAGGCTTGGTCCACGGCATGAGAGCGCGGCCGAGGAGCAGCAGGATCAGATCGATGACGAGCGCGATCACCACGACGGCGATGACTCCGGCGAACACCTCGGCGATGATGCGGCGCTCGAGGCCGTTCGTGAAGAGGTAGCCGAGGTTCGTGACGCCGATCAGGATTCCGACCGTGGCGAGCGAGATGGTGCTGACCGCTGTGACTCTGAGACCGGCGAGGATCACCGGACCCGCGAGGGGGAACTCCACCGCCCAGAAGCGGCGGAAGGCGGCGAATCCGGTCGCGGTGGCGGCCTGGCGCACATCGTCGTCGACCGAGTCGAGGCCGTCGGAGACGGCACGCACCAGGATCGCGATCGCATAGATCGTCAGTGCGATCACGAGGTTGGATTCGCTGATGGCCGAGTAGCCGAGCGCGGCCGGGAGCAGGATCAGCAGCGCGAGCGACGGAATCGTGTAGAGGAGTCCGGTGAGCACGATGATGGGCCCACGCACCAGTCGGAAGCGCCACGCGACCCAGCCGAGCGGAAGCGACAGCACGAAGCCGAGCACGATCGGGATGATGCTCTGACGCAGATGCACCAGAGTCAGATCGAAGATCAACCCGAGGTTGTCTGTGACCCAGTTCACGCGCGCTCGCCCGGCACTGCGCCGAGGGCGGCGGCATCCGGCCCCGCGAGCGGACCGTCGGACTTCTCGACCCCGGACACGATCGCACCCTGCGTGCGCCCCTCGGAGTCGACCACGACGGTGCCGTGCGGCGTCTCCTTGAGGTGCAGGGCACGACGCCCTCGGTCGGCGCCGATGAAGGAGGCGACGAAGTCGTCTGCCGGGTTCTCGATGATCTCGCTCGGGCTGCCCACCTGAACGATGCGGGCGCCCTTGTCGAGGATCACGACCTGATCTCCGAGCAGGAACGCCTCGTCGATGTCGTGCGTGACGAACACCACGGTCTTGTCGAGCTCGTGCTGCAGCCGCAACGTCTCCTGCTGCAGGTCGGCTCGCACGATCGGGTCGACCGCGCCGAACGGCTCGTCCATCAGGAGGATGTTCGGGTCGGCCGCCAGGCCGCGGGCCACACCGACTCGCTGCTGCTGACCGCCCGAGAGCTGGCTCGGATACCGCTCGGCCAGCGACTGGTCGAGGCCGACCGTCTTCAGCAGCTCGCGTGCGCGCTCGTGCGCCGGCCCCTTCTTGACACCCGTGAGCCGCAGCACGGTGGCGACGTTGTCGATCACCGTGAAGTGGGGCATCAGGCCGGAGTTCTGCATGACGTATCCGATGCGGCGGCGCAGCGCGACGGGGTCTCCGCCGAGCACGCTTTCGCCGTCGATCTCGACCTCGCCGGACGTCGGCTCGACCATGCGGTTGATCATGCGCAGCAGGGTTGTCTTGCCGCATCCGGAGGATCCGACGAACACCGTCGTCTTGCGTGACGGCAGCACCAGGCTGAAGTCCTTCACGGCGGTGGTGCCGTCGGGAAACTGCTTGGTGACGTTGCGGAACTCGATCACGATCTACTCTCCGGTCGCTCGATCGACGAGGCGGGCATCAGCGCCGCGGCTGCGGCATACAGAGGTCATGCGGAGACTTCGACCCGCGGATCGAAGGCGACGAACCCCGAGAAGTCCTTGCCCACGCGATCGAACGCACTCCGGAAAGGAGTCGGATACGACCAGGCGTAATCCGTGTGCAGCTCGCCTCCGGCCTGCACCGAGAAGTACTGAGCGGCACCCTTCCAGGGGCACGTGTACTGGGTCGGGCTCTCGACGAGCGCCCCCTCGGTGATAGACGCGGGCGGGAAGTACCAGTTGCCCTCGATGCGGGCGAGATCGCTCTCGTCCGCTTCGGCGATGACGGTTCCTGCGAGTACAGCCTTCATGGTCCTGCCTCCTCGGATGTGGGTTCGAGCGTATAAGAGGTGTGCGACATTCACTCGGGGGTTGCGCCCGATGCCGTCAATGTGGGAAACAATCCGGCGCCGGGCTCGCCGATCCCGCGAGGTCTCTCACGGGCTGTTCGGAGCGGATGCCGGAACGGATGGCTCCCCGCATCCGTCCCTCGCATCCGTCGGAGGCGCTCATGCCGAGTCCCTCCCGTAGGTCTCGAGCAGTCGCAGCCAGATCTCGCTGATGGTGGGGTACGCCGGAACAGCGTGCCACAGACGGGCGATCGGCACCTCGCCGACGATCGCCACGGTCGCCGTCTGCACGAGCTCTGCGACCTCGGGGCCCACGAACGTCGCACCGACGATGACGTCGCGCGTCTTGTCGATGATGAGACGAGCCTGCCCCTCGAATCCGTCTTCGTAGAGGCTCGCGCCGGCGACCGAGCCCAGGTCGTAATCCACGACGGCCACCTCGGTGCCGGCCTTGCGAGCCTCGGCCTCGGTCTGCCCGACCGACGCGACCTCGGGGAACGAGAACGTCACCTGCGGGGCCGCCGCACCGTCTGCCGTCGCCACGTGCCTGCCCCAGCGTGCATCGTCGACGTCCTCGCCCTGCGCGCGTGCCGCGATCACGTCGCCGGCAGCCCGCGCCTGGTACTTGCCCTGGTGCGTGAGCAGAACGCGGCCGTTGACGTCGCCGACCGCGTAGAGCCACTCCGACCCCGGCACGCGCAGCGTGTCGTCCACGGTGATCCAGCGGCCGGCCTCGAGGCCCACGACATCGAGGCCGATGTCACCGCTGCGCGGCGAGCGCCCCGTCGCCACGAGCACCTCAGCCGCCGCGACCGTCGATCCGTCGTCGAGCACGATCGAGACGCCGTCGTCGCCGCGCGTGACGCTCGTGGTGCCGGTGTCGGTGCGCACATCGACGCCGAGCTCCTTCAGCCCGGCCGCGACCCGCTCGCCCGCGAAGGGCTCCATCGAACCCAGCAGACCGCTGCGGGCGATGATCGTCACCGTCGATCCGAGCGCCGCATAGGCCGTGGCCATCTCGACCGCGACCACTCCGCCGCCGATCACGGCGAGCGACTCCGGAAGCTCCTCGGCGCTGGTGGCCTCACGGCTGGTCCAGGGCGAGGCCTCGCGCAGCCCGTCGATCGGCGGGATCACGGCATCCGACCCTGTGCTGATCGCGACCGCGTGGCGCGCGTGGAGCACTCGGGTGCCGCCATCGGCATCCGTCACCGTCACCTCGCGCTCCCCCGTCAGCCGACCGTGGCCGCGAGCCAGGTCGATGCCGGCCGAGTCGAGCCACTTCACCTGCCCGTCGTCGGACCAGTTGCTCGTGAACGAGTCTCGACGGTCGAACACCGCACGCACGTCGAGCTTTCCAGTCACGGCCTCGGCCGAGCCCTTGACCTTCTGGGCCGCGCGCAGCGCCTGGGCCGGACGCAGCAGTGCCTTCGACGGCATGCACGCCCAATACGAGCACTCACCGCCGACCAGCTCGCTCTCCACGATGATCGCAGTCAGTCCGTTCTGCACAGCGCGGTCGGCGACGTTCTCGCCCACCGGTCCACCGCCCAGGACGATCAGGTCGTATTCGTCGGTCTTCTCAGCAGTCATGAGGTGCACCTCTCCGTCGCCCAGTCTTGCTCAAGACCAACGCCGAGTCACGGGGTGGTTGTTCCACCGGCGGGTCGCCGGGCGCGTCGGTCGGCCCCGATCCGGCTCGACACAGCTCTGAATCCGGCCTGAACGGATCTACCCTCGGCGATTCTCCGAAGTCATCGCACGGACGCCGTTCACAACTCAGGAGCGGCAAGCCCAAGTCTGCTGATCGAAGACTGTGCCGACCATTCCGGAGCGAGATTCCTGAGTTGTGAACGCGCCTCGATCGGGACTCAACCGACCCGCGGTGCGACGCGGACGGCGAGCACCGCCGCGGCGAGCGCGATGACCGCGGCGAACGCGAACACCGCGATGAACGGTTCTCCCGCCGCCAGCCCGGTGAACAGCACACCGGTGATCGCGAGCGCCAGGGCGCTGCCGAAGGAGTCGGCCACCGTCATGGCCGAGCTGTTGAAGCCCTGGTTCTCCGGTGCCGACATCTCGAGGGTGAGGGCGCTCGTCCTCGGGCTCATGAGGCCCATGCCGGCCCCGGCGACGATCCACGCGACGATGATGACGACCACCGGTGCGGCGAGCACCGTGGCGACGAGCGCGAGAACGACACCGACGAAGACCAGCACCGTGCCGATGCGCACGGCCAGCACGCTCGAGAGCCTGGCTCCCATGCGCCCCTGCACCGTGGCCGCAGCCGACCAGGCGAGGGCGCCGCCGGTGAGCGAGAGCCCGGCGATGGTCGGCGAGACCTCGCAGCGCTCGGTCAGCAGGTAGGGGATGTAGACCTGGGCACCGAAGAATCCTGCCGCGGCGAGACCGCGCACGAGCAGCACCGACGGCAGGCCCCGTCGCGCACGCAGCGTGCCCTTCGGCAGCAGCGCACGAACGGCGACGAGCGCCACGATCACGGCGGCGGCCGCGAGCACGGGCCCGGCCCCAGGGACATCTCCGACGAGATTCAGCGCGAGCACGGCGACCGCGGCGAGCACCGACCAGCCGAGCCGTCCGAAGGCCCACGGCGTGGTGGCGTCGCCCTCGCCCGAGAGTCCTCGGAGTGCCGGCACGACCATCAGCAGCGCGGGGACGACCAGGAAGACGACGCCGAGGAACACCCAGTGCCAGCTCCAGATCTCGGTGACGGCGCCTGCCACGGTGGGTCCGACGAGCGACGGCACGACCCAGGCCGCGGCGAACCCCGCGAAGATGGCCGGATGCAGGTCGCGCGGGTAGACGCGGGCGACGACCACGTAGAGCGCCACCATCAGCCCGCCGTTGCCGAGACCCTGCGCGAAGCGCCCGGCCACGAGCACCTCCATGCTGGGCGCGAGACCCGCGACGATGAGCCCGATCACGAACAGACCCACCGAGGCGTAGAGCGGAGCCACGGGCCCGCGGCGATCCGACCAGTTGCCCGCCACGGCCATGCCGATGACGCCGGTTGCCAGGGGGCCCGCGAACGCCAGTGCGTACAGCCGCTCGCCGTCGAGGTCGGCGCTCACCGCCGGCATCACCGTCGTGACGGCGAGGGACTCGAACGCTCCCAGGAACACGAGCGCACACGCGCCGACGGTGATCCAGAGGTAGTCGCGACTGAGGATGCCGGTGGCGGGCTTCGCGGTCGGAACCGCGTCGGTGTCGATGGTCATAGGCTCGACCGTAGAACCTCAACATTGGTTGAGGTCAAGCCGAGTCCGTCGACCGCCTCAGCGCACCGGCAGGATGTGCGTGGGCGCGGGCGCCTGCGCGATGTGTCGGATGTCGAGCGGAGCCCCTGTGCGCTCGTCGAGGTCGATCAGCGCCACGGTGTCGGAGCGCTGCCCCGCGACGAGCAGCTTGCCCTCGTGCACGAGGTGGTGACGTGGCCAGTCGACCCCCGAATCGGCGAGCGCTATCGATTCGAGCGCCTCTCCTCCGCCGCGCACACGCAAGGCCGCGACCGTGTTGCTGCCTCGCAGGGCCGTGTACAGGAACCGGGCATCGCGGGTGCGTGCGAGCTCGGCGGGGAAGTCCACGCCGATCTCGGCGATGGGGCTCGTGAGCACCGACGAGACGACAGCCCATGTGCCATCGCGCCCGGCGGCGAGCGTGAACACCTCGCACGAGTACTCGGTCACCACGTGCAGGTGACCACTCGGGTGCACGACCATGTGACGCGGACCGGTGCCGACGGGCAGCACGACCTCGTGGTCGAGCACCAGGCCACCGGCGATCGGACGCCAGATGCGCACGAGGTCGAATCCGAGGTCGGTCGTCGCGATGCGCCCGTCGGCGAGGAAGGCCGCGGAGTGCGCATGCGAGGAGCGCGCTTCGCCGGTGGCGGTGAGCTCTCCGGCGTACGGATCGGATGCCGCGGCGGCGACTCCTGCCGGCGCCGTCTCCTCGAGCGGTTCGCCGAGGAGCGCCGCCCGCAGCTCGGCGGCCTTGTTCACGGCATCCGGCACGAGGTGTCCCTGCGCGTCGATGCCGATGCGCACGACTCGCCCGTCGCCGTAGCAGCTCGCGATGAGGAACGATCCGCTCGACGACACCGCCACGTGGCACACGCCGTCGCCCGCGGCGACCGGGTCGCCGAGCGGTCGCAGGGTCGACTCGCCACTGCGGGCGAAGGCCTGCACCGCGGCATCCGCTTCGAGCGCCGCATAGACGACATCGAGCGACGGATGCTGCGCCAGCCACGAGGGCGAGGAGGTCTGCGTGACCGCACCGCGGTACTCGAGCGCGGTCGGCGCGCTCTCGTCACCCGCGAGCAGGCCGACGCCGTCGGCGGAGCCGTCCATCGCGGGGCCGTACCCGCCGAGCCAGAAGCGTGTCACCGGGCGCTCAGTCGAGCAGGTCGTGACGCACGATGACCTGGTCGCGCTCGGGGCCGACGCCGATGACCGAGATGCGCGTGTTGCTCATGCCCTCGAGTGCGATCACGTAGTCCTGCGCGTTCTTCGGCAGATCGTCGAAGGTGCGCGCGGTCGAGATGTCCTCGCTCCAGCCGGGGAAGTACTCGAGCACGGGCGTCGCGTGGTGGAAGTCGGTCTGGTTGACCGGCACCTCGTCGAAGCGCCGACCGTCGACGTCGTAGGCGACGCACACCGGGATCTGCTCGAGTCCGGTCAGGATGTCGAGCTTGGTGAGCACGAGATCGGTGATGCCGTTGACACGGGTCGCGTAGCGGGTGATCGGAGCGTCGTACCAGCCGACGCGGCGCGGCCGGCCGGTGGTGGTCCCGAACTCGAAGCCGCGCGAGCGCAGCCACTCGCCCTGCTCGTCGAACAGCTCGGTCGGGAACGGACCAGAGCCGACGCGGGTCGTGTAGGCCTTCACGATGCCGACGATGCGGTCGAGCGCGCCCGGTCCGATGCCCGATCCGGTCGACGCGCCACCGGCCGTGGCCGACGACGAGGTGACGAACGGGTAGGTGCCGTGGTCGACGTCGAGCATGGTGGCCTGGCCGCCCTCGAACACCACGACCTCGCCGCGGCGCAGGGCCTCGTCGAGCAGGTATCCGGTGTCGGCGACCATCGGACGCAGACGCTCGGCGTACGACAGCAGGTCTTCGACGATCTCGTCTGCGGTGATCGCGCGGCGGTTGAAGATCTTCACCAGCAGGTGGTTCTTCTGGTCGAGGGCGCCCTCGACCTTCTGACGCAGGATGTTCTCGTCGAAGAGGTCCTGCACGCGGATGCCGACGCGGTTGATCTTGTCGGCGTACGCCGGGCCGATGCCGCGGCCGGTGGTGCCGATCATGCGCTTGCCCAGGAAGCGCTCGGTCACCTTGTCGAGCGTGCGGTGGTACTGGGTGATCAGGTGCGCGTTGGCGCTCACCTTGAGGCGAGAGACGTCGATGCCGCGGCCGCCGAGCGCTTCGAGCTCGCTGAAGAGCACCTCGAGGTCGATCACGACGCCGTTGCCGATCACCGGGGTGACCCCAGGCGACAGGATGCCGGAGGGCAGCAGGTGCAGCGCGTACTTCTCGTTGCCGACCACGACGGTGTGGCCCGCGTTGTTGCCGCCGTTGAACTTGACGACCCAGTCGGTGCGCTCGCCGAGCAGGTCGGTTGCCTTGCCCTTGCCCTCATCGCCCCACTGGACGCCGACGATAACGATTCCTGGCATGGGTATCCCCCTTGCTTTCGCCGGGTTTGCACCGGCTGATGAGCTGGCCCTTGTCGGGCGACTCCATCCTACCGAAGGGGTGTTACAGGGCCTTTTCGGGCCTGTGGATGCGTTCGGGACGCACGTCTGCAGATCGATGCCCGAGTGCAGCCGCCGACGGCTGGCGGAAAAGCATCGGATGCTGTCGCTCCGGCGCATCGCCGATGTCGGTGCCCGGTGCCAGGTGCCAGGATCGAAGGATGCCGAAGACCGGTCGCGGGAGCGACGACACCCTGATCACAGCGAAACCCCGCACGCAGGGGCCGCTCGTGCTCGTCGCCGCCCTGGTGACGGTGGTGCTGTGGGCGTCGGCGTTCATCGGCATCCGCGGCGCCGGGGAGGACTTCGATCCGGGCGCGCTCGCGCTGCTGCGCATGGCGGTGGGCACCGCGGTGCTCGCGATCATCGCGGTGCGTCACGGCATCCGTCTTCCCGATCGCCGGCACTGGTGGCTCGTGGCGGTGTGGGGCATCGGCTGGTTCTGCGTCTACAACCTCGCACTCAACGCCGCCGAGCGAACCCTCGACGCGGGCACGGCGGCGATGGTCGTGAATCTCGCGCCTCTCATGGTCGTGATCTTCAGCGGACTGTTCCTGCGCGAGGGCTTCCCCAAGCCGCTCATCATCGGGGCACCGATCGCGTTCCTCGGCGTGGTGCTGATCGGCATGAACTCGTCGACGAGCGAGGGCCCCGACGTCACCGGTCTGCTGCTCGCGCTGCTCGCCGCCGTGCTCTACGCCGGGTGCACCCTGCTGCAGAAGCACCTGCTCAGCGCGGGGTCCGATGCGACGACGCTCACTTTCCTCGGCGCGGGCGCCGGCACCGTGGCGCTGCTGCCCTGGGTGGGCAGCCTCGTCGGTGCACTGCAGACGGCTCCGCCGGGCTCGACGCTGTGGGTCGTGTATCTCGGCATCTTCCCGACCGCGATCGCATTCACCACCTGGGCGTACGTGCTGCAGCGCAGCACCGCCGGGCAGACGTCGGCGACGACGTACGTCGTGCCGGCGATCGCGATCCTCCTGTCATGGGCGATTCTCGGCGAGGTGCCGACCCCGCTCATGTTCGTCGGCGGCGCGCTGTGCCTGCTCGGAGTGCTCGTCACCCGTATGAAGTGGGGTCGGCGCGCCGCGTGACACCGACATATCGGTCTAGCGTCGACCGGCGTACTGACCGATAAAGTGTGCGCGGAGGCGAAATGAAGACCTGGTGGCCCTATGCCCGACTGGCAGCCGCAGCTCTCGGACTCGCGGCGATCGTCGCCCAGCTCGCACGCAGCATCGAGAACGCTCTCGCCGCCAGCACGGAGTGGGGGCAGCATCTGCCGACGGTCGCCGCGAACTTCTTGAGCTTCTTCACGATCCTGTCGAATCTGCTCGCGGCGATCGTGCTGATCGTCGCCGCGATCTGGGCGCTGCGCCACCGTCGTGACGCCGAGCAGGAGCCTGCATGGCTCGCCGTTCTGCTGGTCTGCGTCAGCACCTACATGATCGTCACCGGCATCGTCTACAACACCCTGCTCCGCGGAGTCGAGCTGCCCCAGGGCGTCACCGTGCCGTGGTCGAACGAGGTGCTGCACGTCGTCTTCCCGCTGTTCCTGCTGCTCGACCTGCTGTTCGCACCGCGGCGGCGCGCGCTGCGCTGGCGCACCGTGGCGACGGTCGCGGTCTTCCCGATCGTCTGGGTCGTGTACACGATGATCCGCGCGAACCTCATCATCGCCCCCGCCACGGGCGAGACCTGGTGGTACCCGTATCCGTTCCTCAACCCCCACATCGTGCCCGGCGGCTACCTCGGCGTCGCAGGCTACATCGTCGGCATCGCCGTCGCGATCATCGGCGTCGCGTGCGTCGTGGTGTGGGTCGGCCGCAAGCGCGGTGCCCCCGTCCCTGCCGCCGTCTGATCGGATCGCCGAGAGCTCGACCTGCATCCGTCTCCGAGCCGGAGCGGCGAGACCGCATGCGGTTACGCTGGTCGACGGGGGGCGTCGACGCGTCCCCGTGGGAACGAGGAGACATACCGATGAACGAGCCCTACGCGCCCGACCCCTCTGCAGGTTCGACGCCGCCGCCTCCGCATCCGCACCCGCGGCGCCCGCGGCGTCGACGTCCGCGAGCAAGAGGTCCGAAGCCCCCACCGAAGCCGAGCTTCAGCGCGCGACGGCCGTGCTCAAGACCGTGTCAGACGCGTACTCGGCGAAGATGGTCGGCCAGGAGCGCCTGCGCATGAGCCTGCTGATCTCGCTGATCGCGGGTGGGCACATCCTGCTCGAGAGCGTCCCCGGTCTCGCGAAGACGACC
The DNA here is from genome assembly GCF_030407765.1 of Microbacterium sp. APC 3901. GTDB lineage: Bacteria > Actinomycetota > Actinomycetes > Actinomycetales > Microbacteriaceae > Microbacterium. The sequence continues at coordinate 11,920 of NZ_JASDCU010000022.1, forward strand.
GCCGCGAGCACCCTCGCCGACACCGTCAGGGCGCAGTTCAAGCGCATCCAGTGCACCCCCGATCTGCTGCCCAGCGACATCACCGGCAACCAGATCTACGACGCGGCGACCGGATCGTTCCGCACCGTGCTCGGCCCGGTGCACGCGAACTTCGTGCTGCTCGACGAGATCAACCGCTCGAGTGCGAAGACCCAGAGCGCCATGCTCGAGGCGATGCAGGAGCACCAGACCACGATCGGCGGCGAGGTGCACCACCTGCCCAAGCCGTTCCTCGTGATCGCGACGCAGAACCCGATCGAGCAGGAGGGCACCTACGAGCTGCCCGAGGCGCAGATGGACCGCTTCCTGCTGAAGGAGATCGTCGAGTACCCGAGCCCCGCCGAGGAGTTCGAGATCCTCGGGCGCATCGACTCGGGCGTGCTCGACCCCGACCGCCACGTGTCGAGCGCGATCAGCCTCGACGACGTGCACATGCTGCAGGACGTCGCGAGCCGCATCTACGTCGACCCGGCGATCCGCAACTACATCGTCTCGATCGCCTACGTGACCCGGAATCCCGCGCCGTACATCGGCGAGGAGCGCGCCCGCTTCATCAAGTACGGTGCGAGCCCCCGCGCGAGCATCGCGTTCCTGCAGGCCTCCCGGGCGCTGGCGCTGCTGAACGGCCGAGGCCACGTGATCCCGGAGGACATCCGCTCGCTGCGCCACCTCGTGCTGCGCCACCGCGTGCTGCTGACCTTCGAGGCCGACGCAGACGGCATCCGCAGCGAGGAGATCATCGACCAGATCTTCGCCGCAGTGCCCACTCCCTGACCCTTCGACGAGCTCGGGGACCCGCCCAGAATGTCCAGCCTGATCGCCCAGGTGAAGAGCAAGCTCTTCATCCGTTCGTCGCGCAAGTCGCTGCACGCGCTCGACGGCGCCTACGCGTCGCTGCTGCACGGCCGCAGCCTCGACTTCGAGGATCTGCGCAAGTACGAGTACGGCGATCAGGTGCGCGACATCGACTGGCGCGCCACGGCGCGACTGGGCACCCCGTTGGTCAAGCGACACCGCGCCATGCGCATGCACACCATCCTGTTCGTGGTCGACACGGGCCGATCGATGGCCGCGCTCGCGCACGACGAGAAGTCGAAGAAGGACCTCGCGATCCTCGCCGCCGGTGTTCTCGGTGTGCTCGCGCTGCGCCACGGCGACGACTTCTCACTCGTCTACGGTGATTCCGACCGCATCCGCCGACGCGCACCGGGCCGCAGCGAGGGCGCGCTCGAGCACGCCCTGCGCACGATCGACCGGTCGATCGACTCGAGCACGGCATCGAGCGACCGAGACGCGCTGCTGTCGTATGTGACCCGCACGATCTCGCGGCGCATGATCGTCGTCGTCATCACCGACGAGGCGCCGGTCACCGAAGAGACAGAGCGGATGCTGCGCCGACTGCGCGTACAGCACGACGTGCTGTGGCTGACCGTGAGCGACGCCGACCCGGTGCTCGACCACGCGACGGCGACCGTCCGCAGCGATGTCGACAGCATGTGGGAGGTGCCCGACTTCGTGCAGGGCGACCCCGACATCATCCGTGAGCTCGCGGCGCAGACCGAGGCCGACGCCGCACGTCTGGCAGAGCTGCTGAAGCGCATGGAGATCAGCCACAGCGTTCTGGCCGGTCAGGATGACGCCGTCTCGCAGCTGCTGCAGCTGCTGAATCGGAGGTCGCATGCCCGGCTCTGATGAGCTCTACCCGCCGTTCCAGTACGGCTGGGGATGGCTCCTGCTCGCCTTCGGCATACTGCTGCTGATGATCGCGGCGGCGTGGCTGATCGTCGCCCTGACGCGTCCGCGGCGTGACCTCACGCTGACCCGCGATGCACAGGGGCCCACTCTGCTCACGACCGATGTGCTGTCGCAGCTGAGGGTCGAGTACTTCGACCGCATCCAGCGCATCGAAGACGACTACCGCGCACGCACGCTCTCGGCCCGCAACGCGAACCTCGAGCTGAGCCGTGTGGTGCGCACGTTCGTGAACGAGTACAGCGGACTCGAGGCCCCGGTGCTCGCGCTCGACGATCTCGTGTCTCGCGGAGTGCACCCCGCGCTCGTCGACGCCATGGGGCGCCACTATTATCCGAGCATCTTCCGGCCCGGCCCGGCGATCGATCCGATCGCCGGCGCCGACGCGGCCAGAACGGTGGTGCGCACATGGCACTAGCGAACGGCTGGCTCATCCTCATCGCCGTCGGCGTCGTCGTCATCGCGATCGCGCTCGGCGTCGTGATCGGTCTGCGAAGCACGGCGAAGACCGAGGAGCACGAGCGGGCGCGTGTCGCGCGCGCCGAACGCCTGCGCGCGCTGCCGACGTTCCGTCAGGCCCTGAACCGGCGTGTGCTGGCGCTGTCGAGCATCCTGGTGATCGGCGTGGTCGCGACCCTGGCCGCCGGGGTCGTCTCGGCGCGCCCGATGGCGTCGCAGACCATCCAGCCCGTCAACACGAGCCGCGACATCATGCTGTGTCTCGACGTCTCGGGCTCGATGAGCGAGGTCGACGTCGAGGTGCTCACGGTCTTCGAGGAGCTGCTCGAGGATTTCGAAGGCGAGCGCATCGGTCTCACGATCTTCAACAGCTCGCCCGTGCAGATCTTCCCCCTGACCGATGACTACGAGTTCATCCGCGATCATCTGCGGAGCATCCGCGAGAGCTTCGAGTTCAGCGAGTCGATCCCCGAGCACTGGGTCGGCACGCTCAACGGCAACGGCGCCTCGCTGATCGGCGACGGTCTTGCCGCCTGTGCCATGGCTTTCGACCACCCCGACGACGAGCGGTCGCGATCGATCATCTTCGCCACCGACAACGAGGTCAACGGCGCCTCGATCGTGACTCTCGACGAGGCTGCGGCGTACGCCGATGCGAACGGAGTCCGGGTGTTCGCGCTCAACCCGGTGCAGGGCAAGGACGCCGACGTCAGCGCCGAGCTCACGAAGGCCGCCGAATCCACGGGCGGCCAGGCCTTCGGCCTGCGCGACACGACCACCGTGAGCGACATCGTCGCGCAGGTGCAGGAGCAGGAGGCGGCCGCGCTGAAGGGTCAGGCGCAGGTCGTCTGGACCGACGCCCCGAACCTCTGGATCGTCGTGCTGATGATCTCGGCGCTCTCGTTCATCGTCGTGCTCTGGAGGGTGAGACTGTGATCTTCCAGCCCGTGCTCAACGTCTTCCTCATCGCGCTTCTCTGCGCGCCGGTGGCGGCTCTCGCCGTGATCGCGTTGACGAAGGCCAAGGGACGCGACAAGGCCCTGTGGGCCATGCGGCTGGTCCTGCTGCTCGCCTGCTTCTTCATGCTCCTGCGCCCGGGGATCCCCGGTGGCGCCACGCAGACGCTCGCGACCGACACGGACATCGTGCTCGTGGTCGACACGACCGCGAGCATCGTCGCCGAAGACTGGAACGGCGACGAGCCGCGTCTGGACGGCGTCCGCGCCGACGTGCAGACGATCGTCGACGAGTACCCGGGTGCGCGCTTCGCCCTGATCACCTTCGATGCCTCGGCCGATCTGCGGATGCCGCTCACCACCGACACGACCGCGCTCGTCTCATCGCTCGAGGTGCTCCGCCCCGAGGTGACGAGCCAGTCGCGCGGCAGCTCGATCGGCATCGCCAACCAGCTGCTCACCGACACCCTGTCGAACGCGGCCGAGGCCTCGCCCGACCGCTCGCGCATGGTGTTCTACTTCGGCGACGGGGAGCAGACGGTGACGTCGCCGCCCGAGCCTTTCGACGGCAGCGAGAATCTCACGGATGCCGGCGCGGTGCTCGGCTACGGCAGCGCCGAAGGCGGGCCGATGAGGCTCACCACCGGTGGCATCGAGGGCTCGTCGAACGAGTACATCGAGTACCAGGGGGCGAACGCCCTCTCGGTGATCGACGAGGAGAACCTCGAGGCGATCGCCGCGGATCTCGGCGTCGAGTACCAGCACCGCACCGCGGATGCCGCGCTGACCCTGCCGGACGCCCCGTCGACCACCACCGACTATGCCGAGTCGGGCTCGGTCGGCAACGTGACCGAGCTGTACTGGATCGCCGCCCTCGTCGTCGTGGCGCTGCTCGGCGTGGAGCTCACGAGGGCGAGCATGCTGGTCGCCCGACTGCGGCTGCTGCGAGCACCGTCGACGTCGCCTGGCCGGAAGAAGCCGACCGCCGGAGGTGCCGCATGACCGATCTGTCCTCCCGTGCGAGCGCGGCTGAGGCCGGCAGTCCCGATGACCTGACGGCCTCAGCCGCCGCCGCGCTGCTCGCCTCGAATCGTCGTCGGCGCAGCATCCGCCGCTGGCTCGTGATCGGCACGCTGCCCCTCGCGCTGGCCGCCCTGCTGTTCGTCGGCAAGATCCTCAGCATGTACGCGTTCGCGCACCAGTCGATCAGCGCCTACGTGGCCGACGACTACTCGGGTTCCGAGGCATCGGCCCGCGGCCAGGAGTTCCTCAACTGGTTCGAGCCCTACAAGGCGCCGTTCAACGTGGGCACCGCGCTGGCCGGAGCCGAGAAGCTGCCGGAGGCCCGGACGAAGCTCGAGGAGTCGCTCGACCTGGCGACCGGCCTCGAGGTGTGCACGGTGCGCATCAACCTGGCGCTCGTCCTCGAGCGCATGGGCGACGCCGCCCGCACTGAGGGCGACGGCGCTGCGGCCGCCGAGTTCTATGGCGAAGCGCTCACCGTCACGACAGAGACACCGGAGGAATGCAGCAGCGACGAAGCGCAGGAGCAGTCGTCCGACCCTGACCGCGACATGCAGCAGAGCAAGGAAGACCTCGAAGACCGTCTCAAGCAGAAGCAGCAGAACGAGCAGCAGCCGCCCCCGGAGGAACAGCAGGAACAGGAGCCGCAGCCCTCGGACGAGAAGCTCGAAGAGCTCGAGGACAAGCTGGAGCAGGGCACGCAGGAGCGCGATCAGCAGCAGGGTGACGACGGCGGAGGCTCGGGGACGGACAGGCCATGGTGATGGATCACGAGAAGCAGCGGGCCCGCTACCTCGCCGGCGCCGAGGGGGCTCCGCCCGTTCCGCCGCCCGGCGGCTATCGCAACGCGCGCCGTCAGGCCGGGCCTGTCGTGCAGCATCCGGGCGCCCCGGCCGCGTCGGGCACGGCGACCGCGGCCGAAGCCTCGGCGGCGGAGAAGAAGCCGGCGAACGCGCTCGGCTGGATCGCTCTGGTCGTCGGCATCCTGTTCGCTCTGATCCTCCTCATCACCCTGGCGATCGGAGCGACCGACGCACTCTACGGCGTGACCATGTTGGCCCTGCAGCTCGTGGTCGTCGCCGTCGTCATCGGCGCGATGTTCACCGCACGTGGACGCACCCTGGGAGCCGTCGCGCTCGCTGTCACCCTGATCTTCAACGTCGCCACGGTGGGCGGCATCGGTGCACTGCAGACCTCGGCCTCGGGCAGCTATGACGGCATGAAGACCGAGGAGCAGAAGCACGAAGAGGCCTACCCCGGCATCAGGGGCACGGATCCTCAGGATGCTCTGCGGCAGCAGTCGCTCGAAGACGTGCAGGCCGAGGCCGACAGCCTGTTCGCCGACATCCGCGAGCGCGTCAACGACGAATACGGGTACGAGTGGGTGCAGGTCGGCGATGAGGATCTGCGCCCGGAGCGCAACGGCTACGGCGGAGAGTCGATGCTCATCGAGTACACGTCCGTGGGCTGGGCGACCAGCGAGCCGATCCAGGACTACAGCCTGAAGCTCGAGGTCATGGCCACGATCGACGAGGTCGTCGCCGAGCACGGCCTGCCGTCGCTGTACTCGTTCAACGGCGAGTACTCGGGCATCGACCCGTCGATGATCGCGAAGCTGTACGGCAGCGAGGATCCCCGCGAGCAGCACACGTGGGAGTACTACACCGAGAACTACCCCGACCCGATGCGGTTCTACACGAACATCTTCGACCTCTCGAACGACCCGTCCGGCGACTTCCTGAAGACCCGAGAGGCGCAGAGCGCCCGCACCGGAGAACCGCTCGAAGGGCTGCAGATGGTCGTCATCGCGAGCGCGGTGCTCAGCGACGCCGACCGCGCCGAGTTCGAGCAGAGGCTGCAGGAGTACCCCGGGTTCTGAGTCCCGGTGGGCAGGTCGCGCGTCGGCCCGCCCTTCATCCGGAGAGCGTGAGCAGCATGCGGGCCAGCACATACCGAGCGTGCCCGCGTGACGACCTCGGGTCGTAGCCGAGGACGCCGATCAGTGCGGTGAGGCGATCCTGCACGCTGGAGTGGTGACGACCCAGCCGCGCGGCGGCGGCACGTACGCTCAGCTCGTCGACCACGGCGTCGAGCAGCTCCCGGCTGCGGGCATCGAGGCGGCCGAGTGCCGCAGCATCCGGATGCACGTCGTGAGACTCGGCGGCGGCGGCGATCAGCAGCAGGGCACCGAGGTCGTCCGCGGCCACTGCGGGTTCGGAGGCGGTGCTCAGACGCGCGGCGATCAGCGCCTCCGCCCACGAATCGGGGAGGTGCTCACCCGGCCCCGCGGTTCCGATGCCCAGACGCAGGCCGGTCGCGTCAGTCCACACTCGATCCACGGGCGTGCCCGCGACGACGATCGTCGCCCGGGTCAGGCCATGTCGAGTCGCGACCACGACGGAAGGATGCTGGGGCAGCGGCGCAGGATCGGGCGGAGAGGCCACGACCGCCGCCGATCCGGCCGGCAGCCGCAGTCTCGCCAGTGCCGAGGCGCGCTCGCCTTCACCCGCGAACTCGCTGATCGCCAGCTCGACGGCGCTCCCCGCATCGCCTGCGCGGCGGGCGCGGAGAATCCCGAGCGCGAGAGTGAGACGTTCGAGGATCATCGCGTCGTTGGTATGGGGAGCCCCCTCGCGCTCGATCCAGGCGACGGCATCCGGACCGCTCTCGCGCAGCATCCACCGATCGCCGGGGTCGATCGGATCGATGCGCACCCCGTCGGCGCGCACGCGGATGATCTGTCGGGGGTCGCGCTGCCCCACGGTGGCACCGCTCAGCACCGCAGCCCCGCGAAGCATGCTCTCGACGCCGACCGCGCGGGCGATGAGCGTGTCGAAGTACGAGACGACCTTGAGGGTCTCACTCGCATCCGGATCGAGGGCGGTGAGCCGCCCCAGCAGATCTTGCATGTCGGGCTCCATCGCGCGGGGCTTCCACCCTACGGGTTCGTCGACCGAGCCCGTAGAGTGCCGGAATCACCCGAGCAGCCGGTTGACCCAGTCGTCACGCGCGGCCAGCATCGCCTGCGCGACGGCCGTGTGCGGTGCGAACATGTCGAAGCCGTGGAACCCACCGGCCCACACGTGCAGCTCGGCCTGCACACCGGCCGCCCACAGCCTGGTGGCGTAGTCGACGTCCTCGTCGCGGAACACCTCGGCGCTGCCGCAGTCGATGAAGGCGGGAGGCAGGCCGGCCAGGTCGGTGGCGCGAGCCGGAGCCGCGTAGATCGAGACGTCGTCAGTGCCCTTGCGCTCGCCGAGCAGGGCGGTCCACCCCGTGATGTTCGACCCGCGGTCCCACACGCCGATCCCGTCGATCTGCCGGGTCGAGACGCTCACATCGCGGTCATCCAGCATGGGGTAGATCAGCAGCTGACCGATGAGCGCGGGTCCGCGACGGTCCCGGGCGAGCAGGGTCGTACCGGCGGCCAGGCCGCCACCGGCACTGCCTCCCCCGATCAGGATGCGGTTCGGGTCGATGCCCAGCTCCGCAGCGTTCTCGGCCGTCCACACGAGACCCGAGTAGCAGTCCTCGACCGGGTACGGATCGGGGAACTCCGGCGCCAGCCGATACTCCACCGTCACGATCACGCCGTTGAAGCGCTCCGCCCAGTCGAGGAATCCCACGAGTCCCAACCAGCGGTTGCCGATGATCATGCCGCCACCGTGCGTGTGGAAGAAGCCCGGCCCCGTACCGGTGCGACCGGCCTTCTCGACCACCGACACGACGATCTCGTCGCCCTCGTGACCCGCGATGGTCACGTCGCGGCGCGTGAAGCCCCGCTCGTCGAGCACGGCGAAGATCTCGTCCTCGCCGCTCACGGGGGACTGGCGCATCAGCGGGATCATCTCGGCGGTCAGCGTCGGCGGCAGTGTGTCGCCGACCAGTGCGAGTGCGGCCTCCAGTTCCGGGTCGAACGGAGGGCGAAGTGTGGTGTCGGTCATCAGAACTCCTTTGTTCTCGGCCGCGGTCATGGCGGCGTTCCGCCAGCCTCCCGGAGGTCGCCCCCGAGCGTAACCCGCCAGACAGTGCCGTTCTGCGGCCGGGAGGCCGACGGATGGCGGGCGGTCGCACCCGCATCGGCGGCCTCGACCCGCTCTCAGCTCGCGAGCGAGAGCCCCGCGGCGAGCGCGAAGCCCAGCACCGTCGCGAGCCCGGTGACCTGCTTGGCCTTCTCCTGCGCATCCGGGACCATCGAGTCGACGAGCATGACGAGCAGGGCACCGGCGGCGAAGCCGCTGGCTCCCGCCCTGAACTCGTCGCCGGTCGCGCTCGCCAGCCCGAAGCCCGCGACCGTCGCGAGCGCGCAGATCACCGAGATGCCCGCCCACAGCAGCAGCACGCGCGCCTTGGTCATCCCGCCCTTCAGCAGGTCGGCGGCCGAGCCGATCGACTCGGGCAGGTTCGACACGACGATCGCGACGACGAGTGCGATGCTCACCGGTTCTCCCGAGGCGAGGCCGATGCCGAGCACCAGCTGCTCGGGGATGCCGTCGAGCAGCGCGCCGAGCGCGAGCGGGGCCCCGGCCCCGTGATCCTGCGACTTCGCCGCCCGGGCATCGAGGATCCGGTCGGCGATGAAGTACGCCAGTGCTCCGGCCGCGACGCCGATGACGAGAGGGATGGGGCCGGCGAGATCCAGCCCCTCCTCCCACAGCTCGAACGCGATGGACGCCATGAGCGCCCCGGCGCCGAAACCGAGCACGATGCCCAACCACCGAGGCGGCCAGGTGCGCAGCAGGGCGAGCGCGGCTCCGATGATCAGAGGCGATGCCGCGACGACGCCCCAGAGGATCGCTGCACCCATGCCGACCTCCTTCAGGGCAACTCTGCCACCGTCGGGACGGAAAATCGCGGATGGATCCGGATCACCCCTGCACGTCGCCGCCTCCCGCTCCGTTCAGCCGGCCTGGACGCGATGGATGCCGAGGTCGATGCGACCGGGGAGCAGGTCCTTTCGTAGCGCCCGGGTGCCGTGGTAGTCGCCGTCGCGCAGCCGGCGATACGGACTGCTCGGCGACTCGTCGCGGATCCCCGAGAGTCGTTCGATCAGGCGGGCGCTCTCGTGATCGATCCCCGCCGAGTCCAACCCGTCGGCATCGTGGACGACGTGCAGGTCGAGCGGTTCGATGCCGGTGTACCAGAGGGTTCCGTGGGTGAGCGGGAACATCAGCGAGTCCAGATCACCGCTGACGCCCCGTTCTCCGATGGAACGGTCGTCCTCGCCCGCCGTGACGATCACGAGGGCTCGTCGCCCGGCGAGCGGGCCTTCGCCGTAGCGCAGCGGAAGACCGGTCTCGGCATCGGACGTGCCATACGCGAACCCGTTGGTGAGCACCCGGTCGAACCACCCCTTGAGGATCGCCGGCGGCCCGTACCACCACAGCGGAAACTGCAGCACGACGAGGTCGGCAGCCGCGAGCTTGCGCTGTTCCTCGATCACATCCGGCGGCAGCTGCCCCGCGGCGTACGCCTCGCCCATCAGATCGACGAGGTTGCCCTCCCGGCCCTGCGGCTCGCCCAGATCCGGGGCCGCGAGCACGGGGTCGAAACCCTGAGCATAGAGATCGGTGATCTCGACGTCGTGGTCGCGCGAGAGCGCTGTGACTCCGTCGCGGAACAGTCGCGCGTTGAACGAGCTCTCCTGCGGGTGGGCGTGGATCCAGAGGACGGTCGGGCGTGATGCTGACACGGATGGCCTTTCTTCAGTGGGAGACGGGGGTGGGGAGCTGTGCGCCGCCACAGTGGCAGGAGTGCCGCGGCGACGACCGCCCCGGCTGCGATGAGCAGGGCGACGACGAAACCGCGAGACCCTGCGATCACGGCGATCGTGCCGTGGGAATCGGGAAGGTCACCGCATCAGTCTCGTGTCCTGAGTACACTTCAGACAAGTACGGTCATGAATGGTACATAGTGACCTTATGGATACTATGGCGACGACCATGAGCGGGAACGGAAGGCGGATCCATGAGGGAGAAGACGGAGCGCATCGTCCGGGAGTGGGGCGACGCGTGCGACGCGGAGATCTCGATCGCTGTGATCGGCGGAGCCTGGAAGCCCAGCATCCTCAGCCTTCTCGACGAGCATGAGGTGCTGCGATTCGGCGAGCTCAGCAGGCTGCTCGACGAGCCGACCGCTCGTGTGCTGACGCGGCAGCTGCGCGAACTGGAGGACGATGGGCTCCTCATCCGCACGGTGTATCGACAGGTCCCGCCCAAGGTCGAATACCGGCTGAGCGACCTCGGCCGAGGGTCGATGCCCCTCGTCGAGGCCCTGACCGAGTGGGGCGGCCGCTATGCGGCGCACCAGCGACGCGAAATCGAGCGACGTGAGAATCCCGAGCTCGCCGCCGAGCCCGAGACGCTCGAGCCCGCCGTCGCGCGCTGACACCGGGCCTCGCCACTCGCGCCCATCCCGTCCGAAACAGCCGACACGCCGCCGATAGACTGGGAAGCATGTCCAAGGTCCTCCAGTCTCTTCCCGTCGGCGAGCGCGTCGGCATCGCCTTCTCCGGAGGACTCGACACCTCCGTCGCCGTCGCGTGGATGCGCGACAAGGGCGCCGTCCCCTACACGTACACCGGTGATCTCGGGCAGTACGACGAAGACGACATCGAGTCGATCCCCGGCCGCGCGCTCGAGTACGGCGCCGAGGCCTCGCGTCTGGTCGACTGCAAGACAGCCCTGGTCGAGGAGGGTCTGGTCGCCCTTTCGTGCGGCGCCTTCCACATCCGCTCGGGCGGACGCACGTACTTCAACACCACGCCCCTCGGCCGCGCCGTCACCGGCACACTGCTCGTGCGCGCCATGAAGGAGGACGGCGTCGACATCTGGGGCGACGGCTCGACCTACAAGGGCAACGACATCGAGCGGTTCTACCGCTACGGCCTGCTGGCCAACCCGCGCCTGCGCGTGTACAAGCCGTGGCTCGACGCCGACTTCGTCACCGAGCTCGGCGGCCGCAAGGAGATGAGCGAGTGGCTCGTCGCCCACGACTTCCCCTACCGTGACTCGGTCGAGAAGGCGTACTCGACCGACGCCAACATCTGGGGCGCCACGCATGAGGCCAAGACCCTCGAGCACCTGAACGTCTCGCTCGAGACGGTCGACCCGATCATGGGCGTCAAGTTCTGGGACCCCTCGGTCGCCATCGAGACCGAAGACGTCTCGGTCACGTTCGAGGCCGGACGCCCGGTCGCCATCAACGGCGTCGAGTACACCGACCCGGTCGCCCTCGTCATGGAGGCCAACACGATCGGCGGACGCCACGGCCTCGGCATGAGCGACCAGATCGAGAACCGCATCATCGAGGCGAAGTCGCGCGGCATCTACGAGGCCCCGGCCATGGCGCTGCTCTTCATCGCGTACGAGCGCCTCGTCAACGGCATCCTGAACGAAGACACCCTCGCGACCTACCACGAGCAGGGTCGTCGCCTGGGTCGCCTCATGTACGAAGGACGCTGGCTCGAGCCGCAGTCGCTCATGCTGCGCGAGTCGATCCAGCGCTGGGTCGGCCTCACGATCTCGGGCACCGTCACGATCCGCCTGCGCCGCGGAGACGACTGGACGATCCTCGACACCACGTCGCCCAACCTGTCGTACGGCCCCGAGAAGCTGTCGATGGAGCGCGTCGGCGACGCCGCCTTCGGCCCGGTCGACCGCATCGGACAGCTCACGATGCGCAACCTCGACATCGCCGACTCGCGCTCGCGCCTCGAGCAGTACGCGGGCCTCGGCCTCATCGGCGGCGCCACCGGCGAGCTCGTCGGACGCGTCACCGCCGGCGAGTCGGGCGAGATCACGGGCTCCGTCGAGGAGGTCGACGAGAACTTCGCCGACGCGGTCGACACCGCATCTGAGGGTGCGGCGTTCGACTCCGGACTCGACTGACTCTCAGTTCTTCTGAAAGGGGGCGGATGCTGCGGCATCCGCCCCCTTTCCGTCTCTACGCCGGAGGTACGCGCGTTCACAACTCAGGACGATCGCAGGGTTTCGCTTGCGAACAGCCCCGTTCGACCGGATCGGGATCGATAGTCCTGAGTTATCGACGAGCCGCCCTCCGGACCCTGTGAGTCCCCCGAGTTATCTTGCACATGACTGTGCACAATACGTAGAATGGGTGCATGACCACCCGTGCTCCCCGCCGTGACTCGGTCGAGAACCGCGCCGGAATCCTCGAGGCGGCCCGCGCAACCCTCGCCACCGACCCGCGCGCCTCGATCGACGTCATCGCGCGCAGCGCCGGACTCTCCCGCCGCACGCTCTACGGCCACTTCGACGACCGTGAGGCGCTGATCCGTGAGCTGATCTCGGTCGGAGCGCAGCGGTTCAACGCGATCGCCGAGTCCGTCACCGACACCGACTCGCGCATCGCCCTGGCCCGTCTCGCCGCACGACTCTGGCAGGAGGCTGCGCACGTTCAGGTCGCCGCCGCGCTCGCCCTCGACGAAGCCCACGTGCAGCACACCGCAGATGCCCTCGCCCCGCTGCGCCGCACCGTCGCGGCGCTCGCGCGTCGTGGTCAGGAAGACGGCAGCTTCCGCACCGACCTCTCGGCCGCGACCCTCGCCCGCCTCATCGAAGAGGTCGCGCGCACGGTCGTCTCGCGCACGGATGCCCACAGCATCGGCGCGGCCGGCCTCGCCGTGCGCACGCTGCTCAGCATCGCCGGGCTCTCGTGGCGCGAGGCCGATGAGCTGCTGAGCGCGCACCCCGACATCGCCGAATCGCAGGAGGTCAGCGCATGAGGGTCACTCTGCATGAGGTGAGCAAGGGGCGCGACGGGCAGTCGCTGCCGACGACGAGCCTCGAGTTCCACAGCGGAGCGGTGCGCTTCGCCCTGGCCGAGACAGAGCAACGACCGACCGTGCTCGGCCTGATCGCCAGTGGACGGATGCGCCCGGACACCGGCCGCGTGACGATCGACGGCGACTCGAACAACAAGGCGCTGCGCCGCACGATCGCGCTCGTCGACGCTCCCGATGTCAGCGATCCGCACCCCGACATCACCCTCGCGGGCGTGGTGGGCGAGGAGCTCATGTTCGCCGGCCTCGGCGCGACCCCGCTGCACGCACGCCGGTGGCTGAGTCAGCTCGGCTTCGGCGAGCTCGCCGGTGTGCCGATCGGCAACGTCGACCCGGCCGCGCGGGTGCGCATCATGTGCGAGCTCGCCATCCTGCGCGAGGGCACCGAAGGCATCGTGCTCGTCGCCCCCGACCGCCACGGCGGCAGCCCCGACGGCTGGTGGCGCATCGCGTCGGAGTTCGCCGACCGCGGCTACGCCATGCTCGTCGTCATCGGCGGATCCGCTGCGGTCGCCCTCGAACGCATGCATGAGCTCGAGGCGATCAACGCATCCGGTCCGATCCCACCCCTCGTGCTCGACCACGCCCCCGGGTCGTCGAGCGGAGACGGCGAAGGCTACCGAGACGAGACGCCCGATACAGACACACAGACCGACACGACAGAGAACGGAGGCGAGCGATGAAGGTTCCCGCCATGATCGCCGCCGAGCTGCGACGCCTCACCGCGAGCAAGATGGGCATCATCGCCCTGATCGCGCTCGTGTGCGTGCCGATCCTCTACGGCGGCCTCTACCTCTGGGCCAACCAGGACCCGTACGCCAAGTTCCCCGAGGTGCCGGTGGCACTGGTCGTCGATGACGCCGGGGCTCCTGCCCCCACCACCGGAACGGAGGCCGAGACCGGCGAGACCGTCAACTACGGCGAGGACGTCGCCGAGAACCTCATCGACGGCAACGCCTTCGACTGGCAGCGCATGTCGGCCGACGAGGCCGCAGACGCATTGCGCGAGGGCACGGTCGACTTCACCGTCACGATCCCTGACGACTTCTCCGCGGCACTGACCTCGGCCGCGGGCGATGACCCCCACCAGGCGCGCATCGAGCTCGAGACCAACGACGCGAACAACTACCTCGCGTCGTCGATGGGCACTCAGGCGGTCGAGAAGATCCGCAGCTCGGTGGCCGAGATGGTCGGCAGCGAGGCCGCGGAGCGTCTGCTCACCGGGCTCAGCGAGGTGCGAGACAACCTCGTCACCGCCGCAGACGGGGCGAGCCAGCTCACCGACGGCGCCAACACCGCGGCGACCGGCAGCGCCACACTCGCCGACGGCACGTCCCAGCTCGCCGGCGGCACGTCTCAGCTCGCGGGTGGCGCGTCTGAGCTCGCCGGTGGCGCGTCTCAGCTCGCCGGCGGAGCGGCGACTCTCGCCTCGGGTGCTCAGCAGGTCAGCGACGGCAACCGGCAACTGGCCGACGTCGCCGACCGCGCCGGGTCTGCGGTGCAGCAGGCGACGGATGCTCTGCCCCAGGCACGCCAGGACATCGCGACGGTACTCACAGATCAGGGCCTGACGCAGGAGGAGATCGATCGGGTGCTCGCGACCCTCGATCCGCTGGGCACCCGTCTCGAAGAGGGCAACGCCACCGTGCAGAACGCGGTCGACAAGGTCGACCAGCTCGCCGCCGGAGCCGAGTCGGTGGCATCCGGTGCCTCGCAGCTCGCCAGCGGCACGCAGACTCTCGCCGGCGGTGCACAGACTCTCGCCGGCGGCGCGCAGACCGTGGCCGCGGGCGCGGCGGCGGCGAACGACGGCGCAGCTCAGCTGCGAGACGGACTCAGCACCCTTGCGTCCGGCACGGCCGAGCTGCGCGACGGGCTCTCCGACGGAGTCGAGCAGATCCCCGTCTCGACCCCCGAGCTGCGCACGCTGCAGGCCGACACGATCGCAGACCCCGTCAAGGTGTCGAGCGACAAGGTGGCGTCGGCCGAGGACTACGGCGCGGGGCTCGCGCCGTTCTTCGCCGCGCTGTCGGCCTGGATCGGCATCTACGCGCTGTTCCTCATCGTCAAGCCGATCTCTCGCCGAGCCGTGACCGCGCTGCACTCCCCGATCCGGGTGACTCTGGCCGGCTGGCTGACCCCGGCGATGCTGGGCGCGGTGCAGATGGTCGGGCTCATGGGCATCCTCGCGATCACCCTGGGCTTCACGTTCGACAATCCCATCGGCACGCTGGGCGTGATGATCTTCGCGTCGGCGACGTTCGCGGCGATCATCCTCACGCTGAACGTCTGGCTCGGCTCGGTCGGTCAGTTCCTGGGCCTGGTGCTCATGGTGCTGCAGCTCGTCACCGCCGGCGGCACCTTCCCCTGGCAGACGCTGCCCGCTCCGCTGGCCGCGTTGCACCACGTGCTGCCGCTCGGCTATGTGGTCGACGCCATGCGGCAGCTCATGTACGGGGGCGATCTCGGCAGGGCCGGGTGGGATCTGGTGGTGCTCGGGATCTGGCTGGTCGGCGCTCTGCTGCTCGCCGCAATCGGGGTGACGCGTATGACGCACCGGCGCACGCTGCGCGATCTGCAGCCGAGTCTGATCGGCTGACACTGCGGGCGGGGGCGAGAACTCCCCGCCCGCAGCGCCGTTGTGGGTAGTATTCCCAGAGTGCGTCGGTGAGACGCGCTCTGGGACTCTCTGGGACTGAGTTCCGCTATGCCACCCGAAAGAGTTCTCGAAGATGACAACCCATTCGACCGAGATCGTCGACCCGTCGCGCCCCTCCCTGGGAGCCCGCATCGGGCGCATCGCCTTCCTCGTCGTCGCCGCCGTCGTCGTGGTCGCCGTCGCCGCGGCCTTCTTCGTGACCTGGACCATCCAGCGGTCCTTCCCGCAGACCGACGGCACCGTCCCGCTCGACGGCCTGCAGGCCGAGGTCACGGTGCAGCGCGACGATCGCGGCATCCCGACCATCACCGCCGACTCGAGCCACGATCTCTTCTACGCCGAGGGGTTCGTGCACGCGCAGGACCGCTTCTTCGAGATGGACTTCCGACGCCATGTGACGGCCGGGCGCGTGGCGGAGATGTTCGGCGAATCGCAGGCCGCGACGGATGCTTTCCTGCGCACCCTCGGCTGGCGCAAGGTCGCCGAGGCCGAGGTGGAGGCCATGGATGACGTGACGCGCGGCTACTACGAGGCCTACGCGGACGGCGTCAACGCCTATCTCTCATCACGCTCGGGTGCCGAGCTGTCGCTCGAGTATGCCGTGCTGGGAATACAGAACCCCGACTACGAGCCCGAGCCCTGGGAGCCCGCCGATTCGGTCGCCTGGTTGAAGGCGATGGCGTGGGACCTGCGCGGCAACATCGAGGATGAGGCCGAGCGTGCGCTGCTGACCGCGCAGCTCTCGGAGACCTCGGACCCGACCGGGATCACCGCGACGCTCGACGAGCTCTACCCCGCGTATCCGTTCGACGAGCACCCGGTGATCGTGCCCGAGCTGACGACTGCGCCGACTCTCGAGACCGGGGCCGAACCGGCCGCGTTCACGACCGACGCGAACGACGACGAGATGCAGCAGGCCGCGACGACGATCGAGTGGCAGGAGGCCTCCGACGTGATCGAGGCGGCGAGCCTGCTCGTCGGCGACGTCGGCGAGGGGATCGGGTCGAACTCGTGGGTGGTGTCGGGAGACCTCACCGAGACCGGCATGCCGCTGCTCGCCAACGACCCGCACCTGGGCGCATCACTGCCGTCGGTCTGGTATCAGGTGCAGCTGCGATGCAGCGAGGTCACCGACGAGTGCCCGTTCGACATGGCCGGCTTCTCGTTCTCCGGACTCCCCGGGATCGTGATCGGTCACAACCAGCAGATCGCCTGGGGCTTCACCAACCTGACCACCGATGTCACCGACCTCTACATCGAGCGGATCGACGGAGACCAGTACTGGCGTGACGGAGCGCTGGTGCCGATCGAGGAGACCACCGAGACGATCACGGTCGCCGGCGGCGACGACATCGATCTGACGATCCGGTCGACCGTGCACGGACCCATCATCTCAGGGCTCACCGACGACTTCACGGCGATCGCCGACGACCCGGAGCCCGGTCTCGCCGCGGGCGGCGCGACCGGTGCGGCACCCACGGGCGAGGCCTCCGAGTACGCGGTCAGTCTGCGCTGGACGGCCCTCGACCCCGGCACCGCCGCCACGGCGATCTTCGCGCTGTCGACCGCCCAGGACTTCGAGGAGTTCCGCTCGGCGGCCGCGCTGTTCGACGTGCCGGCGCAGAACCTCATCTACGCAGACGTCGAGGGCAACATCGGCTACCAGACTCCCGGACGCCTGCCTGTGCGCGGGGCAGGCGACGGATGGATGCCACAGCCCGGCTGGGACAGCAGCTACGACTGGACGGGATTCATCCCCTTCGACGAGCTGCCGGTGTCGTACAACCCGGCATCCGGCTACATCGTGACGGCGAACAACGCGATCGTCACCGACGACTATCCGTACTTCCTCTCACGGGACTGGGACTACGGCTACCGCGCGGATCGCATCGCCCACCTGATCGAACGACGCGTCGCAGCCGCTCCGCTCACCGCGCAGGACATGCGCGAGATCCAGCTGGACAGTGAGATGTGGATCGGCAAGCGCCTGGCATCCGCGATGGACGATGTCGAGGTGAAGGGAGCAGGCACCGAGGACGCCGTGGCCCTGCTGCGCTCGTGGGACGCGCAGAACGACGCCGGGTCGGCAGCAGCCGCCTACGCGAACGTGCTCTGGTCGAACCTCGTGCAGAATCTGTTCGCGGAGCGCGACCAGCCCCTGCCCATCGGCGGCCAGGGCCGCCTCTTCACCGTCGTCGCGGACCTGCTCGACGACCCCTCCGACCCGCTCTGGACGAACCCGGCCATCGACGTCGCCGGCATGGACGAGATGCTGGCCCTGTCGGCCGAAGAGGCGTACGACGAGCTCTCCGCCCTGCAGGGCGAAGCCGTCACCGGGTGGAGGTGGGGCGACCTGCATGCGATCACCCTCACGAGCGACACTCTCGGCTCGTCGGGCATCGCCCCGATCGAGATGCTCTTCAACCGCGGCCCGTATGCGGTCGGCGGCGGCGCATCCGTGGTCAACGCGACCGGGTGGGATCTCGGGACCTCGTACGCGACGACCACCGTGCCGTCGATGCGGATGGTGGTCGACCTGGCGGACCTCGACGCCTCGACCTGGATCCACCTCACCGGAGCATCGGGCCATGCGTTCCATGAGCACTACGTCGATCAGACCGCCGACTGGGCGGCCGGCGTGCAGAAGCCGTGGGCGTTCTCCGAGACGGCGGTCGATGCGTCGACGCGGCACACCCTGGTGCTGACCCCGGGCGGGTAGCTCGGCGGTGGGCGATCAGTCCAGCTTCGCCAGAGCTCGGGAGAGGAGTGCCGAGATCGACTCCGGGTCGATGGTGGGGATCGCTCCTGCCGCCGCCTCCTCCGCCCACGACATCCCGACGTAGCGCATGAGCCCCGCGACGAGCTGGGTGATGAGCCCGGCCTGCGCATGGAGCTCCGCGGCATCCTCCCCCGGGTACTGGGCGGTGAGCCGACGAAGAATGAGGTGCCGCAGCGCTGCGTCGAGGGACTCGATCCGGTCCATCTGCAGAGCCATGAGCGTAGGGCTCGACCCGATGGCCCGGATGCGTCGGGCCAGGTACGCGGGATCCGAGCCCAGATCACCGGGATCGACCCGGATGAGCCGAGCAGCACCCGCCATCAGCGGCCCCCTCGATGCGACGAACTGTTCGGCCAGGTCTTCGTCGAGATGCGGGTACTCGCGGCCGAGAAGAGCCGCATCCTTGGTGCCGAAGTGGTTGAAGAACGTGCGCTGACTGACACCGGCCCGCTCGCAGATCATGTCGACCTTCACC
Organism: Microbacterium sp. APC 3901; assembly: GCF_030407765.1. Lineage (GTDB taxonomy): Bacteria > Actinomycetota > Actinomycetes > Actinomycetales > Microbacteriaceae > Microbacterium. The sequence goes on from NZ_JASDCU010000022.1 coordinate 30,865, forward strand.
GCGTCGTATCCGTGCTCGAGCACGAGATCGGTCGCAGCGCGCTCGATGGCGGCCGCCTTCTCTCGTGCGTCCTTGCGGCGCCGGGCGGGTGGTGGGGTCGACATGATCTGCTGCTCCTTGGCTCACTCGTACCGTAGCGACTCGATCGGGTCCTGGCGTGCGGCGCGGCGGGCAGGGAGCACACCGGACAGGAACGCGACGGCCATGATCACGACGATCACCGTCGACACGGTGGCCGGATCGAAGAGGAGGATCTGGAGTCCCGGGAGAGCGGAGAGCAGCGTCTCACCTGCCACGCCGGCGATCGCGGATCCTGCTCCGATCGCGGCGATCGCTCCGGCTGCCGACCCGAGCAGCCCGATGGCCACCGCCTCGAGGCTGAACAGTGCGAACACGAGCCCGTTCGACATCCCCATGGCCTTCATCAGTCCGATCTCTCGCGTCCGCTCCTGCACGCTCATCAGGAGTGTGTTCACGATCCCGAAGGATGCGGCGATCAGCGCGACCACAGCGAACGCGCTCAGCACGCCGATGATGCCGTTGATCACCGTCTGGACGACGCCGAGCTGATCCTCGATCGTCTGACCGACGAGATCCAGCTCCGCCAGGTCATCCTTCGCCCGTTGCAGCGCTTCATCGCTGACTGTATCGCCCTCGTCAGGCGAGAGACGCACGACCGCTATCGGCCATGCCTCGGGTTGCCCCGTCACGGCCTGTGCGGTGGCGATGGATTCCGTCAACGCGGAATTGGCGCCGGCTCCCGCAGCGAACAGGCTCTCGCGGGCGACGCCGACGACCACCGCGGTCAGGGTCTGCTGCTCTTGTGCCGAGTCGAGATACCCGAGTGCGACGCTCTGTCCGATGGCGGACTCCGCGTCGGCGAGTCCCAGCGCGTCGACATACTCTTCAGGAAGCACGATCTCGCTCTCTGCCGACTCCTGGTCGAGCTGTGCACCTGCGATGAGGTCGCTCTGTCCGATGGACGACGTGGGATTGACGTCGATCTCATACCGATCGGCCCCTGCGGAGCCCGAAGTCGCGACCCATTCGATCGCGACCTGGGTGATCGGCTCCACAGTGCGCACGCCGTCGATCCCCTCCACTGCAGCGATGTCGTCGCTGTTCAACAGGGTGCCTCCTCCGAGCGGGTTGGCGGATCCCGATTGCTGCCGCCCCTCCGGGTCCCACTTGGTCGGGCCGTCATCGGACTCGACGCTCGTCGCCGGGCTCACCAAGAGGATGTCGCCGCTGCTGAGCGTCGCCACCTGGCGCTCCACATAGTCGTTCACGCCCGCACCCAGGGCTGTCGTGAGCGTGAGTGTGAACGCACCGACGAACAGGCTCATCACCGTGAGGGTCGTGCGGAGCTTGCTGCGGAAGACGTTCTTCGTCGCCATGCGCAGCACATCTGCAGTCTTCATGCCGCAGCCTCCGATCGCCCGATGATCCGTCCGTCGGCGATCGTGACGGCGTTGTCGCACCGCGCGGCGAGATCTGGATCGTGCGTGACGACCACCAGCGTGATGCCCCTGTCTCGCTGGAGCCCGAAGAGGATCTCTTCGACCTGCGCCCCCGTGACGGTGTCGAGGTTGCCCGTCGGCTCGTCGGCGAAGATCACCGAGGGGTCGTTCACGAGCGCCCGCGCGATCACCACCCGCTGCTTCTGCCCACCGGAGAGATCCGTCGCCCGATTCTTCGCCTTGTCGGCGAGCCCGAGAGCCTCGAGGGCGTCCATCGTCTTCTCGCGTCGCCTTCTCGCCGGGACGCCGGCGATCACGAGCGGCAGGCTCACGTTCTCGAAGACGGTCTGTCCGCCGGTGAGGAAGAACTGTTGGAAGACGAAGCCGAACATCCTGTTGCGGATCGCGTTGAGCTCTGCCGGTCGCAGGTCTGACGCCGCGCGACCGGCGACCTCCACGGAACCGGCACTCGGGCGGTCGAGAAGCGCAAGCAGGTGCATCAGCGTCGACTTGCCGGAGCCGGACTTGCCGACGATCGCCAGCGAGCGCCCCTGGTCGACCTCGACATCGACGCCAGCGAGGGCTGTGAACTCGGCATCGCCCCTTCCGTACGTGCGAGTGACGTCGACGGAACGGAGCACCGGCGGGGCGGACCCGCGGGGTGAGTCAGACATGGATCCTCCTGTAACTTGCAGTTACTGCAGACTATAACTTGCAGTGACTGTAAGTTCAAGGCGCGCTCGCGCGCCTCTCGTCGGCGGTGACCGCCGACGGCCCGATCGGGCATGGTGAGGCGTCGACAGGTCGGTCAGGCGTCGACGGCGTGCTCAGCCGGCGGATGCGGGCGTGGCGGATGCCGCGGCACGGCGCGCGATCATCCAGATCCCGACCGCGGCGGCGAGGAAGATCGCCGCCAGCATCGCCCATCCTGCCAAGCCGAAGGTGATCGCCGTGGCGTTCACGACGATCGGCGACGCAAGGGCTCCGAGTGAGAAGCCCATGCCGAACACGCCCTGATAGGCACCCGCCCGTACCGGGTCGGCGAGCTCGAAGCTGAGCCCCCAGGCTCCGGCCTGCGACAGGATCTCGGCGAACGTGTGCGTGATCATGCCGGCGATGAGGATGACGATCGCGGCCCACGTCGGAAGACCTGCGGCGAGCGCGTAGATCAGGCAGGCGCCGACCATGAGCCATCCCGCGATCATCGTCACCCTTCCTGCGACCCGCACGTCGTGCGTGCCGCGCGAGGCGCGCACCTGGAACAGCACGACCAGCGCGGTGTTGACGATCAGGAGCACCGCGAACGTGGCATCCGGCGCATTCGTGTACTCGCTGATCCACAGCGGCACTCCGAGTTCAGCCACCCCGAACTGCATGCCGAAGATCGCCGAGAGCGCGCTCAGCAGCAGGTACCGGGGATCGCGCCAGGGGGACCGCCTGTTCCAGTCCTTGCGTTCTTCGGATGCCGCAGCCGTCGCCTGTGTGTCGATGGATCCCGTCTCCGTGAGCTGTTCCGTGACACGACCGCGTGCGGGGGCGTCGACCGCCGCGGTCAGGCGGAGCAGCGAGAGCGAGCCGAGTGCGCAGACGGCACCCGCACCGGCGATGACGACCCGGTAGGCCTCGGGGGTGCCGAGCGCCAGGGCGATCGCACCGAAGCCGGAACCCGCGGCGATCGCGAGGTTCGTGACCGTGCGCAGCACCGCGCGGGCGTGCACCCGCTTGTCCGGCGCGAACCCTCGGGCGATGATCGCAGACCTGGCCGAGTATCCGAGCGAGTCGAAGAAACCCGAGAGGCTGGCGAGCAGAAGCGCAGACACGAAGTCTCCGACGAACGCATAGGCGGCGAGAAGCACGCCGCCGGTCATCTCGAACCCGAAGGCGAGGCGTCGTGCGCTCCATCGATCCGCGAGCCAACCGCCGAGGAGCGACCCCACGACACCGCATCCGCTCGACACCGCGAGCACCACGGCGGCCTGCGCGGGCGAGAGACCGATGATCTGCGTGAAGAACAGTACGGTGACCGCGAGGAAGACGCCGCGGCCGATGCGCGACACGGCGGTCGCGGCGACGAGCGCTCGCAGCACCGGATCGCTCAACCCGTCTGCGACGCGAGCGATGAAGCCCTTCGACGGCCTGGGCGTCTCGCCCCCTGTCTCGATCTGATCGGGATCGGAGCTGGGCGAAGACACCCTTCATCCTCGCATGACGCACGCCCGCCGCTCACCGCACACCGGAATCCGAGGCACTCCGGTTCGGGTTAGCCGCCGCGCCCGCACTCGGTTAGCGTGGGTGCGTGGTCTCCAGCTATCTCGCCCCGAAGGGCACCCCCGTCACCCTGCTCGAGTTCGAGCATGCAGGGGCGACGCTCGTCGCAGAGACCTTCGGCGAAGGACCCCGGACCTTCCTGCTGCTGCACGGCATCGGCATGGGTCGCAGCGTCTACCTCGACGTCGTGCGGCGACTGAAGGGCCGGGTCATCGCACTCGATCTGCCCGGTTTCGGCGAGGCGCCCGAGCCCGCACGCACCTTCACCATGGAGCGCCACGCCGACCTCGTCGCCGCCTACCTGCGGCACACCGACGAAGGTCCTGTCGTCGTGATCGGCCATTCGATGGGCAGCCAGATCGCCGCAGAACTCGCGGCCCGGCATCCCCCGCTCGTCGAAGGCGTCGTCCTGGCCGGCCCCACTGTCAACAAAGCCGCACGCAACGTCGCGGCACAGGCCAGCTACCTCCTCACCGACCTGATCGGCGAGCGTCCGCTGGTCATCTGGCGCGGCGCCCGGGAGTATCTCCGCGGCGGCCCTCATCTCATCCGCAAGATCCGCGCGACCATCGTGCACCAGCCGGAGAAGGCGTTCGCTCGCATCGATCAGCCGGTGCTGGTGCTGCGCGGCGAAGACGACCCGCTCGCGCCGATGAGCTGGTGCCAGGAGATCCTCGACGTGATCCCCGGCGCCGATCTGCGGGTCATCCCCGACCACGGTCATGGCACGCTGATCAGCGACTCCGGGCCGGCGGCCCGCCTGATCCAGGGCTTCGCCGACGACCTCTGACCCGTGCTCCGCACTTTTCCGTTCACAACTCAGGACCCGAGTGCGGGTCGGCCTGATCTGCGCCCCCCTCATGCTCCTCGCCGCACGGTCTTCCTGAGTTGTGCACGGAGCCCACTGGGCCTCAACCTCTCTATGACGTCCTTGAGCGCAGCCTGCACCTCCTGCGGGCGGTAGAGCAGGTCACTCGCCAGCGGTCGGACCGTCACGTAGCCGATCCGGGCCGCTGCGATGTCGCGGTTTCGGTCCTCGACCTGTTTGTCCCATCCCTCGTGAAACGCCTTGCTGTCGCATTCGATGATCAGCCATCCCTCGACGACGAAGTCGACCCGGCCGACCCCGTCGACGTCGACCTGGGTTTCGAACCTCAGACCCATCGTGCGAAGGATCAACCGCATGAAGGTCTCCGGCCCTGAGCCTGCCGTCGGATCGACGAGCGTCAGAAGCACGCGGTATCGCGGTGCGAGGCTGCGAAAGATCACCTCGAGTTCACCGGGCGTGAGGAGACCGTGCTGTAGGACGCTGTCGAGCGTTGCCAGCGATGCGCGCGGGTCTTGGCATTTCACCGAGTGACAGATCGCCTCCGACAACAGAGTGACGTGAGACAGCTGCGACGCGGAGGGCAGGCTCCAGTGGATCCTCGCGCCTGTCTCCCGGCCCCTGAACCTTGACCGATTGCGCTCCAGGTGCACGTGCACGGCGTCCACCTTCAACACGAAGACACCGAGTAGCCGCAGGAGCGACAGGCAGGTCAGACGCCCGCCGATCCGGGCGGCGTGCGCGACCTCCCTGTCCAGACCAGGCTGCGCATAGCGGTCTCGGCGAAGCCTGAGCATGCTGCCGTCTTTGACTGCATCGGTGATCTGCCGACTCGAGTAGCCCGCGGCGCGAAGCTCTTCGCGTGTGAAGACCGTGGGGACGAAATGCTGTCGCGCAAGCTCGAACGGCGTCTGAGTCATGCGCGCAATGGTGGCTCTTCGGACACGTCGACCGGGCCCGACGGAGCTCGTGTGGACGAACCCCGTCGGAGGCCTGCTTTGTGCAGGAGGAGTCGCGCCCCTCACGCGCAGCGCTCGGACGTTTCCATCTCAGGAAAAGGCTGTCGAAGTCGCGCTCGGCGCCTGTCTGGCCCGCTCGAATAAGCGAACTTCCTGAGTTA
>NZ_JASDCU010000023.1 GCF_030407765.1 Microbacterium sp. APC 3901
CAATGACCCCGACGCCAGCCCCCGCCCGTAGGCACCGGGCAGCCGCACCCCCAGCACCCGCCGACGCACGCCGTCGAACGCCAGCTGCCGTCGGGCGAGATCGACCAGCACCTCGTCGCGTGGCCCGACCAGATCGCGAGCGCGCCCCACCGCCCCGGCCTCGGCGACGCGCACCAGATGCTCCCCGACCTCCCGCGCGGCCACGGGTCGCATGAGCAGCTTCGGCATCACCGCCACCGGCCCCGACATGCCCGACAGCAGCTGCCCGGCGAACTCGTGGAACTGCGCCGCCCGAGCGATCGTGAACGGCACCGCCCCCGCAGCCAGGGCTCGTTCCTGCGCCAGCTTGCCCGCGTAGTACGAGGCGTCGATCGCATCGATGCCCACGATCGACAGCACCACGTGGTGCGCGACACCCGCACGCGACTCCGCATCGAGCAGATTGCGGGTCGCCGTCTCGAAGAACGTCACCGCCTTCGCTGCCGAGAGCGTGGTCGTGTTCGTGACGTCGATCACGGCATCCGCCCCCTGCAGCGCTGCATCGAGACCCGCACCCGTGATCACGTCGGCACCGGCCGACCGCGACAGCGCCACCACCTCGTGACTGGCCGCCCGCGCCGCCTCCACGACATGCCGACCGACCACCCCTGTTCCTCCTGCGACCGCGATCCTCATCCGACTCCCTCTCCGCTCCGTGGCGCACGTCCACGCCTTCTACACAGGATGACGAATCAGCGTCCGAGACGTCCTATCCGGCACCAGCACCAGCGACCCGACGCATGCCCCGCCTCACACGGCTTCCGCGACGGCATCCGCCGCGATCTCGACGAGCCGCTGATCGCTCTTCTCCTCGTGCGCCGTGATCGTGACGACGGCATCCGCCGCCTCATCGATGAAGACGTACTGCCCGTAGCGCCCGTCCAGACGCCAGCCGTCTCGCGGCCCGCGCCAGGCGGTCAGCCCGTAGGAGGAGTACAGGCCACCCGCCCCTGTGGAGACCCAGTCGGAGTGCATCCGATCGATCCAGCGCTCCGACACGATGCGGTCGCCCCCGAAGCGGCCCCCATCTCGAAGGACACGACCGATCCGAGCCAGCTCCTCCGTGCGCAGTTCGAGTCCGCTCCCGCCCACGATCCAGCCGAGGGGGCACCTCAGCCACTGCGGGTTGTGGATGCCGAGAGGCTGGAACAGCCGGGGCATCAGCCACTCCCGCACATCCCCGACGGCGGCCCCGAGCATTCTCATGGCGACGTACGTGCTGGCGTCCGAATATCGAAAGTGCTCGCCCGCACCCCGGCTCGGTCGAGCGAGCATCTCGAAGGCGAGGTCGGGCCACGGCGCCTCCTGATCCCCGAACCACTCGAAGTCGATTCCGCTCGTCATCGTGAGGAGATGCTCGAGGGTCACCGCTTCGGCGCCTGCACCGGGTTCGGGCATGTCCAGCACGTCGACAGCGCGGGTGTCGAGCGACAGGATGCCTTCGTCGACGGCGATGCCCGCCGCGAGTGCACTCACTCCCTTCGACACGGAATACAGGTTCACCCGATCGTCGCTGCGCCACCGGTGCTGTGCGGACTCGTGACCGACGAGCACATGGAGTCCGTATGCGCCCAGCTGCTCCTCGTCGATCGCGTGGACGATGCGGTCGCGAACCGTTTCAGCGAGAGACATGACGCCAGTCTCCCGCATCCGACACCCCGGCATCCTGCTACCGTCGTGCAGTGCGCACCCGATCGCAGATGCAGGAGACCCGATGAGCGATCACCAGATCAGGGATGCCGAGACCGCCGATCTCGAGGCCATCACGGCGATCCACAACGATGCCGTGCTGAACACGACCGCGATCTGGAACGAAGATGCGGTCACCGTCGAGGACCGCGCCGCCTGGCTCAGCGATCGACAGCAGAGGGGCTACCCGGTGATCGTCGCGGTCGATGACACCGGAGTGCTCGGATACGCCACTTTCGGAGACTGGCGCCCGCACAGCGGCTACCGGCACACGGTCGAGCACTCGGTGTACGTGCGCGACGGCCAGCGTGGTCGAGGCATCGGCAAGGCTCTCATGATCGAGCTCATCCACCGCGCCCGCAGCCTCGGCAAGCACGTCATGGTGGCCGCGATCGAGAGTGGCAACACGGGGTCGATCATCATGCACAAGCGACTCGACTTCATGCAGGTCGGACGGATGCCGCAGGTCGGCACCAAGTTCGATCGCTGGCTCGACCTCACGTTCCTGCAGCTGGTGCTCGACCAGCGACCGTTCCCCGACGAGACGAAGTGAACCCGCTGCTCTGGCTGGTCGACGCCTTCAACTCGCAGTGGATGCTTCCCGGCGGCCAGGTGCTGCTGGTGCGCGAGGTGGTGGGCAATGCGTTCGGTCTCGCCAGCGCACTCGGAGGCATGCAGCGAAAGATCTGGGCGTGGCCGGTCGGGATCATCGGAAACCTGCTGCTGCTCACGGTCTTCCTCGGATCCATCCTCAATCCCGACCATGAGCTGCCCCATCTGCTCGGTCAGGCCGGCCGTCAGGTGATGTTCATCATCGTCGCCATCTACGGCTGGGTGCGCTGGCGTCAGGCCGCGGCGACGGGCGGGCGGGTCACTCCGCGCTGGGCGCCGAACAGCGCCCGCATCGGCCTCATCCTGGTGATGGTGATCGGTACGATCGCGCTGACCCCGCTGTTCCGCGCCCTCGGCTCGTGGGAGCCGGTGTGGGCCGACGCGTGGACCTTCGTCGGATCCCTGCTCGCCACATACGGCATGGCCAAGGGGTGGACCGAGTTCTGGCTGATCTGGATCGCCGTCGACATCGTCGGTGTGCCGCTGCTGTTCAGCTCGGGCTTCTATGCCACCGGGCTGATGTACGTGTTCTACGGCGTCTTCACCGCGGTCGGGTTCGTCGTCTGGTGTCGAGCACAGGCGAACGCCAAACCCCAGGTCGAGACGATAATGCCCGACCCGCGTCCGATCACCTCCACCATGAAGACGGTCGACGGCGACCGGGACTGACCCGGTCGGATTCGAATCGCGTGAATGACCCTATCTCCGCTGCATATCGGGACAGTTGCGCGATTCGAACGCCGAGGGGACGCCACCGACGAATGTGACGGCGCATGTCGCGCGGGCTGACACGGAGCACCTCGGCGGGTTTGCTTGTCCTCATGACCCGTCAGATCCGCTTCAACGCCTTCGACATGAACTGCGTCGCCCACCAGTCGTCCGGTCTGTGGCGGCATCCGGACGACCGCTCGCGTCAGTACAACACCATCTCGTACTGGACCGATCTCGCGAAGCTGCTCGAGAGCGCGACCTTCGACGGCATCTTCATCGCCGACGTGCTCGGCACGTACGACGTCTACGGCGGCACCAACGAGGCCGCGATCCGCAACGGCGCGCAGGTGCCCGTGAACGATCCGATCCTGCTCGTGAGCGCGATGGCCGCCGTCACCGAGCACCTCGGGTTCGGCATCACGGCGGGCACAGCCTTCGAGCATCCCTATCCGTTCGCCCGCCGCCTGAGCACGCTCGACCACCTGACCAACGGACGCGTCGGCTGGAACGTCGTGACGGGCTACCTTCCCAGCGCCGCACGCAACATGGGTCAGCACGATCAGCTCGCGCATGACGACCGCTACGACCATGCCGACGAGTACGTCGAGGTGCTCTACAAGCTGTGGGAGGGCTCGTGGGAAGACGACGCCGTCGTCGAGGACCGCGAGCGCGGCATCTTCACCGACCCGTCGAAGGTGCACCCGATCGGCCACGAGGGCAAGCACTTCAGCGTTCCCGGCATCCACATCTCCGAGCCGTCGCCGCAGCGAACCCCCGTCATCTATCAGGCCGGAGCCAGCCCTCGCGGTGTGCGCTTCGCGTCGGAGAACGCCGAGGCGATCTTCGTCGCCGCGCCCTCGAAGGAGGTGCTCGCGGGCACCGTCAAGCGCATCCGCGACGCGCTCGAGGACGCCGGGCGAGACCGCTACGACGCGAAGATCTACACCCTGCTCACCGTGATCACGGGCGCCACCAGCGCGGATGCCGCGGCGAAGCACGCCGAGTACCTGTCGTACGCGAGCCCCGAAGGCGCGCTGACCTTCATGTCTGGCTGGATGGGCGTCGACCTGTCGCAGTACGCCGAGGACGAGCCCGTCGGCAATGTCGAGTCCAACGCGATCCAGTCGGTGCTGCAGCACCTCAAGGAAGAGGCCGACCTCGGACGCGAGTGGACCGTCGGAGACTTCGGACGCCACAACGCGATCGGCGGCCTCGGCCCGACCATCGTCGGCTCGGGCGTCGAGATCGCCGACGAGCTGCAGTCGTGGGTCGAGGAGACGGACATCGACGGGTTCAACCTCGCCTACGCGATCACGCCCGGCACCTGGCAGGACGTGATCGAACACGTCATCCCGGTGCTCCGAGAGCGCGGCGTCTACCCGAACGAGTACACGCCGGGCACCCTGCGCAACAAGCTGCAGGGCAAGGGCGACCGCGTGCAGGACACGCATCGCGCCGCGCGCTATCGGATCGGAGCGAACGCCCCGGTCGCCTGAGCCTCAGCGACCTCGCGCGGGCGTGGATCGCTCGCGCGTCGACGACCTCTCGGGGATCAGCAGCACGACCGCGAAACGTGAGGTCGGGCGCGGTCAGTCGGCCTTCGAGGTGAAGAGCCCGCGCAGCACGAAGAACACCACGACCGCGACGACGAGCACGATCGCGAGCTTGGCGATGAACCACAGGATCGAGAACAGCGCGCTGACGATCCACCAGGCGATCACCACGGCGAGGACGACGCCGACGATGGTCCAGAGCGAGTTCTTGTTCATACGTCCAGCCTAGGCGGCGCGGCGACGTCACAGATCCGGACGCCGGAACCGCATCGTGGATGCTGCGGCATCCGCCCTTCCGCATCCGATGCGTCGCGTCAAGTCCCTTCTCGTGCGCTCATCGCCGGGGCGAGACTGCGAGCATCCGACTTTTGGGAGCATCTCCATGTCTGCGCCAGCACTCACCCCATCCGCCCTTCACGGCGTCACCCCGCGCGGTCCGCTCAGCGACGCCGTCATCCGTCAGCTGACCGGCGGCGATGTCGACGATCTCGGCACCCGGGCCGAGTCTGCGCTCGCTGCGACCGACGACGCCGTGCGCGACGACGACATCCAGCTCGCACTCTTCGTGCTCTACGCCTCGTCGTACGGTTCCCTCCCCGGACTCAACCCCGACCTCGAGTGGGACCCGGCGCTGATCGCCACGCGCGGAATCCTCGAGCACGCGTTCGAGCGGGCGCTGCGGGCGACCGTGCCGGCTCCCGAGATGCCCGAGCCGACCGTGGATGCCGTCGGCCGCGCGCTGTTCGCCCTCGCCGAGGCCGACACCGGCCCGAGCCTGTCGCGCTACGTCGCGAAGAAGGCGACGGAAGAGCAGATGCTCGAGTTCTTCATGCAGCGCTCGATCTACACACTGCGCGAGGCAGACCCGCACTCTTGGGCGATCCCCCGCCTGACCGGTCGACCCAAGGCGGCGCTGGTCGAGATCCAGTCGGATGAGTACGGCGGCGGACGCCCCGACCGTGTGCACGCGTCGATCTTCGCCCGCGCGATGCGGGGGGCCGGCCTCGACGACACCTACGGCGCCTACGTCGACGATGTGCCGGCGATCACACTCGCCTCGCTCAACGCGATGTCGATGTTCGGCCTCAACCGTCGGCTCGTCGGAGCGATCGTCGGCCATCTGGCAGCGTTCGAGATGACCTCGTCGATCCCCAACCGGTTCTACGCCGACGGCCTGCGGCGCCTGGGTTTCACCGACGACGTCACCGACTACTTCGACGAGCACGTCGAGGCAGATGCCGTGCACGAGCAGATCGCCGCGCGCGACCTCGCCGGTGGGCTGGCCGAAGACCGGCCCGACCTGCTGCCCGACATCATGTTCGGCGCGGCAGCGTGCCTGACGGTCGACGGCTGGGCGGCCCAGCACATGCTCGACTCGTGGACGCACGGCGAATCCTCTCTGCGAGAGCGGGACGTGCGATGAGCGCGCAAGAGGATGCCGTCACGATCACGGCATACCCCGACGGTCCGCTGCTCGTGCGCGGAGCCGCGGTGCTCGAGACCTCCGACGGCGAGCCGATCGAGGTGACGCGCCGCACGGTGGCACTGTGCCGTTGCGGTCTCTCGACGATCAAGCCGTTCTGCGACGGCACCCACAAGGCCGCGGGGTTCCGCACCGACACCTGATCCGGGCGGCGGAGATCTGCGCCTCGGGAGAACTGCGCCCCGGGAGAACTGCGCCTCGGGAGAACTGCGCCCCGGGAGGAGAACTGCGCCTCGGGAGGAGCCTGAGCGGCATCCGCTCCTCCCGCAGGCGAGTTCTCCTCCCGAGGAGGCACGAGAATCCGGCGCACCGGCGCGCATGAGCCGCAACGACCCCGCTTCAGCGCGGATTCAGCGTGCGCCCGCCACACTGGAGGAATGCGGATCCTGGTGGTTGACGACGAGGTGCGTCTTGCCGACGCCGTACGCCGGGGACTCGAGGCGGAGGGGTTCGCGGTCGACGTCGCGAACAACGGTGTCGACGGGCTCTGGCGTGCGCGTGAGACCCGCTACGACGCGATCGTGCTCGACCTGATGATGCCCGGCATGAGCGGGTGGAAGGTGTGCGAGGCGTTGCGCGCCGAGGAGAACTGGACCCCCGTGCTCATGCTGACCGCGAAGGACGGCGAGTGGGATCAGGTCGAGGCGCTCGAGACCGGCGCCGACGACTACGTCACGAAGCCCTTCTCGTTCGCGATCCTCGTCGCCCGCATCCGTGCTCTCGTGCGCCGGGGCGCTGTCGCGCGACCAGCCGTCCTCGAAGCCGGCGACCTCAGGCTCGATCCGTCGTCTCATCACGTGTGGCGCGGCGAGACCCCGGTGACGCTGACCGCTCGCGAGTTCGCCGTGCTCGAGCATCTCATGCGCCACCGCGGTCAGGTGCTGTCGAAGCGCGCCCTGATCGAAGGGGTCTGGGACGACGACTTCGACGGCGACCCGAACATCGTCGAGGTCTACGTCGGACACCTGCGCCGCAAGCTCGACAAGCCGTTCGGGCGCGAGGCGATCGAGACGATCCGCGGCGCGGGCTATCGTCTGGCGGCCGACGGTGGCTGATCGCGCGTTCAGATCGGTGCGTGCCAGGACGACCCTCGGCGCGACCCTCGTCGTGGCCGTCGCACTGCTGATCGGAGCGTTCTCCTTCTACGGCATCCTGAGCTCCAGCATCAATGCGAGCGCCGAGCGCGCCGCCGAGCAGCGACTCGACGAGCTCGCCGAACGATTCGACGGCCCCGGGGGCGGCCCCGGCGGCGAGCGCGGCATCGACTCCCTCGACGACGAGATCGTGCAGATCATCGGCGCGGACGGCGCGGTCAGGGCCGCGAGCGAGGACGCCCGCGACGAGCTCGGCTCCAGAGCGCTCCCCCTCGCCGACCAGGCGCGCTCCACGACGATCGGCGGCGAGCCGATGCTCGTCGTCTCGGACGATCTCGAGAACGACGAGACGCTCGTGCTGGCCGTCTCGATCGAAGACGGTGTCGAGACGCTGTCGACCGTCGCGGTGCTGCTCGCCATCGCCGTGCCACTGCTGCTGGTGCTCGTCGCCGTCACCACCTGGCTCGTCGTCGGCCGAGCGCTGCGGCCCGTGACCCGCATCCGCGAGGAGGTCGACGGCATCACCGCCGAACACCTGCACCGACGCGTCGAGGTGCCGCCGTCATCCGATGAGATCGCGGCACTCGCGACCACCATGAACCGGATGCTCGACCGCCTCGACTCGTCGGCGACGGCCCAGCGCCGCTTCGTGTCGGACGCGTCGCACGAGCTGCGCTCACCGCTCGCGACGATCCGTCAGCACGCCGAGCTGGCGCAGGCTCACCCGGCCACCACCAGCATCGGCGAGCTGGCCGAGGTCGTCTCAGACGAGGGTCTCCGGCTGCAGGGCATCGTCGAGTCGCTGCTACTGCTCGCCCGCCTCGACGAAGGCGGCGGAACGCACGACGAGGCGATCGACCTCGATGACCTGGCCCTCGGCGAGGTGCGCAGGCTGCGGTCGCGGGGAGTCGAGGTCGACGGGTCCGGCATCCGCGCGGCCCGGGTCGCCGGGGATCCCCGACTCCTCGGCCAACTGCTGCGCAACCTGGCCGACAACGCCGCCCGTCACTGTGCCGGCCGGGTGGCGATCAGCGTGATCCCGCAGGACTCCTGGGTGTTCGTGACCGTCGAAGACGACGGCGCAGGAGTGCCCGCCGACGAGCGCGAGCGCATCTTCGAGCGCTTCGTGCGGCTCGATGAGGCCCGCAGCCGGGATGCCGGAGGCAGCGGTCTCGGCCTCGCGATCGTGCAGGGCATCGCGACTGCCAGCGGAGGCACCGTCGCCGTCGACGCCTCGCGCTGGGGCGGCGCGCGCTTCGTGGTGACCCTGCCCCTTTCGGGCTGACACCCCGGACCGGGTCGGTCAGGTGTTCCTGAAGACCTCTTCAGGACGCTTCAGGGTGGCTTCAGCACTGCCACGAGAGCATCGAGACATGAACGACAAGAACCCGACCCCCGACCACACGCCCGAGAACATCCCCGCGAACTCGACTCCGCCGGCACCGCCCGCACCCCCCGCGCCGACGCCGGCCCACGACGCCGAGACCGTGCCCGTCGCACCGCTCGCCGCCGACGACAGCAGCGCCGCTGCTCCCGCAGCCCCCGCGAAGCGCGGACGCAAGCGTGCCCTGCTGATCGGCGGCGGAATCGCGGCAGCAGTGGTTCTCGCCGGCGGCGGCGTGGCAATCGGAGCAGCGATCGGCGACGAGTTCGGCGACGACGACGATCGCCCCTCCGTCTCCGACGGCCCCCGCGGCGACGCCGACGACAACGGCGGGCAGCCGGGCGGCGACCGCGACGACCGCGACGACGACGAGCAGGGTGCGCCCAGGGCGGAGGCCCCGTGACCGGAATCGGCACCGACTCGGCCGATGAGCTCGTCGAGATCGCGGATGCCGCCCGTGGCGCAGCCGACGGCGACGTCACCTCGATCGACGCCAAGCGTGACGGAACCTGGGAGGTGCAGCTGACGGCGGCGAACGGCAGCGAGACCGAGGTGCGCGTGGATGCCGACCTCACGGCCACCGTCATCTCGACCGAGCAGGACGACGACGACTCCGCCCCCACGAACACCCTCGACGAGGCGACCATCCGCGCACTCGTCGACGCCGCACTGGCCGAGGCCGACGGCATGATCACCGACCTCGACGCCGACAACGATGAGGTCAGCCCCTACGACGCGTCGGTGCTCACGAGCGATCGCCGCTCGATCGACATCGACTTCAGCGCCGACTTCGCGGTCGTGGGCACCGACATCGACGACTGAACGACCCGCGTCGTTCCTCGAGCCGCCGGCCCCACGGGGTCGGCGGCTCGACGCGTCTCTGACGCGTTCGGCACCTTCGCATCATGATCCGTTCACCGCACGGTCTCTGTAGGTGGGTACGGTCTCGTTCGCAGACCGAAGATGCAGTCGTCAGGGGAATCCATGCCGGTCACGGTGCACACGTACTTCTACACGCCCGCGCAGGCGGACTCCGTCGTGCGCGTGCTGCAACAGCTCACGACGGAGCTGAAGCACGTCGAATGGCGCGTCTCCGACCATCGTTCCGTGGCGTTCAGCACACGACGGACGCTGTTCGGCGCGCCCGCCGACGTGAGGGTCGTCGCCACCCCGATGACCGCGGGCGGATCCGACGTCAGGATCGCGCTGCAGTCGCCGACCCGTCGCCGGATGACATCGAAGGCGGCCGACCGGCTCAGCGAACGGATCCAGCGGGCGCTCGGCTGATAGACGCCGGCCGGCATCCGGCGGCTACCATTTCAGTCATGACGAATTCCGGCCGCATCGACGATGTCTCCATCGGTGGCGAGATGATCCGCCTCGGGCAGTTCCTGAAGTACTCGGGGCTGCTCGACTCGGGCGGCAACGCCAAGGAGGTCGTGATCGACGGGTTCGTGAAGGTCAACGACGAGATCGATCGCCGCCGAGGTCGTCAGCTGCACGACGGCGACCTGGTGACCTTCGAGGGCCGCACCGTTCGCGTGCGCCCGTGACGCCGAGCTCTCCGATCACCGCCGCGTCGCGTAGCGGAGGAACATCACCCCGCTGCTGAATCGCCGGTGGTCGAGGAGCTCGAGATCGACCTGCACACCGCCGGGGAAGAACGGCTTGCCGCCCCCGGCTATCCCCGGACCGATGAACAGGCCGAACTCGTCGACCAGGTCGGCTCGAATCGCCTCGGCCGCGAGCGTCGGCCCGTCGACCGAGAAGTCGCTGTCGGACTCGGCCTTCCATCGTTCGACGGCCTCAGGGTCGAATGTGCGCTCGAGCCGCGTGCGCTCGCTCGACACGTCGGCGAGCGTCTTCGAGAAGACGACCTTGTCGGCCGCCTGCCAGACCCGTGCGTAGTCGATGCCGACCTGCGGCTGGTCGGGCTCGAGGTGCGCGGTCTCCCAATAGACCATCGTCTCGTACATGCGTCGCCCGTACAGATACGTGCCGACGTCGGCGAACTGCCTGTTGATGAAGTCGTGCAGCTCTTCATCGAGGGCCCAGTCGAATCCTCCATGGGGCCCGCTGACGTACCCGTCGAGCGACGTGATCATGGAGTAGATGAGTCGGGCCATGCGGCGAGGCTACTCCGCACGGCGGGGGTCGGTCGACCCTCGCCGCCGCCTTCTCGGGAGGAGATCCGCCGCTCGGGCTGAGGAATCCGAGGAATCTCTCCGCCCGAAGAGCAGTTCTCCTCCCCACACGACGTCGGACCATCCCCGGCTCCGCCCTAGCGACCTGAGTCCGGAGACGCAAGGCGCTGGCCCACATCCCGGCCGCGGCGCACGCTGGGGACATACCCCCAGACCAGCGACCGAGAGGACACACCATGTCTCGCGACCAGTACACCTTCGTCAACCCGGCCGAGCTCTATTCCGACATCGAGCCCGAGAAGCAGCACATGCCCGAACCGGGGCTCGACGCCGACCTCACCCCGACGGCCGACCTCGGCGAGGAGAGCTACCGCGGCACCGGCCGCCTCACCGGCCGCAAGGCTCTCATCACCGGCGGCGACTCGGGCATCGGCGCGGCGACCGCGATCGCCTTCGCGCGTGAAGGAGCCGACGTCGCGCTCTCCTACCTTCCGGAAGAGGAGGAGGATGCTGCGCGCATCGCCGGCATCCTGCGCGAAGCCGGTGCCACGGTGGCGCAGATCCCCGGCGATCTGCGCGACCCCGAGTACTGCCGCACGCTGGTGGCTGAGGCCGTCGGCGCTCTCGGCGGCCTCGACATCCTCGTGAACAACGGCGGCAAGCAGGTCTACCAGGAGTCTCTGACCGACATCACCGACGAGCAGTTCGACGACACCTTCAAGACCAACGTCTACGCGATGTTCTGGATCACGAAGGCCGCGCTGCCGCATCTCCCTGCCGGGTCGACGATCATCAACACCACGTCGATCCAGGCGTACTCGCCGTCGGGGATCCTGGTCGACTACGCGTCGACCAAGGCCACGATCAACGCGTTCACGAAGGGCCTCGCCGACCAGCTCGCACCGAAGGGCATCCGTGTGAACGCCGTGGCTCCGGGCCCGATCTGGACTCCGCTGCAGCCGAGCGACGGACAGCCGCAGGAGAAGCTCCCGGAGTTCGGCGAGGACACGCCTCTCGGCCGCATGGGACAGCCGGCCGAGCTGGCACCCGCCTACGTGTTCCTCGCCTCGGCCGAGTCGAGCTACGTCGCCGGCGAGACGCTCAACGTCAACGGCGGCATGCCCACGCCGTGACCCGCTGACGGCGAACGCCCCCTCCCGACGTGATCGGGTGGGGGCGTTCCCGTGTTCGGCGACCCCTGGGCGATGTCCGCGCCTCAAGGCAATATGACGGTATGGCAGACGGATACGACCTCGACTTCCTCCCGACGCGTGTTCCCCTGCCCCGGCCGGCACAGGATGCGACGGAGCTGACCTACCCGCGCTTCACGGTGCTGCTCGACGGTGACCGTCGGCTGGCAGCCGTGACGGGCGTGAACATCGATGGAGCGCTGCTGCGCGAACTGCCCCGCACCGGAGAGTGGCGTCTCGACCCGCGGATCGGCGACGAACGGCAGACGGGACCCGACGTCTATGCGCGCAACGACCTCGACCGCGGCCATCTCGTGCGGCGGCGGGATCCGGGATGGGGCGATGTCGAGGAGGCGAGGGATGCCACCGAGGCGACGTTCTTCTATCCGAATGCCGCCCCGCAGGCGGCCGGGTTCAACCAGTCGAAGGAGCTGTGGCTCGGTCTCGAAGACCATGTGATCGACTACGCCGACGCGACCGATCAGCGTGTCTCGGTGTTCACCGCTCCTGTGCTGGGCGAGGACGATCCGCCCTATCGCGGCATCCGGATCCCGCTCCTGTTCTGGAAGATCGCGGCCTGGCAGGGGCCGGAGGGCCTGTCAGCCGCCGGGTTCGTGCTCGATCAGTCAGAGCTCGTCAAGAGCCCGGACGGCATGCTCGCTGCGCCACCGCTGGGTGCGTTCCGCACGTTCCAGGTTCCGATCCCCGAGATCGCCCGGGTGACCGGGCTCGACCTCGGGCCGCTGCTCGACTCCGACGTGCTCCCCCGACGCACTGCCCGTCACACGGAGTGGCGACCGCTCGACTCCGCATCCGACATCGCGCTCTAAGCGTCGACACTTCGATTCCCGTGCGCGAGCTCATCCGCGGCTCCGGCATCGCCTCCTGCACCGATCCGCGGCATACCCGACGTCGATGGGGCTTGTGCAGCGAGGCGGCTGGTGCCACGCTTGCCACACAGTTCTGTCGCGCTGTAACGCGACAGCTGGGGTGCCGCCCATTGACGGCATCGGATGGGGCGCCCTTTCTGCCGCCTCCCCCGTGGTGGGGGCGTCCCGTCCTCCCCCGGATCGGCCGACGATCCTCGCTGCTCCCGCGCGCGTGTCAGACGAGACGCTGCGACAGTGTGCGCGCCTCTCGCTCCCAGGCCTGGGTCGCGACCTGCACGGCATCCCACGGTGAGCCGAGAGGCGGCGTGTACGACAGGTCGAGGTCGCTCATCTCGGCCACGGTCATGGCGTGGTGCAGCGCCGTGGCGTACGTGTCCACTCGTTTCGAGATCTCGGCGCCGCGCGTGCCGACGAGCTGAGAACCCAGGAGGCGCCCGTCGAGGGTGTCGCCCGTGACACGGATGCTGATGGGAGTGGCTCCGGGGTAATAGTGCTTGTGGTCGTCCGCGATCGCGGTGTGACTGTGCGGCGCGAAACCCGCGGCGATCGCCTCATGGTCTCGTAGGCCCGTGCGAGCCGCCACGACATCGAAGACCTTCACGACCTGCGTGCCGAGGCTTCCGGCGAAGTGCGCGTCGCCGCCGATCGCGTTCTCTCCGGCAACGCGCCCCTGCTTGTGGGCGGTCGTGCCGAGCGGCAGGTAGGTGACACCGAGCTGGCGGTGATGGGTGACCACTCCGTCACCTGCCGCCCAGACATGCGGCAGCCCCGTGCGCATCCGGTCATCGACGACGACGGCCCCGCCGGCACCCGTCGCAGCACCCGCTGAGGTGAGAAGTCCGGTGTTGGGTCGCACACCGACGACGACGAGCACCAGGTCCGCATCGCGGGAGAACGGTTCGTCGTCGCGGGATCCTGACACCGTGAGCCGCCCGGCTTCGCGCGAGACCTCTTCGACGCGGGTGTCCGTGAGCACGTCGACGCCGTGACGGGTGAGCTCGTCGTGCACCAGCGCACCGAGCTCGGGGTCGAGGGTCGAGAGCACCTCGGGCCCCCGCTGAAGCTGCGTGACCCGGAGGCCCCGAACCGTGAGAGCTTCGGCCATCTCGAGTCCGACGTACCCGGCGCCGACGATGATCGCCGTCTCGGGCTGATGCTCGTCGAGGTAGCGCTCGAGCGCGAAGGTGTCCCCCATCGAGTGCAGCAGGTGCACGCCGTCGTCGGGGCCGAGCCGGCCGAGACCCGCGATGCCGGCCGTCGACGGAGAGGCCCCGGTGCCGACCATGAGCTCGTCGTAGGCGATGCTCGACTCGGTGCCGTCCTGGTCACGCACGGTGAGCCTCTGCCCCTGCACGTCGATGGCCGTGGCGAGGGTGTTCAGACTCAGCGTCATGCCGGTGGCTTCGAGATCGGCGTGCGTGCGATGGGCGAGGGACTGCCACGGCTGCACCTCGCGCGAGAAGTAATAAGGGATGCCGCAGATCGAGAAGTTCGGATAGGCATCGGCCACGACCACGGTGACGTCGACCGAGGGGTCGAGTTCGCGAGCCCGCAGTGCGGTGGAGATTCCGGCGTCGCTTCCGCCGATCGCTACGAGGTGCATGGCTGCCTTTCAGGGCTGGGTTTCGAGGTGCTGGGCGACGACGACACGGTCCGCGGTGCGGGCGGCCGTCGGATAGAAGACGAGCAGGAGAGCGAGGCCGAGAGCGGCCCCGACGACCTGCGCCACGATGAACGGAACCACCGACCCCGGCGCGATTCCAGCGAACGTGTCGGTGAACATGCGCGCGATCGTCACAGCCGGGTTCGCGAACGACGTCGAGCTGGTGAACCAGTACGCCGCGCCGATGTACGCCCCGACCGCGGCAGCCGTCGTCGACGCCGTGCCCGTGCGGGCGAGTGCGAAGATCAACAGCACCAGACCGGCTGTGGCGACGACCTCGCCGACCAGGTGCCCGCCGGTCGCGCGGTCGTGGGAGGAGAACGCCGGCGCCGTGTCGAACATCACCCCGGCGAGGAGGGTGCCCGCGATGCCGCCGACGATCTGCGCGAGCACGTAGGTCGGCAGGTCGCGCAGCGACAGCCCAGTGCCCGCGCGGCGTCCGATCAGCCAATCGGCGATCGACACCACCGGGTTGAAGTGCCCGCCCGAGACGGGACCGAGCATCAGGATCAGCACCGCCAGGCCCAGCGCCGTCGTCAGACTGTTCTCGAGCAGCTGCAGCCCGACGTCTTCGGGAGACAGCCGCTGGGCGGCGATGCCCGACCCCACGACGATGGTGACGAGCAGGCCCGAGCCGACGAACTCGGCGGCAGCGCGACGCGGCAGGGAGGGGCGAAGGGGCTCGATGCGAGACGGAGGCGAGATGTTCATGTCGACTCATCTTGACCCGGGCAGGGTAGTTCAGTCAAGATTGAGACAATGAACATTGAACAAATCACCGATGTCGACGCCCGTGCAGCGAAGCACGCGGCGCTGGGCGACGCGTCCCGCCTGCGGATCGTCGACCTGCTGACTCTGGGCGACCTGTCCCCCACCGAGATCCGGGTGGCCCTGGGGCTTCCGGCGAACCTGATCACACATCACCTGAACGCGCTCGAAGCCGTCGGGATCGCGGCGCGTTCGCGGTCGGAGGCCGACAAGCGGCGCAGCTACGTCCACCTGACCGACACCGCACTGCACGGACTCACGCCGGGGCGGGTCGAGCGTGCGAGCCGAGTCGTGTTCGTCTGCACCGCGAACTCGGCCCGATCCCAGTTGGCCGCAGCGCTGTGGTCGGCTCACAGCAGCATCCCCGCATCGTCCGGGGGAACGCACCCCTCCGAACGGATCGATCCTGGCGCAGTGGCCGCGGCAGATCGCCACTCCCTCGATCTGCCCGATGAGCCGCCCCGCGCTCTCGACGCCGTGGTGACCGACTCGGACTTCGTGGTGACCGTCTGCGACAACGCGCACGAAGAGCTCGGCGTCACCGGTCACCTGCACTGGTCGATCCCCGACCCGGTGCGTGTCGGCTCCGTCGACGCCTTCGACACCGCCTACGACGAGCTGGAGCGCCGGATCATCCAGCTCGCGCCCCGTCTCGCCGCGAGCTGAACCCACCAGAAAGAGAACCCGTGACCGACACCGCCCCGACCGTCCTGTTCATCTGCCAGCACAACGCCGGCCGCTCGCAGCTCGGCGCCGCTCTGCTGCAGCACCTGGCCGGCGATCGCTTCGTCGCGACCTCCGCGGGTCTCTCACCCTCCGACGAGGTGAACCCGGCAGTGGCCGCCACGGTCGCAGAGCTCGGCATGGACATCACCGACCGTGTGCCCCGCGCCGTCACGAGCGACGACCTCGACGCGGCCGATGTCGTGGTGCTGATGAAGCCAGGGCTCGCGCTGCCCTCGACCCCCAGCGGCGAGGTGCTGGAGTGGTCGTTCCCGAACCCCGAGTCGTGGGATGCCGACGCGGTGCGCCCGCTGCGCGAGGCCGTCGCCGCGAAGATCCAGGAGACACTGCTCAGGCGCTGAGCGCGAAACGGGGGTGCGACCGGCGCACCGACGGCGTCGGTCAGAGCTCGGCAGGGAACCCCGGCAGACCGTCGATGCTCACCGCGTTGCGGGAAGCGCGGTATTCGGCCATGCCGTCCTCCCCCTTCTTGTCCGCCTGAAGGCGGAGAAGGTCGCGTTCGCCTTTCAGCTCCATGACCGGCACGCCCCACCCGCACGAATCGCTGACGCGCGTGACGTGCACCGTGATGACGGCTCGAGTGCTCGGGTGCTCCGGATGCCGCGACGCCACCTCATCGAAGCCCGGCTGTCCGGGGAGGAAGACCTCGCCCCGGCCGTGCAGCCGAACGATGCGGGGTCTGCTGTCGAACGAGTTGAACATGAGACACACGCGGCCGTTCTCGCGGATGTGCGCGATCGTCTCGATGCCGCTGCCGGTGTAGTCGACCCAGCCGACCCGATGCTCGTCCAGAACCGAGAACGAGTCGTGGCCGCGGGGCGACATGTTCACGTGCCCCTCCGCCCCGAGCGGCGCTGTCGCCACGAACCACAGGGGCTGCTTCTCGATCCACTGCTTCAGGTTCTGGTCGATGGAATCGAAGACTTTGGCCACGATCGAAGGCTACTCCTGCTGCATCCGCGTCAGTCGCCTGTGCATCTCGGCGTGACTCCGCCGGATAAGGACTACTTCGCGAGACGGCTGCGAACAGCGCGCTCGGTGAGCACGGTGAGATAGTCGGTGACTCTGCTGTTCGAGATCTTTCCGAGTTCCTCGACGGCGAGCGACGAGATGTGCTCATGCTGGACTTCGGGATAGCGCTCAGCCAGTCGATCGGTGACTTGCTTCACGATCTCTTGAGGGTCGATGTTTGTGGCCACAGCGGCATCGTACGCCGCGAGGGCGGCCCAGCCTAGAGCGGGATTCGGGCCCGATCGATCAGTTGAATGTAGGTTCCGTGGTGAAACGTCCAGACACGCCGCGCGTTCCACAGTAGTTGTCCGCTGAATCGGGCGCAGCTTCCGCGGCATATGGCCAAAATCTTCACCGCGGCATCAGGCCCGCCAGACGGACCAGTCACGTGCCGACGTGCGATGCACGGCGAAGGTCGTAGATCCGAAACGCTTCGCTCAGCGTCATCGCACCTGTCGCCAGGGCCGGGCCGACGTCAACCTCGAGATCCCCGTAGAGGCGAGCGACGGAGTGATTCCCCTCCGCCGCGATCGG
This sequence comes from Microbacterium sp. APC 3901, assembly GCF_030407765.1. Taxonomy (GTDB): domain Bacteria; phylum Actinomycetota; class Actinomycetes; order Actinomycetales; family Microbacteriaceae; genus Microbacterium. The sequence continues at coordinate 17,510 of NZ_JASDCU010000023.1, forward strand.
ATCGCTCCGTTCGAGACGCATCAAGCCGAAGTGGTATTGGCCATGGGCGGCCGCGCTGCCCGTGCGCCAGATCGATTGAGTCGCTCCGATGAGAAGTGAGTATTCGGCTTGCTGAGCGCCGCGCGTATCGCGGTCGGGCACCGCGTCGCCGTGGGCGTGATCGTCGCCGTGAGCGCCACCGGATCGTCGATGTGAGCGCCACCTGTCGCGCGGGTTTCTAGGCTCCTTCTGCCGCGTGGCCACTCACGCGGCAGAAGGAGCAACCGAATGGTACGAAAGATCAAGGCGAAGCTCGTGCTTCGCCTCCGAGCGGAGGGCCTCTCGCGGCGACAGATCGCCGCGCAGGGCATGTCCCGGCACTCCGTGGACGCGGTCATCGCCGCCGCTGACGCGGCGGGCATCGACTTCGGCGATGTCGCCGACGGGGCGGACGCGGACGTGTATGTGCGCCTGTTTCCCGGTCGGGGCGAGCATCACAGCGTCTACGCCCAGCCGGACTGGGGCGAGGTCCACAGGGAGCTCGCTCGTGTCGGGGTCACGTTGAAGCTCCTGCATGGCGAGTATCGCGATGCCTGCCAGGCGACGGGGACGGCCGCGATGGGCTATGACCGGTTCTGCAAGACCTACCAGCAGCATGTCCTCGTCGCCGGGTTGACGTCGCGCGTCGGCCACAAGGCCGGCCAGAGCGTCGAGGTCGACTGGTCCGGCAAGACGATGAGCCTCGCCTCGGTGACGGGCGAGCGCACGCGGGTGTTCTTGTTCGTCGCGTGTCTGCCGTTCTCCCGGTACGCGTTCTGCTGGCCGTCGCTGGACATGAAGCAGGAAGCATGGCTGCGCGCGCATCAGGCGATGTTCGACTGGTTCGGCGGGAGCGTTCCACGGATCGTTCCAGACAATCTCAAAACGGGCGTGATCTCGCATCCGGCCGAGGGCGAGGTCGTCCTCAACGACGCGTATCGCGAGCTCGCTGCGCACTACTGCGCGGCGGTGCTGCCGGGCAGGGTCCGGAAGCCAAAAGACAAGGCGAGTGTCGAAAACACCGTCAGCGGGGTCGCGACCTGGGTGATCGCGGCGCTGCGGGACGAGCAGTTCGCGACGCTGCCGGAGCTGCGCGAGGCGATCTACGAGCGGATGGACGCCTATAACGCGGCGCCGTTCCAGAAGCGCGCAGGGTCGAGGCTGTCGGTGTTCGAGGCGGAAGAGAAGCCGCTGCTGCGGCCGCTGCCGGCGGTCGCGTATGAGATCAGTCGCTGGTTCTACGGCAGGCGGGTCCGTAAGGACGGGCATGTGGTGTTCGAGAAGAACTTCTACTCGGTCCCTTACGCGCACGTCGGGCGGGCTGTCGATCTGCGCGTCACCGAACGGGCGTTGGAGGTGTTCGACGGCGATGCTCGGTTGACGAGTCATCTCCTCGCGCCGGTGGGGGTCACGGGCGAGCACTACACGCACGACAGTGACCTTCCGGACGGTCCGCGGTATCGCCAGTGGGATGCCGAACGCGTCCGGGAGTGGGCGGCCCGGGTCGGGGAGAACACCACGACGATCGTGAACCGGATCTTCGAGTCCGTGCCCGTTGACGAGCAGGGCCTGGACGCGGCTCTCGCGGTGCTGCGCCTCACCCGACGCTACTCGGCCGGCAGGGTCGAGGCCGCCGCGCGTGTCGCACTCGGGTCACAGGTCCGTTCGCCGCGTTACGCGCACCTGCGACCGATCCTGGAGACCGGGCAAGACGCGCCGCCGGCCCGGCGACGGCCACGGTTCGAGCCATCGTCACCGCCATCGTCATCGCTGGGCGACGCGTCCGCGGAGCCAGCGGGGTACGTCCGCGGGGCGGACTACTACGCGGGAGAAGACCGGTGAGCCGGATCGACAGCGAGTCCAAGCGCAAGCTGCGCGAGATGGGCGTGAGCGTCTTGCTGGACGCGTTCGAAGCGCAACACGACACCCTCACCCTGGGGATGGCGTTCGAAGAGCGCGTCAAGCTCGCCGTCGACGACGCCCACGCCGCGTTCACGCAGTCCAAGGTCGAGGGCCTCATCCGACGGGCAGGGCTGCGTTACCCGGACGCGGACCTGCGTCGTGTCGATCTGATCGAGCAGCGCGGCCTGGACCGGGGTGTTCTCGCTCAGCTGGGGACGTGTTCGTTCATCACCCAGCAACAGAACGTCGTCTTCCAAGGCTTCACCGGGTCGGGGAAGTCGTACCTCGGGTCCGCGCTGGCGAAGCAGGCCTGCCAGCACCGCTATCGGGCCCACTACATCCGCATGCCCGACCTCGAGGAAGCATGGGCGACGGCGCAGGACAAGCCCGGCGGGCGAGAGAAGTGGTTGCGGAAGTACTCATCGTTCACGCTCCTCGTGATCGATGAGTGGCTCCTCGACCCGCCCGACGATGATGTCAGATCGATGCTGCTGGAGCTGCTCGAGCGCCGCTACGACGCCGTCTCGACGGTGTTCTGCACGCAGTACGCGAAGAAGGACTGGCATCAGCGGCTCGGGTCAGGTGTTCACGCGGACGCCATCATGGATCGCATCGTTCACAACACGATCTGGATCACGACCGGGGAGATGAACATGCGCGAACAGGCCGCGACGGCGACGCGGTGATCACAGCGTCGGTGAGCGTCGACATGCGCGGCGCTCACCGACGCTCCTGCTGGCGCTGAACCGCGATATCGAGTGGCGCTCGACCGCAATAATCAGCGGCGCTCACACCGCCGAATACTCATTTCATCCTTCGACGCTATCGCGCAGTATGACGTTCCCGCAGAAACGATGCCGGGGGCATCGAGGCGGCCAGGTCTGCTGTCGATACTGGCGTTCCGCAGGGCACCCTGGGCACCTGGGTACGTAGTATCGGGAGGAGCATCCCGACCTGTGAGCGGACCTGGAGAAGGGCGGCTTTTCGATCGCATGGCGGTGTCGGGTTCCGCCGATGTCTCCGACGTCGTCCTATCGGTAGCGGAACCGGAAACCGACAACAGCGCCACACAGCGCTGTTCGATGCCGTGCCGGCCGAATACGACGACGTCTGCGACGATCGATAGCCGAATCAGTCGAGCGCGCTCCGTGCTCTGAGTGCTCAATAGGCAGGTTCGAGACGGTCGTTACGAACGTTTCCCGAGCCTGCCGTGCGATGTACCGCGACCAATCGTCGCTCGTGGACGGTCGAACAACAGCGCCGTCATCCCCGCGGTGATCGCCGCCAGCGCCCACCAGAGTCCGGCCGCGGTTCCGCCGGTGCCAGGGAGCGGCTCATCGGGATCACCGGGTTGGTCTCCCGGTTCGCTCGGAATGATCGCTTCGTCGTGTGCCAGTGTCACGCGCAGAGCGAACGATGCGCGATCCACGCGCAGATCCGCACCCGACGTGGCATCGTGCGGAAAGACCAAGGCGATATCGAGGGCGACGACCTGCGTGGGATCGACGCGGGAGCCGTAAAGCTGGGCGTCCGACAGCTCAGAGAACGACACCTCGACGCTGGCGGAACCTTGCTCGCGCACAACGAGGGCGAGCTCGTCGTAGAACGGATCCGGCGAGCTCGACGCCAGGGCGACATCTTCGGCGATAATCGTCAGCGTCGCCGCGTCCTCAGAGTCGTTGCGCACGAACAACGTCGTCATGAGCACGTCGCCCGGAACCAACGTCGCCGGCTCGAATAGTGCTGGCAGGTCGTCGTGCCAGGTGACCCCGTCGTAACTCAGGCGCAATTGCGATGCAACGGGGGAATCGGCGGCGTACGCGTCGTCCACGAATATCGTCGACGCCATCGAGAGCAGGAGCGCGGTTGCCGAGAGTGCGATAGCGGCGCTACACGAGAGCCTCATCTGGGTTGCCTTCTCATCAGTGCGCGGAGGAGGGTGAAGACGGCATAGCCGATGAGGAGTCCCCCGAGTGCTCCGACGATCCAGCCCCGCTCCGTAACGCCGAATAAGGTGGTGACGTATCCCACGTAGGGCACGGAGTAGACCACCTTGCCCATCACCTGGTCTCCCACAATCGGCTGGTCGTCTGCGCCGTTGTTGTCGCCGCGCGTCGTGAACGTAAGGTCACCGTCGGCCTGGTATCCGACTTCGACGATGCGGTGTGTCACGAGCATCGGGTCGTCGGAGACCGGCTGGAACGTCACGACGTCTCCGATCGCCAGAGTCTCCGGGTCGACGGACTGCGAGACCACCAGGGTGCCCGGGGCCAAGACCGGCTCCATCGACGAGGTAAGCACGGCGAGAGGAACGGCCCCGATCAGCCGCGGGATAACGAGCACGAGTGCGACGACGGCCATGACCAGCGCGAACACGACCCACCCGATGAAACGCAACAGTCCGCGCCACGGGCGAGGTTGTGTGTGCTCGATCGGCGCCTCAGCGTCGCATTCGCCGAGCTTGTCGGCCGGCGTCGGTGCGTGCTGCGTCATGATCATTTCTGGCAGTAGCTCTGGCTGAGGTCCGGCTGAGGATAGATCGTGATTGTGTTGCTCTTGGGGCCCAGCCAACCGCTGGCGTAGACCGGTCGCACATACACTTGCATCGGTGAGTTGTCGGGCGGCAGGTTGTAGAACTCGGTGCCGCGGCCGTGGAACAGGTAGTTGTACTGACTCGGATTGTCCAACGGCGCGGAACTGGGTGCCCACAGCTGGTCCCGTGTCACGCCGCCGACGATCCGGTAGACCCTGAAGTTGCTGAACACCGGCGCGATCTGATCGCGGTACAGATACTGCACGACCTGAAAGTCCGCGCCGATGCTGTCCGCGTATCCGTTGTGAAACTGTGGTCCTCGGCAACTCAGCCATTGCCCGTTACTCACGGTGATTGCCGGGTAGCCCGCCGTGGCGGAGACCGAGGCTTGTGCGTTCGCCGACCATTGCGCCGAAGCGGGGAGCGCTAGTGCGCCCGCACCGATCATGAGGAGCGCCGCGAGCGGCAGCTGCCATCGCCGCCGTCTACGCGATTGCTCCCGCGCGCTCATCGGGTGCCCTCACCCGTCGCGGTGATGGTGAAGGTCGTCGCCGCCCCGCTGAGCTCGATGCCGCCGACGTCGGGCGGAGTTCCAGCTGGGATCGTGAACCGTATGCACAAGTGGGTCGTCGCGGAATCCGCAGCCGGAGCAACGAGTGACTCGGTTACGACCAGTGCGCTCAGTTCTGTGAAGCCCCCACCGCTGCCGTACACCTGCATCCCGTCGGGTAGTCCGGTGGATGCGCAGGAGGCTCCCGCATCGCTCTGGGTGAAGACCTGAGCGTCAATGATGCCGTACAGCGTCGACGAGGCCGACGAGGTGTCAGAGAGGATGGCTGCGAGCGTGTAGTCGAGCCCGAGATTGCCGGATGCCTGGCCGGCGAGCGCGATCTTCGTGGCGATGACGCCACCAGGGTAGAGACCGCTTAACGGTCCGATCGTCACCTGTGATTGCCCGTTCATCGTGAGTTTCAGGGTGCCCGAGTTAACGGTGGTGCCTTCGACGGCCTCGGAATCGTTCCACAGCGCCGCAGTCGTACCGGTCCCCACGAGGAGGACCAGCGCGACCGCTGCGATGGTGACGGCGAGACGTTTCAAACGGGCTTCCGTATCCGGGCGCGGGCGTTACCGGGCGTCCTGCTGTAAGGTGATTGTCATATCGCTTAGGTTGATGCTCTCGGCCTGCGCGGTCGTGCCCGGTGTGCTCTCATCGAACACGATCGTCACGGTCACGTTGATCACCTCGCCATCGTCGGCGCTCGTGATGGCCCCATCGGTAACCGGCTCACCGCCGACATATGTGAACGTCTGGGTGACCGTAGTCGCTGCGAGCAATGCCGCATCACCGGTAGCCGCGACCGGATCAGACACATTGAGGGTGGCTGAAAGGTTGTCTCCCGATGCGTCGACAGTGAAGGCGGCCGTGTACTCGATCGTGTCTCCGGGCACGATGAGGAAGTCCGCGATCGTGATCGGCACCGGTGTCGGGGTCGAGATGTCGTTCCACGCGGGTGTGCCCGATGGCGTGAGTGCCAGGGTGCCGGAGTTCACCGTGCCCCCGTTCACGTTTGCCGAATCGCTCCACAAAGCGAACGTGGTCCCGCCTGTAAGCAACACGACACCGAGCGCTCCCGCGATCGTGGCTTTGGTCACTTTCCTCATGCTTGCCCCTGCTCCTTGATGATTTACGTGGGTATCAGCATGACACGACTTGACGTTGATACTGATAATTGCCGCGGGACTGCCGCACTGATAGGTGACATCTGATCTGGCTTGCCCGTAGGGCGGCCTGGAAGGATGTGCACCATGCCCGCTCCCTACCCACAGGAGTTCCGCGAAGATGTCGTGCGCGTGGCCCGGTCCCGTGAGGACGGCGTCAGTCTCGCGCAGATCGCGAAGGACTTCGGCGTCCATGAGATGACGCTCCACAAATGGATCCGCCAAGCCGACATCGACGACGGCAACCGCCCCGGAAGGAGCCGGGAGGAGTCGACCGAATTGCGCGACGCCCGCAAGCGGATCCGGCTGCTGGAGCAGGAGAACGAGGTCCTCCGCCGCGCAGCCGCCTACCTCTCGCAGGCGAACCTGCCGGGAAAAGGCTCTACCCGCTCGTGAGCGAGCTCGCCGCTGACGGCATCCCCGTCGTGGTGTCCCTGCGGGTCCTGAAGCTCTCCCGCCAGCCTTACTACCGCTGGCTCAAACACCAGGTCACGGAATCAGAGATAGTCGAGGCGTATCGCGCCAACGCGCTGCTGGACGCCCACCACGACGATCCCGAGTTCGGCTACCGGTTCCTCGTCGGCGAAGCGGCAGGAGCCGGCGAGGAGATGTGTGAGCGGACCGCGTGGCGGATCTGCCGAGACAACCAGTGGTGGTCCGTGTTCGGGAAGAAGCGCGCCAAGAACGGAAAGCGCCCGGCCCGCCAGTCCACGACGACCTCGTCAAGCGGGACTTCTCCGCCGATGACGTCAACGAACTGTGGCTCACTGATATCACGGAGCACTGGACCGACGAGGGCAAGCTCTACCTCTGCGCCATCAAAGACGTGTTCTCCGGCCGCATCGTGGGCTGCTCGATCAGCGACCGAATGAAGGCCCGTCTCGCGGTGAACGCCCTGGACAACGCAGTATCCCGGCGTCGCGACGCGGCCGGTTGCATCGTCCATTCGGACCGCGGATCTCAGTTCAGGTCCCGGAAGTTCGTGCACGCTCTGAACCGTCATCACCTCATCGGATCGATGGGCCAGGTCGGCGCTGCCGGTGATAATGCCGCGATGGAATCGTTCTTTGCCCTGCTGCAAAAGAACGTCCTGGACCGCAAACGGTGGCGAACCCGAGAAGAGCTCCGAATCGCAATCATCACCTGGATCGAAAGGACCTACCACCGACGCCGCCGGCAAGCTGGCCTGGGCCGATTGACCCCCATCGAATACGAGACCATCATGAACCCGGTCGCACTCGCGGCCTGACACCCCAACTGTCACCTGTTCGTGCGGCAGTCCCGTAGTCCGGCACGTGTGCACGCCGAGTACCGCTTGCGGCGAGGAGCTTGAACGGTTGCGACCACATGCGCACAACATCGTGATCGAACTCGGCCACACGCAAGTGACTGAGTTCGAGACGCGACTCGTAGCCAACATGCGCCTGCATCTTCTCGGACCAGAACGAACCCGGAAAGTTCGGTTGGCCGTGGTTCCACCGGAACGACCTGAACGGCACGGAATCGCCCATCGCCTCAAGCGACAGTCGCGCCAGCGTCAGTGCGTCGACCGCCCCTGCTGGCCGACGCACGTGCACCGACGTTTCCCACAGCTCGCCACATCTTTCGCGATTCGCGATTCGCGAAATGCCAGCCATGGGACTACTTTGCCTGCATACGCCGCACAGCGCAATAGTCCGTCTGCACTGCTCGCGATGCAACGAGTAGCACCCAGCCCGCTCGACCTCACACAGCCTCGACGGGCCGGTGAGCGACGCGGGCGGCGCCCGTTGACGTCTGAATCATGCAGTGCACCGCCCGACGTCAACTCATACAGTTGAGCCGACACTCGACCCTCGGCTGACGGCTTTACTACGCTAGACATGTCTAGGTTGCACATGTGCAACGCGTGCGAACGGGGCAGGAAGCAGTGACGAACACCACGACACGCGAACAGTCGAAGTTGCTCTTCGGCAACAGCAACATGTTCGCGTTCCTCTGCGCCCTCCGCGAGCTCGATACGGATGAGTTCACCATGCGGGATCTGCTCCATCGCACCGACATCCCTACGAACATCGCGTACGGACTGCTCTCCAGGTGCATCAAGCTCGGCATCGTCGCCGCAGTCGATGAGTCGACACTCGAACGAGCAACTCGGTATCGACGCCTCGCGCATCCATTGCTCGCGCAGTTGCCTGACCTCGAGCAGGCGTTCGCGAACAACATCTAACGGCAGACCTGCGGCCACGAGCCGAGCGCGGAGCGACAGAACGAGACTCGCGCACGCACGACGGCGGGCACCAAGCACGAGTCGCCTATTGGCACGGACCCGACACGCTCGACGCCCGCTGCCTCCGACTTGAGCAGACTACGCAGTCTCGTCCAATTCCGGCCGACCTGTCCCATCGGACATCTCTATGACAAATCAGCCCGGAATTGGACATTTCACTCAGGAACCCTCATTGAAGTCGCCGCCCGGCGCCATGTCCATGAAGCGCGAGTAGTGGCCCTGGAACGCCACGGTGATGGTCGCCGTGGGTCCGTTACGGTGCTTGGCCACGATCAGGTCGGCCTCGCCCGGGCGGACGTCCTTGTCGTACACCGAGTCGCGGTGCAGCAGGATCACCATGTCGGCGTCCTGCTCGATCGAGCCGGACTCGCGCAGGTCGCTGATCGCGGGCTTCTTGTCGGTGCGCTGCTCGGGACCACGGTTCAGTTGCGACAGAGCGATGACCGGAACCTGCAGCTCCTTGGCGATCAGCTTGAGGCTTCGCGAGAACTCCGAGACCTCCTGCTGACGCGACTCGACGCGCTTTCCCGACGTCATCAGCTGCAGGTAGTCGATGATGACCATCCGCAGCCCCTCGCGCTGCTTGAGCCGACGACACTTCGCGCGGATCTCGACCAGCGTCATGTTCGGGCTGTCATCGATATAGAGGGGAGCATCGTTGATGCGGCCTCGCGTGGCGGCGACCGTCGTCCAGTCGCGAGGGTCGAGGTTTCCCTTGCGCATGTTCTGCAGCGGGATCTGACCCTCGGCACTCAGCAGACGCATCGCGATCTCGCTCTTGCCCATCTCGAGGGAGAAGAAGACGGAGGGGATGTTGTGGCCGATGGATGCCGAGCGTGCGAAATCGAGCGCGAGCGTCGACTTACCCATCGCAGGACGCGCGGCGACGACGATCATCTGGCCGCCGTGAAGGCCGTTCGTCAGCTCGTCGAGCTCTTTGAAGCCGGTCGGCACACCCGTCATCGAGCCGTCGCGGCCGCTGGCTGCCTCGATCTCTTCGAGAGCCGCGTCGACCGCGATCTGCAGCGGCACGTAGTCTTCGGCGGTCTCGGAGCCGGTGATCGAGTAGATCTCGGCCTGAGCGTTGTTGACGATGTCGGTCGCGTCGCCCTGGCCGTCGTAGCCGAGCTGCACGATGCGCGTGCCCGCATCGACCAGACGACGCAGGATCGCCCGCTCCGACACGATGCCCGCGTAGTATCCGGCGTTCGCTGCGGTGGGGACGATCGAGGTGAGCGTGTGCAGATAGTCGGCACCGCCGGCGCGGCTCAGCTCGCCCGTCTTGATGAGCTCGTCGGTGACGGCGACGACGTCCGTCGGCTCACCATGCGAGTAGAGCGACAGGATCGCCTCGAAGATGAGCTCGTGCTTGGGGATGTAGAAGTCAGCGCCCTTGAGCGTCTCGATCACATCGGCGACAGCATCCTTCGAGAGGAGCATTCCGCCCAGCGCGCTCTGTTCCGCGAGCGTGTCGTGCGGGGGCGTGCGCTCTGGCGGACGCTTGCCCCCGAGGCGCTCCTCTGAGATGTCGGCGATCGACACACTGCTCCCTTCGCTGCGACGTTCTTCCGGTGCGCTCGGCGCCGACTGCGTCGGCCACTCGATGCGATTCAGTTCGAGAAGGACCGTTCGCACAGCAAAACAGGCACTTCCGACATCGGGTCGCTGCACCACGCTACGAGCGGCGGTTTTCGGTCGCAACACGCCCTGTGGATAACTATGTGGAAAGCGTGCGAACAAGTCCGGAGAGTCTGTGTAGAACGCATGTGGATAACTCGGTGGAGTACCGTGAAATGATCTTTCGTTTTGCCTCTTGGCCTGGGGTTTGCAGTTTCCCCACCCTGTGGATGAGAACGTGGTTCAACCGCGCATTGAAGGTTGATCGAATCCGGCGGGGGATGTGTAGAACCTGGGGAAAGTCAAGCCGAGATTCAACCGGGCGCGTCACACTGAGCAACCCTCTGAAATGTGCGTGAGATGCGGTCGTTTTCGAGCGGAACCCTCTAGACATCGCGATATACCGGGAGTATCGTCACCGGCAATCGACGCAGTGTGCGTCGACGACGAACGATGGCTCTCGGGGGAGGGAAGTCGACGTGAACGCTCAATCGGTCCGGCGCCGCCTTCCGGCTGTCGCCCTCTGGGGTGGCCTGGGCGCGGTCGCATGGGCGGCGATCACGATCTTCGCGGGCGGGTCGTCTGCGAGCGCGGACGACAGCTCGAACGATTCGCTGCTCGACGGCGTCTCCTCTGTCGCGAGCGAGACAGTCTCGACCGTCGAAGACACCGTGACGGCAGTGACCTCCCCGATCGTGGCCCCGGCGGCACCCGTGGTCGCCCAGGTGGTCGAGCCCGTGGTCATCCAGGTCGTAGAGCCCGTCGTCACCCATGTCGTCGAACCCGTCGTCACCCATGTCGTCGAACCCGTCGTCACCCAGGTCGTCGAACCCGTCGTCACCCAGGTCGTCGAGCCCGTGCAGCACGTGGCGCAGCCCACCGTCGACCACGTCGCGGAGACGATCGCGCAGGTTCCGGTCGTCGGCCCGGCGACGTATCCGATCACCGATGTCGTCGCTGGCACCACCGAGACCGTCGTCACTCCCGTGATCGATCTCGTCGGCGGATCCCCGGTGGCGCCGATCGTGACGGACGTGATCGGAGAGCTGCCGATCATCGGCGACGTGACCGCAGACCTCGGAGTGATCGACGTCATCGGCGGGGTCGTCGGCGGGGTCGTCGGCGGGGTCGTCGACAACGCCGTACCTCCGGTGATCACAGGCGTCACTCCCGCATGGCCCGCCATTCCGGCAGCCGAGTCCGACTCCGATGCCCTCGGAGCGACGCCTCCCGGCTTCAGCCCTGCGGGAGTCGCCTCTGCGGAGGCTGATCCGCGGACAGGCCTGTACTCCGCCGGGGTCGCGCGCCTTCAGCCTGCCGAACCGGCAGCATCCGATCTCCATCCGGCAGCACCGATCGCCGTGCCCGCCACGACTGTGCCCGAGTCCGACGAAGGGCACTCGCCGTCCGCACCGCCCGCCGGAGCTCCCGCGGCACCTTCTTCCTCCGCCGGTTCGAGCGGAGCGTCCTCACTCTCCCCCGCGCTCCTCAGCGACGCGGGTCTTTCTGCGCTCCGTGCTGTGGAGCGCACCCCCGGCGCACCCGACGACGTCTTGCCGACGTCTCTGGTCGCCGGCACCGACGTCTCTCCTGACTGACGGGTTGTCCGGTCGTTCCTCGTGGACGACAGATGCCGTGCTGCGCGCGCACATGCTCTTCGCGTGCACCCATCAAGACACACCCAGTTCCAGTCAGGAGAAGGTCATCATGCGTACATACATCAAGCGGGCCCTGTGGGGCACGCTTCTCGCCGGCGGGATCACCCTGCTCGGCGCGACAGCCGCCAACGCGGCAGACACCTCAGGAGAAGACGGGCTGCTCTCGGGCACCCAAGCCGACACCGCGATCACGGCGCCCGTCACGATCGTCGACAACGCCGTCTCGCTGCTCGGAGATTCCTCCGCGCAGCAGGCACCGGCTCCCGCCCCCGCTCCGGCGCCTGCACCCGAACCGGTGCCCGAACAGGCTCCGGCAGCGACGACGAGCGGAGACGACGGTGCCGCATCAGGCACCCAGGCCGTCGTGGACGTCGTCGTGCCCGTCACGGTGACCGGCAATGCGATCACCTTGCTCGGCGACTCGTCGAGCGAGTCGGCAGCACCGGCCGAAGCTCCTCAGGCCACAGCACCAGCCCCCGCTCCGGCGATCACCACCGACGGCGACGACGGTCTGCTGTCGGGCACACAGGGCCTGATTCAGGTCGACGCACCGGTCACGGTGTCGGGCAATTCGATCGCAGTGCTCGGAGACAGCGAGTCCCTCGGACAGGATGCCGCAGCACCGGCTCCCTCGAGCGGCAGCGCTGAGGGATCCACAGAGCCGTCCACATCGGGTACCGACGGCGTCGCGAGCGGTACGCAGGTGACCGCACCCGTCACGGCACCCGTCACGATCGGCGGCAACGCGATCTCCGTGATCGGAGACAGCGAGAGCACCGGCGGAACAGGCTCCGCCGCACCCATCGCAGGAGCACCGTCGACCGGCAGCACCACCACCGGTGACGACGGAATCCTCGGCGGCACCCAAGTCACCGCACCCGTGACTCTTCCGATCACGATCGGCAGCAACGCGATCTCCGTGGTCGGCGAGAGCACGGTCACGGCTCCCCCGAGCGATCCTGGAACGGACCCGGGGACTGACCCGGGAACCGACCCGGGAACCGATCCCGGCACCGACCCCGGAACCGACCCGGGGACCGACCCCGGAACCGACCCGGGGACCGACCCCGGCACGGACCCCGGAACCGATCCCGGCACGACTCCCGGCACAGAACCGGGAGCCGGCACCGACGCCGGCACGCCTGCGACAGCTGTCGCAGGCGGCGCGGCCGTGACGACATCCGCCCCGGCACAGGGACTCGCCGCCACCGGTGATTCCACCTCGTTCGGCTTCGCCTTCCTCGCCGCACTCCTGCTCCTCCTCGGAGCCGGAATGCTCCACCGTCGCCCTATGACGGCGTAGCCGCAGACCCCGACGGTGTCGACGTCCTCGGGGGAGGAGATGCGACACCGTCGGTGTGCGGGTCTCGTGATGCCCTGAGCAGGTTCCCCAGACCTGCCCGCGTCTGCGATGCCGCACAGTTCACGGATGCCCCGCGTCCCCAGCGCGGGGCATCCGTCGCGCCCGGAACCCGCACGAAGCGCTTCGGATGACGGCGCGGGCGCTACGCCTAGACTCTCCGGGGAGGTCATCATGCAGAACCGCTGCGGTCGACGGGCGCTCGCCTCGCAGGTGCCGCGGGTGTCGCGGTGACGGAGGATCCCCGCCGCCTGCGGTGGGCCGCCAACGGCGCACGGACCTTCCGCATCCCGGCCGATGCCGCCGACATCGCCCTGGTCGAGATCGACCGTGGGATGCGGGCTGCCCATTTCCGCTCAGACGCGCCTGGTGCCGAGGCGGGAGTGCAGCGGATCTACCGACGGGGGTCGGTCGTCGGCGATGTCCTGATCGGCGGAAGCGGGCTCTCGGCCCTCACGACCAGGCTCGGTCCGCTGTCGGCCCGAGGCGTCGCCGTCACCTGGATCGGCGCGGTCGACGCGCACTCTGTCTGCGTGATCGTCTCGCTCGTCGCTGGCTCCCACGTCGGAGGAGATTTCGTGGACGGGGTCGACGACGCCGTGCACGCTCTCGTCTCTCGCGGCATCCCCGTCGAGGATGAGGGGTGGTCACGGTCGGTCGATGTCGATCAGACGCTGCCGGCGAATCCCCGTCGCGCCGCCGACCTCGGTCTCACCCGCTAGCCGAGGGCACCAGACGATCCGAGACACCGACGGGCCGGGAACGCAGAACGCCCCCTGTCCCGGAGGACAGAGGGCGTTCGAGAGTGTCGTGCCTTACTTGGCGGCGACGACCTGCAGCGTGATCACTGCGGTCACGTCGTCGTGCAGACGAACCGTGGCCTCGTGCTCACCGGTCGACTTGATCGCCGACGGGATGTGCACCTTGCGCTTGTCGATCGAGCCGAGACCCGCGGCTGCGACAGCATCCGCGATGTGATCGGTCTTGACCGAACCGAAGAGGCGACCCTCGTTGCCGGCCTTGACGGCCAGGCGCACCTTGGTGGCCTCGAGGGAGTTCTTCAGTGCCACGGCCTCGTCGCGGTCGTGGATCGCGCGAGCTTGACGAGCAGCCTGGATCGAAGCGACCTGCTTTTCGCCACCGCGAGTCCACGCCGTAGCGAAGCCCTTGGGGATGAGGTAGTTGCGGGCGAACCCGTTCTTGACCTCGACCACGTCACCGGCGCTACCAAGCCCGGCGACCTCGTTCGTGAGAATCAGCTTTGCCATCTCGATACCCCTTACCGGCCGGCGCCAGCGTAGGGCAGGAGTGCCATTTCGCGTGCGTTCTTGATCGCGGTGGCGATCAGACGCTGCTCCTGCACCGAAACACCGGTGATACGACGGGCGCGGATCTTGCCGCGCTCCGAGACGAACTTGCGGAGGGTGGAGACATCCTTGTAATCGATGACTCCGACCCGGATCGACTTCGCGGGAGCGGTGGGCTTGCCACCCTTCCGCGGCTTGCGGCGGTCGCCGCTAGACTTTCCAGCCATTGTTTTTCCTTAATGATGAGACGGATGCCGAGCCCTTCGACAGGCTCAGGGACCCGGTTCCAGAAGTTGTTTCAGAACGGGGTGTCGTCGCCGAAGCTGCCCGGAGTGCTCCAGGCATCTGCGCTCGTCGACGAGCCGGGCGTTGACCACGGCTCTTCCGACACCTGCTGCTGCTGTGCGGGGCGCGACTGTCCGCCGCCACCACCGCCGCCGCCACCGGTCGACGCCGCACGGGTGACCTGCGCGGTCGCGTACCGAAGCGAGGGGCCGATCTCGTCGACCTCCAGCTCGATAGCGGTGCGCTGGTTGCCCTCGCGGTCCTGGTAGGAACGCTGACGCAGACGGCCCTGCGCCATGACGCGCATGCCCTTGGTCAGCGAACCCGCCACGTGCTCGGCGAACTCGCGCCAGACCGACGCGCGGAGGAACAGCGCTTCGCCGTCCTTCCACTCGTTGGCGGCGCGGTCGAAGTTCCGAGGCGTCGAAGCGATGGTGAAGTTCGCCACCGGCAGTCCGTTCTGCGTGTAGCGCAGCTCGGGGTCGGCCGTGAGGTTGCCCACCACGGTGATGACTGTTTCGCCGGCCATCGGACTCAGGCCTTCGCAGCCTTGGCGGCCTTGCGAGCAGCCTTCTCTTCGGTGCGCTTCGCTTCGAACGCGACCATCGCCTGAGCTTCCTCAGAACGGAGGACCTTGGTGCGCATGATCTGCTCGTTCAGCTTCAGCTGACGGTCGAGCTCCTGCGTGGCCTCGCTGGTAGCGGTGAAGTTGACGACGGCGTAGATGCCTTCGTTCTTCTTCTGGATCTCGTAAGCCAGACGGCGCTTACCCCAGATGTCGACCTTGTCAATCGAGCCACCATCGTTGGTGATGACCTTCAGGAACTTGTCGAGCGTAGGGGCGACCTGGCGCTCGTCGATCTCGGGGGTCAGAATGACCATGAGTTCGTACTGGTGCGTCACTTACCCACCTCCTTCGGACTAGAACGGCTTCCGGGACGTTCCCGGAAGCAGGAGGGTGTGTGAACGTCATCTGCCGAGCCACCCGAGTGGGCGCCTGATGGCAGACAACCTTGACAGTCTAGCGGAGAAACCTTCGGCCTGCCCCCACGCGTATCTCCGAGCAGTTGGCATGCTGGAATGCGTGCGGGTTGACACTCAGCGCGCACACGACCGAAGGGGGAACGCCATGCGCGTCAACAAATGGGGGGTCGGCATCGTCCTGACCGCCACAGTACTGCTCACCGGGTGCACCGCGGGTGCCGAGGAGCCCGCCGAGGAAGAGCCCACTGCGGCCGCGGAGGAGACCGCCGCGCCCGAGTCCGACTGCCCCGAGCTGACCGAAGGCGCGACCGTCGACGGCGCCGCGCTCGGCGCCTGCATCACCGAGGCGATGACCGACACGGCCGGGTACCAGGCCAAGACGTCGATCCTGGGCATGGACACGACCGCGCGGTACAACCCCGCGACGGATGCCGTCGAGACGGTGACGCCCATGGGATCGCTGATCCTGATCGGCGACGACGCCTGGGTCAAGACGCCCACGACCGACTGGCAGGTCGCCGACCCGAACTCGAGCGACCCGATCGTCGCCGCGCTCAGCAGCGGTGCCGCGACGGCAGCAGGCACCGACCCGGCCACGGCCGCAGGCGCGCTGACCGGCGAGTTCACCGTCACCGGAACCGGCAGCCGCCTGGGTCAGGACGTCTACCTCGTGAGCGGCACGTCCGAGGCACAGGGCGTCCCGGTCGACGTGGTGTTCGAGGTCACCGACGACTACGTGGTGCTGGCGACGACCGGCAGCACCGAGGCCGCCGGCCAGATGATCGAGACCTCCCTCGAGATCACCGAGTGGGACGTCGAGCAGGACATCGTCGCACCTCTCTGATCCACGAGCGGATGCTGCGGGCCGGGGCCTTCGCCTCGGCCCGCAGTGCGTTCCGGGCGCGCAGCATCCGTTCGGTCCATCCCTCGGGGTCGCTCCGGCCACGCCCTCGGGCCACGCCGTCGGGCCACGCCGTCGGGCCACGCCGTCGGGCCACGCCGTCGGGCCACGCCGTCGGGCCACGCCGTCGGGAGGAGAACTCCCCTTCGGGAGGAGGTTCAGGCTCGAAACGTCCTCCCCAGGCGCAGATCTCCTCCCGACGAGCAGACATCGAACGCGTCGGCCGTGTGCAATCGGCGCCGGCACTTCCCGGTCAGACTGACGCATCGGCGATACGCCCGTCGATCTCGGCGGGCTCGGCACCGGTCTCTCCCGTCACGGTGACGAAGATCTCCCGTATCGAAGGGCCGCCGCGCAGCATCCGCTCGGGCCACCTCAGGCCGGCCGCTCGGGAGGAGATCTGCGCCTCAGGAGGAGGATCCGGCTCGGATCCTCCTCCCCAGAGGCAGTTCTCCTCCCCACGGGACAAACGCGAACGCGCCAGCCGTGTTCGGCTGGGGCGTGAGCTCCGGGTGGGGCGGAGGCGCCG
>NZ_JASDCU010000024.1 GCF_030407765.1 Microbacterium sp. APC 3901
ACGTGCCCGTCTCGGTCGCGGCGCAGGTCGCGTGCTCGGGAGCGATCCAGCGGGTGCTCATGGATGAGGGTCGGATCGTCGGGATCACGACGACGGATCGGGTGTTCACCGTGCATCAGCGGCGGGCGATCATCGCTCGTGACAAGGAGTGCCTGATCCCCGGATGCCACGTCCCGGCGTCGTGGTGCGAGATCCACCACGTCACCGAACACGCACGGGGCGGCCCGACGCACACGGACAACGGTGTGCCGTTGTGCTGGTGGCATCACCGATCCCTCGGCACCTCGGGGTGGGAGATCCGGATGCATGACGGGCTCCCGCAGGTGCGCGGACCGGCATGGTGGGACCCCGCACAGCGATGGCACACACCCAGACTCAGCCTGCCGGCACCCGGTCGGGTTCCGCGCACCCCGCTTCGCGTCTGAGCACGCCTGGATGGGACCGACGCGCACGCCTGGATGGGACCGACGCGCAGCCCGGTGGGGCCGACACGCGCCCGGGTGGCAACGACGCGCGATCACGCGGATATCACGCCGGGTCGAGCCTCAGCACCTCAGGTGATTCGCCTCCCGCGACTTCGTCGACGACGCGGATGCTGCGCGCCAGGTCGTCGAGAGCGCCGTCGAGAGTGCCGAAGCGTTCGCGGTCGCTGCACATCGCGGTCAGCGTCACCAGATGCGTGCCGGTGTCCCAGGTGTAGGTGGCGAAAGGCGGTGACGCGGGCGACGGCGGCATCGCCACCACGAGCTTCTCTCCCGTGCCCAGCCAGCGGCTCGAGAACGACTGGGTGTCGTCGTAGTCCATCGGCATCGACGCCCGAGCGACCCGCACCTGCGGGGTCAACGCCTGCACGGTGGCCATCGCGACGACCAGCTCAGGATCCGCCTTCCAGGTCCAGACGAGCACACGACCGTCCGCCCGGCGCATCAGCATCGGCGCCGCCTGGCTCATCGCCCACGCGCCGATCCTCGAACCCGGGCGTTCGGTGACGCCGATCGCAGAGTTCACCTGCCCCAGCAGCATCCGTATCGCTGCCTTGCGGTGCCGACGCCCCTTCCAGCCGAGCGAATCGGTGACGGGGATCCACAGTCGGGGGTCGGCGTCGGCAGTCAGTCGCATGGCTCCACGCTAGGGGGTGAGGCTGAGGGATGCCGGTATGCCTCGGCGGTCGGATCAGGCCCCTCGGGTAGAGTGGCCAGCGCCCGATCGGGCTCTTTGACCGCCGTACCGTAAGGCAGAATGTCCTCCTCTACCTCCGATCCGACGAGTGCTCCCGACGTCGCCCCCGACTCCGGGCAGCGTCCGCTTCGCATCCTGATCGGATGCGACACCTTCTGGCCAGACATCAACGGCGCCGCCCGCTTCGCCGAGCGCCTCGCCGCCGGTCTCGTGCAGCGGGGTCATGACGTGCACGTCGTCGCACCGAACCAGGCTTACCGGCGGGCCGCACCGCGCACCGAGGTGATCGAGGGAGAGCCGATGACCCTGCACCGGCTGCCGTCTGTGCGCTGGGCGCCCCACGACTGGCTGCGCTTCGTCTGGCCGTGGCGCGTGAAGCACTACGCCCGCAAGATCTTCGACACCGTGCAGCCCGACGTCGTGCACATCCAGTCGCACATCGTGATCGGTCGTGGTCTCTCGCGTATCGCGCACGAGCGCGGCATACCGGTGATCGCCACCAACCACGTGATGGCCGAGAACATCCTCGACCACACGACCATGCCCAAGTTCGTCGATGACCTCGTGCTGCGCTGGGCATGGGGAGACGCGAAGCGCACCTTCGCCCTGACGCGCGCGATCACCACGCCGACGCGTCGCGCGGCTGACTTCCTCGAGCGCACGGTCGAGGTTCAGGGCGTCATCCCGGTCAGCTGCGGCATCGACCGCACGCAGTACACGCCGGTGATCGCTCCTCGCGACAAGAACCGCATCATCTTCGTCGGACGCCTGACCGCCGAGAAGCAGGTCGAGGTGATCCTCGAGGCGATGACGAAGCTCGACCCGGCGCTCGATGCGACCTTCGACATCGTCGGCGGCGGCGACCAGCGCAAGCAGCTCGAGAACCTCACGGGTCAGCTGGGACTCACCGACCGCGTCACCTTCCACGGCCGCACGACGGATGAGCAGCTGCGTGCGCTGCTGTCGCGCGCCTCGGTGTTCACGATCGCCTCGATCGCCGAGCTGCAGTCGATCGCGACGATGGAGGCCATGGCCTCGGCGCTGCCGATCGTCGCGGCGGATGCCGTCGCTCTGCCGCATCTCGTGCACGACGGCGAGAACGGCTACCTGTTCGAGCCCGGCAACGCGGATGCCCTCGCCGCGCGACTGACCGACGTGCTCACCGCATCGCCGAGCGAATACGCGCGCATGCAGCAGGCATCGCTCGACGGCGTCGCGATCCACGACATCAACCGCACGCTCGACACATTCGAGGCGCTGTACCGCGACGAGCCGCTTCCCGAGTGACGGCGCGCGTCATGCATATCGTCTTCTTCGGCGATCAGCACCTGGACTCCCTCGGCGGGGCCCAGGTGTCTATGCGGCTGCAGCGCGAGTTCCTCGAGCGGGCCGGACACACGGTCACCGTCGTCGCGCCGAAGATGCACGGGGCGCGCGCCCCTCGCATCGCCGACCCATCGAGTGTCGATCTGCCTTCCGTGCCGATCACCGCCGACCGTGAGTACTCGATGAGCTGGCCCGGACGTGCCACCGACCGCGAGCTCGACCGTGCGATGACGCACCGCCCGCCGGTCGACCTGGTGCATGTGCAGGCCGACTTCTGGGGTGCCTTCATCGGTCATCGGTATGCGGCTCGCCACGGCATCCCCGTCGTCCACACGCTGCACAACCGCGTCGATGTCGGGATCGCCGCTGTCACACCGCTGCACGGACCGGTGCTCCGAGCGTTGAACCTGTGGCGCCGTCGCGCGCTGCGGGGCGCGGGCGAGCAGGCGTCGGGGAGTGACGGATGGGCCTTTCTCCGGGGCATCGCGAGCGGGTCGTCGGCTGTGACCGCGCCCTCCACGCATTTCGCGCGTCGCCTCGAAGAGCACGGAGTCTTCAGTCCCGTCGACGTGGTGTGGAACGGCATCGACGACGACATCCGCGAGGCGACACTCGCCGCCGCTCCGACCGAACGCGCGCCGGGGCGCCCCCGCTTCGTCTGGCTCGGACGCATGAGCCCCGAGAAGCGCCTGCTGCCGTTCCTCGAGGCCTTCGTCGAGTCGGGAGTCGACGCCGACCTCGAGATCATCGGCGGTGGTGCGCAGCGCGCCGCCGCCGAGAAGATCGTCTCGGGCCTGTCGAACGTGAGTTTCGCCGGCAGGCTCAGCTACGCCGACACCCTCGCTCGCATCGCCGCCGCCGATGCACTCGTGCAGACCTCGATCGGCTTCGAGACGCAGGGCATGACCCCGTTCGAAGCGGCCACTCTCGGCACGCCGTCGGTGATCAGCGACCCGGACATCGCGGCAGAGCTCGGTGGCGGACTGTGGGCCGTTCCCGGAGCCGCCGGCACCGAGGAACAGCGGAAGGCGGGTCTTGTCGAGACGCTGCGCCGCGCGGCATCCGACATCGCCACCGGAATCGCCCCCCAGCCGATGCGCGAAGTCTCGGAGTCATTCCGGCAGTCGTCGCGCACCGCTGCGATGATCGAGGTCTACGAGCGTGTGCTCGCGGGCTGATCTTCGGGCTCAGAACCCGAGGTAGTAGAACACGTTCGACACCCAGGCGACGAGGGTGCCGATGACGGTGCCGCCGCCCACGCCGATGGCGATTGCCGCGAGCAGGTGAGGCGCCGGGCGCCGAAGCGCGATGAGTCCGAGCAGCAGGCCGGCGCCTGCGCCTGCCACCACGACCAGGTTCACGAGGTTCGACAGCAGGTCGACGACACCGAAGCCGACGCTCGCGTACAGGAACGGGGTGACGAGCTGCCAGAGCAGCCCGATCGCCCCGGCGCTCACGCCGACGATCAATGCCGTGCGGCCGAGGCCTGCCGAGCGCGGTGCGCCCGCTCCCGGCCCGTACGGGGGCGCCGCGACTCCGTTGGGCTGGCCGGGTTGCGTGTAGGGCTGCTGCTCGCTCATCGATTCTCCGGATGATCAGAAGGAGAACGCGTAGAGGAGATTCGACACCCACGAGATGACGATCGCGACGAGCTGCGACGCGGTGACGCCGATCGCGATGCCCGCGAGGATCTGCGAGCCCGGTCGCCGCACCGACATCAGACCGAGGACGAGCCCCGCGACCGCGATGACCAGCACGAGCCCGTTGCCGACCGCTCCGAACGCTCCGACGGCCGAGGGGTCGCCCATCATCCGGTACATCAGCGGATATGACAGCGTGATGAGGAGTCCGATCCCGAGCGAGATCACGGCGAGGACGAAGGCGATACGACCGAGTCCTGGGCTCCCCGAGGGGGTCGGACGCTGTCGCTCCGGGTACGGCTGCGCCGGATATGGCTGGGCTGCGTACGCCTGCCCGTAGGGCTCGCCGGTGTACGGCTGTGAGGGCTGCGGCGGCTGCGGCGGCTGCGGCGGCTGCGGCGGTTGTGCCGGATGATGCGAGCCCGCGTAGTTCGGGGGCGTTCCGTATGGCTGTGCGGGAGGCTGCTGAGGCTCGCTCATGCTCACGAGCGTAGCCGCGTGCGCCGCCGGATGGGGGAGGTCGCCTGCTTCGGGTCACCGATAGGAGTGCCCGACCTCCGTGCCGTCGAGGGCGTCTCTTTCGGCGACGCGTGTCCAGTCGGTGGGCACGCGTCGATGTCCGTCGCGGCGGAGTTCGATGACGGTGGCGACGAGAGCCCACGCGGCGAGGGCCATGAGTGCGATGATGAGGATCATGGCAGAAACGCTACGATCACCCTTGATCTGCCACGAGTGGCGGAATAGACTCTGCTCGTAGGAAAACTGCCAACCCGGGAGAGAGTCATGATGAAGACGGTCGCCTGCATCGTGCAAGACGGATTCGCGCCGTTCGAGTTCGGCCTCGCGTGCGAGGCGTTCGGCCTCGACCGGTCGAATGACGGCGTGCCGAACTTCGACTTCCGGGTTCTCGCGCCCCATCCCGGCGTGGTGACGTCGAAGCTGGGCTTCTCGATCAACGTCGAGCATGACCTGTCGTTCGCGTACGAGGCAGACCTCGTCGTGTTCTGCCCGGTGCCTCGTGAATACTGGGGCGAGATCGATCCCCTGCTCCTCGACGTCGCGCGGCACGCGGTGGCGCGGGGCGCCTGGGTGCTGACCATCTGCAGCGGGTCGTTCATCCTCGGTGCCGCGGGCGTGCTCGACGGGCGTCGCGCGACCACGCACTGGATGTACTCCGAGGTGATGGCCGAGATGTATCCCGAGATCGAGATCGACCCCGACGTGCTCTTCGTGCAGGACGACCGGATCATCACGAGCGCGGGCACGGCGGCCGGCATCGACGCCTGCCTGCACCTGCTGCGCATCGAGCTCGGGGCCGAGCTCACCAATCGCATCGCCCGACGCATGGTCGTGCCGCCCCAGCGTGACGGCGGCCAGGCGCAGTTCATCGACCGCCCCATCCCCGTCGCCCGGAACGACTCGCTCGCCGCCGTCGCGGATTGGGCAGTGGGGCACCTGCGCGACGACCTGGGGGTCGAACAGCTCGCGGCCCGTGCTCTCATGTCTCCCCGCACCTTCGCGCGCCGGTTCAAGGCCGAGTACGGTGCGACTCCTGCGGCCTGGCTCGCTCGACAGCGTGTGCTGCACGCCCAGCGGATGCTCGAGCGCAGCGATCTGTCACTCGAGCAGATCGCCGACGAGTGCGGCTTCGGATCGGCGGCTGTGCTGCGGCAGAACTTCTCGCGGGTGCTCGGCACCACCCCGACGGCCTACCGCGCGCGCTTCTCGTGTGCGGATGACGCGGAGTCGTCGGCGGCCTGACCGGTCAGCCGCCCGGCGAACAGCCCGCCGATGAGCTACAGCGCCGAGGAGCGCCGTGAAGCGTGCTGCTCTCAGTGGTCCCAGTGTCCGGGGCTCGGGAGTGCGCGATAGTCCACGTCGACCCCGTCAGACGTCACCGAAGCGGTGCAGTACAGCAGCGACTGCGTCGGAAAGCCATGCGGACGGTTGTCGCGGATGATCGCCCGATCGTCCTCTGGGTCGAGTCGAGCAGAAGTGGCGAGCAGTGTCGTCCACTCGCCTGCCCAGTCGAGGCTGTCGCCGGTCGCGCCCAGAGCGCGGAACTCGGGCAGCCAGGCCGCGATGCGCGGAGTGCCGAGGTCATCGAGGTCGTCGTGCGCGATCATGTGGATGCCGTCCACGAGCGATGTCTCGCGCAGCTCCGCGCCGTCCCAGCTCAGCACGCGCGCCCCCTCCGGTCGCACCTCGAGCAGGTTGAAACCGTGCATGGGCAGCGGAGCGACCGGCGAGCGGCCCAGGACCGACTCCAGGGCGAGCGAACCGCGCGACACGGCGACGTCGGCGGCGAGGTCGACCACATCGGCGCGGTTGAGCAGCACTGCGAGGCGGCGCTCGACGGGGTTCACCGCGAGCCAGGCGCCGCCTGCTCGCCGGTCACGGATGCCGGAGACCCCGGGATACGCGTCGGGCCACCATTCGCCGAGGGCATCCCACTCGCGCTGCGGGTCTTCGTCTCGCACCGCGAGCAGTCGCGCGGTCTCGGGGCCGGCCACATCGATCACCACGGTGCACACGGGATTCAGTCTAGAAGCGGGTCGAGCAGCCTCGGGCCCGCGGCGACGGATGCTGGGGCAGAATCGAACCGTGAACATCGTCGTCGGGGTTACGGGTGGCATCGCCGCATACAAGACAGTGCACCTGGTGCGTCTGCTGACCAAGGCGGGACACGATGTGACCGTCGTCCCGACCGAGGACGCGCTCCGATTCGTCGGCGCCCCGACCTGGGAGGCGCTCAGCCGGCATCCGGTCACGACCAGTGTGCACGACGACGTGGCCCGCGTGCGGCACGTCGCGCTGGGCCAGGGGGCCGACCTCGTGGTCGTCGCCCCCGCGACGGCCAACTCGATCGCGAAGATCACCGCGGGCATCGCCGACGATCTGCTCGGCACCACGCTGCTCGCCACCGAGGCGCCGGTGCTGCTCGCGCCCGCGATGCACGCCGAGATGTGGCGCAATGCCGCCACGCAGGCCAACATCGCGACGCTGAGATCCCGCGGAGCGCATCTCGTCGGGCCGGCCGATGGCGAGCTCGCCGGCGGCGACAGCGGACCCGGGCGCATGTCGGAACCGGAGCAGATCTTCGAGGCCGCCCTCGCCCTGCTCGCGCCGCGCGACCTCGAGGGGCTTCAGGTCGTCGTCTCGGCTGGCGGCACGCGTGAGCCGATCGACCCCGTGCGCTTCCTCGGCAACCGATCGAGCGGTCGGCAGGGCATCGCGCTCGCCGCGGATGCGGCCGCGAGGGGGGCGGATGTGACGCTGGTCGCCGCGAACGTCTCGACCGATGTGCTCGCCGATGCGCGGCATCCGTCCATCCGGGTCGTCCCGGTCGGAACCGCGTCAGAGCTCGCCGATGCGATGAAGCAGGCGGCGCCGGCGGCCGACATCGTGATCATGGCCGCCGCGGTCGCCGACTATCGCCCCGCGACCGTGTCGGAGCACAAGCTCACGAAGGAGCAGGGCGTGCTGACGCATGTCGATCTGGTCGAGAACGAAGACGTGGTCGCCGCCCTGGCCGCATCCCGCGCCGATGGCCGAGCCCCGGAGGGGCAGACGATCGTCGCCTTCGCCGCCGAGACCTCGGAGGATCCTGCGGAACGCCGCGCTCGCGCTCGCCGCAAGCGCGAGCGCAAGGGCGTCGACCTGCTCGCCGTCAATCTCGCGAATGCCGAGCATGGGTTCGAGAAGCGTGACAACGCGGTCGAGATCGTAGGAGGGGGTGGCGCCGTCGTGTCATCCGCGTCAGGCTCTAAGCACGCGGTCGCACGAGCGATCCTGGATGCCGTGCGCAGTATGCGCTAAACTTGAGTCACGTCCACTCAACTTTGCGGACCATGACAACAAGACAGTGATCAGAAGGAGTCTCCCCAGGAGGAACCCATGCCCAGCCCACAGAGCACGCAGAACGACGACCAGCAGTCCGCCCTCGAGCAGTTCGGGATCAACCTCACCGACCGCGCCCGCCAGGGAAAACTCGACCCGGTGATCGGGCGCGACAGCGAGATCCGGCGCGTCAGCCAGGTTCTCACCCGTCGAACGAAGAACAACCCCGTGCTGATCGGGGAGCCCGGCGTCGGCAAGACGGCGGTCGTCGAAGGTCTGGCGCAGCGCATCGTCGCCGGCGACGTCGCCGAGTCGCTCAAGGACAAAGAGCTGGTGTCGCTCGACATCTCGGCCCTCGTCGCGGGGGCGATGTACCGCGGGCAGTTCGAGGAGCGGCTGAAGAGCGTGCTCAAGGAGATCACCGAGTCCGACGGACAGATCATCACCTTCATCGACGAGCTGCACGTGCTGATGGGCGCGGGCGGCGGCGAAGGCTCGGTGGCCGCCTCGAACATGCTCAAGCCGATGCTCGCCAGGGGTGAGCTGCGTCTGATCGGCGCGACGACCCTCAACGAGTACCGCGAGTTCATCGAGAAGGATGCCGCTCTCGAGCGCCGCTTCCAGCAGGTCTACGTCGGCGAGCCCACGGTGGAAGACACGATCGCGATCCTGCGCGGACTCAAGGGGCGCTATGAGGCGCACCACGGGGTGACGATCGCCGACAGCGCTCTGGTCGCCGCGGCGGCTCTGTCGAACCGCTACCTGCCCGCGCGGCAGCTGCCCGACAAGGCGATCGACCTGATCGACGAGTCGATGTCGCGGCTCAAGATGGAGATCGACTCGTCTCCCGTCGAGATCGACCAGCTCAAACGCCAGGTCGACCGCATGAAGCTCGAGGAGCTCGCTCTCAAGCGCGAGAAGGATGCCGCGTCGAAAGAGCGGCTCGCGGCTCTCCGTGAGCAGCTCGTCGGCATGGAGGCGCAGCTGGCCGAGCTCGAAGCCCGCTGGGCGCGCGAGCGCCAGGGACTGAACCGGGTCGGCGATCTCAAGAAGCAGCTCGACGACGCGATCACGCAGCGCGACCTCGCGATGCGCGAGGCCGACTACACCCGTGCCTCGAAGCTCGAATACGAGACCATCAAGCGCCTCGAACGCGACATCGCCGAGGCCGAGCAGGCCGAGGCCGCGGTGTCGACCGAGGGGCGCATGGTCAACGAGCAGGTCACGGATGAAGACATCGCCGCCGTGATCGCCGCGTGGACCGGCATCCCCGTCGGTCGGCTGCTGCAGGGCGAGAGCGAGCGCCTGCTGCACCTCGAATCCGAGCTCGGCAAGCGCCTCATCGGGCAGAAGGATGCCGTCAAGGCGGTGTCCGACGCAGTCCGTCGTTCGCGGGCGGGCATCAGCGACCCCGGTCGCCCGACCGGATCGTTCCTGTTCCTGGGGCCCACCGGCGTCGGAAAGACCGAGCTCGCGAAGGCCCTTGCCGACTTCCTCTTCGATGACGAGCGCGCCATGGTGCGCATCGACATGTCGGAGTACGGCGAGAAGCACTCCGTCTCGAGGCTCGTCGGCGCCCCTCCCGGATACGTCGGCTACGAGCAGGGCGGTCAGCTGACCGAGGCCGTGCGGCGGCGTCCGTACAGCGTCGTGCTGCTCGACGAGGTCGAGAAGGCGCACCCCGAGGTGTTCGACGTGCTGCTGCAGGTTCTCGACGACGGTCGTCTCACCGACGGTCAGGGGCGGACGGTCGACTTCACGAACGTCATCCTGATCCTGACCTCGAACCTCGGTTCGCCGATCCTCATCGACCCGACGCTGTCGCCCGATGAGAAGCGCGAACAGGTGATGGCTCTCGTGCACCAGGCCTTCCGGCCCGAGTTTCTCAACCGTCTCGACGACATCGTGATGTTCTCGGCACTCAGCCAAGACGACCTCGCCCAGATCGTCGAGCTGTCGATCGATCAGCTGCACGACCGGCTGCGCGATCGTCGGCTCACCCTGGCGGTCACACCCGACGCCCGGTCGTGGCTCGCCGAACGCGGCTACGATCCGATGTTCGGCGCTCGTCCGCTGCGACGTCTCATCCAGACCGAGGTGCAGAACAAGCTCGCCACCGCTCTGCTGTCGGGCGGCGTGCATGACGGCGATCTGGTGAGGGTCGATGTCGCGGTCGACGGCGCGGGTCTCGTGCTCACGTCCACGTCGCCCGAGCCCGAGCCCGACCTCGGGTCCGGTGACGACGACGAGGTGATCGAGGCCGAGCTGCTCGACGACTAGAGCCGGGTGCGACAAGAGGGACGGATGCCATGGCATCCGCCCCTCTTGTGTGCTCCCGGACGGGAGCGACTGCTGCGTCAGGCGCAGCGTCAGGCGCTGAGGATCACCGTCTCGCCGATCGGGCGGCGGACGCGCGGTGCGGTCTCGCCCTGCTGGAGACCCTCGGGAAGACCCGAGGCGTCGCCGAGCTCGCCGACGGCGATCACGGTGATGGCGGAGAACCGCGGCGACAGGTCGGCGAACTCGCGGACGGCCTCGGGGTCGAAGCCGCTCATCTGGTGAACGAGCAGACCCTCGTGATGTGCCTGCACCGAGAAGTGCGCCACGGCCTGGCCGAGGTCGTAGACCGCGTGGCTGATGGCCTTGCCGTCTTCGGACTCGGTCTCGGCGATCGCGACGACGAGAGCAGAGGCCTTCGAGGCCCAGAGCTGGTTGAACTCGACGAGGGAGTCGACGACCTGGTCGAACAGCGCGGTGCCGCGCCGAGCCACGACGAACCGCCACGGCTGCAGGTTGTAGGCCGACGGAGACCAGCGCGCGGCCTCGAGGGCGGCGTTCAGCTTGGCGTCGTCGATCGCGTTCTCCGCGTCATAGGCGCGGGGGCTCCAGCGTCCGGCGAGGACGTCGAGCACGGGGTGCTCGGTGGGGGCGGTGCGGTCGATCACGGGAGTGCTCACGGAGGTGCCTTTCGGAAAGGAGTCGATCGGACTCCTTCGTCCGCGTACGACGACCTCAACAGATGCATGTGAACGCATATTCCCGATGGTGTTCGGTTGCCCGGGGCTGAATGCCGGCGACGGGCAGGCG
Organism: Microbacterium sp. APC 3901; assembly: GCF_030407765.1. Classification (GTDB taxonomy): domain Bacteria; phylum Actinomycetota; class Actinomycetes; order Actinomycetales; family Microbacteriaceae; genus Microbacterium. The sequence goes on from NZ_JASDCU010000024.1 coordinate 11,073, forward strand.
GCTCAGTCCAGCAGGTTGCGGGAGGCGGCGGATGCCAGCGCGCGGCGCACCGCGCGGATCGACGGGGCCGCGGCCGACACCCGGCGGGCGGAGGAAAAGATCTCCCGACGCGGCTCATCCGGCAGAGGCGTCAGCGCGACAGTGGGCGCCTCGCCGGCCCACACGAGCTCGGGCAGCAGGCCGACCGCGAGTCCTGCACGGATCAGCCGCACGTGCGCCGTGAGGTCGGCCACCTCGAAGCGCACATCGGGCTCGAAGCCGGCGGTGCGGCACAGTTGCTCGGCCCAGGCTCGTGACGCCGTGCCCGCCGGCTCGAGCACCCACGGCTCGTCGCTCGTCGACCACAGGGCCGCTGTGGCATCCGCAGCTGTGGGATCCGCGGTCTCGGGTGTTCCGGGGCGCCGGGCCAGCGCGATCGAGTCGTGCACGAGCACCACCCGGTCGAGGTCGGCATGGATCGGGCGGGTGCGTCCGGGATACTGCTCGGCGAGGATCAGGTCGAAGTCTCGGCTCGAGACGCCCACGAGCCCGGTCTCGGGGTCGCTCTCGGTGACCTCGACGCGGAGGGCCGGATGCTGCTCGCGCAGCGTGTTGAGCGCGCCGGGCAGCAGGGAGTGCGCCGTGGACTGGAAGACGGCGATGTGCACCGTGCCGGTCACCTCGGTCAGCGATTCGGCGACGGCGACCTCGGCGTGCTCGAGCTGATCGAGGATGCCGACGGCCTCCGCCACGAGCACGTTGCCCTGCGGGGTGAACTGCACCCCGCGTCCGACGCGGCGGAGCAGCGGAACTCCGACGTCCCGTTCGAGCGCGCTCAGCTGCTGAGACACCGAGGCCTTGCTGTACGAGAGGGCGTCGGCCACGGCTGAGAGGGTGCCTCGACGGGACAGTTCGACCAGCATCCGCAGTCGGTTGACGTCGAGCATCCGCTCCCTTTCCACAGGGTCGTCATCGTTCACTCTGGCTGAACAGAATGCTCACGAATCGGTTGATAGACGTAGCCTACTCGCGCGCCTGAGAATGATCGAGCCGCACACGTACCCGGGTGTGCGATCCCCCTGGAAGGTACCCCGATGACTGTCGCCGCCGACACCACCACCCCCGACGCCACCCCCCGCGGCGCCGCACCCCGCACCGAAGAGGTCGCCGCCCTCGTGCAGCGCTGGCTCACCGAGAGCGAGACCCACCCGGTCGAGCCCGCCGCCCAGCGACTGTCTGAGGTGCTCAAGGACCCGAACGGGCTCGCGTTCACGGTCGGTTTCGTCGACGGCGTGATGCGTCCGGAAGACCTCAGCGTCGCCGGACGCGCGCTCGCCGACCTCTCGGCGATCACCCCGACGCTGCTGCCCGGATACCTGCGGGCCGCCATCAAGACGGGCGGGTTCTGGGCGCCGAAGCTCCCCGGCGTCGTGGTGCCGATCTCGCGCCGCGTGCTGCGCGCCATGGTCGGGCACCTCGTGCTCGACGCGACCCCGTCGAAGCTCGGCCCCGCGATCGCGAAGCTGCGCAAGACCGGAAACCGCCTCAACCTCAACCTCCTCGGCGAGGCCGTGCTCGGTGAGCGCGAGGCCGGCCGTCGCCTGCAGGGCACCTACGACTTCCTCGCCCGCAAGGACGTCGACTACGTGTCGATCAAGGTGTCGAGCGTCGTGAGCCAGCTGTCGATGTGGTCGTTCGACGAGGCCGTCGCCGACGTGGTCGAGAAGCTCAAGCCGCTCTATGAGCTCGCCGCGACGTCGGAGGCCGCAGGCAAGACCAAGTTCATCAACCTCGACATGGAGGAGTTCCGCGACCTCGACCTGACGATCGCGGCGTTCACCAGCATCCTCGACCAGCCGGGGCTCGAGAACCTCGAGGCCGGAATCGTGCTGCAGGCCTATCTGCCCGATGCGCTCGGTGCGATGCAGCAGCTGCAGGAGTGGGCCGCCGCTCGGCGTGCGAAGGGCGGGGCACCGATCAAGGTGCGCGTCGTCAAGGGTGCGAACCTGGCGATGGAAGAGGTCGACTCGAAGGTGCACGGCTGGCCGCTGGCCACCTACGGCACCAAGCAGGACTCCGACACGAACTACAAGCGGGTGCTCGACTGGTCGATGACGCCGGAGCGACTGGATGCCGTGCGCATCGGTGTCGCCGGGCACAACCTCTTCGACATCGCCTACACGTGGCTGCTCGCGCAGGCGCGCGGAGTGACGGATGCCGTCGAATACGAGATGCTCCTCGGCATGGCGACGGGCCAGGCGGAGGCCGTCCGCAAGGACGTCGGCCAGCTGCTGCTCTACACGCCCGTGGTGAACCCGGCCGAGTTCGACGTGGCCATCGCGTACCTCGTGCGTCGCCTCGAAGAGAACGCCAGCCCGGAGAACTTCATGTCGGCCGTGTTCGAGCTGGCCTCCGACCCGGCGCTGCTCAGCCGTGAGCGCGAGCGTTTCGAGCGCTCGCTCGCCGGCCTCGAGGCCGACCGTTCGGTGCCCTTGTCGAACCGCGTGCAGGACCGCGCAGCCGAGGCGGCCGCCGGTGCGGGTGAGGTCGCGACCACCGGCTTCGAGAACCAGCCCGACAGCGACCCGGCGATCGCCGTGAACCGCACCTGGGGTCGCGAGATCCTGCAGCGCTCGGTCGATTCGACGCTGGGTCTGGACTCGATCGCGCTGGCCAAGGTCGAGACGACCGACGAGCTCGACGGGATCTTCGCCTCCGCATCCGCCGCCGCCGCTCGATGGGCGGCGCTTCCGGCCGCGGAGCGCGCCGCCGTGCTGCACCGCGCGGGCGACGAGCTCGCCGCGCGCCGCGGACAGCTGATCGAGATCATGGCGCACGAGGCGGGCAAGACCATCGCCGAGGCCGACCCCGAAGTCTCGGAGGCGATCGACTTCGCGCACTACTACGCCGAGCGCGCCCTCGACCTCGAGAACATCTCGGGCGCCGAGTTCGTGCCGTCGAAGGTGACCGTCGTCACCCCGCCGTGGAACTTCCCGGTCGCGATCCCCGCCGGTGGTGTGCTCGCGGGTCTCGCCTCCGGATCGGGCGTGATCATCAAGCCGGCCAAGTTGACGCAGCGCTGCGGCGCGGTCATGGTCGAGGCGCTGTGGGCTGCAGGCGTTCCGCGCGATCTGCTCGCACTGGTCGATCTCGCGAACCGCGACCTCGGCACCCGCCTCGTCGCCAGCCCCGAGGTCGACCGCGTGATCCTCACCGGTGCATACGAGACGGCGCAGCTGTTCCGCTCGTTCCGCTCCGACCTGCCGCTGCTCGCCGAGACCAGCGGCAAGAACGCGATCATCGTCACGCCGTCGGCCGACCTCGACCTCGCCGCCGCCGACGTCGCCCGAAGCGCCTTCGGACACGCGGGGCAGAAGTGCTCCGCGGCATCCCTCGCGATCCTCGTCGGCTCGGTCGCCGACTCACAGCGGTTCGAGCGCCAGCTCGTCGACGCGGTCACGTCGATGCGCGTCGGTCTGCCCGACGACCCGGCCACGCAGATGGGCCCGATCATCGAGCCGGCGAACGGCAAGCTGCTCACCGCCCTGACGACCCTCGAGCGGGGCGAGCGCTGGCTCGTCGAGCCGAAGAAGCTCGACGACGAGGGCAGGCAGTGGACACCGGGTGTCAAGATCGGCGTCGCTCCGGGGTCGACCACGCACCTGACGGAGTTCTTCGGACCCGTGCTCGGCATCATGCACGCCAAGGACCTCGACGAGGCGATCCGCCTGCAGAACGCGGTGGACTACGGCCTCACCGCCGGCATCCACTCGCTCGACTCCGACGAGGTCGCCACCTGGCTCGACCAGGTCGAAGCCGGCAACCTCTACGTCAACCGCGGGATCACCGGTGCGATCGTGCAGCGCCAGCCGTTCGGCGGCTGGAAGCGGTCGGCGGTCGGCGCCGGCGCCAAGGCCGGTGGCCCGAACTACCTGTTCGGTCTCGGCGAGTGGACTCCGGCCGAGCTCCCCGCCGCGGCGCCCGGGGCTGCGGTGAACCCCTCGGTCGAGGCGGTGCTCAGTGCGGCCGGCTCCGACCTCGGCGCCGTCGAGATCGAGTGGCTGCACCGTGCGGCCGCCTCCGACGAGCGCGCCTGGGTCGACGAGTTCGGTGCCGTGAGCGACAAGTCGGGTCTCGGCGTCGAGCGCAACGTGTTCCGGTACCGCCCGGTCGCCGTCGACGTGCGCGTCGCCGAGGACGCACCGCTCGCCGACGGCATCCGAGTGATCGCCGCGGCCCTGCGCAGCGGCAGCCCGTTCACGGTGTCGGCGTCCGCTCTGCCCTCGCGGGTCGAGAAGGCGCTGCGCGCCCAGGGCGTGACTCCGAAGATCGAGAGCGACGCCGCCTGGGTCAAGCGCTATGCGAAGGTCGCGGCGAAGGCCGAGCACAGCTGGCAGCGCGTGCGCCTCGTCGGCGGCGACGCGTCTGCGCTGTTCGAGGCGCTCGGCGGGACTCCGGATGTCGCCGTCTGGTCGCACGCCGTCACGGGTGCCGGACGCGTCGAGATGCTGCCGTTCCTGCACGAGCAGGCCGTGTCGATCACCAACCACCGGTTCGGCAACCCCACCACCCTGTCGGACGGCCTGATCTGACCCTGGGCCTGATCATCTGAACGACGAGGCCCCACCCTGCAGATGTCTGCCGGGTGGAGCCTCGTCGTCGGAGTGGGCGTCAGGGACGCGGGGCTGTGATCAGCCGCGCAGCGCCTCGCCCAGCTTGACCCGGCTGCCCATGCGGAGCAGCGAGTTCTCGTAGATCTTCGCGCCGATCATGATCGCCGCGACGCAGCTGGCGAGCAGGATCACGAGGCTGAGCAGGGGCTCCCACCACTGCGCTTCGCCCACGAACAGTCGCATCGGCATGCCGACCGGAGCCGAGAACGGCACGTACGACATGATCGTCAGCACCAGCGGGTTGTCGTTGAAGAAGATCACCAGGATGTACGGCGCCATGATCAGCATCGTGATCGGGGTCGTGGTCGAGCCGATGTCCTCCTGGCGCGAGACCATCGATGCGGCGGCGGCGAACAGTGCAGCGAGCAGGATGAACCCGAACAGGAAGAACACGGCGAACCAGATGATGGGGGCGCCGAGAGTAGACAGCACCTCGCGTTGACCGGTCGCTATGAGTCCTATCGTCGCGACCGCCGCCAGCGCCAGGATCTGCCCCATCGCGAGGATCGTGTTGCCGATCACCTTGCCGGCGAGCAGGGTGCGCGCCGAGATGGTCGACAGCAGGATCTCGACGACGCGGGTCTGCTTCTCTTCGACCACACTCTGCGCGATCGTGCCGCCGAAGGTCGCCGCGGCGCCCATGAAGACGGCGCCGAACGCGATCGCGATGAAGTACCGCAGCAGCGGGTTCGTCGTCGCCGGTTCGAGGATCTCGACGTCCGGCGCCTGTGAGAGCGCAGACACGAGACCGGTCGGCGCGTCCTTGAGAGCGACGATCGTGACACCGGTCGGGCCCTCGCCGGGGACGACCGCGGCATCGACCTTCTCCGAGCGCACGAGCTCTTCGGCTGCGGCCTCATCCGCCACCTCGGTGATCTCGATATCGGGAAGGGCAGACACTGCGGATGCCGTCTCCGAGGTGACGGCCACGGGCATCGCATCGGTGTCCTTGCTCGCGAAGCCGCCGATCACGATGGCGGCGAGGGCGAGGATCAGCAGGATGCCGGTGGAGATCAGAAAGGCCTTGCTGCGCAGCTTCGATCCGATCTCGCGCTCGGCGACGAGCCAGATCAGCGATGCCTGCGACGGCGAGCCGGTGGTGTGCGAGGTGCTCACTGGATGACCTCCTTGAAGATCTGGGCGAGGGACGGATGCTTGGGCGCGAAGCTGGCGACATCACCGCGTTCGACGGCGGTGCGCAGGACGCGCTGGGCGGTGTCGGCGTCGTCCGCGTCGAACAGGGCGTAGCCGCCCTCGAAGTCGACCACCGTGACGCCGGGCTCGGCGCGCAGCCATCCGGCATCCCCTGCGGAGATCAGCTCGTATCGATTGCCGGCGTGCTGTGCCCGCAGCCCGTCACGGGAGCCGGACGCACGGATCGTGCCACCGGCGAGGATCACGAGGTCGTCGCAGAGCCGCTCGACCACATCGAGCTGGTGCGATGAGAACAGGATCGACGCGCCCTTGGCGGCGCTCGCCTGCAGCACGGACGCGACCACATCGACCGCGAGCGGGTCGAGACCCGAGAACGGCTCGTCGAGGATCAGCACCTCGGGGTCGTGCACGAGGGCTGCCGCGATCTGCGCACGCTGCTGGTTGCCCAGCGACAGCGACTCGATCGTGTCGTTCAGGCGCTCCTCGAGTCCGAGCTCGGTGAGCAGGGCGGTCGCGCGTGTCGCGGCATCCGTCTTGCTCATCCCGTGCAGCCGGGCGAGGTACACGATCTGCTCGAGCACCTTCATCTTCGGATACAGGCCACGCTCCTCGGGCATGTAGCCGAAGAGGCGGCGGTCTGCGCTGGTCAGGGCGACGCCGTCGAGTTCGACGCGTCCGCCGTCGGACCCGAGCAGCCCGAGGACGATGCGCATGGTCGTGGTCTTGCCGGCGCCGTTGCCGCCGACGAACCCGGTGAGGCGCCCGGGGGACACCTCGAACGAGACGTCGTCGAGCACGCGCCGCGAGCCGTAGCTCTTGGTGATGCCGATGAGTACGAGCTTTCCTGTGGTCATGCCCTCACGCTATGGCGAGGTGCTCGGCCTCGGCATCCCCCCTGTGGCGGATCTGTGCGGGGGATCTGCGAGTGCGCCGCATGGGCAGTCGTCAGCCGTGCGGGGGAGAGCGGGGAAGCGCGCGGGGGAGAGCGACGCGCTCAGCGCAGGAACAGCACCGAGAAGATGCCGAGCGCGAAAGGCGCCATCGTCACGACGAACGTGACCCCCAGGATGATCCCGACGATCAGCCAGGGGCTGCGTCGCTTGAGGCGCTGCCCGGGCGGGGCGACGCCGATGGGCGGAGGGGTCAGCATCCCCGTCGGAGCGGCGAACGGCAGGGCGGGTGCTCCGGCAGGGGCCGGAGACGGGGATCCGTACGCCGGGAGGGGCGGATGCTGGGCGGCGAGACGCAGCCGATCGTCGCGCCAGCGCGCCCACTGGTCGAGCTTGGTGAGCAGCGCCCCGACCGCGCCGAAGAGCCATGCCCAGGTCGCGGGGTCGAGCGTCGACACGTTGCGACGTGCGTAGAGGAAGAGCCAGTCGTCGACGATCTCGACGTCGAGCTGCGCCGCGTGGTCGATGAACCGTGCCATGACGTCGGGGGTGAACAGATACAGAGCGTCGACCTCGTACCCGGCCGGGCAGTACAGCGAGAAGTATCGGTCGAAGTCGCCCTCGAGCGAGAGCCGCTGGTCGCTTCTGAACGCGGCCGCGAGGGTGCTGCCGAGGGTGTTGTTGCCGAGCGCGTCGAGCACGATGTTCGGCAGCGGTACGTCGAGCTTGACGGCGACGTATCCCCAGCGATGGGTCGTCGACTGCTTGCCGTTGCTGGTCGTGTACTGGTAGTTGCCGAACTCGACGAAGCGCGGTTCGGCGCCGCGCAGCACATCGGTCGACATCCGGCTCGACCCCGATGAGAAGATCATGCCGGGCAGCGGCGGGTCGTCGATCCTCTCGATGTAGCTCATCGCGTTCGCCCCGGCGAAGCGAGCGAGGCGGAACCGGGTGAGATTGCGCAGGCGGATGCTGCGGCGCACGAGCATCACGATGCCGACGACGAGGCCCGCGAGCAGCACCAGTCCGATGAGCGCGGCGACCGCCACCCCCGTCTCGCGTCCGATCGCATAGCCCAGACCCAGGATCATGATCCCGATCACCGGCACGACGCACAGCAGGGCGAACCCCGCGACCACCCAGGCGATGATCCGGCCGGCCGGGGTGGGGTTGGCCGCGCGCTGCGATCGTGCGAAGGCGTCGACCTCGGCGGGGTTCACCGGGTCGAGCAGTGCGCGTGCGTCGAAGAATCCGGCTGGCGCGCCGGCCGACGGCGCAGGAGCAGGCGTGGGAACTGTCACGCGTCCACGGTAGCCGAGGGCGCTGCGTGCGGTGTCGGCGCCGTCGATGTCGACGCGCGACCGGTGTCAGCGACGACCGGCATGCAGCACCGTGCGCACGACGAGGCCCGCGACGAGAGCCCAGAAGGCGGCGCTGACTCCCAGCACCGCGACGCCGGATGCCGCGACCAGGAAGGTCACGACCGCCGGGATGCGCTCGCCGGGGTCGTCGATCGCCTGCTGCACGGAAGACCCGAAGGCGGCGAACAGCGCGAGCCCTGCCACCGCGGGGATCACCGCCTCGGGAGCCAGGAGCACGAGCGTGGCGAAGGCCGCCGAGAAGCCGCCCAGCACCAGGTACGAGACCCCGGTCGAGACGCCGGCGACCCAGCGCCGCTTCGGATCGGGGTCGGCGTCGGGTGAGGCGGCGAGGGCGGCGCTGATCGCTGCGAGGTTGATGGCATGGCCGCCGGCCGTCGCGCCGAGCGCCGTTCCGACACCCGTCACGAGCATCGCAGGGCGCCAGGGCACCTCGTAGCCGAAGCTACGCATGATGGCGATGCCCGGCACGTTCTGCGAAGCCATCGTGACGATGAACAGGGGCAGCGCCAGACCGACGAGAGTTCCGACCGTGAAGGTCGGGGCGGTGAGCTCGATCCGGGGCGCGAGAAGCCCGGCGTCGACTGCCGAGCGCTCCTGCACCAGCGAGACGGCCACCACCACCGCTGCGGCGACGAAGGCGAGCGGCACGGCCCACCGCGGCGCGAGGCGTGCGAAGACCAGCCACGTCAGCACGACGGGAACCACGCCCCACGGGTTCGCCACGAGTCCGGTGATCGGCGCGAGGCACAGGGGCAGAAGCACCCCGGCGAGCATCGCCTGCGCGATCGACGGGGGGATGCGGGCGATCAGCGCGCCGAGCGCCGGCCAGAGTGCGGTGAACAGAATCAGCGCGGCCGCGACCAGGAAAGCGCCGACGGCGGCCGACCATCCGCCGTCGACCACTCCGGTCGCGGCGAGCAGCGCGGCGCCCGGCGTCGACCAGGCGACGGTGATCGGCATCCGATACCGCCAGGCGAGCACGATGCAGGCGAGGCCCATCGTGAGGCTGACGGCGAGCAGCCCGCTGGCCGCCTGCGCGGGCGTGGCACCCACGGCGCCGAGGCCCGTGAGCACGACGGCGAACGAACTCGTGAATCCGACCAGTGCGGTGACCACCCCGGCCAGGATCGGACGGGAGAGCGGTGCGGCGGTGGTCATGGATCCGAGGGTATCGGGGCCGGCGTTACGTGAGTCCCATGCGGTGCGCCAGTACGACGGCCTGTACGCGGTCTCGCGCGCCGAGCTTCTGCAGGATCCGCGAGACGTGGGTCTTCACGGTGGCCTCTCCGATGAACAGGGCGCCGGCGATCTCGGCGTTGCTGCGGGCGTCGGCCAGCAGCACCAGCACCTCGGCCTCGCGCTCGGTGAGCGGGTCGGCGAGCACGGTCGCGTCGACCCGCGACGGCGTCGGGGTGGAGGTCGGCGTGGATGCCGTGGTGGACGCTGTGGTGGACGCTGTGGTGAACCGCGCCAGCACCCGGCGCGTGACCTCGGGCGCCAGCATCCCGTCGCCCGCCGCGAGAGCGCGAACCGCCGCGATGAGATCCTCCGCGCCGGCGTTCTTGAGCAGAAAGCCGCTCGCTCCGGCGTCCAACGCCTGATAGAGGTAGTCGTCGCGATCGAAGGTCGTCACGATCGCGATGGCCGCACCGACCTGCGGGTCTGCGACGATCCGTCGGGTGGCTTCGACCCCGTCCATGTCGGGCATCTGCACGTCCATCGTGATGACGTCCGGGCGAAGAGCCGATGCCTGCGCCACCGCCTCGGTGCCCGTGGCGGCCTCGCCGACCACCGTGATGTCGGGCTGCGTGTCGAGGATCGTCCGGAATCCGGCGCGCAGCATCGCGTGATCGTCGACGAGCAGGACTCGGATCGGCGCAGTGGTCTGGCTCACGAGGGGGTGCCCGTCTCGATCAGCGGCTCGGCTGGCCCTGCTGACCCTGCCGGCTCGGTCTGCGCGCCGCCGGTGCCGGTCAGCGGAACGCGAGCCCGCACGCGCAGACCTCCCGAGGGACGCGGAGCGATGTCGAGCGTGCCCCCGGATGCCGCTGCACGCTCGCGCATGCCGAGTTGGCCCAACCCGGGGCGAAGTGCAGCCACGGCGCGGCCGGTGTTGACGATCTCGATCTCGACACCGGCGTCGTCGTAGCGCACGCGCACATCGGCGGTGGCGCCGACGCCGGCGTGGCGACGGGCGTTCGTGAGCGACTCCTGGGCGATGCGGTACAGGTTCACGGCCACGACCGAGGGCACGGGCACCGGTTCACCGACAACGACATAGTGCGTGGGCAGCCCCGCCTCCGTCGACGCCTCGACGAGCGAGCGGATGTCGTCGAGCGTCACCGTCGATGCGGCATCCGTGGTCTCGCCGCCGGGCGTGCGGAGGGTCTCGAGCAGCTGGCGCAGTTCGTGGATCGCGTCGCGGGCCGAGGCCTCGATCCCGGTGAGGATGCTCTTGGACTTCGCGGGATCCTGATCGATCACGAGACGAGCGGCGCCCGCCTGCACGCCCATCACCGACACATGGTGGGCGACCACGTCATGCAGCTCGCGGGCGATGCGCACGCGGTCGAGAGCCACGGCCAGTGCCGCCGTCACCTCGCGCTCCTGCTCGAGCTCCACCGTGCGCTGCTCGAGCACCGCACGCTCCTGTGCGGCGTGCCACGAGCGCTCGCCGAAGTAGTAGGCGCCGCCGAAGTACAGCACGTTCAGCAGCAGCTGGATGAGCATGAAGGCGAGGTAGGGCGAGAGGAGCCCGGCTGCCACCTCAGCCTTGTCGGCCTCTTCGATCGCCTGCCGGTACATCGTGATGATCAGCCACACGAACATGCCGACGATGATCGAGACGCGCACGATCATCGCTGCTCTGCGGTTGTTCATCCACGCGCCGACCGTGTACAGCGAGACGAACATGGCGATGTTGCCGACGTAGATCTCGGGCACCTGGAACGAGATCGCGAGGAAGTACGCCACGGAGATGGCGATGGCTACCTGGGCGGGCCAGCGTCGACGCACGGCGAGGGGTGCCGTGACCGCCACCGCGTAGACCAATGCGGTCCACGGCTCCGCCCTGGTGTCGCCGTAGATCTCGGCCACCGTCGAGAGCGCCGCGCTCAGGACAGCCCCGACGAACATCACCGCAGCGAGCACGAGATCACCCCGCTTCTCGCGGACGCTGGGGATGCGGGTGAACGGCACTGCAGGCATCCCCCCACCGTAGAGCCGGCACGGATGCGGCGGCATCCCCCGTGCGGGGGATCGTGCCGTCCCGGATGTGTGGGAAGTCTTGACGGGCCGAGGATCTTTCGCGGGCATGCTTGCGACGGCATCGACAGAGGAGTCATCGTGACCAAGATCTTCGTGAATCTGCCCACGCGCGATCTCGAGCGGTCGAAGGCGTTCTATACGGCCCTCGGCTGCGAGATCAATCCGATGTTCACCGATGAGAACGCCGCCTGCGTCGTGTGGAGCGACGACGTCTTCTTCATGGTGCTCACCCGCGAGTACTTCTCGACGTTCACCGACAAGGCAATCGTGGACCCGAAGGAGGGGGCTCAGGTTCTCGTCGCGATCAGCCGCGACTCGCGCGACGAGGTGGATGCCGTGCTCGCCGCAGGGCTCGCCGCGGGTGGCACCGAGCCGAAGGAACCGCAGGACTACGGCTTCATGTACTCCCGCGACCTCGAGGATCCAGACGGCAACGTGCTCGAGTTCCTGTACATGGATCCGGCGGCGGCCGAGCAGGGTCCCGACGCGTACCTCGCGGAGCCCGGCGACCCTGCCTGAGGGGGAGCACTCCATGACCGGACGCCTTCTGATCGACCTCTTCATGACCCTCGACGGCGTCGCGCAGGGCCCGGGCGGCACCGACGAGGATCCGTCCGGGGGTTCGAATTCAGCGGCTGGCAGGCGGGGTATCCGTCGTCGGGCATGGGGGAGACCGTCTCGCAGGGGATGCAGGGGCTCGACGCGCTGCTGCTCGGCCGCCGCACGTATGACATCTTCGCGTCGTACTGGCCGCATCACACCGACGGCCCGTCGGGGGAGATCGGCAGGCTCTTCGACCGGGTGCCGAAGTATGTCGCGTCGCGGAACGCCGACATCGCACTCGCGTGGCAGAACAGTCATCGCGTCGGAGACGATCTCGCCGCCGAGATCGCCGAACTGAGAGCACAGCATGACCAGGTGCATGTGATCGGCAGCATCGACTTCGTGCACTCGCTGCTCGCCGGGGGGCTGTTCGACGAGCTCAACCTGTGGGTGTATCCGATCCTGCTCGGCACGGGCAAGAAGGTCTTCGACGACGGGGCGATGCCGTCGGTGCTGCGGCTGCTCGAGCCGCCGGTCGTCGACGACAGTGGCGTGATGCTGCTGCGCTACGGACGAACGGATCGGGTGCCGGAGGTCGGGACGTTCGAGGGGTGAAGCGGCGGCAGGAGACCGTCAGTCGATCCCGAGCATCCGCTCGATCACCCTCGCCACCCCGTCGTCGTCGTTCGATGCGGCGGTCTCGTCTGCGGCGTCCTGCACGACATCGTCTGCACCGGCCATCGCGACGCCGTGGCCGGCCCAGCGCAGCATCTCGACGTCATTGAGGGCGTCGCCGAAGGCGATGACGTCGCGGCGTTCGATCCCGAGGTGCTCGCAGAGACGAGCCAGTCCCGTGGCCTTTGTGACGCCCTCGGCCATGACCTCGAGGAACGGGGCGCCCGAGAGCGTCGCCTCGAAGCCGGTCAGCCCGAGCCCGCACAGCGCGTCGAACAGCGCTGTCGGGGTGAGCTCCGGATGCCGGATCACGAGCTTGAGGCTCGGCGCGGCGAGCACGTGATCGAGCTCGACGCCGCCCATCGTGCGCGGATCGCGCTTGTGGTCGGCGAGGTCGGCGATCTCGGCGTAGCCGTGCTGGGCGACGAACGTCTCTCCGCCCTCGCGCACGCTCGCGAACAGCAGCCCGGGGATGCTGGCGCGCAGCGCCTCGGCCAGGGTGCGGATCGTCTCTGCCGGAAGCTCTTCGGCGAACAGCATCCGTCCGTCGACGAGGTGCGTCGCATAGGCGCCGTTGCTGCACAGCGCCCAGCCGTCGAACCCCGCGTCACCCGCGAGCGCGCGCAAGCCGATCGGCTGACGGGCCGTCACCGGAACGATGTGGATGCCGCGTGCCCGCGCCGCGTCGAGCGCCGCGCGGGTGCGCCGGGTGACCGACGACGAGGAGTCGAGCAGGGTCCCGTCGAGATCGGTCGCGATCAGGCGGAGCGTCACGTCGTCGGGTCCCTGAGGTCGTCGAAGGGTCAGGAGAAGATCATCGGCAGGTCGTCGTCGTCTTCGGCGGCGCCGCCCAGATCGAACTCGGCGACCACGGGAACATGATCGCTGGGCTGCTCGCCCTTGCGCTCTTCGCGGTGGATGGATGCGCCGGTGACCGCCTCTGCCAGCGTCTTCGAGCCGAGGATGAAATCGATGCGGATGCCCTCGTTGCGGGGGAACTTCAGACGCTGGTAGTCCCAGTACGTGTAGCCCTCAGGAAGCAGCGGGCGCACGACGTCGGTGACTCCCGCCTCGCCGAACGCGAAGAAGGCCTCGCGCTCCTGCGGCGAGACGTGCGTCGAGACACCCTCGACGATGTCGGGGTCGCCGTTGTCGGCGTCGAACGGGATGATGTTGAAGTCGCCGACCAGGGCGAGCGGCAGATCGGGGTTCGCCGCCAGCTCTGCCGCGGTCGACTGCTTGAGAGCCTCGAGCCAGTGCAGCTTGTAGGCGTAGTGCGGGTCGTCGAGCGATCGTCCGTTCGGCACGTAGAGGCTCCACACGCGCACGCCGTCGACGAGCACGCCCAGTGCGCGCGCCTCGAGCGGAGCATCCGGCCCCTCGTGCCCCTTGGCGAACCCCGGCATGCCGTCGAAAGCCGTGCGCACGTCGGTGATCGGCAGCCTGCTCGCGATCGCGACGCCGTTCCACTGATTCAGGCCGTGCACCTCGACGTGGTAGCCGGCTTCTTCGAACGGCCCGTAGGGGAACTGCTCGGGTTTGCACTTGATCTCCTGCATCGCCAGCACGTCGATGTCCTCACGGACGGCGAACTCGACGGTGCGGGTGACACGGGTGCGGATGGAGTTGACGTTCCAGGTGGCCAAGCGCATGCGTCAAGCCTAGGGCCCACCTCCTACACTGGATGCCGTGACCGCACTCGACGCTGACCGCCAGACCCTCCTCGACCTGATCAAGGACGAGGCCGTGTTCCACGGAGACTTCACCCTCTCGAGCGGCAAGAAGGCGACGTACTACGTCGACATGCGCAAGCTCACCCTCGACCACCGCGCGGCCCCCGCGATCGGCCGCATCATGCTCGACCTGATCGGCGACCTCGACGTCGTCGCGGTCGGTGGCCTGACCCTCGGTGCCGACCCGATCGCCAACTCGGTGCTGCACGCGTCGGTCGCGGCCGACAAGCCGCTCGACGCGTTCGTCGTGCGCAAGGAGCCGAAGGATCACGGACGCGGTCGCCAGATCGAGGGTGCCGACGTCAAGGGCAAGCGCGTCGTGGTGCTCGAAGACACCTCGACCACCGGCCAGTCCGCGCTCAAGGCCGTCGAGGCGCTGCGCAAGGAGGGCGCCGAGATCGTCGCCGTCGCCGTGATCGTCGACCGCAAGACCGGCGCTCAGGCCGCGATCGAAGCCGAGGGTCTCGAATGGCGCGCCGCGTTCGACCTCGACGACCTCGGACTCGACCCCCAGTGACCCGCTACGCACTCGCCGTCGACGTCGGCGGCACCAAGATGGAGGCCGCGCTCGTCGACGAGCACGGTGTGCTGGTCGACGGCAGTCGATCACGTCAGGGGACCGGACGCCAGGCGACGCTCGAGTCGCTGCACGACGCGGTGCTCGTGATCGTCACGCACGCGCTGGCAGCCCTGCCCGCGGACGCCGAGCTGGTCGGCGCGGGGGCAGGCAGCGCAGGGCCGATCGATCGCGGCACCGGATCCATCGTGCCGGTGAACATGCCGCTCGCCCGCGGCTTCGG
Source organism: Microbacterium sp. APC 3901 (assembly GCF_030407765.1). Taxonomy (GTDB): domain Bacteria; phylum Actinomycetota; class Actinomycetes; order Actinomycetales; family Microbacteriaceae; genus Microbacterium. The sequence goes on from NZ_JASDCU010000024.1 coordinate 26,170, forward strand.
ACTCGCGGAGTCGGTGCGCGCCGCCGCGTCTGCGGTGCTCGGGCGCGAGGTCCCGACGACTCTCGGCCACGACGGCGGCGCTCTCGCTCTCGCGGAGTCGTGGCTCGGCGCCACGCAGGGTGCCGGCGCATCGCTCTCGATCGTCGTCTCGACGGGTGTCGGGGGAGGGTTCGTCGTCAACGGCGCGTACATCCCGGGCGCCACCGGCAATGCCGGCCACCTGGGCCAGGTGCGCCGAGAAGGCGGACTCACGCTCGAGGAGATCGCCTCGGGACCCGCGAGCGCTGCCTGGGCGCAGCAACAGGGCTGGACCGGAGCCACCGGTGAAGACCTGGCGCGGGATGCTGCTGCCGGCGACGCCATCGCCCGCGCGGCCATCGAGCGATCGGCGAAGGCTGTGGGCGAAGCGCTGGCGGATGCCGCGACCCTCGTCGACCTCGACATGGTCGCGATCGGCGGCGGGTTCTCGCGAGTCTCGGCCGACTACATCGACCTCGTGCAGCAGGCCCTCACCGCGAGCGCCGCGCACGAGTACTCGCGTCGTACGCGCGTCGTGCGCTCGGGTCTCGGCGACGAGGGGCCACTCATCGGCGCCGCGGCACTCGTTCTGCGCTGACGTCCGCTTTCGTTCGCAGCAGGGCGGGGCAGGTCAGCGCGACGCGACGATGAGGTGACGCTGTGGCCCTTCGAGTCGGGCCATCGCGATCTTGAGATCGGTCGTGTCGACCGCGATCGCGTCGATCCTCGCGCCGAGCGACTTCTCGACTCCGTCGATGCGTGCGGTGAGTTTCTGTTCCACTCCGTCGATTCGGGCGCCGAGCGATTTCTCGACGTCGGCGAGGTCGGTTCGCACGCTATCGATGCGGGCGCCGAGTCTCTCTTCGACGCCGTCGGATCTGCGGATGCACCAGGCGAAGCCCGCGAACATGGCGCCGCCCAGACCCAGCAGCAGGCCGACTGCGCTGAGGACGATCGCGATGGTCTCTGCGGACACGAACATGCTCCCATTCTGGGGGTGGTGGGCGGGGTCTCGCAGAATGCTACGCACCCGTCGAGCGGAGACTGCGGAATTTCGGGTCATTCATCGAACGGTGTGAAGAATGCGGTCCGGGAGGCGATCGTGCAGAAGAGCACCAGCTTTCCGTTCGCCTCCCTAACAAATCCGCTCTACGCTCGTAGCAGGCGACGGAAGGAACACGCATGCGCGTACTCGGACTGCTCTCAGGCACCTCACACGACGGCATCGACGTCACGGTCGTGGACTTCGAGGAGAGCGATGGCGCGCTGCACGGCACCGTGCTGCACGAGGACAGCATCCCCTATGCACCCGAGCTCCGAGCCCGTCTCGTCGCTGCACTGCCGCCTGCGCCCACGACGCTCGCCGAGGTCTGCGAGCTCGACACTCTGATCGGTCAGGCCTTCGCCGAGGTCGCAGCCGCAGCATCCGACGCGGTCGGGGGAGTGGATGCCGTGTGCACGCACGGGCAGACCGTCTTCCACTGGGTCGCCGACGGCCACGCTCTCGGCACGCTGCAGATCGGGCAGCCCGCCTGGATCGCCGAGCGGGTGGGCGCGCCGGTCGTGTCGGACGTGCGCATCCGCGACATCACAGCCGGCGGCCACGGGGCTCCGCTGGTCTCGTTCCTCGACGAACTGCTGCTGCGCGGCCGCTCGGGCGTCTCGGCGGCCGTGAACCTCGGCGGCATCGCCAACATGACCGTGGTCGGCTCTGACGGCCTGTCGGCCTACGACATCGGTCCGGCGAACGCGCTGGTCGACGCCGTCGTGGTCGCCGGAGGGCTGAACGAGCGCGGGTACGACGCGGATGCGGCCATCGCGCGCACCGGAGAGGTGGACGACGCGCTGCTGACCGCGCTCCTCTCCGATCCGTACTACGCGCTCCCCGCTCCGAAGAGCACGGGCAAGGAGCACTTCCACCTCGACTACGTGCGGGCGCACGTCGACGGGGTGCGGCCCGGTATCGCGCCGGCAGACCTGATCCGCACTCTCACCGAGCTCACCGTTCGCACGGTGGCGCAGGACGTGCGTGCCGCCGGCATCCGATTCCTGGCCGTCTCGGGCGGCGGATGTCACAACCCGCTGATCATGCAGGGGCTGCGCGATGCGCTCTCCGACGTCGAGGTCGTGCTCGCCGACGAGCTCGGTGCCCCCGTCGACAGCAAGGAGGCGATCCTGTTCGCCCTGATCGGGTGGTGCACCATGCACGGGGTCGCTGCGGTGACGCCGGGTGGCACCGGAGCACGCGAGCCCCGTATCCTCGGCACGATCACGCCGGGCGCAGGGCCGCTGCGGATGCCGGAACCGGTCGCACGTGTGCGCAGCCTGACGCTGCGCTGATCCACAGGTCGAGGGCGGCTCAGCGCTTGCGGTCGTCGTCGTCCCAGGGGCCTTCCCACCAACCGGCGCGGCCGTCTCCCTCGCTGCCGCCGCGGCGACGGGATCGGACGAACTGCACGATGAACACGGTGAGCGAGCTGAGCAGGATCACGAAGATCACCAGGAACAGCAGGTCGGACTGGTTCATGGGCGCTTCCCTTCGGCGGCATCCGCCACGATCTTCGCGATCCGCGCGGATCGCGTCTCTGCGCGCTTGGCCATCGCGATGTGCGTCAGGCCGAACTTCTTGACCGACTTCGGGAAGGCGTCCCAGTGGGCTCGTGCGGCGGGCACGGCATCCAGCGCCTCGGTCAGCTCCGGCGGTTCGATCCCCGCCTCCGGGCCGTCGAGCAGCGTCCACGACCCGTCGGCCTTGGCGGCCTCGAGCACGCGGATGCCGGCGGGTGCGAGCATCCCGTCTGCCTCGAGGTCGAGCAGTCGGGCCTTGTTGGTCGCCGCCCATCCGCTGCCGCGACGTCGCGGAGAGAACCACTGGCCCACCGTCTCGTCGTCGAACGTGCGCACGGGGCCGTCGATCCATCCGAAGCAGAGGGCCTGACGCACGGCGTCGTCGTATCCGACCCTGCCGTCGTTCTGGCCGCGCACGCTCAACAGCCAGACGCCCGAGGTGCGCTCATGATGCTCCTCGAGCCAGGCGCGCCAGGCGGCCGCATCCGCTGCGACGACCCGTTCTCCTTCGTCGAGCGCGCCCACGTCAGTCCTCGTCGAGCGTCGGGATCGACTCAGTGACCGTCGGCAGCAGATCGGCGACCGAGTCGACGATCTCGTCGGGGCGGAACGGGTACTTCTCGACCTCGGCCTCGTCGCTGATGCCCGTCATGACGAGCACGGTGTGCAGCCCTGCTTCGATGCCGGCGATGATGTCGGTGTCCATGCGGTCGCCGATCATGCCGGTCTTCTTCGAGTGCGCGCCGATCTTGTTGAGGGCCGAGCGGAACATCATCGGGTTCGGCTTGCCGACGACATACGGCTCCTTGCCGGTGGCCTTGGTGATCAAGGCGGCGATCGCGCCGGTGGCGGGCATGACGCCGTCGGCCGAGGGTCCGGTGGCGTCGGGGTTCGTGACGATGAAGCGCGCGCCCTTGATGATGAGTCGGATCGCCTTGGTGATCGCCTCGAACGAGTAGTTGCGGGTCTCGCCGACGACGACGAAGTCAGGGTTCGTCTCGGTCATGATGAAGCCGGCCTCGTGCAGGGCCGTGAGGATGCCCGCCTCGCCGATCACGAACGCCGAGCCTCCGGGCAGCTGCTGCGCGAGGAAGTCGGCCGTCGCCAGCGCCGAGGTCCAGATCCGCTCCTCGGGCACGATGAGACCGCTGGCACGAAGGCGGGCCGACAGGTCGCGAGCCGTGAAGATCGAGTTGTTCGTCAGCACGAGATAGGGGATCTCGTTCTGCTCCCACCCTGCGAGCAGCTCGGATGCCCCGGGGATGGCGTCGTTCTCATGAACGAGCACGCCGTCCATGTCGGTCAGCCAGCATTCGATGTTGTCGCGGTGTGCCATGTGCACAGCCTATGCGGCGGCGGTTACGGGCAGGTGTCAGGTTCTGACGAGGTTCTCAGGTGCGCGCCCACGCGGCCAGGCCCGCGATCAGCGCGCGCAGACCGATGCGGAATGTCTCGGTCGCAGGCTCGGCGGCGGCGGACGCGCGCAGGCGCTCCGCCTCCGCGTATCGAGGGAACTCCTCGGCGAACGCTCCGGGTGACATGTTGTCTCGAGGCGCGAGCGCGTCGAGGGCCGAGCCGATGATGAACGATTCCAGGGCGACGATCGTGTCGAGGATCTTCGCCTCGGGCCACCCCGCCGAGAGCAGGCGCACGGTGACGGCCTCATACTGCACGAACGATTCCCTGTCGGCGTCGATCGGCCGCGTGGCCAGCAGTGTGATGGCGCCGGGGGCGGTCAGCAGTGCCTCGCGGTAGCTGGACGCCCAGCCCACCAGAGCCTCTTCCGTGTCTTCCCTGTCCAGAGGGGCGAGGTCGGTGAGGGTGCCGATGCGCCCTCGCATGGCCCGCACGACCGCGTCGCGGTTCGCGTAGTGGTGATAGAGGGCCGAGGGGCGCACACCGAGGGACTGCGCCAACGCCGTCATCGTGAACTGGGCGGGTCCGCGTGACGCCGCGACGCGAAAAGCGGCTCTGAGGATCCTCTCCTCGGTGAGCACGGTGGCGCTCGGGCGACCGGCGCCTCTCTGCTGCTTTGTCATGGTTCCGTTCTCTGCTACTTTATTGAAACTTATTCAATTAAGAGCTCTCGTCCCGGAGAACCCCTTGACCATTGTCACTGCAGACGTGATCATCACGGGTGCGCGGATCATCACCATGGATCCGCGTCGCCCGCTCGCTTCCGCGCTCGCCATCCGAGGTGGTCGGGTGCTCGCCGTCGGCGACGACTCCACGGTGGCGGAGTGGCGCGGGCCGTCGACCGAGGTGCGCGAGCGTCGCGGTGTGACGATCACCCCCGGACTGATCGACGCGCACCTGCACCCGATCCAAGGGCTCGAGCTCACCGTCGGTGCCGACCTGGGCGGCATCACCGAGGCGAGCGCGCTGCTCGGGGCGCTGCGCGCCGAGGCCGACCGCGCGCTCCGCGAAGACGCCGATCCGTGGGTGCGCGGATGGAACCTCGACTACGACGTCTTCCACGAGCTCCCGTGCACGGCGGCGGCGATCCAGCGAGCCGTGCGCGGTCTTCCCGCGCTCTTGGTGATGTACGACGGGCATACGGCGCTCGCGAGTCGCGCCGGGCTCGAACGCGGCGGCATCACCCAGGCGCGCGCCTTCGCCGACAACTCGGTCATCGTCGTGGACGCCGGCGGCGTTCCGACCGGTGAGCTCCGCGAGATGTCGGCGTACGAGCCGGTGCGCCTCGCCGCCCCGGCGCTCACGCGCGAGCAGACCCTCGACGCGACCCACACGCTGCTGCGCGGCCTCGGCAGCTCGGGGCTCACCGGCGGATGCATCATGGACGGCTCGCGCAGCACGCTCGAGCTGCTGCGTGACCTCGAGGACACGGGTCGGCTCCCGATCCGCATCGTGTCGGCAGTAGACCACGAGCCCTCGTTCGATCGTGAGCGGATGGCCCAGAACGTCGCCCTCCGCGGCATCCGGGGCGAGCGGTGGCGGGGCGGCCTCGTGAAGCTCTACGCCGACGGCGTCGTCGAGACCGGCACGGCCTGGCTCAAGGAGCCGGACGTCGAGGGCGAGGGGCTCGAGCCGTTCTGGAAGGACCACGACGCCTACATCCGCACCGTCGGCGAGTACGCGGCTGCGGGGTTCCAGATCGCGACGCACGCCATCGGCGACCGCGCCGTCGCCGCTGCCGTGGACGCCTATCTGCTCGCGGGGGTGCGGTCTGCGAACGGCGCCCCGCATCGGATCGAGCACCTCGAGACGACGGATGACGTGGATCTCGCCCGGATCGCTGCGGCCGGCATCACGGCCTCGATGCAGCCGCTGCATCTGCAGTGGCGCAAGGCGGGCGCCGTCGACGACTGGGCGCGTCGTCTGGGTCCGGAGCGCACCGCCCATGCCTGGCGTGTTCGTGACTTCTGGGATGCCGGAGCGCCTGTCGCGCTCGGTTCGGACTGGCCGATCGCGCAGAACGACGCGAGGATCGGCCTCGCCTGGGCGATGCTTCGGCGACAGCCCGGAGATCCGGATGCGCCTGTCTTCGAGCCGGAGCAGCGCCTCACCTCCTACCAGGCGCTGCACGGCTACACGGTCGGATCAGCGACGGCCCAGGGCGATGCCGACCTCGGGCGGCTCGCGACCGGATTCCGCGCGGACTACGCCGTGTGGGATGCCGATCCGCTCCGCGTCACCGCCGACGAGCTCGTGCAGGTTCCCGTCTCCGAGACCGCCGTCGACGGCCGCATCCTCTGACCC
>NZ_JASDCU010000025.1 GCF_030407765.1 Microbacterium sp. APC 3901
TGTCGGTGCGCGACCTGAGCGTCGCGTACGACACCACCACGGTGCTCGACGGCGTCGACCTCGACCTGTTCCCCGGCGAGATGGTCGCGCTGCTCGGCGCTTCGGGTTCGGGCAAGTCGACGCTGATGCGCAGTCTCACCGGCTTCGCCCCCATCTCGGCCGGGTCGGTGCGCGTCGCGGGACACGACGTCACCAACCTCGCCCGAGGCGAGCTGCGCACGCTGCGGTCTGACGTCGGCCAGGTGTTCCAGCAGTTCAACCTGATCCCGCGACTCAGTGTCATGACGAACGTGCTCACCGGGGCGTTGCACGGGGCGGGCTCGATCAACCTCGTGGGCGGATTCTCGAGCGCTCATCGTCGCCGCGCGCTCGACCTGCTCGACCGCGTCGGCATCGCGCACAAGGCGAACGCTCCCGCACGCTCGCTCTCGGGCGGCCAGCAGCAGCGCGTCGCGATCGCCAGGGCGCTCATGCAGCAGCCCCAGGTGATCCTGGCCGATGAGCCCGTCGCATCGCTCGACCCGAAGCTCGCCGACTCGGTGCTCGAACTGCTGCGCGAGATCGCGACCGAAGACGGCATCCCGGTGTTGGTCAGCCTGCATGTGCTGCCGCTCGCGCTCGCGCACAGCGACCGCATCATCGGACTGCGGCACGGGCGGATGCTGGTGGCCGGCGCCACATCGCAGTTGGATGCTGCGGCGCTGTCACCGCTCTACGACGACGAGGAGCACGACGATGACGCTCACCTCTGATCCGCGTCCGACCACGCGCCCCGCCCTCGATGCGGGGGAGCGCTCACGTCTGGAGCGCGCCTTCCGCATCCCGCGCGCTCGGTTCCTGATCGGCCTGCCCATCGCGGTGCTGCTGCTGATCTGGTCGTTCAACGGTGCCGAGTTCAACTTCATCAAGATGGGCGACGGCGCCGTCAACATGGGCGAGTTCCTGTCGCGGCTGTTCCCGCCGGACTTCTCGAAGATCGGCACCATCCTCGCGCTGCTCCTCGAGACGTTCCAGATGGCGGTCGTCGGCACGGTGCTCGGCGCCGTGCTGTCGCTGCTCGCCGCGTTCGGAGCGTCGTCGAACATCGCACCCCGGTGTGTCTACTACCCGACCCGCTGGGTGATGAACATCATCCGCTCGGTCCCCGACCTCGTGTTCGCGCTCATGTTCGTCTCGGCCGTCGGGCTCGGTCCCTTCGCCGGCATCCTGGCCATGACCCTCGGGTCGATCGGATCCATCGGCAAGATCTTCGCCGAGGCCATGGAGCAGGTCGACCGCGGACCCGTCGTCGCCATGGAGGCTGTCGGAGCGTCGAAGCGGCAGGTCATCCAGTACGGCATCCTGCCTCAGTCGGCGCCCCTGCTCACCTCGTACACACTGCTGCTGTTCGAGGGCAATGTGCGCGGCGCGACCATCCTCGGTCTCGTCGGTGCGGGGGGAATCGGCCTCGAGCTGACCACCGCGATGCGCATGTACGACTACGGCCACCTCAGCGCCATCATCATCTGCATCATCGTGCTCGTCACGGCGATCGACCAGGGCAGTGCCCTCATCCGAAGGAGAATCACATGACCATCGCCGACATCGACCTCGTGCTCAGCGCACCCGTCAACCTGCGCGATCTCGGCGGGATCCCGATCGACGGCGGCGTGCTGCGCGAGGGCCTCGCCATCCGCACCGACGACCTCGCGTACGTTCCGACCGAGGTGGCCGCACAGCTGGTCGCCGCAGGACTCACCGCGATCATCGACCTGCGCTCGCCGCTCGAGGTGTCGGTGACCGGTCGTGGCCCTCTCGCCGACTACCCCGTGGCCTACCACCACCTGCCACTGATCGCGGATGTCGGGGAGTCGATGAACCGGGACGCCCCCGAGCTCACCCACGACGCGATGGGGCGGATGTACCTGCGCATGGTCGAGGTCGCCGCACCGCAGCTGGTCACGGCACTGAACGTGATCGCCCACACGCCGGGAACCGCGGCGTTCCACTGCGCCGCCGGGCGTGACCGCACCGGTGTGGTGGCGGCGATGCTGCTGCTCGCGCTCGGAGCGGCCGATGACGACATCGTCGCCGACTACGCCCTCACCGGCGGCAACATGGTCGCGATCATGCAGCGCACCGCGCCCGTGATGGGCGCGATGTGGAAGGCGCTGGGATTCGACGCGGACACCGCCGGTGCGAGCTCCGCGCTGCTCGAAGGCTCGATGGAGGTGTCGATGCGCACCCTGCTCGACACGCTTCGCGAGCAGCACGGCGACGCCCTCGCTCCGCTTCGCGCGGCGGGGCTGTCGGATGCCACGATCGCGCGTCTTCGCGAGCGGGCGCTCGCCGCGTGACGACCGTCGATCTGGACGCCCGGGTCGCGCCGGTGGATGCCGGGGCGGCGGTCCGTCGTCGCCCGGGTCGTCCGCGGGATGAAGACATGGACGGTCTGATCGTCGCCGCCACCCTCGAGATCATCGATGCGGGGGAGGATGTGACGGTCAGCCGCGTGGTCGCGCGGAGCGGAGTGAGTCGGGCGGCGCTGTACCGCCGATGGCCGTCGCTCACGACCTTGATCGCTGCAGCGCTCGATGTCGGTCGCATGGTGCCGCCGGAGTACCCGGACGATGTGGATCTTCGCGATGCGCTGTTCGACGGACTCGGGCTCGGCGAGAACGGAGCGGCGCTGTCGGTCGCGGCATCCGGTTATGCAGAGGAACGTTTCCGTCAGCGCATCCGTCTGGTGATGGCCGACCGTGCCCTGCAGAAGGCGTACTGGCAGTCGCACGTGTCGCGGCGACGGGTGCCGTTGCTGAACGCGCTGCGCGCAGGTATCGCCCGTGGCGAGCTGCGACCGGATCTCGACGTCGACGCGTGCTTCGACGCGATCGCCGGCGCCGCGTACTACCAGATCGTCGTGCGCGGCGACCGGATGGACGACCCGGCAGTCGCCGCCCGCATGCGCGCTGCCGTCGAGGTGATCTGGCGCGGGATGGTGGTGTGACCCTCGCCCCCCTTCCTGCGCATTCTGCCGAGGGGATTCCCGGATGGCGGGCGAATCGCGGTGATTCGCTCACCCACCCGAGATTCGATCGGCCGACCTGGCGTCAGCGCGCTTCCGGGGTCTCTGAGCTGGGCACCACCTGAACTGTGTCTGTGCGCACACCCGGGTGGTCGCGCTCGAGTGCGGCACCCTCCATGTCGACGTTGGGGAGGATGCGGTCGAGCCACCGCGGCAGCCACCAGGCCGAGCGGCCGAGCAGGTGCATGAGGGCGGGCATGAGCAGCATCCGCACGACGAAGGCGTCGAGCAGCACACCGAAGGCGAGGCCGAAGCCGATCGAGCGGATGATGGTCGACTCCGAGAAGATGAACCCGCCGAAGACCGAGACCATGATGAGCGCCGCAGCGACGACGACCGAGCGGCCGGCGCGGAAGCCCTGCGCGACGGCATCCCGCGCCGAGGCTCCGTGCACGTACGCCTCGCGCATGCCCGAAGCCAGGAACAGCTGGTAGTCCATCGCCAGCCCGAACAGGATGCCGACGAGGATCACCGGCAGGAAGCTCAGGATCGGGCCGGTGCTGTGCAGGCCGATGAAGTCTGCTCCCCAGCCCCACTGGAACACCGCGACGATCAGGCCGTACGTCGCGAACAGCGAGAGCACGAAGCCTCCGGTCGCGATGATGGGCACGAGCAGTGAGCGGAACACCACGATCATGATGAGCAGCGAGAGTCCGACGACGACGACGAGGTAGAGCGGCAGGACGCCGGCGAGTGCCTCGGAGATGTCGATGTTGGTCGCGGCCTGACCGGCCACGCCGAGCGTGATGCCACCGTCGAGCTGCGGCAGGGCGCGGATGTCCTGCACGAGCTTCTCGGTCGACGCGCTGTTAGGGCCCTCTGCGGGGAGCACCTGGAACGCGAGCAGGGTGTTGTCGTCGGAGCTCGCGATCGGGGCGACAGCCACGACGTCGTCCTGCTCGGCGATCTTCTGGGCGATCTCGACCTGTGTGGCGAGCAGGTCGTCGTCGCTCACCGCGTCGTCGAGAGTCGCGGTGACGAGCAGCGGCCCGTTCGCACCCTCGCCGAACTGCTCGTCGACGACGTGGAACGCGCGGTAGCTGGTCGAGTCGGAGGGCTCGCTCGCACCGTCGGGAAGGCCGAGGCGCATCGACATCGAGGGGATCGCGACGATCAGCAGCGCGATCACGCTCACGAGCACGGTGACGATCGCGCGCAGCGTGGACATCTGCTTCACGGGCTTGCCCGCGGCGTGGGGCTGCCCGATCGTCGCACGGGCCTTGCCGCTGAGCAGGCGTGTGCCGACGAGTCCGAGAATGGCCGGGGCGAGCGTGATCGCGACGAGCACGGCGACCGCGACACAGACCGCGCCGACCGTGCCCATGAGCCCGAGGAACGGCACGCCCGTCACATTGAGGGCCAGCAGTGCCACGATCACCGTGGTGCCGGCGAACACGACAGCGGTGCCCGAAGTGCCGGTGGCGAGGCCGATGGACTCGCGAACCGGAACACCGTTGAGCAGCTGCTTGCGATGCCGGTTCACGATGAAGAGCGAGTAGTCGATGCCGACCGCGAGCCCGAGCATCACACCCAGCACCGGGGTGACCGATGCCATGTCGACGACACCCGAGAAGGCGAGGGATGCGGTCACTCCGACGCCCACGCCGACCACAGCCGTGACGATCGGCAGGGCTGCGCCGATGAGGGTGCCGAGCATGACGATCAGCACGATGGCGGCGAACGCGAGACCGATGGCCTCTCCGACACCGAAGATCTCGGGAACCCCCTGCGCGATGTCGGTGCCGAAGTTCACGTCGACGCCATCGATCGGGGAGGAGTCGAAGTGCTCGATCGTGCCCTGCTTGACCTCTTCGGAGAGTTCGAGGCGGGGGTCTTCGAACGAGACGTTGACGATCGCGGTCGAGCCGTCTTCGGAGACGACGCCGATGCCGTTCGTGATGTCGAGCAGGGTGGATCCGAGCTCGACCTGTTCGGCGTTGGTGTCGAGCTCGGCACGTGAGTCGTCGATGGTTTTCTGCTGCGCGTCGAGTTCGGCGGCCTGCGCATTCAGGGCGTCGATCTGTGCGTCCAATGCCGCGAGCTGCTCGGCGGGAGCACCAGCCGCCTCCGCCTGCGAACGCGCGATGGTCAGCTGCTCGAGCCCCGCGTCGAGCTGCGCGCGGCCGTCATCGAGCTGAGTCTGGCCGGCATCGAGCTGGGCCCGACCGTCGGCGATCTGCGCCTCGCCGTCCGCGAGCTCCTGCTCCTGATCGGCCTGCTGCTGCCGGGCGTCGAACGGATCGATCACCGACGCCACGCCGTCGAGGTCCTCGGCGCTCTCTGCGAGCTGCGAGATCTCCTGCTTCTGCTCCTCGGTGAAGGCCGAGCCGTCGGTCGTCTGGTAGACCACCGTGCCGGTGCCACCAGCGGTGTCGGGCAGCTTCTCCGCGAGCTGGTCGGTGACTGCGCCCGAGGCGGTGCCGGGGATGTCGAAGCTGTTGCTCAGCGTGCCGCCGAGAGTGAGGAAGGCGCCGACACCCAGACCGAGGATGACGACCCACGAGACGATCACCGTCCACGCCTTGCGTGCAGCGAACGAACCCAGGCGGTACAGCAGTGAAGCCAAAACGATCTCCTTCAGACGGATAGATCATACGGGGCGTCTCGTCTAGTGTTCTGTGGTTATCCTGAACGTGTGGTGAACGAGCATCGAAGCGGACCCGTGCGCAGCACGGCTGCCCGCGAGGCGATCCTCGATGCGACCTCTCGCCTGTTCCACAACCAGGGGTATGACCGGCTCACGATCGAGGGCATCGCGAAAGAGGCAGGGGTCGGAAAGCAGACCATCTACCGCTGGTGGCCGTCGCGCGGCGCCCTCATCGGCGAATGCCTCGCCGAAGGCCGACTCATCCCCGTCGACTTCGTCGTTCCCGACACCGGAGACCTCGCCGCAGACGTCGAGACCTGGCTGCGCAGCGTGCTCTCTATCCTCGAGGCGCCCGAGGGCGGAGCCCTTCTGCGCTCGCTCGTCGCAGCGGCGACGGAGGATGCCGGTGTCGGAGCGCACCTCGGCGAGAGCCTCGGTGTCGAGAAGTACCTCACCGAGCGCATCCGCGGCGGCATCCGCGACGGGCAGCTCGCTGCGGATGCGCCTGTCGAGCAGCTCGGACGAGCGATCCTCGGAGCGATCATCGTCGAGTCGCTGGGGCGTGAGCACCATGACCCCGATTCGATCGTGCGGCTGACTCGGTTCCTCTTCTCGCGGTAGCTCTCCGGAGCGGACCGAGAGCCATCGCCGCATCAGCGGTCCTCGATGCCGGGGTGCCCCCGGGGCTGCTGGCACCGCTGAGTGTCTTCCCTGTCATCGAGCCACCGCCGTCCGGCCACCCGTCTGCGCATCCAAGCCCGATCGATGCCCGTACGCGAACGACGTCGCATCCGCTCCTCGCCTCGGACGGGCGGCCTTCGTCGTCATCTCGCCGATCGCGGCATCAACCCGGCTCTGACGGGAGACGAGCACGAGCTCGGTGCCGTCACTGCTCTCTTCGACCGCGACGCGTCGACTCTCGGCGATGCGGTTCATGACACCCACTGCGAATCCGCGGATGAATCCGCTACGCGCTCTTCGCCTCTCGCCCTCACGACACTCGGCATACAGGTCGCGGTGCGTGAGCCACCACTCGCGCATCGCGACCATGGCCTGCACCTGGAGGCTCGGGGTCAGCGTCTGCGCCTGTCGCACGTCTGACGCATGACCGACCAGGTAGAGGGCGGCGACCGTCGGGAACTCCCCGACGAGAGGCCGCACGGTCTCGAGAGCTCTGGCCACGCCGATCCCGATCTCGCGCAGGTCTTTCGCGTAGACGCCGCGGAACAGCATCCGCTCGGTGACGATCTGCTCCTGCGCCTGCCCCAGGAGCCCTCGTCGTTCGTCGATCTGCGCCTGCTCGATCCCGTACTTCACGATCAGTCGTTCGGCGTGCTCGGTCAGAGCCTCGGCTTCTTCAGGCGTCGTGCTCTCAGCCTTCGCCAGCAGCTTGGCGATCAGGTCGAGTTTGGCTTCGGTCATGGCATCCCCCTTGGATCTGTGATGCCTCGAATCCTTCGCGGGGGTGCCTACATTCGGGCGCCGTTTCTCGGGGGCTGTGGAGAAGTCCAGGTCATGGATGCCGGTGCAGAAGGCGACGGCGAAGCCTGGCCGGCAGAAGGGCCCCGGAAGAAGGGGCCCGCCTCAGCCGAGGATCAGCGTGATGACGGTCGCGCCGCCGCCACCGAGGATGAGCGCGATGATGACGCTCCAGGCGATGATGCGCAGGCGGCGATTGCGCTTCTCGCCGAGGTCGCCGTAGTCCTCGCTCAGCCCGTCACCGCTCATGCGCTGACCGGCTCGCTGACGGTAGGGCCGAAGGCTGCGGGCAGGGTGGCCTGCGAACGCTCGCGGATCTCGGCGACGGGAACCGTGAAGACGTCCTGCACCTCGAGCTTCGCGCCCTCGGAGTCGGTCACGCCGATGCGCATCACCGGGTAGTCGCGACCTTCGCAGAGTCCGCGGAACTTCACGTCGTCCTCGCGCGGAACGGTCACGATGACGCGTCCGGTCGACTCCGAGAACAGGGCGGATGCGGCATCCACACCGTCGCGCTCGATGATCTCGTTGAGCCAGACGCGTGCGCCGACGCCGAAGCGCGAGACGCCCTCGGCGAGTGCCTGTGCGAGGCCACCCTCCGACACGTCGTGCGCCGACGAGATCAGCCACTCGTCGCGAGCCGCGCCGAGCAGACCCGCGAGGCGCTTCTCGCCCGCGAGGTCGACCTTCGGGGGCAGTCCGCCGAGGTGCTGGTGCACGGTCTCGGCCCACGCCGAACCCGACAGCTCGGTCGAGGTCGTGCCGAGCAGGTAGATGTTCTGGCCCTCGTCCTGCCATCCCGACGGGATGCGGCGCGAGACGTCGTCGATGATGCCGAGCACGCCCACGAGAGGGGTCGGGTGGATCGGCACGTCGCCGGTCTGGTTGTAGAACGAGACGTTGCCGCCGGTGACCGGGGTGCCGAGCTCGTAGCATCCGTCGGCCAGGCCGTCGACGGTCTGCCCGAACTGCCACATGACCTCGGGGTTCTCGGGAGAGCCGAAGTTCAGGCAGTCGGTGATCGCGGTGGGCACGGCGCCGGTGACGGCGACGTTGCGGTACGCCTCGGCGAGGGCCAGCTGTGCACCGGCATACGGGTCGAGCTGGCAGTAGCGGCCGTTCGCGTCGGTCGAGATCGCGAAGCCGAGGCCCGACTCCTCATCGACGCGGATCATTCCGGCGTCGTCGGGGAACGAGAGGGCCGTGTTGCCGAGCACGTAGTAGTCGTACTGGTTGGTGATCCAGCGGGTGTCGGCCAGGTTCGGCGAGGCGACCAGGTCGAGGAACTGCTCGCGCAGCACCTCGGGGTCGTTCGACCGGGGCAGGTTCTCGGCGGCATCCGCCTGCAGTGCGTCGATCCACGTCGGGTACGCGACCGGGCGGTCGTAGACCGGGCCGTCGACCGCGACGGTCGAGGGGTCGACGTCGACGATGCGCTCGCCCTGCCAGTCGATGATGAGGCGGCCGTCTCCGGTGACCTCGCCGAGCACCGACGTCTCGACATCCCACTTCTGCACGACCGCGAGGAACGCGTCGAGCTTCTCGGGGGCGACGATCGCCATCATGCGCTCCTGCGACTCCGACATGAGGATCTCCTCAGCCGTGAGCGACGGGTCGCGCAGCAGCACGTTGTCGAGCGAGACCTTCATGCCGCTGTTGCCGTTGGCCGCGAGCTCGCTGGTGGCGCACGAGATGCCGGCCGCGCCGAGGTCCTGGATCGCCTCGACGAGCTCGTCGCGGTACAGCTCGAGGCAGCACTCGATGAGCACCTTCTCGGCGAACGGATCGCCCACCTGCACCGCGGGGCGCTTGGTGGGGCCGGTGCTGTCGAACGAGTCGGATGCCAGGATGCTGGCGCCGCCGATGCCGTCGCCACCCGTGCGGGCGCCGAACAGCACGACCTTGTTGCCGACGCCGGTGGCGTTGGCGAGCTTGAGGTCTTCGTGACGCAGAACGCCGACCGCGAGCGCGTTGACGAGGGGGTTGGCCTGGTAGACGGAGTCGAAGACCGTCTCGCCGCCGATGTTCGGCAGGCCCAGGCAGTTGCCGTAGAAGCTGATGCCGCTGGTCACGCCGTGCACCACGCGGGCGGTGTCGGGGTGGTCGATCGCGCCGAAACGCAGGGCGTCCATGATCGCGACCGGGCGCGCGCCCATCGAGATGATGTCGCGGACGATGCCGCCGACGCCGGTGGCCGCGCCCTGGAACGGCTCGATGAAGGAGGGGTGGTTGTGCGACTCGGCCTTGAACGTGACGGCCCAGCCCTCGCCGACGTCGATGACGCCCGCGTTCTGGCCCATGCCCACCATGAGGCGTTTCTTCATCTCGTCGGAGACCTTCTGGCCGAAGCGGCGCAGGTAGTTCTTCGACGATTTGTACGAGCAGTGCTCCGACCACATGACGGAGTACATCGCCAGCTCGCCGGAGGTCGGGCGGCGGCCCAGGATCTCCTTGATGCGGGCGTACTCGTCGTCCTTGAGGCCCAGCGCTGCGTAGGGCTGTTCCTTCTCCGGAGTCGCGGCTGCGTTCTCGACGGAGTCGGGGACGTGCTTGTGGGCAGGTGCAGGGGCGGTGGTCACGCGCACTCCTAGATGAGGGGCCGGCGGGGCATGGCCAGTCTACCGGGGGATGCCGGGGCTGATCGCCGGTCAGGGGAGCATGCCGAATGCGTGGTCGAAAGCGCATCCTCAGCCCGGTGCGTGGTCGAAAAGGCATCCGAATCGCGAGTGAGGGATGCGTTTTTGACCACCCGAGGAGCGCTGTGCGAGACCGCCGGTCAGGATGCGGCGGCGAAGCGAGCGGCGAGAGTGCGCGCGGCATCCGCCAGGGCGGGCGGGCCGACGACCTCGAACGGGGCATCGAAGCGGGCGATCGAGGCGAGGATGCCGACCCACGACCACGATCCGACCGAGACGCGACACGAGGTGTCGTCGATGGGCTCGACGGTGCCGTCGCGACCGATCCACTGCGCGACCTCGCGGGCAGGCAGATCGATCACGAGTTCGCCGATGCAGGGCCAGCGGTCTTCGGCAGCCGATCCCTTCGCCCGGGCCGCGAGATAGGTCTGCGCGTCGGCCGCGGGCAGCTCGCGGGGTGTGAAGCTCGGGCCGGTCGGGGTGCGCGGGGTCATCCGATCGAGTCGGAAGGTGCGCCAATCGTCGGCCTCGAGATCCCACGCGACCAGATACCAAAGACCCTCCCTCGCGACGACGGCGTGCGGTTCGGTGCGCCTGGCCGGCCGGTCCTGGTGGCCGTAGTCGAAGCGCAGCACGTGCCGATCGCGCACGGCCGCACTGACCGCCTCGAGCACAGACGGAGCGACACGCGTGTCGTTCTCGACGCCGGTGAAGCGGATGCCGTCGACCCGATGCCGCAGGCGAGACGGCATCACCTGCCGCACTGTCGCGAGTGCCCGCGCGGCGCCTTCGTCGATGTCGATGCCCGTGGCGGGAACGCTCTGCAAAGCGACGGCGATCGCGACGGCCTGCTCGTCGTCGAAGAGAAGAGGAGGGAGCTCCGAGCCCGCAGCCAGCCGGTATCCGCCGTCCGGGCCCTTGATCGCGCTGATCCGGTACCCCAGCTCGCGCAGTCGATCGACGTCTCGTCGCACGGTGCGGGGAGTGACCTCGAGACGCTCGGCGAGCACCTGACCCGGCCAGTCGCGCTGCGTCTGCAGCAGCGAGAGCAGGGCGAGCATGCGCGATGAGCTTCCGGTCATGTCTTCATTCTGCGTCAGGTAGAGGACCGAATCTGACCTCTTCTGCTGTGAGTGTGGGCATCGACGGCATCCCGCCGTTCTCGACCATCGAGGAGATCCGATGACCATCGCAACCACCACCCACCTGAACTTCCGCGGCACCGCCCGTCAGGCGCTCGAGTTCTACCAGAGCGTCTTCGGCGGAGACGTGACACTCGCCACCTACGGCGACGTCGGGATGCCGGCGGGCGTGCCCGGCGCAGACAAGGTCGTGTTCGGGCAGGTCGAGAACGCCGACGGCTTCCGGCTGATGGCGTACGACATCCCGGGCGCATCCGATGACCCGGCGGGGACTGCGGGAACGACCTCGCGCGAGAACGGGATGACGCTCACCGACCGCGCGTTCTTCCAGTCGCTGCGCGCCGACTCGCTCGACGAGCTCACCGGATACTGGGACGCTCTCGCAGAGGGTGCCTCGATCGTCGAGTCGCTGGCCGTGTCGGCCTGGTCGCCGGGATTCGGCATGCTGACCGACCGGTTCGGCGTGACCTGGGTGCTCGACGTGCGGGCCGAGTACGCGGGCTGAGCGGGTTGTCGTTCACAACTCAGGAAGATCTGCGCAGAAACGGCCTCATACCGTCGACGTCGCGCAGACGCGTCGCGTTCTTCCTGAGTTGTGAACGGCCGGCCGCTAGTCCCCGCCGCCGTTGCCTTTGCCCTTGTCGCCCTTGCCCGAGTTGCCGTTGTTCCCCGAGTTGCCGTTGTTCCCGGAGTTGCCGTTGTTCCCGGAGTTCCCGTTGTTGCCCGAGTTCCCGTTGTTCCCAGAGTTCCCGGGATTCCCGTCGTTCGGGGAATCGGCGGGGTCGGAGACGACCTCGACGGGAGCAGCGGGCACGTCGGCGGGGGCGTCCACGGGCGTCGTCTCGGCCGGTGTGCGGACGACCGGCGCGGACGCGATTCTCGACAGCTCGACGGATCCAGGCGTCGTGAATGCCGCGAGCCCGATGACGATCGCCCCGGTCGCGACCAGCCCACCGGCCCCCGCGAGGACGCGGTTTCGTGTTCGGTTGCGCGATGCAGCGACGGCGCTGACACCGGAGGATCCGGCGACATCAGTCGCGGGCAGCACGGCGGTCGCCCCTGTCGGTGATGCTTCGGAGGCATCCGATCGCCGTGCACCGGATTCGACCGCAGGAGTCACGCCCACGGCAGGCTCTGCCCCTGCGGTCGCGCCGCCGGCCGATTCCGAGCCGGCATCCGCTGCCGTCGCTCTGGCGGCCGAGTCCGCCCCGGCCGACGCGACGATCGCCGCAGCCGCCGCGGCGACCGCAGAACCGTCGGCGTCCGCGGCGTAGCCTCGAAGCAGGGCGCGGGCGGCACGAGCGACCTCGGCCGCGGTCGGCCGCTCTTCGGGCTCGAGCCGAGTCATGCCGGTCAGCAGATCGCGCCACTCCTCGGGCACCGTCTCCGAGATCGTCGGCGGGTGTGCGAGGCGTGCGATCGCCGCAGCGCGACCGGAACCGAGTGCGGCGTACCCGGTCTCACCCGAGAGCGCCTCGAGCACGACCAGGCCCAGCGCGAAGATGTCGACCGGAGTGCCAGGATCGGCATCACGCAGCTGCTCCGGCGCCATATAGGTGAGTGTGCCGAGCACGATCCCCGGGGTCGTGAGCCGAGTGTCCTCGATCGAACAGGCGATGCCGAAGTCGGCGAGCTTCGCGGCGACAGGGCGGCGTGAGCGGCCCCGTGCCAGCAGCACATTCGACGGCTTGACGTCGCGGTGCACGATCCCCGCCGCGTGCACCGCAGCGAGCCCCTCAGCGAGGTCGCGGGTGATGCGGGCGACGTCTCGCGGCGGCACGGGGCCTTCCGCCATGCGCCCGGCGAGCGTCGGTCCGTCGACGAACTCCATCACGAGGTACTGGGGCCGTCCGGGGGTGAGCTGAGCGTCGTACAGCGTCACGAGCGAGGGGTGGCTCAGTGAGGCGAGCAGGGCCTTCTCGGTATGGGCGCGTTCGATCGACGCGACCGGTCCAGTGCCTTCGTGGATCATCTTGATCGCCACGATGCGCCCGAGGTGCGTGTCTTCCGCGCGGTAGACGGTCGCCATGCCGCCCTGCCCGACGCGGTCGTGCAGCACGTACCGTCCGTCGAGGAGCGCCGCCGTCGGGGACATTACTTCCAGGGTCATCGCATCGTCCTTGCACCAGCATCCGGGTCATGCATCAGAAGACCCTAATCGGGGTGAACAGACCTCGTCACAGGGCTTGACGTCGCGACGAATCGGTGAGTGTGTCGCCGCGGAGGGGCTGGCGGCCGCGCAAGTGAGCCGTCGGTGCGGGGTCACTTCCGCAGCGGAAAGCGCCGATTCCGGTGCGCAAGTGACCCCGCACGCCGTGATCACGCCCGACACGCGGCGAGGCGACGCGCTGTCAAGGGTCTCTCCGGGTGTCCCACCCCTCGCGTAGAAAAGAGGCAGATCGAAAGGACGTGGCATGGCCGCAGGCGACATCGAGACCTTCCAGCGTGACGGGATCTGGTTCAACCGCATCGAGGGCGAATCGCGCACTCTGGGTTCGAGCTTCGGCACACAGGACGAAGCGGTCCGAGCCGGCCGGGGAGCCGCGGCCGCGCGTCAGGTCCGGCACACCGTGCGCACCGACGAGGGGCCCTCCGACACCGGGAACCTGTACGACTGGCATCCGCGCGACCTCATGAACTGATGGGCGCCGATTCCGCAGCGCGACCAGAGCGATCAGAGCGACGGATGCTGTTGCAGGTATGCATCAACGGCGCCCGTTCGGCGACGGAACATCCGGCGTTGAGCGTCGACGCGACCCTCTCCGCCGCCGATGCGGCACGCGCCGTGGCCGCGGGAGCGAACGAGATCCACGTGCACCCGAAGGATGCCGCGGGGCATGACAGCATGGCTGCCGCCGACGTCGAACGGTGGTTGCGCGCCCTGAGATCCGCATGCCCCGATGTGCCGATCGGCGTGACGACTGGAGCGTGGATCGAACGCGATGTCGAGCGGCGGCTGGCTGCGATAGAGGAGTGGACCGAACTCCCCGACGTCGCATCGGTCAACTGGCACGAGGCGGGCGCCGATGCGGTCGCCGAACTGCTGCTCAGCCGAGGAGTCGGAGTCGAGGCGGGCTGGGACGCAACCGGCCTCGAAGCTTGGAGCCGGTCGCCGGTCCGCAGCCGATGCGCGCGCGTGCTCATCGAGTTGCCCGACGAGGCCGTCGAGGTCGTGCGGCGCCATGCCGAGGGGCTGATCGCGCACGTCCGGCTCGACGAGCCCAGCATCCCGATCCTGCTGCACGGAGAGCTGCGATCGGCGTGGCCCGCGTTCTCGCTCGCCGTCGAGCTCGAGCTCGATTCGCGCATCGGACTCGAGGACACACTCTCGCTGCCCGATGGGCGGACCGCCCCCGACAACGCGACCCTGGTGCGCACTGCGAGCGGGATCGCCTTCGCCGGTTGATCGGGGTCGACCACGCCCCGCATGGCTGTTCCGCGACGTGCGGCTGGCGACGCCCGACTCTGAGGCATCCCGCGCGGTAGCGCTCGGCGGCGGCATCGCACGGCGCCCGCAATGCACGCTCGTAGCCGGGGAATCCTGCTGTCACTCGCCGAAACGCGAGTCGCGCGGCGGCATGGCCTTGCCTAGTGTGGAGGCTCCCGCTGTGAAGGAGTAACCGTGCCTGAGATCGACCATGACCCTCGGCCGCGCCGGTCTTCCAGAGACGGTGATCGCATGAGCATCCGTCGCGCGGGCGCCGTCGTCCGATGTCGGTTCGTGGGCTGAGGGCCGCTCGCATGACCGCCGACGTCGCGCGCACCGACCCGCATCCGTTCGACTCCCGCACCAGGTTCGACCTCGATCGGCCCGAGAGCCGCAAGTGGAGCCTGCACCCGGGCCACATCGGTGCGTGGGTCGCCGAGATGGACTTCGGCGTCGCGCCGGTGATCGCCGATGCGATGCACCGAGCGATCGACGAGGAGAACCTCGGATACCTGTCGCCACCGCTCGCTGCGCGGTTGGGTGAGGCGACCGCCGAGTGGATGCGCGGCGAGTACGGCTGGTCGATCGACCCCGATCGCGTGCATCCGGTGTCCGATGTGATGGCCGCGCTGCGGGTGGCGGTCGAGGAGTATGCGCCCGCCGGATCGCCGGTCATCGTGCCGACTCCCGCATATATGCCGTTTCTGACATATCTGCCGGCGATCGGACATCCGGTGATCGAGATCCCCGGCGTCGAGGCCGACGGACGTTGGCATCACGACCTGCAGCGCATCGATGAGGCGTTCGCCGCGGGAGCCCGCACGCTCGTGCTCTGCAACCCGCACAACCCGACCGGAACCGTGGTCGAGCGATCCGAGCTGGAGGCGCTCGCCGAGATCGTCGAGCGCCACGGTGGTCGCGTGTTCGCGGATGAGATCCACGCGCCGCTGCGCTTCGACGGTCGGCCGTTCATCCCCTATGCATCTGTGTCTGCGGCGACGGCCGCGCACACCATCACCGGCACGAGCGCGTCGAAGGCGTGGAACATCCCGGGGCTCAAGACCGCACAGCTGATCACGTCGAACGATGCCGACCAGCAGTTGTATCGCCGGTTCGGATTCTCGGTGCAGCACGGCGCGGCGACGCTCGGCGTGGTCGCGTCGACCGCGGCGTATCGCGAGGGCAAGCCGTGGCTCGACGGGGTGCTCGCGTATCTCTCCGAGTCGCGACGCCTCGTCGGATCCCTTGTCGCCGAGCATCTTCCCGGTGCGATCTATCGCGAACCGGACGCGACCTACATCGGGTGGATCGACACGGCCGCGCTGGAGATCGAGGGGGCGCCGGCGGCATTCTTCCGTGACCGCGCCGGAGTCGTGCTGACGGAGGGCGCCCTGCTCGGACGCGGGTACGAGGACTTCGTGCGTGTCGTGTTCGCGACCCCGCGGCCGATCCTGCGCGAGGCGCTCGCGGCGATGGGGGATGCCGTCCGGGCGCGCTGACGCGAGGCTACCCGTGCGGTCGCGTCGCGTCGCGCGGGATGCGGGGTCACTTTCGCATCTCTCACCGGGTGCGGGGTCACTACGGCATCCCAAGTTGGCCGTTGCGGTGCGGAACTGACCCCGCACCGACGCCGGGCGAACGGTCCGAAAGCCATACTTGTGTCGTCCTATATAAGTGTGCTCCTATATAAACATGCAGCTCCGGCACGCCGTCCTCGGTCTCCTCGACATCGCTCCGCAGAGCGGATACGACCTCGGTCGTGCGTTCGACCGAACCGTCGCCCACTTCTGGAACGCCGACCAGTCGCAGATCTACCGCACTCTCGATCGCCTCGAGGCGGACGGCGCGATCGAGACAGAGACGATCCCGCAGCAGGGCAAGCCGGATCGTCGAGTGCACTCGCTGACCGACGTGGGGCGAGCCGAGCTCGCGGAGTGGCTCAGCACTCCGCTCGAGAGCCTGAAGCCGAAGGAGCCGTTCCTCGCGCGGCTGTTCTTCGCCGAGACGCTCGGCGTCGACGGCATCCTGGCCCTGCTCGAGGAGCGTGAGGCGCAGCTGCGCGAGGGGCTCGAGCAGCTGCGCGCGCTTCCCGCGGCAAGTGGCGACCTCGGCGCGGTATTGCGGATGGCGACTCTCGATGCGGGCATCCGTCAGGGCGAGGCGGAGCTGGCGTGGCTCACCTCGACGCGCGCATCGATCACGGAGTTCGGAGACGCCTGATGGATGCCGCGTATCCGATCGAGCACGGCGAGCGCGCGGGCGAGTCGATCATCCTGCTGCACGGCGGCAACGTCGGCGGCTGGATGTGGGAACCGCAGGTCGAGCGTCTCGCGGGCCGGCACGTGATCACTCCGGATGCCGTCGGCTTCAACGCCCGTGCCGGCGAAGCCTGGCCCGGTCTCGCGGGAGCCGCAGATGACGTGGCCGCGACTATCCGGGAGCGCGCGGTCGGTGGGCGAGCGCACGTCGTCGGGCTGTCGATGGGGGCGGTCATCGCCGTCCACCTGGTCGCCCGGCATCCTGATCTGGTGCGCTCGTGCATGGTCACCGGGGCGATGATGCTCGGCGTCACCGGGGTTCAACGGCGTATGGCCGAACTGCAGCTGCGCTCCTGGGATCGGCGATGGTTCTGGCGGATGCAGGCGGCGATGTTCCGGATTCCCGCCGACGCGCGCGAGCAGTTCATCTCCGAGGGTATGGGCGTGAGTGCGCAGACGGCGCAGGCGATGTACGGGGAGATCTTCGACGGATCGATGCCCGAGGGCCGGTTCGACTACGCGGGGCCGATGCTGGCGATCGCGGGAGAGCGTGAGCCGCGCGATGTGGCCAGGGCGTTCCCCGCGCTCGCTCGTGCGATGCCGCAGACCCACACGTGGATCGCGCCGCGGATGCGCCACGTCTGGAGCATCCAGGATCCCGACCTGTTCACGAGGACGATCGTCGACTTCGTCGACCGGAACGCGGTGCCCTCGGGGTCGTCCGTGTGATGCCTGATCGTGCGGGGTCGACTTCGCACCGGAAACGGCGGATTCGGATGCTCTTTTGACCCCGCACAGGGTGAGAGCAGTGGATAAGCGGGAGGATGCCGGCTACGCGGTGCCTGATCCAGACGCATCCCGGTCGCGCAGCGCGGCCGCGATGCGGTCGACCGCCTCGACCATCACCGGGCGGGGCAGCGCGAAGACGAAGCGCGTGTATCCGATCGCGGCCTCGCCACAGGCGGCCCCATCCGTCATCGCGACGCCGGCGTGCTCGCGGAACCACTCGCCGAGATCGCCCGTCAGACCGGTCTCGCGGAAGTCGAGCAGCGCGATGTAGCTGCCCTCGGGCACGATCATCCGCACGCCGGGCAGCTTCTCGTCGACGAGCTGCGCCAGCATCCGCCGGTTGCCGTCGAGATAGTCGACCACTCCGTCGAGCCACTCGCGGCCGCCCGTGTAGGCCGCGATGTTCGCGACGACGCCGAGCGTCGAGGTGCCGTGCCCGGCCCAGAATCCGAGGCTCTCCCAGAGCGCGGCGTCGGCGTCGTTCGAGAGGATCACCTGCGCGCACTTGAGGCCGGCGAGATTCCACGCCTTCGAGGCGGAGGTCGCGGTCAGCGTGTGCGCTGCAGCCTCGTCCGAGATCGAGGCATAGGGGATGTGCGTCGCCGGCGCGTAGACGATCGGCGCGTGGATCTCGTCGGAGAAGACACGTCCGCCCGCTGCGGTGACCGTGTCGGCGATCGCGAGCAGCTCATCACGGGTGGCGACCGTGCCGAGCGGGTTGTGCGGGTTGCAGAGCACCAGCATCTCGCCGCCGTCGCGGAACGCCTGGGCGACGGCATCCAGGTCCATGACCCAGCGCCCGTCGACCTCGATGCTCGGCACCTCGATCACCCGACGGTCACGCATCGGCGGCACGAGGAGGAACGGCATGTATGCGGGCGTCGGCACGATGATCGCCGAGCCGGGGGTCGTGAAGTGCTCGATCGCCAGCTCGAATGCGGCGATCACGTCGGGCACGTGGTGCACACGCTCGGGCGAGATCTCCCACCCGTACGAGTCGGAATACCAGCGCGCCGTCGCCTGCGAGAGATCCTTTGCGAGCTTCTCGGGCAGGTAGCCGGTGACGCCGAGGTCCAACGCATCCTTCACGGCTGTGTTGACGGCGGGGGCGAGTCCGAAGTCCATCTCGGCGACGAAAGCGCCGATCATGTCGGGGAAGGTCGTCCATTTCAGGCTGCCCGCAGCGCGCAGGTCGTCTTGCGTGATCTGGTCGAATGTGCCCGGGGAAGTCATGGTCCAATCCTTTCACCCGCCGGCGACACCGGGCCCGCGGATGCCGGAACGCGGTGAACCGGGACGGGGTGGCTTCTGTCCCGTGGCCCCGACGCGAGCGGGGTCACTTCTGCATCGGAAACCGGCGGTAGCGGTGCGTTCTTGACCCCGCACCGACGCCCCGCACCGACGCCCCGCACCGACCCCGCGCCGCACCACACCATTGAGCACCTCCCGCACCCGTGCCAGGATTGCCCCGACTCGGCTCACCGGGGGCGGGGACGAAGGGATTCTCATGCAGCTGGCGATGATCGGACTCGGCCGGATGGGTGCAAACATCGTGCGCCGCCTCATGCGCGACGGGCACGAGTGCGTGGTCTATGACGTGAATGCGGATGCCGTGCAGACGCTGGTCGCCGAGGGCGCCGTCGGCGCAGACAGCATGGCAGACCTGGCGTCGAAGCTCGAGGCGCCGCGGGCCGTGTGGATGATGGTGCCCGCATCGCTCACGGGCATGGTGGCCGATCAGGCGGCGGAGGTGCTCGATGAGGGCGACATCCTGATCGACGGCGGCAACTCGAACTATCGCGACGACGTGCGCCGGGCGAAGGCGTTCCGCGAGCGCGGCATCCACTATGTCGATGTCGGCACGAGCGGTGGAGTGTTCGGTCTCGACCGCGGATACTGCCTGATGGTCGGCGGGCCGGATGAGGCCGTGCAGCGCATCGAACCCGTGCTGCGCACGATCGCTCCGGGGGTCGGCGAGATCGAGCGCACCCCTGGTCGCACGGGAGACCTCACCCCCGAGGAGCAGGGCTATCTGCACTGCGGGCCGTCGGGTGCGGGGCACTTCGTGAAGATGGTGCACAACGGCATCGAGTACGGCATCATGGCGTCGATCGCCGAGGGTCTCAACCTGCTGCACAACGCGGATGCCGGAGTCCGTGAAGCCGAGCATTCCGCGGAGATCGCCCCGCTGGAGGAGCCGGAGTTCTACCAGTTCCCGATCGACACGTCGAAGGTCGCGGAGCTGTGGCGGCGCGGATCGGTTATCTCGTCGTGGCTGCTCGATCTCACGGCAGCCGCGCTCTCCGAGAATCCGACGCTCGACGGTCTCGCCGGTCGGGTGTCCGACTCGGGCGAGGGCCGTTGGACGGTCAAGGCCGCCGTCGATGTGGGAGTGCCCGTGCCGGTGCTCGCGGCATCGCTGTTCGAGCGCTTCGCGTCGCGCGACGAAGACAAATTCGCGAACCAGGTGCTGTCGGCCATGCGCCTGCAGTTCGGCGGCCACCAGGAACTGCCGGCCGGAGACGTGCTCGAGGCCGGATCGCGCAAGGCGGACTCCGACAGCGCCTGACGGAGTTCTCCCGGTCCGCCGAGCGAGGTCCGCGGAGGTCCGCGTTCACAACTCAGGAAGAACCGGGGTCGTCCGTGGGCTCGGCCCCGGAATCCCGCGGGACCGATGCGTCGGCCGACCCGTTCGTCCTGAGTTGTGAACCGGCCGACCCGGCGCCGCCGGCCAGAGACGAAGCCCCGACCCGAGAAAGGCCACCGCATGACCCCCGTCACCCGTCGAGCCACCCCGCACGACGCCGCCTCTCTCGCCGAGATGCTGGACGCCTTCAACACCGAGTTCGAGACCGAGACGCCGGGGGTCGAGACTCTCGAACCGCGGCTGCGGACGCTGCTGGCCGGACCAGCGACCTTCGCCGTGCTCGGCGGAGACCCCGCCGTCGGTCTCGCGCTCGTGACCCTGCGCCCGAACGTCTGGTCTGACGGACCGGTCGCGCTGCTCGACGAGATGTATGTCGAGCCCGAGCAGCGCGGCACCGGAATCGGCAGCGCGATCCTGCAGCACATGGTCGAGATCTGCCGGGAGCTCGGCGTCGCGGCGATCGAGATCAACGTCGACGAGTCGGATGCCGGCGCGATGCGCTTCTACGAACGGCACGGCTTCAGCAACGGTGACCCCGACACCGGTGAGAAGGCGTTCTACTTCTACCGGTCGCTCTGAGGCGACTTCGCCCGGCGGAGCCGAGCGAGACGAAACGTGGTGACCTGCCGAGGTCGGCTCTCCACGTTTCGTCTCAGTCGACTGCGTCGTCTTCGCTCAATGAACGGCAGTCGCCGCTCGCGCGGCAGGCGCTCGACGACGACTCAGACGAGCGCGGCATCCACCCTGCGATCGTTGCCGGCGTGCACGAGGGCGTCGATGCGACGCTCGATGGCGTTGAACTCCGGGGAGTTCACGTCGCGCTCGCCGTGGAGGTCCACTGTCACGATCTCCCGCACGTGCCCCGAGTTGCCGTGGGCCGTGCCGCCCGCCATGACGAGCACGCGGTCGCCGAGGTAGACGGCCTCCTCGATGCTGTGCGTCACGAACAGCACCGTGATGCCGGCTTCCCGCTGGATGCGCTGCAGCTCGTGCTGCATCTCGGTGCGCGTGAGCGCGTCGAGCGCGCCGAACGGTTCGTCCATGAGCATCACCGACGGAGTGTTCGCGAGCAGTCGCGCGATCGCGACGCGCTGCTGCATGCCGCCCGACAGCTGGTGCGGGAAGGATGCCGCGACGCGGCTGAGTCCGACGGAATCCAGCGCCGCGGTCGCTCGCTCCTTCACGACCGCACGCGGAAGGCGCGCCTGCCGAGGCCCGTACTCGATGTTCTCGCGCACGGTCAGCCAGGGGAACAGCCCGTAGTCCTGGAACACGACGCCGCGGTCGGGTCCAGGCCCGGTCACCTCCGCCCCGGCAACCGTCAGAGACCCTTCGGTGATCGTCTCGAAGCCCGCGACCATGCGCAGAAGCGTCGACTTGCCGCATCCGGAGGCGCCGACGATGCAGACCACCTCGCCGGCCGCGACGGTGATGTCGACACCGTCGACGGCGGCGACCGGCGAGCCGGGGTAGCGCTTGCCGACACCGTTCATGACGATGTCGGCGGCGTGCTGGGGAGGAATGCTCATGCGATCTCTCACTTCTGGATCGGTCGGCGCCCGAAGGCGATGGCGAAGATGAGCGTGAGCAGACGGTCGGCGATGAAACCGGCCAGGCCGATGACGACCATGCCCACGATGATGAGGTCGGTGCGCGACTGCTCCCTGGCCTGGGTGATGAGCGCGCCGAGACCGGTGCTGATGCCCACCGTCTCTCCGACGACGAGGATCACCCACGAGAGTCCCATCGCGATGCGCATGCCGCTGATGATCTGCGGAGCGGCAGCCGGGATGACGACCTTGTAGAGCGACTGCAGGCGGGGTGTGCCCAGCATCGCGGCGGCTTCGAGGAGGCGCCCCGGCACCTGGTGGACTCCGCTGATGGTGTTCAGCAGGATCGGGAACACCGCGGCGATGAACACGAGGAACACGGTCGAGCGGTCGCCGAAGCCGATGATCAGCAGCGTCAGCGGCGCCCAGGCGGTGACGGGAATCGGGCGGACGAGGTTGACGGTCGGCTCCAGCATGCGGAACAGGAGCTTCGACCGGCCCATCAGCACGCCGAGCGGCACGGCGACGACGACCGCGAGACCGAAGCCCTGCAGCACGCGCAGTGTCGAGGCGCCGAGGTGTCCCCAGAGCGTGCCGCTGAACGAGTCGTCGTAGATGCCGCCGAAGGCGAAGTCCACACCCCTCACCGCGACTTCTCCGGGGGTGGGCAGGAACGTCATCTTGATGTCGAACGGCAGCGTCCAGGCGTTCTGCACGCCCAGGTGCCAGCCGATGAGGAGGAGGATCGGCACGGGAAGCGCGATGGCCCATCCGAACGACAGGCGGCGGCGCGGCCGAGCGGTGCGGATGCCGTCGGGCTGTGTCTCGGTGTTCTCGACGCCCCGGGGCGGATCGGCGAGTGCGGTGGTCGTCACGATCACTCCGTCCGTGCGGTCTCGACGAAGCTGACGTCGGTGAGGAGATCCTGGTCGACCTCGGCCGAGACCTGGTCGAAGGCGAGCATCTCCTCGCTCATCGCGGCCAGCGTCGAGAGGTAGTCGGCGTCGAGATCCCAGCGGGGCCAGATGTTCTCGATCGCCAGGTCGACGATCGCGGGATCCAGGGCGAACTCCTCGACGAGGCCGTCGGCCCAGGCTGCGGTGTCTTCCGCCATGTGCTCGACGGCCGCGATGTGGGTGTCGACGACGGACTGCACGAGCTCGGGGTCGGACTCGATCAGGCTGTTGCTCGTGGCGAGCACGATGTTCGTCTGTCCGATCGGGGTGTCGTAGGCCGACATCAGCTCGTGCGCACCGCCCTCGATCGCGATCGACGGGCCCACCTCGGCCGAGATGAATGCGTCGATCTGCCCGGAGGCGAACGCGGTGGCCATGTCTGCGAAGGGCAGGTTGACGAGCTCGACGTCGCTCGCGGGGTCGATGCCCTGGGCCTCGAGCGTGCGCTTGAGGAGGATCTCCTGGGTCGCACCCATCGGGAAGCCGACCTTCGCGCCCGTGAGGTCATCCGGCGTCTCGATGTCTTCTGTGGCGACGATGCGGGTGCCACCGTCGGCGGCGGAGGCGACGATGCGCACATCCTGCTTCTCTGCGACACCGGCGATGACCGATGCCGCCCCGGTCACGCCGAAGTCGACCGACCCCGAGACGATCGCGTTCTTGATGTCGCTGGAGGTGTCGAAGAGCACGATCTCGACGTCGATGCCCTCCTCGGCGACCTCCTCATAGAAGAAGGGGCTGAACAGGTGGGGCTGCGCACGCAGCGTGCCGATGGTGACGGACTGTCCGCCGCCTTCGCCGCTCTCGGAGTCGGCGGATGAGGACGCTGCGGAGCAGCCGGTGAGCACGAGCGCCGTGGCGGCGAGCGAGGCGACGGCGAGCGACGGCGTGCGGAAGGACGAGCGGGAGGGGGTGCGGAA
>NZ_JASDCU010000026.1 GCF_030407765.1 Microbacterium sp. APC 3901
TATTGCTGTGTTTCCGGCCAGAACACAGCAATATGAGCGATTCGAAACCCGGAGGTGGGTGGGTGAGGGCCGGAGGGAAGGCCGGGGACGGGGGCGCGACCGCGGATTGGTATCGTTCAGGGGGACGCCGGGAGGGTCAGTGGTGGAGCAGCCGGAGGACGCGCGCGTGTGGCGCGCGCCGTCGATCATCGACGTCGCACGTGAGGTCGGGGTCTCGGCGCAGACCGTCTCTCGCGTCGCCAACGGCATGGACATCGTGCGTCCGGTCACCCGCGACAAGGTGCTCGCGGCCATGGACAGAATGGGCTACCGGCCGAACTCCGCCGGGCGAGCCCTGAAGAGCGGCAGATTCCGGACGCTGGGCGTCATCATGTCCGAACTCTCCAGCTATGGGAACACCCGGACGCTCGAGGGCTTCGCGACCGCGGCGTCGAGGTCGGGATACTCGCTGGCGCTGACACCACTGTGGACGATCGCGCAGGCGGGCCTCACGGGAGCGCTCACGCGAATGGCAGATCAACCGGTCGACGGGCTGATCGTCGTCCTCGAGGAGCACGAGCTCCTGGAATCGGATCTCGTGCGGGTGGCCAAGATCCCGACCGTCGTCGTCACCGCGGGTCGCTCGCACCCCTACCTGGCCATCGACACCGACCAGGCCCAGGGCGCGCGCCTTGCCACCGAGCACCTTCTCTCACTCGGCCACGAGACGGTCTGGCACATCCGCGGCCCCGAGAGCTCTCACGGCGCCCGTGACCGGGCGCAGTCATGGGCCGACACCCTCCGCGCGCACGGCCGGGTCGTGCCGCCGATCATGCCGGGCGACTGGAGCGCGGCGTCGGGTTACGCCGCCGGTCGGCGACTCGCCGCCGATCCGAGCGTGACCGCCGTGTTCGCATCCAACGACGGAATGGCCCTGGGCGCCATGCGCGCATTCCATGAAGCCGGCCGCGACGTGCCGGGATCGGTGAGCGTCGTCGGCTTCGACGACATGGAGCTCTCGGCCGATTTCCAGCCGCCGCTGACCACCGTGCACCAGTACTTCGACCGCGTCGCGGTGGCAGCGGTCGGCATGCTCATCGACCGGATCGAGCACAACCGCCACACGGTCGCCGACCCGGTGCCCACCGAGCTGATCATCCGCGCGAGCACTGCGCCGCCCCCGGTTCCTAGGGCGGCGCAGGCCGGAATCTAGCCCGGGGCGGAATCTCGCCGGGGCGGAATCCAGCTCGCCGGAATCAGCGCGTCTGGATCCCCCGGAAGGCGAACCGGAACTCGAGGTCGCCGGTCGGCAGCAGGTACCGGTCGAGCGGACGCGAACCCCAGGAGTCGTCTCCCGCCACCCCCCGGCGCATCAGCGCCGGGCGCACGATCGTGCGGTGGATCGGCGGCAGCTCGTGCGGATGCAGTGCGCTCTCGATCTCGGCCGGCGTCCAGCTCAGCGCCGAGAACTCCATGATCGGGTCTCCCTCGAAGCGCAGACCCGCGCCCCGGGC
Organism: Microbacterium sp. APC 3901; assembly: GCF_030407765.1. Lineage (GTDB taxonomy): Bacteria > Actinomycetota > Actinomycetes > Actinomycetales > Microbacteriaceae > Microbacterium. The sequence goes on from NZ_JASDCU010000026.1 coordinate 1,494, forward strand.
ATCCGTGATCTCCGCCCAGCGCACGCCGGTGCGGTTGCCGGCCTCCTGCGGACGGATGTACGGGGTGAGCATGTCGGGGACGTGACGGTCGTAGACGCCCAGCCGGGCACCCTCCCGCCGGTCCACATAGCACTCCTCGGGACCGTCGCCGTACCAGCGCACCCGGTCGTAATCCGCGGGCATCGCCAGCATCGTGGCGAACTCGGGCATCTGCGGCAGACCCTCGGGCACGTGCATCCGCTGGGTGACCTCCACCCGGCCCGCGCCGTCGACGAGATAACTGAGATCGCAGTGCGTCACGGGCGTCGTCGGCAGCTCGTAGCGGTAGCCGATGCGCACCCCGCCGTCGACCTGCTCGACCGAGATGTCGGCCGGCTCGTGAAACCCGCTGGCGCGGCCGTAACGGCTGGCGAGCAGCCACTGCCCCTCTTCGAACGGGCCGCCCCAGCCCCGCTCGTTCGCGGTCGGCGCATGCCAGAAGTTCGGGGTGACCGCGCCCGAGAGCAGCTCGCGGCCGCCCGTGCGCGTCTCGCCGAAGCGGTACGAGGTCAGCCCGTTGAAGATCCGCGAGAACGTCACGTGGAAGCCGGGCCCGTGCACGCCGATGCTCAGCGTGCCCTCGACCAGGCGCGGCGCGGGCGCCGCGACCTGCGCGGCCGGTGCCGTCGCGCCTGCGGCCGGCTCGCCGACCCTGAGCACGTGCTCGCCGAAGGCGACCTCGTGCCCGGCGGGTGCCCACGCCGTCTCGGTCCGCAGGTGCAGCGAGACGACGATCGCGTACTCGCCCGCCGCCGCGGGAATCGCGACCGGCAGCGGGTACACCGCCGACCCGCCCGGCGCGACGTCCGTGTCGACGACGCCGGCGGTCAGGATGCGGCCCTCCCGGGAGATCGAGACGCGCGTCTCGTATTCGGCCGACGAGGTCGACATCAGCCGGTTCGTCAGCGCGAACGACGACTCCGACACGTCGACGACGAAGCCCTGGTACAGCCGCTTCATCTCCTGCGCCTTCGGCGAGGGGGTGTGGTCGGCGAAGAAGATGCCGTTGCCGCTGAAGTCCTGATCGTGCGGCGCCTCGCCGTTGTCGCCGCCGTAGCCGAAGTACTCGCGGCCGTAGCGATCGCGCATGAGGATCGCCTGATCGGCGAAGTCCCAGATGAATCCGCCCTGGAACAGCTCGTCACGATACGCGAGCTCGATGTACTCGCCGACCCCGCCGAAGGAGTTGCCCATCGCGTGCGCGTACTCGCACACGATGAACGGCTTGTCGCGGTTGGTGCGCAGATAGTCCTCCACCGCCGCGGCGGGGGTGTACATCTGGCTCGCGATGTCGGTCGTCTCGGGGTACCTCGGGTCCCAGTGCACGCCCTCGTAGTGCACCGGGCGATCGTCGACCGACCGGAACCAGTCGGCCACATCGCGCAGCACCGTGCCGCCGAAGGACTCGTTGCCGCAGGACCAGATCACCACGCTGGCGTGGTTCTTGTCGCGCTCGAGCATGCTGCGGGCACGATCCAGCGCCGCCGGGCGCCATTCGTCGTGGTCGCCGGGCAGGGCGGTGTCGAGCGATTCGCCGTGCAGGCGGATGCGGCTCCACCGGGCGTGCGTCTCGAGGTTCATCTCGTCGATGACCATCAGGCCGTACTCGTCGGCGAGCGCGTAGAACGCCGAGTCGTTCGGGTAGTGGCTGGTGCGCACGGCGTTGACGTTGTGCGCCTTCAGCATCCGGATGTCGGACTCGGTGAGCTCTCGCGACGGCACCCGCCCGTTCAGGCCGAACTCGTGACGGTTGATGCCGTTGAAGACGACCCGGTCGCCGTTGAGCGACAGCACGCCGTTCTCGATGCCGAACCGGCGGATGCCGACTCGCTGCGGGACGACCTCGGTCAGCGCTCCGGCGGCGTCGCGCACCTCGATCACGAGGTCGTACAGGTGCGGATGCTCGGGGCTCCACAGCCGGGGCTCCTCCACCTGCACGACGAAGGCTCCGTCGGCATCCCGCGCGAGCTCGCCGACGCCCTCGATGCGGGCCGAGACGGCGCCGCCCGCCCCGTCGAGCTCCACGCGGACCCGCACCTGGGCGGATGCCAGGTCATCGGCGACCGCGGTGGTCACGCGGATGTCCTCGGCGTGCACCCCGGGGCGCCGGTACAGGGTGACGTCGCGGAAGATGCCCGAGAACCGGAAGAAGTCCTGGTCCTCGAGCCACGAGCCGGCGCTGTAGCTGAACACCTGCGCGGCGATGCGGTTCTCGCCCTCGACCAGCGCGTCGGTGAGATCGAACTCGGCGGGGGTGAAGCTGTCGGTGCTGTAGCCGATGTAGCGGCCGTTCACCCACAGCGCGATCGCGCTCTCCGCGCCGTGGAAGGTGACGCTGAGCCGCTCGCCCTCGGCGAGCGGGCAATCGAGCGCGAAGGTGCGCACATAGCATCCGATCGGGTTGTCGCGCTCGGGGACCTGCCCCGGCTCGATGTCCTCCTGGCCGTCCCATGCGTAGCCGACGTTGACGTACTGCGGTCGGTCGTAGCCCTCCAGCTGCAGGTGCGAAGGCACGCGGATGTCGTCCCACCCCGACACATCCCGCGACGGATCGGCGAAGTCGGGCAGCACCTGCCCCTGGTTGCGGGCGCAGAAGAACTTCCACAAGCCGTTCAGCGACTGCTCGAACGCGCTGACCCCCGATCGCGCCTCGTCGAGGTCGGCGAACCAGCGGTGGTCCGAGTGCGCCGGGCGGCGGTTCTCCGAGACGAAGGTCGGGTCGGCGATGCGGTCGATGGCGAAGACGGGATCGAATGTCACTTGATGGCTCCGGTGATGCCCTGTGCGAAGGCGCGCTGCAGGATGAGGAAGATGAGGATGGTCGGGAGGGATGTCAGCAGCACGGCGAGCATGAGCACGCCGTAGTCGGTGACGTATCCGGCCGTGAGGTTGGCGATGAGCATGGGCATCGTCTGCACCGCGTTGTCGAGCAGGATCACACGCGGCCAGAGGAAGTCGTTCCACGAGGCCATGAAGGTGATGACGGCCGCGGCGGCGAAAGTGGACTTCATCGTCGGCACGTAGATGCGCGCGAAGATGGAGAGCTCCCCCAGCCCGTCGATCCGGGCGGCCTCGATGACCTCATACGGGAACGAGCGCGACGCCTGCCGGAACAGCAGGATCAGCAGTGGCGTGGCGATCGAGGGGATGATCACCGCGAACAGCGAGTTGACCATGTCGAACTGCGCGAAGATGCGGAACAGCGGGATCATGATGGCCGCGAACGGGATCATCATCGCCAGCATGAGGATCGCCATCACGACGTCCTTGCCGCGGGAGTGGTAGATCTCGAAGCCGTAGCCCGCGATCGCGCAGACGATCAGCGACAGCACCGTCGTGCCGATGGCGATGAGGGACGAGCTGATCATGGCGGCGCCGAGATCCTGCTGCGTGATCAGCGCCACCAGATTGTCGATGAAGTGGCCGCCCGGGGTCAGCCGGGATCCGAGGACCTCTCGGGTCGAGTTGGTCGATGAGACCAGCATGAAATACAGCGGGAAGACCGAGAACAGGGCGAACACGGTCAGGAACGCGTAGCCGGGTACGCGTCGCCAGGGAAAGCGTCGACTAGTCACGCTTGTCACCCACCTTCATCTGGATGAGAGCCAGCACCGCGACCATGATCAGGATCACGTACGAGATCGCGGAGGCGTAGCCGACGTTGGGGTTCTTCAGGAATGCGAGCTCGTAGAGGTAGTGCGACATCGACATCGAGTTGTATGACGGCCCGCCCTTGGTGAGCGCCCAGGACTCGTCGAACAGCTGCATCGTGCCGTTGATCGACATGATCGCGGTGAGCACGATCATCGGCCGCAGCTGCGGCACGGTCACGAACCAGAACGTCTTGAACGCTCCGGCGCCGTCGATTCGCGCGGCCTCGAGGGTGGAGTGGTCGACGTTCTGCAGCGCCGCCAGGAAGAAGATCATGTTGTAGCCGGTCCACCGCCACAGCAGGCCGATGATGATCACGAACCGCGCGGTCCACGGCTCGCCGAGCCAGTTGAGCGGGTCGTGCATGAGGCCGACCGCCATGAGGGCGTCGTTGACCAGTCCGTCCGTGGCGAACATGGTGCGGAAAACCAGCGAGTACGAGACCAGCGAGACGGCGCACGGCAGGAAGATCATCGTGCGCCAGAGGGCCTTGCCCCTCAGCTTCGGGTCGTTCAGCAGGTTGGCCAGCACCATCGCCAGGATCAGCATGATCGGCACCTGGACCACCAGGTAGAACACCGTGTTGAACATGGTGAGCTTGAAGATCTCGTCGTCGAGCAGCCGGGCGAAGTTCGACCACAGCGGCTCCGCCCAGTTCAGCCGTGATCCCCGGCCGGTCTGCAACGAGAGGACGAATGCCTGGATCATCGGCACGAAGCTCAGCAGCGTGATCAGGAGGGCTGCCGGCAGAAGGAACCCCCACCCGGTGAGGTTGCGTCGCCGTGCGGTGTTCAGCCACGGTCCGCGCGGGGTGAAGTCCGGCGGAGGGGTGCTCCGCCCCCGCCGGCGGGAGCCGTCGGAGGTCACGATCGCCTGGGTCGCCACGATGCGTACTCGCTTTCCATTGCTTCGGAACAGGACGCTCGGGCGGGGCGTCGTGCCCCGCCCGAGCGGAGAGGGTCAGTTCATCGCGAACTCGACGTTGGCCTGGGCCTCGTCGAGCGCATCCTCGATGCTGGTGCCGCCGATGACCTTGGTCATCGCCGCGCTGACCGCGTCACGACCTTCGAAGAAGTAGACGCCGGTGTTGCTGCTGGGAACCTCGGCGCCGAACTCGACGACCTTCTGGAAGATCGGCTGCCCGCTGAAGAACGCGCTCGGCTCGGCGTACACGCTGCTCTCGCCGGCGGGGATCCAGTTCGCGACCGCGCCGGCCTTCGGCAGGATCGTGTCGTAGAAGTCGGTCGATCCCGCGAAGGTGGATGCCAGGAAGTCGGCGGCGAGCGTCGCGTCGCCGGTGGAGCTGATCGCCCAGGACGAACCGCCGTTGGCCGAGTAGTTCGTGGCGTCGGGCACGCCGTCGAGCTTCGGCAGGTCGGTGACGGCCCACTTCCCCGCCTGGTCCTCAGCGGTCTGGATCGACCCGGCGATCCAGATGCCGTTGATGGTGCCGGCGACAGAGCCGTTGACGAAGCTGCTGATGTACTCGTCCCACGAGTTGACCTCGACGAACACGCCGGACTCGACCAGCTCGGTGTACACCTCGATGGCGTCGATCAGCACATCGTTGCCGGCGATCGTGGGCTGACCGTCCTTGTCGAACAGGCTCCCCCCGGCGGACTGCAGGATGATCGACAGCAGGTCGGACGAGCCGGCGATGCCGGAGAGCAGCGGCTTGCCGGTCTTGGCCAGCACGTCCTTGCCCTTCGTGATGAAGTCGTCCCAGGTGGTGCTGGTGAAGTCGTCGATGGTGTATCCGGCCTGCTCCAGCACGTCGGTGCGCAGGGCCGAGACCGCGGTGCCCGAGTCGAAGGGCACACCGTAGTTGACGTCGTCGATCGTGGAGTAGGCGGTGACGCTCTGGGGGAACTCCGAGAAGTCGATGTCGGCGTCGGCGTAGTCGCCGAACACGTCGGGATAGTTGATGACGTTCTTCTGGAACGCGCTGTTCTGCATGAGGAAGATGTCGGGCAGCTCGTCGAACTGCTGCGACTGGGCGATGGTGGTGAGCTTGGCCTGCAGGTCGTCCCAGGGCGTCTCCACGATCTTCAGCTCGAAGTCGGGGTGGTCCTTCTGGTAGACCTTCTCGGCCTCCTGCATCGCATAGATGTTGAAGGAGGGGTCCCAGGCCCAGACGGTCAGGGTGTTGCCGTCGCCGGAGCCCTCGGCGTCGCCACCGCTGCCGCATGCGGTCAGCGCGAACAGGGGAAGGATCGCCGCGGCGGCCATCGCCGCAGCCTTTGTCATGCGCTTCATCGAAGCATGTCCTCTCGGGGGGGGATTCAGGTGGCCACGGAACGACTCCTCGGCCCTGCCACGACGTCTGCGTCACTGGCAATCATCAAAATGATCACGTAAACATTTTGCGTCAGCAAGTCCTGTTACGCAATCGTGACCTTGCCGGCGCGGGTCAGCGGGTCGATCAGAACCGCTCCCGCCGCCGGCTGCGCCGCGGCTCCGCGATGGGAGGCCGCGCCGGTGCGGGCGGCGGGAGCGGTCGGGTTCGCAAACGCGGATGCCTCGCGTCCTCCTCCCCGAGGAGAACCCTGAGGAATCGCGGAAGATTGTTGCGTCCAAGGCTATGGCCGCTCCCTACTCCTCGAAAGAGATGGCCGGATTCCGCCGGTGGGCGGGCGCTCAGCGCGACCTCACGAAGCAGTACCGAGCGATGCTCATGTTGGTTCTGTGCGCGGGCGCCGGACTCCGACCGGTCGATGTCGCGGAGCTCAGCGCTGAACACATCGAGCCCCTCGACGGTGGCGGGTAGGTCGTGCACGTGCAGGGTCAGCACGCGCGGGATGTGCCGTTGCTCGCTGAATGGGACGACTGGATGGAGACCGTCCTCGAACGCGTGCCAGGCGACTACACGACGCTCTGGGGCCCCATGCTCGACCGCCGCCGCTACCCGGCGCTGAACAAGTTCGCCCAGAACTCAGCCGGCACTCCACCGACCAGCACCCGCTTGAGGGAGACGTGGGTGGTCGCTCACCTCGCCGCTATCGCAAACCTCAAGACGCTGTTCCGGGCTGGTGGCGTAGTGACATTCGACAAGCTCGCCCAGTTCCTGCACCACGTCGAGGATGTCGACCCTTCTGAGTACGTGCGCTTTCTCCGTCAGGAGGACGAAGCATGAAATGGAAGGTGAAAGTCGGTCCGGAAGGAATCGAAAAGGCCCTCGATGATGAACTCAAGAAAATCGTCGGTGTCGGTCACTTCGAGTTTCGACGCGCGAGGGCTCAGTCGGCATACATGCCCATGAGGATGTTTCACGCGTTCGTTGACCTCGTCGACCGTTCCGGCGTCGTCGAGAAGCTCCACGAATGGGACGCGCTCGAGCGGAAGAGCAATGTCGGACGCAAGCCGGTAATCACGTTCCGAGCGGCGCTGGTCATCGAGCTGATGACCGCCTTCTGGAATAAGGGCATTCAGTATCAGGAAGTCGCGGACACTATCACGCACCGACTCACGCGCATGCAATACGGCGCCCTCGGCATCACTCCCGAGCGAGTCAGCGAGAAGCGGTGGTATCATCGGCACTGGCGCGCAAAGTCCCGCATCCTCCATCTCGTGGACCCGTACCACGCGACAAAGAAGAAGACGCGCCTGCCCCTCGCGGACGCCATCGCAGCCTTGGACGCGAAGGACGTGGAGCGCGAGGAGCGCCTGCGCTGGATGATTCAGGCCCTCGTGGCCGCGTCCGTCTCCAGCCTGCCGCAGCGATACCGCGACGCATACTCCGGCGACGTTGCGCTCGACTCGACCCGCATCCGAGTGCAAGGACGGGTCCACAGTCGGGCCTTCACCCTCGCTCGGAAGGGCCTGGCCCTCGACCACCCCGACGTAGTGGCCGCCAGCCGCACCCTGCTCCCCGGTGGAATCAATACGAATGTCGACTTCACGGCGGGAACGTATACGCGCAAACACGGCCCGAAGGGAAACGAGCCCGCGCACGAACTGGACTTCGTCACCATGATGGACATCGACGGCTACGACGAACACCCCGCCTTCGCCAGGCTCATCACCGGCGTCTCCCTCCACCGCCCCAGCGAAATCACCGACGGGCCACGCCTCGCAATGCAAGCCCATTCACGACTGTTCGAGCAACGAGGTCACTGCGCCGCAGACCGCGCATTCAACAACTCCGAGGCAGAGAACTTTCAACTGCCGCTGCGGACGGACTACTGGGAGATGGTCTTCGACTACAAGAAGAACCAGTTCGGCCCCCAAGGCTTGATTCCCGGCACCGACCTAATCGTCGTGGACGGGGCCATCTACGTGAACCGCATGCCCTGGAAGCTCGTCTGGGGTATCCGCTATTACAAGGAGGGCAAGCCCAACCCGAAGACCGGCGAGCTCTACACCTGGGCCGACGTGCAAGAAATCATCCGCGACCGCGAGGCCTACCAAATGAAGCGGCACGGCTCGATGGTCAGCGAGAATCGCAACGGCGCGCAGCGCTACACCTACCCAGACCCGAGGTCATACAACGCCTTCGACCCCGTCACCGGTAAGCCCATCCAGCCACACAAGAACAAGCTTCGCGGCAGCATCCGAGTCCAGCCGGATGTGAGCTTCGTCAGGCACCTGCAGAGGTTCCCGTGGGGTAGCAAAAAGTGGGCAAAGGCCTACGGGCAACGCAACCAGGTCGAGTCATCGAACGCCGACATCAAGCGCTCCCGGTTCGTCGACATCGAAGACCCGCAGAAGCGCTCAGGGCGCGGCGCCGCTTTCCACGGTCTCGCGAGCGCGCTGATGGTCATGGTGCACAACCTCCGGGTGCTCGTTCGTGCTCTCGAGGTCGAACACTCTCCGAAGGGGGAGCCGAGTCGCGCCGCATCGACCGACGGGACCCCGATGTGGATGCTCGGCGGGTCTGCACTTGACGCGGTCGACCCACCAGACGACGAAGCAGCGGAAGCCGCGTAAGAAGCCGCACCGAACTGAATAGCAACGAGTAGCCCCGAGAGGGGCTACTCGTCGTTGCGTTGTGGCGGTCGATCGTCGGGCAAGTCGGTCCTGGAGCCATAAACCGACGTCCGATCGGCTCTTGCAACGTCGGATTGAAGGCAGATCAGACGAAACCCGCCTATTCCGCCCGGCGACGCGCTATTTCATGAAGCCTCCGGCTGCAAAGCATGAATAGTCCGATCGTCAGCGAGACGTCGTGGTGTGAGGGCAGTCCGCCGTACCATCCGCGCGCTTCGTAGGTGCCGTCTTGGTACTGGCGGGCAGACGTTTCAGCCTCCGGTGTCGCGGGTGTCGGCGAGGAGGTTTCTGTGCGCATGTCGGAGATGGGGGAGCAGCCTCCAAGGGAGAGCCCCACGGTGAGAGCCCCGACGACGATCGATGCCTTTCCCCGATCGTCACGTTGCGGTATCGGGGGCTGTCGTTGTGGCGCTCCAGCTTGCGAGGAGGCGTAGGCGGTCGGCGGTTTCTGATCCCGGTTCCGCACCGTAGATGATCAGGTTTTGGCCGGGGTCGGCCGGGAGGGGCATGGCCTCAAAGGTCAGGTGAAGCTCGCCGACGATGGGGTGACGGATTGATTTGATGCCGGCGTCGTGGGTGCGCACGTCGTGGGATCGCCAGAGGGCGTGGAACTCCGCGCTGTCGCGGTTGAGTTCGTCGATGAGGTGTTGGAGTGCCCGGTTGTGTGGGTCGGTGCCGAGTTCGCGCCGGAGGTTGGCGACGAGGTTGGCTGCTGCGGTGTCCCACTCGATGAAGAAGATCTTGGCGCTGGGGTTAAGGAACGTGTACCGGGCGGTGTTGGGGGTGCCCTCTGGCGCATCGTCGTAGAGGGGGGAGTAGGTTGCTCGGCCGAGCGCGTTTGCGGCGATGAGGCCGCGTGTGACGGTTCCAACAGATGCGGGCGATTCGTCGAGGCCGTCGAGGATGCGCTGCACGGCGGGCCGGACGAGGACGAGTTCCGGCCGTGAGATCGTGCGAAGGGACGCGGTTGTGCCGGTCAGGTGAAAGAGGTGGTCGCGTTCGGTGGGTGTGAGTTGGAGAGCGCGAGCGACGGCGTCGAGCACGGATTCGGACACCACGCCCACGGCGCCTCGTTCGAGCTTGGTGTAGTAGTCGACGCTCACACCGGCGAGCACCGCGACCTCTTCGCGGCGAAGCCCTGCGACGCGACGGTTGCCCCCGTAGGCGGGGAGCTTGGCCTGCTCGGGGGTGATCCGCGCTCGTCTGGACACGAGGAAATCGCGCAGCTCGCTTCCGTTTGCCATGGTCCGAGGCTACGGCTGAGCCCAAGGATGAGGGTGGTTCTGCGGGAGCCTGTATCGCTTGAAGCGGTGGGCGTTGACTGATGTCCAACCCCGCAATGTGAAAGGACGCCGCCATGCAGTACACCCGTCTCGGGGGCTCCGGCCTCCAGATCAGTCGCGTAGCGCTCGGTTGCATGAGCTTCGGAGAGCCCAGGAGTGGGTTCGCCGAGTGGGTGCTCGACGAAGAGAAGGCGGCGCCGTTCTTCCGGCAGGCGGTGGAGTTGGGCATTACCTTCTGGGACACCGCGAACGTCTACGCGAAGGGGACTTCGGAAGAGATCGTTGGGCGCGCGATCACCGAGTTCTCAAGCCGCGAGCAGATCGTGCTCGCCACCAAGGTGTTCTTCCCCATGCACGCAGGTCCGGGCGGTAGCGGGCTGTCTCGCAAAGCGATTTTCGAGCAGGTCGATGCATCCTTGGCCCGGCTCGGGACCGACTACGTCGACCTCCTCCAGATCCACCGTTTCGACCCCGCCGTCCCTGTTGAGGAGACGATGGGAGCGCTGCACGACGTCGTCAAAGCCGGCAAGGCGCGCTACCTCGGCGCCTCAGCAATGCACGCCTGGCAGTTCGCGAAGATGCAGCACGCCGCCGACGTTCACGGGTGGACGCGTTTCATCTCGATGCAGGACCAGTACAGCCTTCTGTACCGGGAAGAGGAGCGCGAGATGTTCGGACTACTCGGAGACCAAGGTGTCGGGAGCATCCCGTACAGCCCGCTCGCGAAGGGCCGGGTTGCTCGACCTTTTGGCGAGAGGACCAGCGCCCGATCCCACAATGACCCTGTCGGTAGCGCCCACTTCGCCAACCCCGACGCGGAGAAGCCCGTCATCGATGCCGTCGAGCGGATCGCCGCCGAGCGGGGAGTCCCTATGGCGCAGATCGCTCTCGCGTGGGTTCTCGCCAACCCGATCGTCAGCGCCCCCATTGTGGGCGCAACGAAACAGCACCACCTGGCCGATGCGGCCGCGGCCGTCGAGCTCACTCTCACCAGCGGGGAGGTCGACGAGCTCAACGCGCACTACGTCGTCCGCCAGCCCGCCGGCTACTGAAACCCACCCATCTGTCGCGCCTAGGGCGCTGTTGAAAGGAACGATCATGAGCACCACCCCCACCGTCACCCTGAACAACGGTGTTGAGATGCCATTGCGCGGCTTCGGCGTCTTCCAGATCCCTGCCAAGGACACCGAGCAAGCCGTCGTCGACGCGATCGCGGCGGGCTACCGCCTCATCGACACCGCCGCCAGCTACGGCAACGAAGAAGCCGTCGGTCGAGGCATCGCTGCCAGCGGCGTGCCGCGCGAGGAGCTTTTCATCACCACCAAGCTCTGGATCCAGAGGCGCGGCGAAGAGGGGGCCCTAGAGGCCTTCGAAACCTCGATGCGCAAGCTCGGCCTCGACTACCTCGACCTGTACCTGATCCACCAGCCCTTCGGCGACTACTACGGCGAGTGGCGGGCCATGGAGAAGCTGCACACCGCGGGCCGGATTCGCGCGATCGGTGTCTCCAACTTCGCCCCTGACCGCCTCGTTGACCTGATCCAGTTCAGCACCATCGTGCCTGCGGTGAATCAGATGGAAACCAACCCGTTCCACCAGCAGACCGACTACCAGGAGCTCCTCACCGCAGAAGGCGTCGTACTCGAAGCGTGGGCGCCCTTCGCCGAGGGGAAGAACGACCTGTTCTCCAACCCCGTGCTGACCGCGATCGGCGAGAAGTACGACAAGACGCCAGCGCAGGTCGTCCTGCGGTGGCTCCTGCAGCGAGAGGTGGTGTCGTTGGCCAAGTCGGTCAAGCGTGAGCGGATGCAGCAAAACTTTGACGTGCTCGATTTCGAGCTCGCCGGCGAAGATATGGACCGCATCGCCGCCCTCGACGCAGGCAAGTCGCAATTTTTCTCCCACGCCGACCCCGAAATGGTCCGTTGGCTCGCCGGGCGAGCGGAGAGCTAAGCGGAATCGCGGCCGCCCGGCCGCGCCGAAAACGATCGTTTTCGGTGACCAGCGTGCTGAACGAGTGGCAGGCTCGGAGAGTAAGCCGAACGGGGACAGATAATAGGTACGAGCTTGAGCCAAGCTGTGTCGGCCAGCTTGGTTCCCGTAAGGCCGAGCAACCCCACGCACGATGACATTCGAACATCGGAAATGCTATGCAAAAGACCTCACTCATCGCCCTCGCGCGACACGAACTCTCTCAGGCGAAGGAAGCGTCCAGTGGTAGAAGCGCGAAGACCGTCTTCGGAGGACACGAGCATCAACTCCGACAAACGCTTATTGCTCTCAAGGCCGGCGAAAGCCTGGCTGAGCACGAAAGCTCCGGAGAGGCAACCCTGCAAGTCCTCGAGGGCCGCGTCCTGCTCAGATTCGGAGACCTGTCGTGGAACGGATCTCCCGGTGACCTCCTCATCATCCCGGACGGGCTCCACTCACTCGACGCCATCGAGGACTCAGTCATCCTCCTGACCGTCGTTAAGAAGCACTGAAGCAGGTTGCGTACGGATCGTGGGAACTCCGCAGTACGGCCGATCGTCGACGAACACACCCGGGAGTGCATCGGCGGCCTCGTGGAGCGCTCGATTACCGCCGACCGACTCACCGCCCACCTCGAGGACCTCGTCGCCGCCCGGGGCGCCCCGGCGGTGCTCAGGTCGGACAACGGGCCGGAGTTCATCAGCGAGGCGATGGCCGACTGGGCCGGCACCCGCACCGGCCTGTCCTACATCCCTCCGGGCTCGCCGTGGCGCAACGGGTACGTCGAGTCGTTCAACAGCCGGATCCGCGACGAGTGCCTCAACATCAACAGCTTCTACTCGCTGCTGCACGCGCAGGTCATCATCGGCGACTGGAAGGACGAGTACAACCACCACCGCCGGCACTCCTCGCTCGGCTACCTACCCCCAGCCGAGTACGCTCGACAGTGCACCCATCAATGGAAACCGACGACTCACAGAACGTCCGGACCGAATGAAGGGGGCGGCTCACGATCACAGGCGCCCGGGGCGCAGACGTCACCATGCCACTCCCGCTGCACCTCGACTGCATGGCGTCCTTGACGGCGACCGGCCCGCGGGGATCGCAAGCAGCTCGGAGCCTGGCGGCTGCCTCCGGAGCAACCGCGCTGCCAGTCCCATCGGACGGCGATGCCCGGCGACGCGCTACGGAAGGTGCCTGCGCCAGCTCAGAGCGACGATGCTGAAACTGATGAGCGCAAGAACCGCGCCGATGACGAACATGACCGTGTACGGGAGCCACGCACCCACTAGCGCAAGAACGGCCGGGATGAAGAATCCGATGTAGGTCAGCGAGTAGTACACGGCCGTGAGCCCCGCGAGATCGTCGGGGCCGGCGATACGCTGGATCTCGCGGAGACCACCAACGAGCAAGAGTCCATACGCAGCCCCGAGCGCGGCAGCGGCGACGACGACCCACGCCAACGAGTCGAGACCGACCGCGACGGCCGCCAGCACCATCCCCACGACGGTGACTGCGAGCGCCAAGCCGACACCGCGGGCCGAGCCGGGGTCATCGAAGCGGCCCGCAATCCGCTGCGCGCCGACGCCGCATCCTAGTGCGATCACACACAGGAGCCCGCTCATCGCGATCTCCAAGCCCGGAGCCTTCGACATCATCAGGCCAGGCAGTATCGCGTAGGCACTGGCCGCTGTGCCGAAGACCCAGGGCGCCATGGGCACGACGACGAAAAGGAAGCGACGATGCACAGCGGACGGAATCTTCAAGTCCTCGAGTAACGGCCGACCGTCATCACTTGTCCGCCTACTCTCCGGCACCCGCCACAGCAGCGAGAATGATGCGATGGCTAGCACGATGTGCACGAAGTATGGGCTCTGCTGCGGTGCGGGCCCGAATTGCGCGAGCGCCGCAGCAACCCCCGCGCCCAGGGCAAAGCCCGCTGTGAGGGCGAGCGCCGCGCGCCCTGCGCCGCTCCCTTCCCGGGCTCCGGTGTCGAACGGCGCCTGCGACAGCTCCTTCACCCAGGCAGTCCCCACCGCCATAACCAACCCCAGCGCCACACCCGAGAGAACTCGCCCGGCGAACAACACGGTCGGCGATGAAGCGCCCAGCGCGAGCAGAACGCTCCCAGCGACAGCGACGAGCGGAGCAGGAAGGAAGAACGGCCGGCGTCCGAATCGGTCGGAGAGAGGGCCTCCGAGGATCAGAGCGGGCACGATACCGAGAACGTACGCACCGAGCAGAACGTCGAGCACGAGAGGCGTCATCTCGTCCTCCTGTCGGTACATCACCAGCAGGGGGGTGAATTCGTTACCACCCCACGCGACCGCGAAGAGCGCCGCGCACACGGCCATCCAGGGGCGGATGCGGTGCCGAGGACCCGCATCCGGGATCGGGAGGGAGTCCGTGATACTCATGGCAACAGCTCCCGATGTGTACGCCGGATGTGAGATTCGAGCGCGATTCGGAATGCGTCGCTATGCGCACCATCGATCAGCCGCGCGAGCTCGGTGTGGTCGTCGAGGACCCCCTCGAGGCGGTCCGCGCGCTTCCACAGCGATCGCGCCGTCATCCGCCTCTGCCGATCGCTCAACGACGCGAAAAAGTCCGATAGCAGACGGTTTCCGCCGGCATCGACGACCGCAGCGTGAAAGTCCGCGTCCAGGACCGCGAAGCCGTGAAGGTCTTCCCGCGCAGCGGCATCACGCTGCCCCCCGAGGATCGTCTGCAGTCGCTCGACAAGTTCGGAACGCAGCCGGGCATCGCCCGAGACCCGGGAGACGGCATCCGACTCGAGGAGAACGCGCGCCCGCACGATCTCCTCGCGTTCGTGTGGCCTCACCTCAACGACGAACGCACCGCGCTTGGGGTACAAACGCAACCACCCCTCGCCCTGCAGTCGCAGGAACGCCTCACGCACCGGAGTGCGACTCATACCAAGCTCGTTGGCCACCATCCCCTCGCTGATCATGCTTCCCCCAAGTAACGCGCCATCCAAGATCTGGGCACGCAAATGGTGGTAGGCAACCTCGGACGCGGATGCATGGCTAGCGGCACCAGATTCGGTCACGCTTGCCCCCCCTTGTTTCTGAATACAACATAGATACTAGTCGCATACTCTACAAAAGACAACAAGAGAATGGCGGGGTGTTTTTACGGCGCGGCCTGAGCCAGCCTGGGCACAGGTTGTGGGAGTGGACCTGCCGAAAACGATCGTTTTCGGCGGGCGTCCTCTTAGCTCGGTGAAATTTTTGCCAGCGGCTTCTGGGCACCCGCTTTCTCCGCCGCCAGATGCATCGTTCCCATGCGTGTGGAGTTTGACGCTTTGTGGCGGCGTTCTGTGATCGCACGGTGTCGCAGACAGGGCACAGTGTTGGCCTGCCCGAGGAACCATGCGGCCTTGCCGACACTCTGACACGAGGCCCAGTCGAGGTCCTCGACATCCGTGATCGTCAGACCTACCAGCGTGAGGGGCGGGAGCGTGAAGACATCGGCCGGTCGAGACCGGCCGATGTCTTCACGCGGCGGCGGGGCGCGCTGCCCGGGGTGGACCAAGACGATCCTCGTCCGCAACATCCTTACGGAGCGGTGACACAAGTAGACGTCAGTTGGCGTGCTCGTCCGGCGCGCTGTCCTCGGGCTGGACGGTCCATGCGGGAGGCTCGTCCTTACCGGTCGCTTCGTCTTGTTCTGCCTTGTCGCTGGTTCTCTGGGTGATGCCAGGTGCGTGGTGCACCGGGGCATAAATCGCGTAGAGGCGCAGCGGTTCGTCGCCAGTGTTGATCACGTCATGCCAGGTGCCGGCGGGGACCTGGACAGACCACCCATCCGAGACGTTTTGCTCGAAGTCGAGCCGGTCCTTGGCCGGGCCCATGACGGCCCTGCCCTGTCCGGCATCGAGGCGCAGGAACTGATCGGTGTTCTGGTGGACCTCCAGGCCGATGGACTCCCCGACCGGGATAGACATCAGCGTGACCTGCAAATACTTCCCGGTCCACGCCACGCTGCGGTAGTTCTCGTTCCGCCGGGTGGCCTCTTCGATGTCGAACGCGTTCGGGCGGGGCCCGATGTCGTTGATGGTCATTGTGTTCTCCTTTTGTGCTCGGACTTCGAGTCCAAGTCAGCATCATCTTTC
>NZ_JASDCU010000027.1 GCF_030407765.1 Microbacterium sp. APC 3901
CGGGTGTTCACCGTGCATCAGCGGCGGGCGATCATCGCTCGTGACAAGGAGTGCCTGATCCCCGGATGCCACGTCCCCGCGTCATGGTGCGAGATCCACCACGTCACCGAACACGCACGGGGCGGCCCGACCCACACGGACAACGGTGTGCCGTTGTGCTGGTGGCATCACCGGTCCCTCGGCACCTCGGGGTGGGAGATCCGGATGCATGACGGGCTTCCTCAGGTGCGTGGACCCGCATGGTGGGACCCCGACCAACGCTGGCGCACACCGCGACTCAGCGCAGCGCGCACTGCGTCATCGACACGACGTCATCACCGCATCCCCGATGTGGCGGGCCCACGCCACCGCGTCACCGTACGGTGAGCTCGAACCCATCCGCAGTCGGAACCACGGCCACCTGCGTGAGGTCGTCGACGTGGAAGGTCGGCTGATGAGACGTCGCGTGAGAGCCCACGCCGATCACTCGCATCCCTGCCGCATGGGCGGCCTGGATACCCGCGCCCGAATCTTCGAACACCACGCAGTCGGCGGGGTCGACGCCGAGCATCTTCGCACCCAGCAGGAAGCCTTCAGGGTCCGGCTTCGATGCCGACACGCTCTCCGCTGTCACGGTCAGCGACGGCACCGTGAGTCCTGCCTGGCCCATACGGGCGTTCATCAGCGTCACGTCAGCAGAGGTGACGATCGCATGAGGGTAGGGGAGCAGAGCCTCGAGCAGCACGTCGGCGCCCTCGATCGCGATGACGCCGTCGACGTCCTTGCTCTCGTTCGCCAGCATCACGGCGTTCTCGCGGATGTTGATCTCGTGATCCCGCTCGGGAAGCATGATCGCCATGCTCTGATGGCCCTGGCGACCGTGCACCACACTCAGCACCGTCGCGGGATCGATTCCGTGCGGCGCGGCCCATGCGAGCCACAGCCGTTCCACGACAGCGGTCGAATCGACGAGAGTTCCGTCCATGTCGAGCAGGACGGCGCGGACGCTGATGGTCTCGGTCATCCCCTCAGGCTACTGCGCAGCATCCGAAGTTCGAGCCGCGAGCCCGCCTCACCCACCGAGGTAGGCCCGATGCAACAGCTGCGAGTCCTCCTTCAACGCGTCAGCCGTGCCCTGGAAGGAGACCCGGCCGCCGGCGACCACGACGGCCTCTCGAGCCAGCCCGAGGGCGAGCTGGGTGAACTGCTCCACGAGCAGCACGCCGACCCCGGACTCGGCGATCGACTTCACGATCGGCATGAGCCGCATGAAGACCACCGGCGCGAGTCCGAGCGACATCTCATCGATCAGCAGGATCCGCGGCTTCGCGGCGAACGCGCGGGCGAGCACGACCATCTGCTGCTCGCCACCCGACAGCAGAGCGGTGGGCGAGTCGATGCGCTTCTCGAGCTCGGGGAACTGCGCGAGCGCAGCATCCAGTTCCGCAGGCGTCCGCGCGGTGAGCGAGATGTTCTCGCGCACGGTCAGCGACGGGAACACGGCCCGCCCCTGCTCGATGTGCACGATGCCACGGCGAGCCCTCGACACGCGAGACAACCTGTCGATCGGTTCGCCGTCGAGGATCAGTGACCCCTCGGAGTGCGGGGTCACGCCCGACACCGATTCGATCAGGCTCGTCTTGCCCGCCCCGTTCGGGCCCACCAGCGCCAGCACTTCGCCACCTCGCACCGTCAACGACACATCCGAGATCACCGGACCCGCACCGCGGCTGACCGTCACCCCTTGCAGCACCAGTTCGCTCACTTCAGCAGCTCCGTCTCTCCCATGTACGCCTTCACGACCTCCGGGTTCGCGAGCACCTCGGCCTGCGGTCCGCTGGCCAGCACCCGGCCGAAGTCGAGAACGGTGAGCGTCGGGCACACCGAGCGCACCAGGTCCAGGTCGTGCTCGATGATGATCAGCGCCACGCCGTAGCGAGCGGGCAGCTCGCGCAATCGCGCGGCGAGAGCGAGGTGCTCGTCGTGCGACAGGCCGGCTGCCGGCTCATCGAGAATCAGCAGCCGCGGTCGGGAGATCACGTTGGCTGCCACCTCGACCAGCCGTCTGGTGCCGACATCGACACTCGAGAGACGGGCAGCCGCCGACGGGCATCCGAAGAACTCCAGCACCTCGTCGATGTCGGATGCCGCGAGCCGCCGACGTGCGACGAACCTCACGTATGCGCCGACCGTGAGCGCGGGTGGCACCCTGTCCTGCTGGAAGGTCCGGCGCAGCCCGAGCCGTGCGCGCCTCGTCGGCGAGAGGCCGGCGAGGTCGCGATCTCCGAGCAGGACCCGACCGCCGTGCTTCGGCAGGAAGCCGCTGATGGCATCGACGAAGGTCGATTTGCCCGCTCCGTTCGGACCGATGAGCCCCATGATCGATGCTGCCGGCACCTGGAACGACACATCGTCGAGGGCCTTCAATGCGCCGAACTGCACCGTGAGACCCTCGACCGTGAGCACGGGTGCGCCGTCCAGGGCGCGCTCATCGACCGTGGCGGTGGTCGTGGTCGTGATGGCCGTGTCATCCGCATCAGCATCCGCAGGCAACGCAGTCAGCGTCGCCGATGCCGTCTTGCGATCCGCCCGCTTCCAGAGGAGAGCGCGGATGCCCTGTCCGAGGTTGGTTCCGCTGGTGATCGCCTGCACCCCGAGCACACCGAAGACGACGAAGGCCCAGTCCTGCGGCACGCCCCAGCGCTTCAACAGCTCGGGTACGAGAACCCAGAGGATGCCGCCGAGGATCGCCATGTCGATCAGATGCGCTCCCGACATGACGGCGAGCACGTAGAGGGCGAGGGACTGCAGCGGGGTGAAGCTCGATGCGAAAGGCAGCTGGACCTGACCTGCGAGCAACCCGCCGGCGATGCCTCCCAGTGCGGCCGAGACGGCGAACGCGGTGAGCTTCGCGCTCTGCACGCTCTGGCCGGCGGCCGCGGTGCCGCGCTCCGAGAAGGCGACGGCCTTCCAGCTCGAGCCCCACCGTCCGCGCTGCAGGAAGAACACGCCCAGTGCGCAGACGGCGAGCACGACGACCGAGAGGAAGAAGAACTCGCGATCGTTCGAGAACAGGCTGGGGCGCTCGACGGCCGTGCCATCGGCAGATCCGGGGAACTGGATCTGCACGAGGGTGACGTCAGCCGCGGCGGCGAAGCCCAGTGTGACGACGGCGAGGTTGACGCCGCGCAGCCTCAGCGCTGGCAGCCCGACGAGGATCCCGACGATGCCGGCGGCGATGCCACCGAGCGCGAGCCAGACGACGAAGCCGCCAGGTGCCTGCATGACGTTCAGCAGCGACACGATCCAGGCCCCCACCGCGGCGAACGTGAGCTGGCACAGCGCGATCATTCCGGCCGACCCTGTGACGATGCCGAGGCCCAGGATGGCGATCGCCGCGACGACCGCGCTGATCGCGAGGAACACGAAGTACCCGGGGAGGGCCCCGCTCAGGATGGCGCCCGCTCCCACTGCGGCGATGGCGACGGCGAAAGGCCAGGACAGACGGAACCAGGGACGGTCAGCGAGCGGCATCCCACACCTCCTTGCGCTGCGTCCACAGGAGCAGGACGACGATGAACAGGAAGGGAAGGAAGTTGCGCACGAGCGCGACCTCGTCGATCTGCGCGACGAGACCGCCGAGCACACCGAGCACGACACCGCCGACGACGGCGAGGTCGAGTCGGCGGAAGCCGCCGAGCAGCGCGGCGGCCGCGGCGGGGACGATGAGCATCGCGAGGCTGGTCGCGTCGTTCGATTGCGACGGCGCGATGATCATGATCGCGATCGCGCTGATCACACCGGTGACGAACCACACGGCGATCGACAGCGGACGCGATCGGATGCCGAGCAGCTCGGCGGTCGTCGGGCGCTCCGACAGCGCGCGCAGCTGCGTGCCGACTCTCGTGCGACGCAGGACGATCCGCACCGCGACCGCCGTCACGATCGCCATGACGACCGTGGCGATCGTCACCTGACTGATCACGACCCCGCCGAGGGAGAACGCGGGGCCGGCGATGATCGGCGTGAACGGCTGCGGCTTGTTGCCGAACAGGATGAACGACATCGAGATCAGCAGGAGCAGGGGACCGACGGTCATCGCCGATCGGGTGGTGGTGGAGGCCTCGGAGAGCCAGGTCGCGGCGATCCAACCGATCGCGGCGGAGAGGACTCCGCCGACGAGCACGCCGAGGACGGAGCCGAGCCAGATCGGCAGCCCCAGTTCGCTGACGAACCATACGGCGCTGAAGGCGCCGAACATCCCGGTCGCGGCCTGAGCGAAGTTGACGACCCGCACGAGGCGGGACATCAGGGTCAGGCACACTCCGAGGACCGCATAGAGACCGCCGGCGGCGAGACCGGCGATGGCGCCTTGCAGCATGAGGCGTCCTTTCTGGTGTGAGGGGGAGGGGACCTGCCGCCGAGAATGCGCTCGGCGGCAGGCGAGGTGCGGCTACTCGCCGATGCGGAGCCAGTCGTCGGCGACCTTCTCCCAGGCGTTCGTGCCGGATTCGAGGATGATCGGCCACCCGGCGGTGTTCTGCGTGCCGAAGGCATAGGGGGTTCCGACCATCGGGTTCTCGATGGGGTCCATCCCGCGCAGCGCCTCGGCGACCGTCTCGCGGGTGATGTCGCCGTCCATTCCCTCGAGCACCTCGATGAAGTAGGTCGCCGCGAGGTATCCGCCCTGGCTGAACGAGGTGAGGGGGATGTCGTTGGCCTCCATCAGCTCTCGCCAGTCGGCGTTGATCTCGTCATCGTCGGTGAAGGGGTAGAACTCGGCCGGCACGTAGATGCCGGCACCCGCATCGTCGATCGCCTCCGCGAAGTTCTCGCTGTAGACGCTCGTCAGGTAGAGCCAGGTCACGTCATCCCATCCCTGGGCATTGGCGGCCTTCACCTGGCCGATCGCGTCGGGTTCGACGGGGTTGATCGCGAGAGCCTTGCACCCCTGTTCGCGGGCCTTCACGATGTAGGGCGTGTAGTCCGAAGCGCCGTAGGGCACGGTGTCGTCGACGTACTTCGGCTCCTCACCGGTGATCTCGGTCCACTTGTCGATCGCGGCCTGATAGGTCGGGCGTGTGGATCCTGCGATCTCCAGAAGGATGCAGATGTCATCGAGCCCGAGCACCTCCGAGCCGTACTGCAGGGTGAGGGTCATGTCGTTGAACGGACCGACGTTCGCGGGTGAGATGTTGTCACTGGCGAAGCAGCCGGTGTCGACCCCGATGCCCGGGAGCGACAGGATCTCCTCCTGCTCGTAGTACTTCGCGTTGATCTCGCACTCGATCAGGCTCGCGGAGCCGACCAGCGCGACGGCTCCGTCGCTGCCGACCAGCTCGCGGGCCGACGCCGTGGCGGTCGCCGGGTCGCCCTTGTCGTCGAGGGTCTTGTACTCGATGGTGCGTCCGTCCAGGCCTCCGGCCTCGTTGAATGCGTCGAACACGGCGGCCGCCGCGAGAGATGCCTCGGGGAACGTCGCCGGGCCGCTGATCGTGTTCACGGAGCCGACGACGATGGGGGCGCCTTCGCCGCCTCCGCTGCCGTCTCCGCCGGCGCAGCCGGCCAGGGTGAGGGCTGCCACGGCGATGAGCGCCGCAGTGCCGGATACTCGCTTGTTCATGTGATTCCTGCCTCTCATGTGCTTCGGGTGTGCTGCGGTCAGTCGCGCAGTGCGCGGTTGACCAGTTCGGTGTCGGTGAACTGCTCGAACGCGACGACTCTGCGATCGGTCAGGCGCCAGACGTGCGCCACGCGCGCTGCGAAGAATCTGCCGGTCGCTCGATACGTGCCCGAGTAGGTGCCGATGCCCACGACCACGTCTCCGCCGTCGATGACCTCGTCGATCGCGACCGTGTAGTCGTCCCACTCGTCCTGGATCCGCTGTAAGACACCGACGGCCACCGCGTCGGGCCCCAGGTACGTGCCGGCGTAGGGGAACCCCGCCGCCTCGGTCCAGCTCACGTCGTCGGCGAGGGGTGCCAGCATGCCGTCGAGGTCGCCGCGATCGCTGGCCGCGTAGTGCTCTGTGATGATGTCTGCGTTGCTCATGATGGCTCCCTGTCAGGGTCTCGGTGCCGGGTCAGACGGGTTGTGCGTCCGGGTACTCGACGGAGCCGAGCGGATAGATGTGGCCACCGCCGCGCGAATGTTCGGCGTCGCCCTCGCCGTTGAGGCCGAGGAAGATCCCGGTCGTCATCAGCTGGTATCCGAGGTCGTGCAGCCAGACGCTGGCGACCGCGATGCGGAACTCGCGGAAGCAGAAGAGATAGAGCCCGTCGGCGAACTTCCACACCGTCGAGAGGTCCATGTCGCCGTGGCCGCGCTGCACGCCCTCCAGGCACTGCCACGCGTAGCGCCGGCTCGAGATGTAGACGTGCTCGTAGAGGTGATGGGGGCTGTAGCGGTAGACGTTGCGCTTGCCGATGAGGTCGCGGCTCGGCCCGGGCACCTCTCCCGTCGCGGTGCCGCCGTCGGTCGTCGCCGCCCAGAAGTCCTGACCGACCTGAGGCGTGCCTTCGATCGCGTCAGCCGCGATCCGCGACCGCACGACGGTCGCCCGGTGCGTCGTCGTCGAGTAGACGATCGTGATCGCCTCGCGCTCGCGGCTCTCGAGCGGGATGTTCACGAACACCACATCGTCGCGCACGGCCACGGCGTCATAAGGATCGGTGCCGTCGGCCCCGAGGCCCGACCACGTGACGGCGACGGCGTCGAACGAGAGCGAGAGCATCGATCCGTCATCGAGCGCGAGCGTCAACACGGTGCCAGACAGCGACGCGTTCGGCAGTCGGAACGTGTCGATGCCCGCGGCGAACTCGTCATAGGTGCGCCACTCGTCGAGGGCGGAATCGGTCGTGGCAGGGGCGATCATGGGGGTCCTGACGTCGCATCCAGCGGAGCATCGTCGCTCCGGGCATCGCGTCATCGCGGTGCGCTTGCCCCATGCTCCGGTGGCGCACGGCATCCGCTCAAGAGAAGCGGCGCCATCGCGCGCCGACAGTCAACCGGCGTGCCCTGCCGAACAAGGACAGTGCAGTCCGACTCGCCGAAGACGCTTCGCGCGAGGGCGCTCAGTGCGTGCTCAGTGCGTGCTCAGTGCGTGCTCAGCGCACGCTCAGTGCGCGGCGCGGTACTCGCTCGGAGAGATGCCGAAGGCGGACTTGAACGCCCGGCTGAAGTGCGCGGCATCGACGAAGCCCCAGCGTGCGGCGATCGCCGCGACAGGCCGGTCTGCCAGCATCGGGTCGAGCAGATCGCGGCGGCACTGCTCGAGGCGGCGCGTGCGGATCCATGTCGAGACGGTCACGCCCTGCTCCTGGAAGAGGCCGTGCAGGTGGCGGGTCGAGATGAAGTGCGCCGAGGCGATGCTCGCGGGTCCGAGATCGGTCGACGCGAGGTTGCGGTCGATGTACGAGCGGATGCGCTGCACGAGAGCGCGATGAGGGTCGGCCGAGACTCCGTCGAGACCGAGTTCGCGCGTGAACACCGTCGTGACGAGGTCGAGGGCGCTGTGCGCCAACCGGGCACCCGTGGTTCCGGCGAGCTGATCGAGGTTGCCTGCGAGCTGCGTGAGGTAGGGCACGACCATACCGCCGAGGCCGCCCTGGCCCGAGATGCGCACGGCGGTGAGCTGCCCGATCATGTCGGAGGGGAGGCTGATCAGGTGCTTCGGGAACATCACGACCATCGTGCGGAAGTCGTCGTCGAACACCAGGGAGTACGGCCGGTCGGTGTCGTAGACGGCGAGGTCTCCTGCCTGCAGCACTGCCTCCCGGTCGTCCTGGATCAGCAGCCCGGTGCCGGCGAGCATGAGGCTGAGCTTGAAGTACGAACGGTCGCTGCGCGCGATGAGCTCGGGCGTCCGCTCCACGACGTGGGAGGTGGCGCGCACCTCGTTCACATGCACCTCGTCGACCGACGCCCCGCGGATGATCCCGCGGAAGTGGTCGGGCCCGGCCGTCGACACCTGCAGGGGCACGAAGGACTCCGAGACGGCGGCACGGAATTCGCTGATGTTGCGCGCGACGAGAGTCGACACCGATTCGGCGGGGGCGGCGGCTGCACCGTTCATGAATGATCACCTCGGGTGGTGGAACGACGACGTTGTATACGATCCGTGCCGTGATGCTATCACCGGCGCGGTCCGGAGGGCGAGGCTTCTATGATGTGGGCGGAGGCCAGCGATGAGATATCTCGGTGAGAAGGTCAGGCAGGTCCTGCGTCAGCTGCGCGGACCCGACAAGGCGGATGCGGTGTTCGAGGCCACCGCGCTCATCGTCGGGGCCCTGTTCTTCGTGCTCGGGTTCGCCATCGGCTGGCCGGTCTTCTGGGGCCAGGAGATGGCGATCAGCGGCACCGGCTCGATCGGCGCGTTCGCGGCCTACGGCGGCGCGATCACCGCCGTGCTGGCCTTCGCGCTCGGCCGCCTCGTCTCAAGGCCCGCCACGGTCGCGCCCGACGGCACCCGCGACGGATTCAGCGTTCCGGGCGACCGGCTCCGGTGGTACGACCTGGCAGCCATCGCCTTCGCACATGCGGCGATCGCCTATCTCGGGTGGCTCGGCATCGCCGAGCTCCTCGAGCGCAGCTTCACCGGTGCCCCGGTCTTCGCCTTCCCCGGAGCGATTCTGGTGGCTGTGGCGTTCGCGCTCACCGCCTATGTGACGTTCCTCAGCGCCGTCGCGCTCACACCGACAGTGCTGTCGCTCGTGCTCGCGGTGTTCCTGGTGGTCGGCGCCTTCGCCGCGATGCTCGCCTCCAGTGATGTGTACTGGTGGCAGGACAACCTGTCGGCGCTCGGCATGAGCAGCAACAGCGCCTCGGCCGCCTTCAACGTCACACTGATCATCGCCGGCGTCATGGTGACGACGATCGCGCGCTACGCCACCGCGGGGCTGCCGGTCGACGATCCGATCGATCGGCGCGGTCGCTTCATGGTGCGCGGCGGTCTGATCCTGATGGGCATCTTCCTCGCGTGCGTCGGGATCTTCCCCGTCGATGAGTTCTTCCTCGTGCACAACACGGTGGCCACCGGCATGGTCGTCGTGTTCGCGGTCGTCGTGGTGGGTCTGCCGTGGTTCCTGCGCACGATCCCTCGGGTCTTCGTGGCGTTCGGCTGGGCCTATGTGCTGGTGATCATCCTGCTCGCAGCCTTCTTCGCGGTCGGTTACTACAACCTCACGGCGGTCGAGCTGATCGCCGCCGTCCTGATCTTCAGCTGGATCATCGTGTTCCTACGGACGGCCGGGTCGGTAGACCCCGAGCGTCGACTCGCACCCGTGCAGGCCTGAGGACAGACCTTCAGCGCAGCGGCCGCGTCGCGTCGGCGGTGCGCTGGAGGGCGTGGACGGTGTGCGCATGCCGGTGCTGAGCGACGCCGACGAACAGGCAGTCGACGACAGCGAGCTGTGCGATCCGGCTCACCATCGCCCCGGCTCGGAGTCGCGGCTCGCGGGCGCGGGTGAGCAGGGTGTGGTCGCAGCCCTCGGCGAGGGGCGACGATGACGCTCCCGTGACGCCGATCGTGACGCCCGCCGCAGCTCGCGCGGTCTGCAGGAAGTGCACGGTCTCACGGGTCGTTCCGGAATGAGAGAAGCCGATCGCGACCGTCTTCCTGGCTCCGAGCGACGCGGCGGCGCTCGCCTCGTGCGCGTCGGTCAGCACGATCGCCGCATGCCCGATGCGGAGCAGTTTGTGGCCGAGGTCGGCGGCCGCGTGGCCGCTCGCACCGATGCCGAAGAGCAGAACACGATCGGCGTCGTCGATCGCCTCGACGGCAGCCGCGAGGGCGTCGTAGTCGAGGTTCGCGATGGTCTCCTCGATGGCGAGCAGTTCGAGCGCAGCGACCTTGGCCGTCGCCTCGCGCAGCGTGTCGGCCGCGGAGATCTCGGAACCGAAACCGGATGCTGCAGGGAACTGCACCGACTCGCGGCCGAGCTCGGTGGCCAGTGCCATTCTCAGCGCGGCGTAGCCGTTCACGCCGATCGAACGGCAGAAGCGGACGACCGAGGCGACAGAGGTGTCGCACCTCGCAGCGATCTCGGTGATCGTGCTGTCCACGACGATGGTCGGATCGTCGGCGATCGTCCGAGCGATGCGCGCCAGCGACGGCGGCAGCTTCTCGGCTGCGGTGGCGATCGTCGTCTGGATGCTCATGGCTCTCCTGGCGTCGGGGCGGGTTTCGGGCGTGTGAACAATTCTTTCATGCGCCATCGGTCTTGCGTAGACTATTTCCATGTCTTCTCCGCGCGCCCTCGCCGCCGTCGATCTCGGCAAATCGCGATGCCGTGCAGTGATCTCGGGACCCCGGTGCGCGGATGACCACGGTGCTCACCGCCGACCCGTGTACGACGGCACCGGGGCACCGGGCCTGGCGGCTGCAGACGGCGTCGCCGCAGCACTCGCTGCGATCCTTCCCCTGCGTCACTCGCTCGACGAGTCGATCTCTGCGCTGTCGGTGGGCGCTGCGGGTGCCTGGGCGGCCCCCGAGGCCGCGTCCGAGTTGGCGCGCGGCCTCGTCGACGTCTTCCAGGCGCCGGTCGTGGTGACCTCTGACGTCGTGTCCGCCCATGCGGGAGCGCTCGACGGAAGGGCCGGGGTGCTCCTGATCGCCGGAACAGGTGCAGCGGCCCTCGGCATCGACGGCGATACAGCCACCCTCGTCGACGGATGGGGCCCCGAGCTGGGCGATTTCGGCAGCGGATCGTGGTTCGGGCGCGAGGCGCTGCGTGCTGTCCTCCGCGCCTCGGTCGGCCTCGCGCCCCCGACAGCGCTCACGGATGCGGTGGCACCGACGATCGGCGGTCCACTCGCGATTCCCGCCTGGCTCTCGACCGGCGGTCCGGTGCCCCGACGCCTCGCGACCCTGGCGCCGTCGGTGTTCGATGCGGCGGAGGGCGGCGATCCCGTCTCGAGGGAGATCGTCGCCGAGGGCGTCCGTCTTCTCGTCGCATCTGTCGTCGCGGCGTCTTCGGGCGGCCATGATGTCGCCCTGCACGGCGGGCTCACGGAACACGTCTGGTTCCGCGCAGCCCTCGGCCAGGCACTGCGTGCCGCAGGCCGCCCGGTCGCCGTCTCTGTCGGTGACGCCCTCGACGGAGCGCTCCTGCTCGCGGAGCGCACCGATCTTCCCCACGAAAGGTTCGTGCATCGTGCCGAATGAACACGCCAGACTGACCGCGCTCCTCGATGTCCTCTCCACGCTCGGCACGGAAGCGTCGACGACGGAACGTGGCGATCTCGACCTGCTGGAGACCGCGGAGCTCGTGCGGCGGATGAACGCAGGGGACCACCGCGTCCCGACCGCCGTCGGCGAGCGCAGCACGCAGATCGCCGCGGCCGTCGACGGCATCACCGAGCGCTTTCGAGCCGGCGGGCGCCTCATCTACCTCGGGGCGGGCACCGCGGGTCGCGTCGGTGTGCTCGACGCCAGCGAGTGCCCGCCGACCTTCGGCACGGACCCCTCGATGGTGGTGGGGCTGATCGCCGGGGGCGAGACGGCGATCCGCGCCGCGGTCGAGAACGCCGAGGACGACGACGAGGCCGCGGCGACCTCGTTGCGTGAGCTCGGGCTCACCGAACGTGACACGGTCGTCGGCATCTCGGCGTCGGGTCGCACGCCGTACGTCGTGGGCGGCCTCGAATACGCGCGGGGAGTCGGCGCGCTCACCGTCGCGATCGCCTCGAACCAGGCATCCGAGATCGGGGCCGTCGCCGAGATCGCGATCGAGGTCGTCACGGGGCCCGAGTTCATCTCGGGCTCGACACGGCTGAAGTCGGGAACGGCACAGAAGCTCGTCGTGAACATGCTCACGACCCTCTCGATGATCAAGCTCGGCAAGACGCACCACGGCGTGATGGTCGACCTGCTGGCCACGAACGAGAAGCTGCACGCGCGCTCGATCCGCACGGTCACCGAGCTCACCGGCGCCGGGGTCGACGAGGCCTCCGAGGCTCTGGACGCGGCCGGAGGCTCTGTGAAGCTCGCGATCCTGATGATCTCCACGGGCGCATCGGCGGAAGCCGCGGCTCACGCGCTCGACGAGGCCGACGGCATCCTGCGCGTCGCGATCGCCCGACTCTCTTGAGGGGTACGTTCGCGGCGTGCTTCCGCCAGGGGCTGCCCGATGACGACGACCCACTGACCTCCGACAGCGGGGGCGAGGTTCAGTGGGCGCAGCTGCAGCCTTCGCCGCCCCCGCAGCATCCGGCATCCGCAGAGACGTGCGCCTGCGACGATTCCGGCACGTCCATCGCGGGGTTCTGATCGAGGAAGCCGTTCGGCTTGAACCAGAATCCGGCGTAGTCGACCGGCATGATCGGCCAGTCCTCCGGGCGGGGGAAGTGCGTGAGGCCGAAGGTGTGCCACAGCACGATGTCCTCGCCGTCGAGCGACCGGTCGCCCGCGGTGTACTCCGGCAGCCCTGAGCCGCCCTGATGCGCGTTCGGATATCGACCGGCGGGCCAGATCTGACCCTGCTCATGCTGCGTCGCCCACAGGTGCTTCGTGGCGAAGGTCGCGCGTGCGGCGACCGATGACGCGGGGTCGGCCATCAGCAGTGCGGTGGGCTGGGGGATCAGGTGATACGCCGTCGGGCGCCCGACGGCGTTGGTGCGGGTCGTGCTCTGCACCTCCCAGGCGCGCGCGACGGACGAGTCCGCCTCCCGCTGCGCCTCGGCCTCCGACAGCAGCGGGGTCTCCGACCAGGTGAACGCGTTGCCGAACGGGTTGTCCGGCCCCATCGGTATGCGCTGCGCGTCGATCTCGAACAGGCGGTTCTCGTCGCCGTCGATCGCGACATCGAGCCGGGCGCAGAACAGGTGCTGGTGCACCGGGGCGAACACGCCGGGTGCGAGCTCGGTGGCGTGCTTCTGACGCACTCCGGGTTCGCCCGCGCCCGCGAACACGATTCCGGTGGCCTTGGCCACGACCTCGATCGAGCCGTCGAGGTAGAAGTGCCAGTAGAACCCGTAGTCGTAGTTGCCGATCGTCGAGAAGTACGACACCACGAAGCGGCGCGAGCGGCGCACGTCCGAGCGTCCGGCGAGGTCGGTGTGCTTCCAGAGGATGCCGTAGTCCTCCTCGTGCATGCAGACGACGTTGGGGATGCGCACGGGGTTGCCGCGGTCATCGGCGACGTAGCCGTCGAGGTACCGGATCACGCCCAGGCAGTCGCAGCCGAGCTCGAGGTGGTTGGCGTTCTTGCCCAGCAGGTACTCGCCGGCGTCGAAGTAGCTGATCCAGAAGCGTCCGGGTGCGGTGTCGCCATAGGGCACGACCATCTCGGGCACGCTCGCCCTGCTGAGCACCGAGCGTCCGTCGAACGCGACGTCGTGCAGCACGAGCCCCTCGCGCGCGTTGAAGCTGACCCTCATCGACCAGTTCTCCCACTCGACGAGTGATCCGGTGACGGCGAAGCTCGGCCCCTCCGGCTGCGTGATCTCGATGGGCTTGAGCGACGTGCGCGCCTCGCCCTGAGCTTCGGGGTAGTAGTTGCCGTGGCCCGCCGGCACCGGCACATCGCCCTCGTCGTCGATGCGGATCACGCTTCCGGCAGTGAGATCGATGTGCACGACCAGTCCCTCGACGGGGTGCGCCCAGGGGGAATCGTTCTCGTCGTACTTGAGGAACGTGAGCGAGCGGATGACGCGGCGCCCCACCTCATCCGCGCGTCCCGTGTATCCGGGCGCCAGGGGTCCGCAGAAGGCGAGCGGCATGTGGTCGGCGAGTCCGCGTCGGGTCATCGCCGCCTGCCACTCGGGCGAGGCCTTCGCGATCGCCTCGGCGCGTTCGTATTCTTCGAAGAGGTACTGGGGCTGGCCGTACGGAGGCGCATCGTTGGGGACCCGCGCGGCGTGCAGCACCTCGCCGCGGGTGATCGACACGACGACCTCGGTGGCGACGCCGGTCGCGGTGTCGAGCAGCGTCGCGTCGATCCGCCGGTCGATGGGGGAGCCGGGCATCCACGCGGCGAGCTCCTGCCTGGTGGGCTCATCGGGCAGGAGCATCGGGACTCTGACGGTGTCGCCGAGGAGCCCGGCGGACTCGAGCACGGCGCGGGCTGCGGCGATCTCGGCGCCGGTGAGCGGGTCGAGCGGATGCGGGGTGGG
>NZ_JASDCU010000028.1:0-1895 GCF_030407765.1 Microbacterium sp. APC 3901
TAAGATAGAGAAGTTGCCCTTCGGGCCTGGTTGTGATGACTGGGTCGTGGGAGCATCCGATCCTTGAGAACTCAACAGCGTGCACTTGTCAAATGCCAAATTATCCTCGTCTAGCTTCGGCTGGGTGAGAATTCCTTTGGATCAAAGACCAACTCCTTTCGGGGGGTTGGCATTCGGATGAAGTCAGCAATGAATTTGTCTCTTTGGTCAGCATCAAACTCGCTGCGTCACCGTTTTCCCGGTGTCGTATGCATTTCTTTTTTACGGAGAGTTTGATCCTGGCTCAGGATGAACGCTGGCGGCGTGCTTAACACATGCAAGTCGAACGGTGAACACGGAGCTTGCTCTGTGGGATCAGTGGCGAACGGGTGAGTAACACGTGAGCAACCTGCCCCTGACTCTGGGATAAGCGCTGGAAACGGCGTCTAATACTGGATACGAGTAGCGACCGCATGGTCAGTTACTGGAAAGATTTATTGGTTGGGGATGGGCTCGCGGCCTATCAGCTTGTTGGTGAGGTAATGGCTCACCAAGGCGTCGACGGGTAGCCGGCCTGAGAGGGTGACCGGCCACACTGGGACTGAGACACGGCCCAGACTCCTACGGGAGGCAGCAGTGGGGAATATTGCACAATGGGCGCAAGCCTGATGCAGCAACGCCGCGTGAGGGATGACGGCCTTCGGGTTGTAAACCTCTTTTAGCAGGGAAGAAGCGAAAGTGACGGTACCTGCAGAAAAAGCGCCGGCTAACTACGTGCCAGCAGCCGCGGTAATACGTAGGGCGCAAGCGTTATCCGGAATTATTGGGCGTAAAGAGCTCGTAGGCGGTTTGTCGCGTCTGCTGTGAAATCCGGAGGCTCAACCTCCGGCCTGCAGTGGGTACGGGCAGACTAGAGTGCGGTAGGGGAGATTGGAATTCCTGGTGTAGCGGTGGAATGCGCAGATATCAGGAGGAACACCGATGGCGAAGGCAGATCTCTGGGCCGTAACTGACGCTGAGGAGCGAAAGGGTGGGGAGCAAACAGGCTTAGATACCCTGGTAGTCCACCCCGTAAACGTTGGGAACTAGTTGTGGGGTCCATTCCACGGATTCCGTGACGCAGCTAACGCATTAAGTTCCCCGCCTGGGGAGTACGGCCGCAAGGCTAAAACTCAAAGGAATTGACGGGGACCCGCACAAGCGGCGGAGCATGCGGATTAATTCGATGCAACGCGAAGAACCTTACCAAGGCTTGACATATACGAGAACGGGCCAGAAATGGTCAACTCTTTGGACACTCGTAAACAGGTGGTGCATGGTTGTCGTCAGCTCGTGTCGTGAGATGTTGGGTTAAGTCCCGCAACGAGCGCAACCCTCGTTCTATGTTGCCAGCACGTAATGGTGGGAACTCATGGGATACTGCCGGGGTCAACTCGGAGGAAGGTGGGGATGACGTCAAATCATCATGCCCCTTATGTCTTGGGCTTCACGCATGCTACAATGGCCGGTACAAAGGGCTGCAATACCGCGAGGTGGAGCGAATCCCAAAAAGCCGGTCCCAGTTCGGATTGAGGTCTGCAACTCGACCTCATGAAGTCGGAGTCGCTAGTAATCGCAGATCAGCAACGCTGCGGTGAATACGTTCCCGGGTCTTGTACACACCGCCCGTCAAGTCATGAAAGTCGGTAACACCTGAAGCCGGTGGCCTAACCCTTGTGGAGGGAGCCGTCGAAGGTGGGATCGGTAATTAGGACTAAGTCGTAACAAGGTAGCCGTACCGGAAGGTGCGGCTGGATCACCTCCTTTCTAAGGAGCATCTGACTCTTCGGAGTCCAGAACCCAGATCGAGGACGTTCGTTTCTCGCTGGGAGCTCATGGGTGGAACATTTGACATGGTGCGAAGGAAGAAGCTCTCG
>NZ_JASDCU010000028.1:1992-5626 GCF_030407765.1 Microbacterium sp. APC 3901
CGCTTAGTACACCGCTTGCGGTGGGAACGGGGAGGGTTTCGGGTGTCGCACCTGCACGCTGTTGGGTCCTGAGGGACCGGATGCGATCTTCGGATCGTTTTCGTACCTCTGGGCCTCTTGTTGTTTCCCTTGTGGGGGGAGCGGGAAGGGGTACCGCCCGTACTTTGAGAACTACACAGTGGACGCGAGCATCTTGCAGCCGGCTTTTGTCGGTTGCACAAGATGATCTTAAAGATCATTAGTCAATTTCAAGCCAGGCCTTGTGTCTGGTGTCGATTCTGATTCAAACTCATGTGATTTATCAAGTCTTTAAGAGCAAACGGTGAATGCCTTGGCATCTGGAGCCGAAGAAGGACGTAGCAATCTGCGATAAGCCTCGGGGAACTGATAAGCAAGTTTTGATCCGAGGGTGTCCGAATGGGGAAACCCCGCTGGGCGGCGTGCCGACCTAGTGACTCCCGCCTGAATATATAGGGCGGGTAGAGGGAACGTGGGGAAGTGAAACATCTCAGTACCCACAGGAAGAGAAAGCAACCGCGATTCCGTTAGTAGTGGCGAGCGAAACCGGAACAGGCTAAACCTAGCGTGTGTGATAGCCGGCAGGCGTTGCACGTTGGGGGTTGTGGGACTTTTCAGTCATCTCTGCCGAGATGGCGGCGTTACACGATGGTATAGACGAACGGTCTTGAAAGGCCGGTCATAGAGGGTGCCAACCCCGTAGTCGAAATGCCAACCGTGGCGCGAAGAGTATCCCAAGTAGCACGGGGCCCGTGAAATCCCGTGTGAATCTGTCAGGACCACCTGATAAGCCTAAATACTCCCAGATGACCGATAGCGGACAAGTACCGTGAGGGAAAGGTGAAAAGTACCCCGGGAGGGGAGTGAAATAGTACCTGAAACCGTTTGCTTACAAACCGTTGGAGCAGCCTTAGTAGCTGTGACAGCGTGCCTTTTGAAGAATGAGCCTGCGAGTTAGCGATATGTGGCGAGGTTAACCCGTTGAGGGGTAGCCGTAGCGAAAGCGAGTCTGAATAGGGCGATTCAGTCGCATGTCCTAGACCCGAAGCGAAGTGATCTATCCATGGCCAGGTTGAAGCGACGGTAAGACGTCGTGGAGGACCGAACCCACTTAGGTTGAAAACTGAGGGGATGAGCTGTGGATAGGGGTGAAAGGCCAATCAAACTTCGTGATAGCTGGTTCTCTCCGAAATGCATTTAGGTGCAGCGTTGCGTGTTTCTTGCCGGAGGTAGAGCTACTGGATGGCCGATGGGCCCTACAAGGTTACTGACGTCAGCCAAACTCCGAATGCCGGTAAGTGAGAGCGCAGCAGTGAGACTGTGGGGGATAAGCTTCATAGTCGAGAGGGAAACAACCCAGACCACCAACTAAGGTCCCAAAGCGCGTGCTAAGTGGGAAAGGATGTGGAGTTGCCTTGACAACCAGGAGGTTGGCTTAGAAGCAGCCACCCTTGAAAGAGTGCGTAATAGCTCACTGGTCAAGTGATTCCGCGCCGACAATGTAACGGGGCTCAAGCACGCCACCGAAGTTGTGGCATTGACATTATTGGTAGGCCTTCGTGGTCCAGCCGTGTTGATGGGTAGGAGAGCGTCGTGTGGCCAGCGAAGCGGCGGTGTAAACCAGCCGTGGAGGCTACACGAGTGAGAATGCAGGCATGAGTAGCGAAAGACGTGTGAGAAACACGTCCTCCGAAAGACCAAGGGTTCCAGGGTCAAGCTAATCTTCCCTGGGTAAGTCGGGACCTAAGGCGAGGCCGACAGGCGTAGTCGATGGACAACGGGTTGATATTCCCGTACCGGCGAAGAACCGCCCCAACTAATCCAGTAGTGCTAAGTGTCTGAATCCCAGTGACTGATCCCTTCGGGGTGACGCGTTGGGCCTAGCGCACGACCCCATTCTGGTGCGGTTAGCGTATTAACAGGTGTGACGCAGGAAGGTAGTCCAGCCGGGCGATGGTTGTCCCGGTGCAAGTGCGTAGGCCGAGAGATAGGCAAATCCGTCTCTCACAGAGGCTGAGACACGATGCGGATAGAAAGTGGATGATCCTATGCTGCCAAGAAAAGCATCGACGCGAGGTTCAAGCCGCCCGTACCCCAAACCGACTCAGGTGGTCAGGTAGAGAATACCAAGGAGATCGAGAGAATCGTGGTTAAGGAACTCGGCAAAATGCCCCCGTAACTTCGGGAGAAGGGGGGCCTTCGACGTATTAGGACTTGCTCCGAAAGCGTTTGGAGGCCGCAGAGACTAGTGGGTAGCGACTGTTTACTAAAAACACAGGTCCGTGCCAAGTCGCAAGACGATGTATACGGACTGACGCCTGCCCGGTGCTGGAAGGTTAAGAGGACCGGTTAGCCGCAAGGCGAAGCTGAGAATTTAAGCCCCAGTAAACGGCGGTGGTAACTATAACCATCCTAAGGTAGCGAAATTCCTTGTCGGGTAAGTTCCGACCTGCACGAATGGCGTAACGACTTCCCAACTGTCTCAACCGCGAACTCGGCGAAATTGCATTACGAGTAAAGATGCTCGTTACGCGCAGCAGGACGGAAAGACCCCGTGACCTTTACTATAGCTTTGTATTGGTGTTCGGTGTGGCTTGTGTAGGATAGGTGGGAGACTGTGAAGCATGGACGCCAGTTCATGTGGAGTCATTGTTGAAATACCACTCTGGTCACTCTGGATATCTAACTTCGAACCGTAATCCGGTTCAGGGACAGTGCATGGTGGGTAGTTTAACTGGGGCGGTTGCCTCCCAAAAAGTAACGGAGGCGCCCAAAGGTTCCCTCAACCTGGTTGGCAATCAGGTGTCGAGTGTAAGTGCACAAGGGAGCTTGACTGTGAGACTGACAGGTCGAGCAGGGACGAAAGTCGGGACTAGTGATCCGGCAGTGGCTTGTGGAAGCGCTGTCGCTCAACGGATAAAAGGTACCTCGGGGATAACAGGCTGATCTTGCCCAAGAGTCCATATCGACGGCATGGTTTGGCACCTCGATGTCGGCTCGTCGCATCCTGGGGCTGGAGTAGGTCCCAAGGGTTGGGCTGTTCGCCCATTAAAGCGGTACGCGAGCTGGGTTTAGAACGTCGTGAGACAGTTCGGTCCCTATCCGCTGCGCGCGTAGGAAATTTGAGAGGATCTGACCCTAGTACGAGAGGACCGGGTTGGACGAACCTCTGGTGTGTCAGTTGTTCCGCCAGGAGCACCGCTGATTAGCTACGTTCGGGATGGATAACCGCTGAAAGCATCTAAGCGGGAAGCCGGCCTCAAGATGAGATTTCCATACCTTCGGG
This sequence comes from Microbacterium sp. APC 3901, assembly GCF_030407765.1. Taxonomy (GTDB): domain Bacteria; phylum Actinomycetota; class Actinomycetes; order Actinomycetales; family Microbacteriaceae; genus Microbacterium. The sequence continues at coordinate 5,297 of NZ_JASDCU010000028.1, forward strand.
TGAGAGGCTCCCAGCCAGACTACTGGGTTGATAGGCCAGATGTGGAAGTGCAGTAATGCATGCAGCTGACTGGTACTAATAAGCCGATGACTTGATAACACACCGTTTGTTGGTGCTACGCGTCCACTGAGTGGTTCTCGATGTACGGTCGAGAACCGCATGACAATGACTTTGTTATGTGTTTTGATTGAAACATCTATAGTGTTTCGGCGGCCATAGCGTGAGGGAAACGCCCGGTTACATTCCGAACCCGGAAGCTAAGCCTCACAGCGCCGATGGTACTGCAGGGGGGACCCTGTGGGAGAGTAGGACACCGCCGGACTTCTTTTA
>NZ_JASDCU010000029.1 GCF_030407765.1 Microbacterium sp. APC 3901
CATCCGTGCCCCTCCTCCTTCTACCCCTCCTGTGCCTCGGGAGGAGAACTGCGCTTCGGGAGGAGGCATGTCGAGAATTCGTCCTCCCGAGGCGCAGTCCTCCTCCCGACGGATGTTCGAGTGTGCGGCGCGTGCGCCGCGTGGGCGTCACGACGCACGGGGCCGGGACCGCGGGAGGCGACACCCCTTCTGCACGGATGAAGATCGGCGGGTGCCCCACCCGAATCGTGGGTTCCGTCTCAATCGCGGACGCGCGCATCGGCGATCCTCGACGGGTGAACCCCAGACAGGCGCTGACACAGCGCGACGGAGTGGCCCGCACTGAGACGCTGAAGCGGCTCGGGGTGAGCAGGCACGCGCTTCGATCGTCCGTTCAGAGGGGCGATGTCATCGCTGTCCGCCGAGGGTGGGTCGCGTTGCCGGATGCCGACCCGATGCTTGTCGCGGCTGCCCGCCGCGGAGTGTTCCTGAGCTGTGTCACGCTCGCGGCGCGGAAAGGGCTGTGGGTGCTCGATGCGGCGCAGCCCCATGTCGCTGCGCCGGCGCGGTCAGGCCACGTGAAGTTGCCCCGCGGCACGGTGCACTGGAACGAACCGGTGTTCCCGCGCGATCCGGACTCGCGTGAGGACTCGCTCGAGAACGCACTGATCCTGGTCGCGGGGTGCCAGCCGTATGAGAGTGCCCTCGCGACCTGGGAGTCGGCCATGCGGCAGAGCCTCATCGCACCCGGCATCCTCGAGCGGGCTCCGCTTCCGCCCGCTGCTCGACGTCTGCTCGCAGATGCTCGGCAATTCGCCGACTCCGGAACCGAGAGCATCTTCCAGGTGCGGCTGAGGTGGCTGGGGATCCCTGTCGTACCGCAGGTCTGGATACTCGGACATCGGGTCGACTTCGTCATCGGGGAGCGCCTCGTGGTGCAGATCGACGGCGGTCATCATGTCGGTGAACAGCGGACGAGCGACATCGCCCACGATGCTCTTCTGACGCTGCACGGCTATCACGTGATCCGCATCGGCTACGGCCAGCTGATCGGCCACTGGGCGCAGGTGCAGCAGGTGATCCTGACCGCGATCGGGCAACGACTCCACCTCGCGGAGTGAGTGATCCGCATCCCCTCGCCCTGTCCGCACCTCTCCCTGTCCGCACCCTCTCCCTGTCTGCATCCCTCGCCCCGCCGATCCCTCTCCCGCGCCCGTACAAGCATCCCTCGGGAGGAAGACTGCGCCTCGGGAGGAGAGAATCCGCAGATCTCTCCTCCCGAAGCGCAGTTCTCCTCCCGAGGGACAGGACGACGTGT
>NZ_JASDCU010000003.1 GCF_030407765.1 Microbacterium sp. APC 3901
GCGTCCACTCCGACCCCCACACCCCCGGCGGAGCCCGCCTGCGACACGATCGTGTCGGCAGGCACGGTGAAGGTGCTCACCGACCAGGGGTGGTCCTTCGAGGAGAAGGAGTTGGTGGTGGGCGGAGTGACGTTGGACGACGGCCTCCTCTGCTTCTGGGCCGACTACAGCATCGCCTCCGATCACGGTCAGCTCTACGGATGGTCGACGATCAGCGCCGAGGATGCCACTGCGGCGCAGTCCTCGCTGGTGGGAGAGGGCTGGACCCGAGAAGACGGTCCGGACGGCATCTACATCACCGAGAACCCGCAGTTCGCCATGGGCACCGACGAAGACGGATACGGCATGACCTATCTGTTCGGCGACGGATGGGTCAAGTTCGCCGATACGCGCCAGGGGCTGATCCTGATCGAATGGGCCGGGTGACGTCGGTTCATCCGGCCCGGTCCGAGGTGCTCACTGCACCGACGCGTCGATCACCTCGTCCACCAGGAGAATGCCGCCGGTGGAGTTCACCGACTGCATGAGATCTTCTATCCATCGCATGTTCAGCTGAGCCTGCTCCGGTTCGTCGAAGGTGAAGCGCAGCGGGATCGACGGGTGGATCCAGATGGTGGACCGCCCGCCGGGCTCTCCCTCGGGGTGGTGCCACGACAGGGTGAAGCTCTCCTGTCGGCGGAGCTTCGTCGCGATGACGATCTTCAGATGCGCGAGTGCTCGATCCTCGATGCGGATCGGAACATCAGACGCGCCATAGAACAGCGTTGCCATGCCAACCAGAATACTGATCAGGGCGACGATCGAAACTCGTGCATCGCGGCCCGGGGCGGGAATCATGCGCCGTGTATCGTCGCTCGCATGGACTCCGAGCTCGCGGACATCGCAGTGCAGCTCTACACCGGGTCGCCGACGGATTTCGTGACCGCACGGAACTCCCGCGCCGCGCGCACTGCTGACCCCGTTCTCGCCGCTCGGATCCGCGGTCTGAAGAAGCCGTCGGTCGCCGCCTGGGTGGTGAATGTCTTCGCACACGAGCGCGCCGCCCAACTCGCAGAGGCACTGGAGCTCGCCGAAGAGCTGCGCGAAGCACAGGCAGATCTGGATGCGCGGGCGCTCGCCCAGCTGGGACGCGACCGTCGTGCCCTCACCAACAGGCTCGCTGCGGACGCCGCCGATCTGGCCGAAGCGCGCGGGCAGCGCATCACGTCTTCTACGAGAGACGCCGTTCAGCAGACCATCAGCGCAGCCTTCTTCGATCCGACTGCTGCCGCCGCCGTCGCCTCCGCTCGGCTGGTCAGGGAGTTGGAACCCGCCGGCGCGTTCGCAGACATCGCCGACAGCATCGTCGGCGGGGGTGCACCCGACGCGCCCGCGGTCGTCGCCAAGCCTCTCGACGAGGTCACAGCGCGCAGAAAGCGGCGGGATGCGGAACGGGCCGTCAGAGACGCGGAGAGCGCGCACGACCGAGTGGCGCGCGAGGCGACCAGAGCGGACCGTGCGCTCCGCGACGCTGTCCTGCACGTCGACGAGCTCACACGTCGCGAGCAGGAGCTCGAGTCAGAACTCGCGAAGGTGCGGGTCGATGCGAAACGTGCACGAGGCGACGCCGAGAAGGCGGAGATCGAGCAGGAGGCGCTCGCGCACCGCATGCGGGACGCGGACGACGACCTCCGCGCCGCGAAGGATGCCCTCGACCGCCTCGCCGGCGATGGAAAAGGCCCGCCTCCCCAGTGAACACTAGGGAGGCGGGCCTTCTTGCTTGTGACAGCGACCTGGTGGAGCTGGGGGGAATCGAACCCCCGTCCAACGCTGAGTCTCCACGCCTTCTCCGGGCGCAGTCTGTGAAGACGTTCTGCTCGGCTCCGACCTTTGTCACAGACACCTAAGTCGACGAGCCCAGCCTGGGAAGAGTCCCACGTGACGTCCAGACGCCATCACGCAGCAAGATTCCTAAATGACGCCAGGATCCGTATCGGAATCACATACGGCCTGACGGACTATCGGGCTCGCTTATGCAGCGAGGGCGAAGTCGTTGCGCTTGGTTTCGGCAACTATTTTTTTGCAGAGAGCGTTTACGAGATAACTCTGCATCCTCGGCCCGCTTCTCGTGGATTCACAGGCGCTGTCGAAACCGATCAGCCCCGTGGTCCTTCTTTCGAAGGAGCCGCTGTCACTCTGTGGATTTTTCACTTCGGGAACCGGAGTCCCCGAGCCTCATAGACTACAACGTTCGCCGCGGCGACGCCATTCCCAGCCTCGCCAGGGCGCAGGCGTAGAGTCACGACATGAGCGAAGTCACCGTCACCGTCCGGGGCGAGCACGAGGCGCGGATCGCGCCCGAGCGCGCCACCATCCGCGTCAGCATCCGTGCCGAGGGTGCAGAACGCGCCTCGGTGGTCGATCGCGTCATGCGTCTCACCGAGCCCGTGCGTGAGAGCATCACCGCGCGACACGACACGGGCGTCGTCGTCGACTGGTCGAGCAAGAGACTGTCTGTACGGGCCGAGCGCCCGTGGAACAACGAGGGCAAGCGTCTCGCACCCGTCTATTACGCAAGCATCGACCTGACCGCGACCTTTGCCGAGGCCTCCGAGCTCTCGCTCTGGGTGTCGGACGTATCGCCGTGGGACGGAGTCGAGGTCGGATGGGTCAACTGGCATCTCACGACCGAGACGAGCTCACGGATCGAACGAGAGGTCGCGGCGGCTGCGGTCGGAGTGGCCGTCACGCGGGCGCAGGCGTACGCCACAGCGCTCGGACTCGGCACCGTCGTGCCAGTGGAGATCGCCGATGTCGGACTGATCGCGCCCACACCCGCCCAGCCGTTCGCCGGCATGGCGAAGACGCGCGGGGCGATGGTTCAGCAGTCCGACGCCGTCGGCGCATCGATGGAGTACGAACCTGACGAGATCGTCATCTCGGCCACCGTCGAGGCGCGCTTCCTCGCTCGCTGATTCCGGCCCGTCAGATGCCGGCGGCGAAGGGGGCGAGATCGGCGGCGAGCCGCTCCGACACACGTGCGTGCACGACAGTGCCTTGCTCACTGTGTTCCACCGACAGCAGCATCCCGGTCTCGTGGATCGCCGCGACCAGATCACCGCGATCGTACGGAACCACCGCGTGAACCTCGACAGCGGGCTTCGGAAGCGCCTCTTCGATGGCCGCCCGGAGTTCCTCGATGCCCTCACCGGAGCGCGACGAGACGAAATGCGCTCTGGGCTCGAGGCCCTGCAGCACGAGACGCTCATCGTCGGCGATCAGATCCGCCTTGTTGAAGACGACGATCTCCGGCATGTCACGGACTCCGACGTCACCCATCACATCGCGCACGGTCTGCAGCTGGCCGGCGGGATCGGGGTGCGATCCGTCGACCACGTGCAGCACGACGTCTGCCTCACCGACCTCTTCGAGCGTCGAACGGAACGCCTCCACGAGTTGGTGCGGAAGATTGCGAACGAAACCGACGGTGTCCGTCAGCGTGTAGACGCGGCCGTCTGAGGTCTCCGACCGGCGCACCGTCGCATCGAGTGTCGCGAACAGAGCGTTCTCCACGAGCACGCCGGCACTGGTCAGTGCGTTCAGAAGGCTCGACTTGCCGGCGTTGGTGTAGCCGGCGATCGCGACGGACGGGATCGTGTTGCGCTTGCGCTCGGCCCGCTTCGCCTCTCGTGCCGGGCCGAAGTCGCGGATCTGCCGCCGCAGAAGCGCCATCTTGGTGCGGATGCGGCGACGGTCGAGCTCGATCTTCGTCTCACCGGGGCCGCGCGAGCCCATACCGGCGCCGCCTGCGCCGACCTGGCCACCCGCCTGGCGGCTCATCGAGTCACCCCAGCCGCGCAGACGCGGCAGGAGGTACTCGAGCTGCGCCAGTTCGACCTGGGCCTTGCCCTCGCGGCTCTTGGCGTGCTGGCTGAAGATGTCGAGGATCACGGTGGTGCGATCGATGACCTTGACCTTGACGACGTCCTCGAGGGCACGTCGCTGGCTGGGCGCGAGTTCGGTGTCGGCGATCACGGTGTCGGCGCCGGTGGCTGCGACGATGCCCTTCAGCTCCTGAGCCTTGCCTCGGCCGATGTAGGTCGCCGCATCCGGATGCGGCCGCCGCTGCAGAACGCCGTCGAGCACGACCGCGCCCGCAGTCTCCGCAAGGGCTGCCAGCTCGCGAAGAGAGTTCTCCGCGTCGTCCTGGGCTCCCTGCGGGTACACGCCGACCAGCACCACGTTCTCGAGGCGAAGCTGGCGGTACTCGACCTCGGTGACATCTTCGAGCTCGGTGGAGAGACCGCCCACGCGCCGCAGCGCATGACGATCCTCGAGGTCCCACTGGTCGCCGTCCGAAGAGCCGTGCAGGGCCGTGGAGTGCTCCTGCAGCGCCTGCGCGGCGCCGAAGACACGTGCCTCCGTCCGCTTCTCCGCATTCGCGAGTACGCGATCGACTGCTTCGTCACCTGTGGAGTGTGTGGTGGTCTCCGTCATCCGTCCCTTATCTCTGGGTTTTGTTGCGAGCCTTAACCTTAGCCCGCGCTGTCCGCTACGCTCACGGTATGGGGTCCGACCATTACTTCACCGCGGCCCCGGCAAGCCCCGAGAACCTGCGATCGATCCGTGTGACGCTCGCAGGCCGAGAGCTGGACGTCACCACTGCTGGCGGCGTCTTCAGCCCGGATCGGCTGGATGCCGGTACAGCCGTCCTTCTCGCAAACATGCCTCCGGTTCCGCCGGGAGGCCATCTTCTCGACCTCGGAAGCGGGTGGGGACCCATCACGCTGTCGATGGCGATGGCCGCGCCTCATGCGACCGTGTGGGCGGTCGACGTGAATGAGCGATCCCTCGACCTCGTGCGGCGAAACGCTGCGGCTCATGGTCTCAAGAACATCAACGCATCCCTGCCCGAGGATGTTCCCGCCGACGTGACATTCCGCTCGATCCGTTCGAATCCACCGATCCGAGTCGGCAAGAACGAACTGCATGGACTGCTCGAGAAGTGGATCCCCCGGCTCGACGAGCGCAGTGACGCCTGGCTCGTCGTGCAGCGCAACCTCGGTGCGGATTCGCTGCAGCGGTGGATCGCCGCGACGTTCCAGCCGGGTTTCAGCGTCCATCGGACCGCGACGTCCAAGGGCTACCGCATCTTGAAGGTGCGCAAGCACGGCACCCCGCCCACCGAGCCGATCACGCTCGTCTGAGCCGTCGCACCGACAACGTCACCGACCCGCGAGTTCGGGAAGATCGCGCATGTCCGTGAACACGATGGCGCCCTCGCGCTCCAGCCAGTCAGCTGGGGTGAGTCCGCCGGCATAGCCGAGAACACACATGCCCGCGGCGCGGGCGGCCTGGACTCCGAATCGACTGTCCTCGACCACCACGCAGCGTTCAGGGCTGACTCCGAGCCGCTCAGCCGCGTGCAGGAAGAGATCAGGGGCAGGCTTGCCGTTCGCGACGTCGTCTGCGCTGAAGATCCGTCCGTCGAATCGCGGCAGGAGCCCCGTCTGTCCGAGCGTCCGCCGGATCTTCGCATGGGCGCCACTCGAGGCGACGCAGGTCGCCGTCGTGATCTCGTCCAGCGCTGCCTCGACCCCGTCCACCGCCGCCAGCTCGCGCGCGAATGCGTCGAGGTACCACGGCTGGTAGGGCGCCTCCCAGTCGTCGGGGAGCGGTCGTCCCCGGTGTGCTTCGACCTCAGCGCGGAAGTGCGCGGAGGAGCGTCCGACGAACCGGTGCAGGATCTCGTCGTGGGAGAGAGACCACCCGAGGTCTGCGAGAACCCTGCGATCCACCTCGATCGACAGCTTCTCGCTGTCTACGAGCACTCCGTCACAGTCGAAGATGACCAGGTCGATCTGGCCGGTCGTCGACATCAGATCAGGTCGACCTCGCCGCTGAAGACGAGCTGGGCCGGCCCGGAGAGGGCGACGTGCTCACCGTCCTCTGCAGGGAACATGCGCACACCGAGAGTGCCGCCAGGGACCTCCACGCGCCAGTTGTCGGGTGCCTTCGAGCCGGCCCAGTAGCGCACGGCCAGAGCCGTGGCCGCGACACCCGTGCCGCAGCTCAGGGTCTCCCCCACGCCGCGCTCTGAGACGCGCATCGAGACGTGTCCGATGCCGTCCCTCACCAGCGGCTCCCCCGGGACGACGAACTCGACGTTCGCCCCCGCGGGAGGGGCGGGATCGAGCACGGGAGCGCGGTGCAGCTCGAGAGACGAGAGCTCCGCCTCGGAGGCGAGTGCGACCACGACATGCGGATTTCCGACGTCGATGCCCAGACCGGGTCTCGTGACAGGGAGCCCGTCGGCAGTGACGAGCGGGTCATCGCCGGAGAGCTTCCACAGGCCGAGATCCACCTGGTAACCCGTCTCGCTGCGCGTCACGTCGCGGACGCCCGCACGCGTTCCGATCGGGAGTGTGGAACCGGGCTCGATCGTGGCGAGGCCGGAGCGCACGAGGTAATGCACGAAGACGCGGATGCCGTTGCCGCACATCTCAGCGATGGACCCGTCTGCATTGCGATAGTCCATGAACCACTCGGCGGCGGGCTCCTCCGCGAGAGCAGCCTGCCCGTCTGCGATCGCCGCAGAGCGCACCACACGAAGGATGCCGTCGGCACCGATGCCTCGGTGTCGATCGCAGAGGACGGCGACCTGCTCGGCGCTCAGTTCGAGAGCGCCGTCGGGGTCGGCGATGATGACGAAGTCGTTGCCGGTGCCGTGTCCTTTGGTGAATGCGACCATCCACCCAGTCTAGAGATCGCGGCTATGCGTCGACGATCAGACGCCTGCCCGTGTTCGACACCGAGAATCGCTCGTATCCGAGGTCGTCGTAGAAGCCCAGCGCACCCTCGTTGCCCTCTCTGACCATGAGCTGCACCTTCGGGCAGCCCATATCCAGAAGAAGTCGCTCGGCTTCGCGCACGAGAGAGCGCGCGATCCCCCGATGACGGTGCGACCGGGCGGTCGCCAGGTAGTAGAGCCACCCCCTGTGCCCGTCGTAACCGGCCATCACCGTGCCGATGATCCGCGCTGACGTCGACCGTTCCTCGTCCTCGACGACCAGAAACAGCTCGGGCTGCACCGTGAGCTTGCGCTCGATGTCGAGCCGGGGGTCGTTCCATGGCCGCGTGAGGCCAGCCTCGGTCCAGAGAGCGACCACAGACTCGGTGTCCGCCCGATCGAACGGGCGGACCGCCCAGATCTCGCCCGAGCGCACGGGAGTCGACGGCTCAGCCATGCAGCACACGATAACGGCCGCACATGAAGTTGCGGTTGCGTGCGACCTCGAGAAGCTCGAGGTCCAGTGCCCTCGGCAGCAACGGCGCCCCCGAGCCGAGTGTCACCGGCGCGTACTGCACCCACACCTCGTCGAGAAGACCGGCATCGGCGAACTGCCCGGCCAGGTCGCCACCGCCGACGACCCACAGATCCTTGCCGCCGGCAGCGGCGACCATCTCGGAGTGCACGGCGGCCACGTCACCCTCCGCAGCGCGAACGTCAGCGTCGGCCGGAAGCTCGAGCGGTCGGTGGGCGAAGACCCATGTCGGCTGCTCGTACCCCCATCGACCTTCTTCGTGGCGCATGACCCATTCGTAGGTCGATGCGCCCATCGCCAGCGCACCGATCGTCTTCTCGAACGACGCGTATGACATGGGGCCGTCTTGGTCGATGTCCTGCTTGAGGAGCCAGTCGAGCGAGTGCTGGTCGGTCGCGATGAAACCGTCGATGCTGCTCGCGGTGTAGAAGTGGGTGGCCATGGATCAACCATCTCATCAGCCTCTGACATCCGCCACGGAGAGCGACGGTCCCTGGCCTCAGCGAGCGGTGAGCAATGCAGCGTCCACGGGCGGTTCGTACCAGGCCAGTCCGGGATACCGTTTGAACCACGACACCTGACGGCGGGCGTACCGGCGGGTGAGCGCCTGCGTCTCGGCGATCGCCTCAGCCTGAGTGAGCCTGCCATCGATCTGCGCGAGCGCCTGGCTGTAGCCGATGGCGCGCTGGGCTGTCACGCCGTTCTCGAGCCCCTCGCGGCGGAGCCCCTGCACCTCGTCGACCAGACCCGCTTCCCACATGCGCTCGACGCGGGCATCCAGCCGCTCGACCAGGATTCCGCGTTCGACGTGCAGGCCGACGAGACGCGTGTCGGCCTGCCAGAGCGCGGGCTGTTCCGGCAGAGACGCGCCGTGCGTGACGCTGCCCTGCTCGAGGACTTCGAGCGCACGGATCACGCGTCTGGCATTCTTGGGGTCGACGCGGGAGGCCGTCGCGGGATCGAGCCTTCGCAGCCGGTCGAGCAGCGCACCGACGCCCTTGCTCTCGAGCTCACGTTCGAGCCGCTCGCGGATCACCGGGTCACGGGGCGGGAAGGCGAAGTCGAACACCACGCTGGAGACGTACAAGCCAGACCCGCCCACGAGGATGGCGTCGGCGCCGCGCTGCTGGATGTCGGCGATCACGGAGCGTGCCAGCGGCTGGTACCAGGCGACAGCGGCCTCCTCCTGCACCTCCCGCACGTCGAACAGGTGGTGCGGAATTCCTCGACGGTCGGCAGGGGCGAGTTTCGCCGTGCCGATGTCCATCCCGCGGTAGAGCTGCATGGCATCGGCGTTCACGATCTCCGCGGCGTTGCCTCGGCTCCGCAGCAGTTCAGCGAGATCGAGGGCGAGATCGCTCTTACCCGTGCCTGTCGCACCTACGATCACCCAGAGCCGCGGAGTCCCGTCCGCGCCGCTCGACGCCGGATCGGTCATTCCTCGACCAGTGGTCACCTGCCGACGCGGAGCGTCGGCAGACCGAGAGATACGGCACGGGTGCCATCGCCGGACGTCGGTGCCGGCACAGCACAGGACTCCGCCTGCCCTCGGTCCCAGGCGTCCCCGCCACGCGTGCGACGGATCCGCAACGGGAGGCCTGTCGGGTCGTCTGCGAGCAGGTGGAAGGGCGCCGCATGGGTGATCGTCACCGAGACGACATCACCCGGTCGGGGGACAGCGGATCCGGGAGTGACCTCGAAGTGCACGAGTCGGTTGTCCTCCGCTCGTCCGGTCAGCCTGTGAGTCTCGGCGTCCTTCTTGCCCTCGCCCGTCGAGACGAGGACCTCGACCTCGCGCCCGACCTGCTTCTGGTTCTCCTCGAGCGAGATGCGCTCCTGAAGTGCCATGAGCCGGTTGTAGCGCTCCTGCACCACTGCCTTGGGAATCTGGTCTTCCATCGTCGCGGCGGGTGTGCCTTCGCGGATCGAGTACTGGAACGTGAACGCACTCGAGAATCGCGCCTGTTCGACCACCCGCATCGTGTCGTCGAAGTCCTCCTCCGTCTCACCGGGGAATCCGACGATGATGTCGGTGGTGATCGCGGCGTGCGGAATACGATCACGGACCCGGTCGAGGATCCCGAGGAACTTCTCGCTCCGGTACGAGCGGCGCATGGCCTTGAGGATGCGGTCGCTGCCCGACTGGAGTGGCATGTGAAGCTGGGGCATCACGTTGGCGGTCTCCGCCATCGCGTCGATCACGTCGTCCGTGAAGGCCGCGGGATGAGGACTCGTGAAGCGGATCCGCTCGAGACCGTCGATCTCCCCAGCGGCGCGGAGGAGCTTGCCGAACGCCTGCCGATCGCCGAACTCCACGCCGTAGGAGTTGACGTTCTGCCCGAGCAGGGTGACCTCGATCGCGCCGTCTTCGACGAGGAGACGGATCTCGTTCAGGATGTCACCGGGGCGCCGGTCCTTCTCCTTGCCACGAAGACTCGGAACGATGCAGAAGGTGCAGGTGTTGTTGCATCCGACGGAGATGGAGACCCAACCGCTGTGCGCTGAATCGCGTTTGGTCGGAAGCGTCGAGGGGAAGACCTCGAGCGACTCGAGGATCTCGAGCTCGGCATCGCCGTTGTGCCGCGCTCGCTCGAGAAGGCCGGGAAGTGAACCCATGTTGTGCGTGCCGAAGACGACGTCGACCCAGGGCGCTTTGTCGAGCACGGCCTGCTTGTCCATCTGCGCGAGGCAGCCGCCGACAGCGATCTGCATCCCGTCTTTGCGGCGCTTCACCGAGGCGAGCTGGCCGAGTGTTCCGTAGAGCTTGCCCGCAGCGTTGTCGCGCACCGCGCACGTGTTGATGATCACCACGTCGGCCTCGGCGCCGTCGGTCACGCGGACGTATCCTGCGCTCTCGAGAGACCCGGATAGGCGTTCGGAATCGTGGACGTTCATCTGGCAGCCGAAAGTGCGGACTTCGTAGGAGCGCTGGCGTCCGTCGAGATCGATTGCTGCTGACGACGACTCGATGATCGTCGGCTCACTGCGAGGGATAGTCATGATCCCCCCATTCTACGAGCGGTTCTCAGTGGCTGCCGCTGAGGCGAGAGCTTGTCGCTCCCACCTCTGCGTCAGTCCGAGTCGACGAATCGAACCCCGGATGACGACGAGCCAAAAGATGCCTCGGCGAGAGCCGACTTCGCAGCCGCCATCGCGATCGATCCGTTATAGCCACGGCGAGCCAGCTGACCGACCAGGCGTCGCAGCGCTGTGTCGCCGTCAAGGCGAGACAGCGCTCGTGCTTTGGAGCGAGCGTACTCGAGTGCACGCTCGGCGTCATCGTCAGGAACATCGTCGAGCGCCGCATCGATCACATCGCGAGGGATGCCCCGCTGCGAGAGCGCCCTCGACAGTGCGACCCGCCCCTGCCCCTTGCGCTCTATCCCTGATGTCACCAGCTGGCCGGCGAGAAGCGCGTCATCGAGGTAGCCTCGCCGACAGAAGTCATCGATCACGTCGTCGATCGCGCCCGCATCGAGCCGCTGCCCCTTCTGCTCGTAGCCCCTGAGCACCATGCGTGCCTCTGACAGTGAGAGCGATCGAGTTCGCAGCTTGCGGACGAGGATTTCCTCTGCGTCGGCTCGCAGACGAGAGGGGTCGATGCTCACGCCCTCGTCAGACTCAGAATCCTGCGACTGCAAGGCGCGCAACCTCGGTGCGGACCGAGCCGATGCACCGCGTGCTGGATGGCGTTCGCTGGGCCCACGAGAGTCGAGTGATGCGATTGGATACGAGTCGCTCTCCGTCGGCGTCCGCCCCCCGGTATCGGCTGCCGAACGAATTGTCACCGCGCTTTCGATCTCCGGGGCTTCCCGGTCGGACGACTTCCCACGCGTGTCGTCACGGCCGAAGAGAGGGATGATGGGGGCGAGCTGCTCAGGCTCGCCCCCGCCATCAGTCACGGTTCACTCCAGCTGCTATGCAACCGCGAACCATCATGCTCATGCCGGACGGCGCTCAGCGAGCTCGTCAGCAGGAGCCTCGGTGGCTCCGCCGATGCCGAGCTTCTGCTTGATCTGCGTCTCGATGGCCAGTGCCACATCAGGGTTCTTGAGCAGGAACGTTCGCGCATTCTCCTTACCCTGGCCCAGCTGGTCGCCATCGTAGGTGTACCACGAGCCGGACTTCTTCACGATGCTGTGCTCGACACCGAAGTCGATCAGGCTGCCCTCGCGTGAGATGCCGACGCCATAGAGGATGTCGAATTCTGCCTGCTTGAACGGCGGCGCCATCTTGTTCTTCACGACTTTGACCCTGGTGCGGTTTCCGACTGCGTCGGTGCCGTCCTTCAAAGTCTCGATGCGGCGGATGTCCATGCGGACCGACGCGTAGAACTTCAGCGCCTTTCCACCTGCGGTGGTCTCCGGCGATCCGAAGAAGACGCCGATCTTCTCGCGCAGCTGGTTGATGAAGATCATCGTGGTGTTCGTCTGGTTGAGTCCACCCGTGAGCTTTCGCAGCGCCTGTGACATCAGTCGAGCCTGAAGACCCACGTGGGAGTCACCCATCTCACCCTCGATCTCGGCCCGCGGCACGAGAGCCGCGACGGAGTCGATGACGATCAGATCGATCGCGCCCGAACGGACGAGCATGTCCGCGATCTCGAGCGCCTGCTCACCCGTGTCGGGCTGCGAGACGAGAAGAGCGTCGATGTCGACACCGAGCTTCGCGGCGTAGTCGGGATCGAGCGCGTGCTCGGCATCGATGAAGGCGGCGATTCCGCCGGCACGCTGCGCGTTCGCGATCGCGTGCAGCGTGAGGGTCGTCTTACCCGAGGACTCGGGACCGTAGATCTCGACGATTCGTCCACGCGGGAGTCCTCCGACACCGAGCGCGACGTCGAGAGCGATGGAACCGGTCGGAATGACGGCGACGGGTGCGCGCTCGTCACTGCCCAGTCTCATGACCGAGCCCTTTCCGAACTGGCGGTCGATCTGGGCGAGGGCTGTCTCGAGGGACTTCTCGCGGTCAGCGGGTGATGGCATGACGTGCTCCTAATGCTCGCGTGGTGCCGCCTGTAGGCTGTCGCGGTCCTCCCGGCTGGGCGGAACTCTCCGACAAGGCGTATGGCTCTTCGGCTTGTTGTTCACCGTACGAGGCACCTCCGACATTGCGTCGTCAGCTCCGCGAATCAGGGAGAACACCGTCTCCGAACCACTTGTGCAGAAGACTACGCCCGTTTCGAACACATATTCGACGACACGCCGTCATTCTGTGCCACCAGTCGAACGCGCGTCGAACGAAAGACGGGGTCAGCGTCTGCGCGGCTCGAGGCGCCCAGCGCCATGTCGTCGTTCCTCGGGTACATCGGTCTCGGCGCACAGCGCCAACCAGATGTCACGCGGCGGCACGCCAGCATCCAGCGCCTGGTCCGCCGTACGGCCGGCGAGCTGGGTCAGAATGAGGTCGCTGATGAGAGACGACCCACGACCACCGAATTCCGCGTCGACTGCGCGGAGGAACTCACTGCGACGCATCAGAGGATCGAGAGAATCCGAAGCTCAGTGGAGCGAGAGCTCTGGCTCGACGGAAGCCACGAGGTCATCCGGAACGACATCGGGGAAGACCTGAATGCCCTCGAGGACGGAGATGCGATCGCCCACCTCTCGCATGATGATCGAGATGGGAACATCCAGAGCATCAGCCACCGAGGCGAGAATCTCGCTCGATGCCTCCTTCTGGCCCCGCTCGACCTCGCTGAGATAGCCGAGTGCCACAGATGCCTTGCTTGCAACCTGCCGGAGCGTACGCCCCTTCTGCAGGCGGAAGTCCCTCAGCACATCGCCGATTTCCTGTCGTACAAGAATCATCGGAACCTCCTCCCAGATCGCCTTCTCGAGGTCTCCCTCGAGGAGACCGCCAGTCTAGTCCTACCGACCTTCACAAAATCTACCTTCGCACGCTGTGCTTTCGGTGTGAGCACATAGGACATAACGGAACGCACGCATCGGCTATTCCCGGAGGACCCGCGCGAGCAACGCAACGGCCGCATCGACCGTCTGAGCGCGGACCCGTGCGCGATCGCCGTCGAATCTGAAGGCCTCACTGACCGAGTGATCCGGAGTCACGACGGCGATGTGCACCGTGCCGACGGGCTGACCGTCGGCAGAATCCGGTCCCGCGATCCCCGTGGTCGAGACGCCGACGTCAGCAGCTATTCCGGAGACCTGCAGTACGCGACGCGCTCCGGCCGCCATCTGCAGCGCCACCTCGGGGTGCACCGGTCCGTGCGCATCGAGCAGCCCATCATCGACCCCCAGCAGCGTGTGCTTCACCGGAGTGGCGTAGGCGACGATCGCTCCCCGCAGCGACGCCGATGCGCCCGGCACCGAGACGAACTCAGCGGCGAGAGCACCGCCCGTCAGCGACTCGGCGATGCCGAGAGTCCAGCCACGCTCGATCAGCGCGGTGAGCACCTCCGACGCGGAAGTCACGACCGCTGCCGCGACCCTCGCACCTGCGCCACGATGTAGTCGATCCCGCTCGCCACCGTGAGGATCAGCGCCAGGATCATCAGGATCGCGGTCCCGACCACCCACAGCTGGGGTCCTATCACCACGTGCAGCGGGAGCAGCGCCCAGGAAAGGGCCACGGCCTGAACCGCAGTCTTGACCTTGCCCATCCATGCCGCCGCAACGACGTGCTCCTTCACGACCATGAGGCGGTGGATCGTGATGCCCCACTCGCGGATGAGGATCACGATCACGACCCACCAGTTGAGCTCCCCGAGCACGGCCAGGCCGATGAAGCCCGCTCCCGTGAGCAGCTTGTCGGCGATCGGGTCCCATAGCTTGCCGAAGTCCGTGACGATGTCGTGGCGACGCGCGAGGTAGCCGTCGACCCAGTCCGTGGAGATGCCCACGACAAAGAGGATCGCCGCGACCCATCGGATCACGATGTCATCGAGCCCGTAGGTTCCGCCCATCAGGAGCAGGACGAAGAAGATCACCGCGAGCGGGATGCGCGCGATGGTGATCGCGTTGGGAAGCTGCCGTGGAATAGCCATCAGTCTCGTCCTGTCAGTCCCCAGGCGTCTTCGTCGCCGTCGTCATCAGCCTCGACCACCGGCAGCCCCTGGAATTGGGCTTCCACCGGATCATGCGGTGCCCCGGCCGCAGTCGCGGGCGCAGCCATGGTGGGGGCAGCCGGCTTCGGCGGCGCGTCGTCGCCGCGCAGCTTCGCCATGACCTGGGGCAGCTGCTCGGCGGTCGCCAGGACGTCACGCGCCTTGGATCCTTCGGACGGGCCGACGATCTCTCGTGACTCGAGGAGGTCCATCAGGCGCCCCGCCTTGGCGAAGCCGACGCGCAGCTTGCGCTGCAGCATCGATGTGGAGCCGAACTGCGACGACACGATGAGTTCGGCCGCCGCGAGGAGGAGCTCGAGATCATCTCCGATGTCCTCATCGACCTCCTTCTTCTTCGTCGGCTCCAGAGCTTCCTGCACATCGGCGCGATAGTCGGGACGAGCCTGACGGGTGACGTGCTTGACGACCGCGTCGATCTCCTTCTCATCGACCCAGGCGCCCTGCAGGCGGAAGGGCTTGGATGACCCCATCGGCGAGAACAGCGCGTCGCCCTGGCCGATCAGCTTGTCGGCGCCGGGGCTGTCGAGGATCACGCGGCTGTCGGTGACGCTCGTCACGGCGAACGCGAGGCGCGACGGGACGTTGGCCTTGATCAGACCGGTCACGACGTCGACGCTGGGGCGCTGGGTGGCGAGCACCAGGTGGATCCCGGAAGCTCGTGCGAGCTGAGTGATGCGGACGATCGAGTCCTCGACATCACGCGGGGCGACCATCATCAGGTCGGCGAGCTCATCGACGACCACGAGAAGGTACGGGTACGGCTTGAGAACGCGTTCGCTGCCGACCGGGAGCTCTACCTCGCCGGCGCGGACAGCCCGGTTGAAGTCGTCGATGTGGCGGAATCCGAAC
The DNA here is from genome assembly GCF_030407765.1 of Microbacterium sp. APC 3901. Classification (GTDB taxonomy): domain Bacteria; phylum Actinomycetota; class Actinomycetes; order Actinomycetales; family Microbacteriaceae; genus Microbacterium. The sequence goes on from NZ_JASDCU010000003.1 coordinate 15,241, forward strand.
GACGCGAGGTCGTCGTACCGCATGTCCATCTCCTTCACGACCCACTGCAGAGCCTCGGCGGCCTTCTTGGGATTCGTGATGATGGGCGTGATCAGGTGCGGAACTCCCGCGTAACTGGTCAGCTCGACGCGCTTCGGATCGATCAGGACCATCCTCACGTCCGTCGGCCGTGCGCGCATGAGCAGGCTCGTGATCATCGAGTTGACGAAGCTGGACTTACCCGACCCGGTGGAACCCGCCACCAGGAGGTGGGGCATCTTCGCGAGGTTGGCGATGACGATGTTCCCGCCGACATCCTTGCCGACGCCGATCGTCATCGGATGAGTGCTCTTGTGCGCGGCCGGCGACCTGAGCACATCGCCGAGAGCGACCATCTCCTTGTCGGCGTTGGGGATCTCGATGCCGATCGCGCTCTTGCCCGGGATCGGCGACAGGATCCGCACATCGTTGGATGCGACCGCGTAGGCGAAGTTGTTGCTCAGCTGGAGGATCTTCTCGACCTTGACACCGTGGCCGACCTCCACCTCGTACTGGGTGACCGTCGGGCCACGAGAGAATCCGGTGACCTTCGCATCGACCTTGAACTGCGTCAGCACGCTCGTGATCTGCTCGATCACCTTGTCGGTCGCCTCGGACCGCATAACCGGCGGCGGCCCTTCGACCAGAAGCCCCGGCGACGGAAGCACGTACGGAGTCACGGGCGCCTGCGGCCCCCGCTCCCCCGGGCCGGAGGTTCCGAATCCGTCGAGTCCCGGCAGCTCGGGCATCTCGCCCGTGTCGGACTCGTCATCGAGAAGCGCGGTGTTCTGCTGCCCGGCCAAGGACTCGGTGACCGAGCGCACGTCTGACAGCACCTCTGTCGCTGCGTCCGAGGGGTTCTCCACGACCACGGCCTGGTCGTACGCAGGAGTCGGCTCCGAGGTGGTGAGCAGCGCAGTGATGTCGTCGGAGCCGAGGGTTCCCTCGTCGGGGTCCTCTTCACGGCCGGTCTTGTTGCGTCGCCACCACGGCAGGACATCAGGGTCGTCGACCTTGTCCGCCTCATCGATCGCCGCGGCATCCTTCGCGGGCTTCTCCGGGCGTTCGGCGTCGAACATCCATGCGTAGAGATCCCCGAGACGCTGGCCGATGCGGTTCGGCGGGGTCTTGGTGAGAATCAGGACGCTGAGAGCGGCGAGGATCGACAGCACGATGTACGCGCCGATCGGGGTGAGATACGACAGCGGCTCCCCGAGCATCCAGCCGAAGAGTCCACCCGCCTCGCTGAGCGCCGGCATACCGTCTCTCGGCTGCGGTCGCACGAGCAGACCCGCGGAATCGACTCGTCCGGCCGCCGTATGGCAGAAGCCCGCGAGGGTGAGGATGAACAGCCCGAACCCGATGCCGATCCGCCCGTTGTCATGCACGGACGACGGATGACGGAACAGCCAGCCGGCGAGCAGCAGGAGCAACACCGGCATGACGAAAGCCACTCGCCCGACCAGAAGCCCCACCGAGTACGCACTGATGTTGGCCGCGACCTCGTTGCCGATGAAGAACCATTCGTTCACCGCACCGGCGATCGCCAGCAGCACGAGCAGGAACGGGAAACCATCGCGCCGATCGTCCTTCTCGAGGGTCTCGGGCCCGAATGCCCGGAAGAGTCCGCCGACACCGTGGGCGAGCCCGGTCCAGGCCCGCACCGCCACCGGGGGCTTGTCTACCTCATCGATGTACTTCTTGGGCGCTGCCTGAGCCTTCGGAGCAGCCTGCCTCTTCGGGCGGGGCGTGGCGCTCTCGGACGCGCGCGCTGACTTCGTGGTACTCCTGGCCATGCTCTCACGTTACGTCCAGGGGCCGACATAGGCCCGTAATGACGCGGCATTCCGCTGTCTTCAACCGCGGCTCAGCGAGGGATCAGGACGCGCGATGCACCATGGTGTCGCGCACGGTTCCTTCGTCGGTCACCACGAAGCCCTCTGATCGGTACAGCGTGCGAGCGAAGTTGTCGCGTTCGACGCTGAGGCTGAGCCGCGGGTGTCCCTGCTCGCGAGCGTGGGCGACGAGACGTCGGAGCAGAGTCCGTCCGACACCGTGCGCACGCCAGATCGGCTGCACGCCGATGATGAGCTCCGGAACCGCGGTTCCGACGAATCCGAAGCCCGCATCGTCCGGCGCGAGCATGCGGTACCACGCTGCCCCGATCGGGTGGCCGTCCGCACCGACGGCGAGAAAGCCCGCATCCGCCGGTCGCATCCATCCGGAGACGTAGCGCCGATGCTCGACGGCGGTGAGGATCTCGTGACGTGGTCGTGCTCCGCCCGAGCGCCAGTTCGCGGCCTCGACGACCATGTCGCCGAGGAAGCTCCCGTCCGCCTGTGTGGCGGGTCGGATCGAGAAGTCGTCCGGCATGAGGAGAGCGTACGCCGCTCGCGTTACAGCCGAGTGTCGGTCGACTGTGAACCCACGAGCGGCGCGGCGCCGATCACGCTTCGATGACGAGAGGAACGATCATCGGACGACGACGGAGCTTCTGGTTGACCCAACGCCCGATCGTGCGGCGGATCACCTGCGAGAGTGCATGCGTGTCTCGCACGCCGTTGCCGGATGCCTCCTTGAGCGCGGCGATGATCTTCGGTGTGACGTCGTCGAAGACGGAGTCGTCTTCAGCGATACCGCGAGCGTGGATCTCGGGTCCCGAGATGATGCGACCCGTCGCGGCGTCCACCACGACGATCACGGAGACGAAACCCTCTTCAGCCAGGATTCGACGGTCCTTGAGATCCGCGTCGGTGATGGCGCCGACAGTCGAGCCGTCGACGTAGACGAATCCGAGGTCGAGCTGACCGACCACGCGTGCGTCGCCGTTCTTCAGGTCGATGACGGTGCCGTTCGACGCGATGATGGTGCGCTCGGCGTCGATTCCCGTGTCCTGAGCCAGCTTCGCGTTGGCGATCAGATGACGGTACTCGCCGTGCACGGGAAGCACGTTCTTGGGCTTGAGGATGTTGTAGCAGTAAATCAGCTCGCCCGCAGCGGCGTGCCCCGAGACGTGCACCTTGGCGTTCGCCTTGTGCACCACGTTCGCGCCGAGCTTGGTGAGTCCGTCGATCACACGGTAGACGGCGTTCTCGTTTCCGGGGATCAGGCTGGAGGCCAGGATCACGGTGTCGCCCTCGCCGGGCTCGATCGCATGGTCGAGGTTCGCCATCCGGCTCAGGACGGCCATGGGCTCACCCTGTGAACCGGTCGACATGTAGACGATCTTGTCGTCGGGAAGGTCTCGCGCCTTCTTGTAGTCGATCAGCAGTCCGCTCGGCACTTTCAGGTAGCCCAGGTCTTCGGCGATCGTCATGTTGCGCAGCATGCTGCGCCCGAGCAGGGCCACCCGGCGCCCGTGCGCCGCTGCGGCGTCGAGGACCTGCTGCACGCGGTGCACATGGCTGGAGAAGCTCGCGACGATGACCCGCCTCGGAGCCTTCCCGATGACCTGATCGAGCACGGGCCCGATCGAGCGCTCGGTGGGCGTGAACCCCGGCACGTCGGCGTTCGTCGAGTCCACGAGGAAGAGGTCGACGCCCTCCTCGCCCAGGCGAGCGAAGGCGCGAAGGTCCGTGATGCGTCCGTCGAGCGGCAACTGATCCATCTTGAAGTCGCCGGTCGCGAGCACGAGGCCGGCGGGTGTGCGGATCGCGACCGCGAGGGCGTCGGGGATCGAGTGGTTCACCGCGACGAACTCGAGGTCGAAGGGGCCGACCTTCTCGCGCTGTCCTTCCTTCACGGTGAGCGTGTAGGCCTTGATGCGGTGTTCCTTGAGCTTCGCCTCGACGAGCGCGAGGGTGAGGCCGGAACCGATCACGGGGATGTCGCTCTTCAGACGCAGCAGATACGGGACCGCACCGATGTGGTCTTCGTGCCCGTGGGTGAGGACGACGCCGACGATGTCGTCGAGGCGGCCCTTGATCGGCTCGAAGTCGGGCAGGATCAGGTCGACTCCCGGCTGGTGCTCCTCAGGGAAGAGCACGCCGCAGTCGACGATCAGGATCTTCCCGTCGTATTCGAAGATGGTCATGTTGCGACCGATCTCGCCGAGGCCGCCGAGCGGGGTGACCCGGAGCGTTCCTTCTTCGAGTGCTGCGGGGTCTGCGAGCGGGATGGACATGCTGTCTCCTCAGTCGGACGCTCGACGCGCCCGTTCGTTCGTTGTGACGCGGCTCACCGCGTCCGGTGTCAGCGGGTTGTGCCGTGCACCTTCGGCAGGGCACCGCCCGCGGCCGCGTTGCGGTCGGGGCGGAAGTTGGAGAAGTCGGCACCGGGGACGTCCCTCACGAGATCGAGCTCGTCCTCGATGAGAGCGGCCTCCCACTCTTCGGGGCCGACGAGCGGCAGACGTACGCGCGGGCTCGAGATGCGGCCGAGCCCGTGCAGGATGTACTTCGCCGCGACGGTGCCGGGCACATGCGTCATGACGGCGCGCACCAGCGGCTCGAGCCGCTTGTGCTCAGCGGTCGCGGTCGCAAGATCGCCGCGGTTGACGGCGTCGATGATGGTCCGGTACGGCGCCGCTGCGACGTTCGCGGTCACACCGATCAGACCGGTCGCGCCGATCGCGAGGTGCGGCAGCACATTCGCGTCGTCACCTGAGAAGTACATGAGGTCGGTCTGGTTCAAGACGCGGCTCACCTCGGAGAAGTCGCCCTTGGCATCCTTCACGGCGAGGATGTTCGGGTGCTTCGCGAGCCTGAGGATGGTCTCGTACTTGATCGGAACACCCGTGCGTCCCGGGATGTCGTAGAGGATCACCGGGAGGTCGGTGGCATCTGCCACGAGCCGGAAGTGGGTCAGGATGCCGGCCTGCGTCGGCTTGTTGTAGTACGGCGTGACGATCATGATGCCGTCAGCGCCCGCCTTCTCGCTGGCCTTGTACAGCTCGATCGCGTGCGCGGTCTCGTTGGATCCGCCACCCGTGATGATCTTCGCGCGGCCGGCGGAGACCGACTTCCCTACCTCGACGAGCTTGAGCTTCTCGGGGTCCGTCAGGGTCGAGGTCTCGCCGGTCGTTCCCGTCACGACGATTCCGTCAGCACCGGCGGTGATGACGTCATCGATGTGCTTCTCGACGGCGGGCCAATCGACTTCACCGTCGGCCGTCATCGGAGTGACGAGCGCGACGAGAACCTGTCCGAAAGGATTGCCCGAGTGCGTCATGCCCCCAGCGTATCGGTTCGCATGCCCGTCACCCAGACAGCCGGTCACAAGCAGGCGCCTAGGCTCGTCTGCATGACATGGGTCACGCACGGATCGTCCACGGTGTATTCGAATCCCTGGATCGAGGTCAGGGAGGACCGGATCACCGGGCCCGGAGGAGACGGGATCTACGGCGTCGTGACCATGCGCCACGCGGCCGTCTTCGTGGTCGCGATCGACGAAGAGGAACGCGTCTGCCTGGTGACGCTGGAGCGCTACACGACCGGTCGATCGATCGAAGTGCCTGCCGGGGGCAGCGACGGCGAGCACCCGGTCGTGGCTGCTCAGCGCGAGCTCTTGGAGGAGACCGGCTTCGTGGCCGATGAGTGGGTGCCCCTCGGCACCATGAACGCATTGAACGGCATCGCCGACGCTCCGGAGCATGTGTTCCTCGCACGGGGACTGACTCGAGCCGACGGTCCCGCGCACACGCAGGCCGAGGAGGGCATCTCCGCGGTCTCGTGGGTGCCCTTCGCCGAGGTGCTCTCGATGATCGCGGACGGGCGGATCACGGATGGTGAGACCGTCGCGGCGATCACCTACGCAGGCATTCGACTCGGCAGATTTCGCTGACTCGTTCACCGCCGGCTCGCCCTGGGCCGGGAGCACCCGCCACCGAGGACGTCAGACGCGACCGCGCCGTGCGACTCGGGATGTCAGGCCACTGGGCAGCAAGCTCGTGAGGGCGACGATCGCCTTGTAACGCAGAGACGGGATCGAGACGGACTTGCCGCGCGCCGCGTCGCGAAGCCCTTCTCGAACGACTGCGCGCGCATCGAGCCACATGAATTCGGGAACACCCTCGTGCCCCGGTTGCAGCCCCATCCGCTCGTGGAACGACGTGTGCGTGAACCCGGGGCACACCGCGGTGACCGTGACGCGGTCGCGGGAGTACTCCGCATTCGCCCAGCGACTGAAGCCGATCAGCCAGCTCTTGCACGCGGAATACGTCGAGCGCGAGATGAAGCCGGCGACGGATGCGACGTTGACGATGCGGCCACCGCGGCCGCGCATCGACTGCAGCGCAGCGTGCATGAGGCGCATCGACGCCTCGACGTGAACGCGCAGGTGGCGCACCTCGTCGTCGATGTCGTTGTCGGCGAACTGGAGCGGCAGCCCGAACCCGGCGTTGTTGACGAGCAGATCCACCGGATCGGAGGTGTCGCGGAGACGGTCGGCCACGCGCTGGACGTCGCTGTCGACCGACAGGTCGGCGGGGAGCACTTCGACGGCGATGCCGTACTCGCTGCGCAACTCGGCGGCCACGGCCTCGAGGTCGCCCGCAGAACGCGCGACGAGGATCAGGTCGGCTCGGCGTCGGGCGAGCTGGCGCGCGAACTCGGCGCCGAGTCCGGCGCTCGCACCCGTGATCAGAGCGGTGGGCATCAGCGCTCGTATCCGAGGAAGCGGTAGCGGATGCCGGAGCGCGACGTCTGCCACTCCCCCTCGTCGACGAGGCGCCACCCGGCCTTGGACGGCGCGTAGGCGTCACCGGTGACATCGATGTCGAGCTCCGTGACCTCGAGACGGTCAGCGTCGGCGATCACAAGGCGGAAGATCTCCGCTCCCCCGATGATCCAGACCTTGTCGTGGCCGCGCACGGCATCCGTCACCGCCGCTGCGCGACGTGCCCCGTCTGCGGACCAGTCCTGCTGGCGGGTGATGACGATGTTCTCGCGCCCGGGCAGCGGGCGGAAACGCTCGGGAAGCGAATCCCAGGTCTTGCGACCCATGATCACGGGGGCGCCTAGCGTGACCTGTTTGAAATGCGCGAGATCCTCGGGAACGTTCCAGGGCATGCCGCCCTCTGCTCCGATGACGCCGCCATGGGCCTCAGCCCAGATCAGCCCGACCCAGGTCATACCGCGACCGCCGCCCGGATCGGAGCGTGATGCTGGTAGTCCTCGACGATGAAGTCGTCGTAGCCGTAGTCGAGGATCGACTCGGGCTTCCGAGCGAATCGCAGGGTCGGGTACGGGTAGGGGTCGCGAGTCAGCTGTTCGCTCACCTGCTCGAGGTGGTTGTCGTAGATGTGGCAGTCGCCGCCCGTCCAGACGAAGTCGCCGGGCTCGAGTCCGACCTGCTGCGCGACCATCAGTGTGAGCAGGGCGTAGGACGCGATGTTGAACGGCACCCCGAGGAAGAGATCGGCGCTGCGCTGGTAGAGCTGGCAGGAGAGCTTGCCGTCTGCGACGTAGAACTGGAAGAGCGCGTGGCACGGCGCCAGGGCCATGTCGGGGATGTCCGCCGGGTTCCAGGCTGACACGATGAGGCGACGGGAATCGGGAGTCTGGCGGATCTGCTCGATCACCTGCGCGAGCTGATCGATGCTCTCACCGTCGGGCGTCGGCCAGCTGCGCCACTGGACTCCGTAGACGGGGCCCAGATCGCCGGAGGCGTCGGCCCATTCGTCCCAGATCGTGACGCCGTGGTCCTGCAGCCACTTCACGTTCGAGTCGCCTCTGAGGAACCACAGGAGCTCGTACGCGATCGACTTGAAGTGCACGCGCTTCGTCGTGATCAGCGGGAAGCCCTTGGAGAGATCGAACCGGATCTGCCTGCCGAACACGCTGGTGGTCCCGGTGCCCGTGCGATCCGACTTGTGGGTGCCCGACTCCAGCACGTCTCGGAGAAGGTCTTCATACGGCGTCGGGACGGCTGCGCTCATGTGTGCCAGACTACCCGCCCCGGGAACGGAAGAGTCGGATCGTCACGATGCGACACATCGGCCTCGAGGTCGTCGAGTCACCCGTATTCTCTATCCATGTCGCCCGGAATCGCTCTCGCCGTGATCGGAGCGCTGCTCGTGATCGCCGCCGTCGTCGGGATCGTGCTGCGGATTCTCGACGGGCGGCGTCGAGGAGGCGGGCATCTCCTGTTCGATCCTGCCGATGCGGGTGCAGTGCAGCTCGGCTCGCACGCCACGCTCGTGCAGTTCAGCACCGAGATGTGCGCGCGCTGCCCCCAGGTCCGCAGGATGCTGTCGAGCTACGTCGCAGACTCCGACGGGCTGCATCATCTCGAGGTCGACCTCACGCACAGACCTGAACTCTCGGCGCGATACAGGGTCCTGCAGACCCCGACGACGTTCGTCGTGGACGGCTCCGGCGCCGTCCGAGCGCGATTCCACGGCGTGCCGCACCGGCACGCACTCACCGAAGCCCTCGCCGCCGTCTGAACACGCAACGACTGGAGCAGAGATGACCACTCCCGCAGGTATCGACCCCGGCGGTCCGCGCTTCGCAGCCACGATCACGGCCGTGCTGCTGCTCGCTGCGACCTTCCTCGGCCTCATCGGCATCTCGACCGCGAGGTCCTTCGGTTGGTTCGCCTATCAGCCGCTCGCAGCGGCGAGCTTCGATTCCGACACATGGGCTGTGGTCGCCGCGTCGCCCGTCCAGCGGGCGCTCGATCCCGGCTTCCTGCTCACGGTCGTGATCGCTCTGCTCTTCCTGTGGAGCGTGCTCTCCCCCACGACGGCCCCCTGGGGCGTCCTGTTCCGCCGATTCGTGCGGCCCCGACTCGCACCCCCCACCGAGCTGGAGGACCCTCGCCCTCCTCGCTTCGCGCAGGGTGTGGGGCTCTTCGTCGTCTCGATCGGGCTCGTTTTGCACCTCGCCGGCGTGCCGTGGGCGCTGCCCATCGCGACGGCGGCTGCGTTCATGGCGGCCTTCCTCAATGCCGCGTTCTCGTTCTGCCTCGGCTGCCAGATCTATCTGCTGCTGCAGCGTGCCGGCATCGTCGGTCGGACGCCATCCCCGGCCTGAGCCCGGTTCCGCCGGACGCACCCGGTCGATAGGCTGGCCCCACACGCGAGCGCATGTCCAGCGGCGCGAGAACCGGAGGAATCATGCCCGTCACCAGCGAAGCCACCACCACCTGGACCGGATCCCTCGCAGAGGGCTCGGGCACGGTCGCGTTCTCCTCGTCGAAGCTGGGCACCTTCCCGATCAACTGGAAGGCCCGCAGCGAGGGCAGCGACACGACCACCACCCCCGAGGAGCTGATCGCTGCGGCTCACGCCTCGTGCTTCAGCATGGCGCTGTCTCACGCGCTGTCGGAGAACGGCACTCCGCCGGAGCGCGTCAACACGAGCGCGTCGGTCACCTTCAAGCCCGGGGTCGGGATCAGCGGAAGCCACCTGAACGTGAACGCCGTCGTTCCCGGACTCTCGTCGGAGGATTTCCAGCGGATCGCCGCTGAGGCGAAGGTCGGGTGCCCCGTCTCTCAGGCTCTCGCCGGCATCGAGATCACGCTCGAGGCCACTCTCGCCTGAGTGCGATCAGCCGCGGGCTGCGCGGATCGCCTCGCGGATGCTGGCGCGGGCGTCCTTGCGGCGTCCCGCCGCATCCTGGACCACACCGAGGCGGTACCGCGCTCTCCAGTCCGTCGGCGCGGCGTCCGCCTCCGCCGCGTACCTCGCGATCAGCGGGTCCGCGTCCGCTCGGGCGATACGTCCGCTCGGAGTGAGTTCGGACTCCGCCTCGGGCATTCCTCCTTCTGCGTCGAGCGCACGACCGAGCCGATCGGCGGCGAACCCGAACTGCATCTCGCGGATGAGCGCCCAGGCGCCGATCGGAGCGAGCACGATCAACGCGACCCCCATACCGATCGACACGGGTGTCCCGACGGCGAAGAACATCACGGCCAGCCAGACGGCGACCGCCAGATAGACCAGCAGCGCCGCGGCCATGAGGCCCACGCCGATTCGTGACATCACGAGCGGATGCCGATGTCGATCATGCTCTCCAGCCCCACGAAGACTCCGTTCGCTTGCGCCGCGAACGGGACTGCCAACCGGATTCCCGGAGCGTAGGCGAGCGCCGGCTCGACCGTATCGTGAGTGAACGTGAGGGACTCGCCCGGGCCCGAGAGGATGACCTCCTGCTTCGCGATGACGCCGGGACGCCGAAGCGAATGGATCGGCACGCTGCCCACCTGCTGCCCCCTCGCGCGCTGGTCGGCGTGCGGAGCGCTGACGGGCCCCTGCTCGGCTCGGGCCGCCGCGATGAGCTCAGCGGTCCGCACCGCGGTGCCGCTCGGAGAGTCGACCTTCGCCTCGTGATGAGCCTCCACGATCTCGGCCGATCCGAAGAACGGCGCAGCCGCGGACGCCAGTGCTGAGCCGAGCACCGATCCCAGCGAGAAGTTCGGGATGAAGACGGCCCCGGTTCCGGCATTCTCCACGAGTGGACGCACCAGAGCGATGCGCTCCGTGGACCATCCGGAAGTCGCCACCAGGACGTTGAGCTGACGCTCAACCGCCGCGCGAACGACATCGACGCTCACCTGAGGGGTGGTGGCGTCGATCACGAGATCCACCCCATCGAGCTCCGCGAGGTCGCTTCGAGAGGTGAGCACGCGAGTCACCTCGAAGCCCTCGAGCCCATCGATCACCGCACCGATGATCGATCCGAGCTTCCCGGTTCCGCCGACGAGTGCTACCTGCGTGGTCATGCGTTCAGTCTATTTCTCGGCGGCGCCCCGACCGCCGCGGCGGGCCGGGGTATCGGGAATCAGACCGGCATGGCGTCGGGGATGCCTGTGCGCAGCTCGACCGGAAGATGCCCGGTGTCGTTGTGAGTGAGCAGCGTCCACGGACGCCCCTGCTTCTGCGCGATCACGGTCAGCCCGCAGTGCGCCTGATTCAGAGTCATCCACCGCCACTCCGGGGCGCCGAGGACCTCTCGCACGAACCACGAGATCACGAAGTTGTGGGTGATGAGCACCTCGTGCACGTCACCCGGCTTGCGCACCAGGAACTCGTTGACCGCGTCGAACATCTGGGCACGTCCGGCGTCGAGCTCGGCCTCGGTGACCGACCCGAAGAACGGCTCGTACGCCGCGGGGGTCTCGTCGGTCATGCCCGTGGGCACGCAGTCGAAGAGCAGCGCGGTCGGTGCAGGGTCGACTGACGGAAGTCGTTGCGCGATCGCCCGAGCCGTCTCGTTCGCGCGGAGGAGGGGCGAGTGCCAGACAGCATCGAGCGGGAGTCCTGAGAGCCGGTCGGCGATGAGCTCGGCCTGACGCTGGCCGCGTGGCGACAGGGGGCCGTCGGCGAGACCGTGCTCGGCGTCCTGATGTTCACCGTGTCTGACCAGATATATGTAATGCGTCACAAACTCGCTCGCTTCATCGACAGCGTCCGCCGGGATTCACTCCACCCTATGCCAGGTCTGTGACGGAGGCGTTACGACGCTCAGTTGCCAGCGCGCGTGAGTTCGGCGACCTGTGCGCGTGACAGCGTGACGCCGGCGCCCTGCATCAGCTCGTCGACGTGGTCGGTCGCGAAGGTGTTGACGATCGGTGCGGCCACGGTGCGTTGCGCGAGCAGCCAGGCGATGGATACGGCCGCCACCGGAACCTCGAGCTCGGTCGCCACCTGGTCGAGCGCGCGCAGGACCTTCGTGCCACGACGGTTCAGGTGACCGCGCAGCTGCTCTCCGCGCACGCCCTGCGAGGTCAGCGCCTTGCTGCGGTGCCTGCCCGAGAGGAAGCCGTGCTCGAGAGCGTGCGAGGGCGTGACAGCCAGACTCTGTGCCCCGGCGACGAGGCGCAGATCGCCCTCGAACGGCTGACGACGGATGAGGTTGTACGGAGAATCGATCACCTCGATGCGCGGGTACCCTGCGGAGGCGAGGATACGTGCCTCGACCAGCCGCTCCGGCGCGAAGCCGAATGCGCCGAGGGCGCCGATCTTGCCCGCGTCGATCATCCACTCGACGGTGGCGAGCGTGTCTTCGAGGTTCGTCGTCCGGTCGAGCGTCGCGTCGAGGTACAGCACATCGATGCGGTCGACTCCGAGACGCGTGAGCGAGCCCTCGACCGCGCGCACGAGATTCACGGAGCCGAGCCCCGGATTGTCGGCGTGGGCTCCGATCCGCACGCTCAACAGGGCACCATCACGCCGCCCTCGGGACTGCAGCCACTGGCCGATGATGTGCTCGCTGCGGCCGCCGGAGAAGCCGTCGGCAGTGTGGATCGCGTTGCCGCCGAACTCCACGTATCGATCGAGGATCCCGTGGCTCGTCTCGAGATCGACGTTCCAGCCGAACTCCGCCGCACCGAGCATCAGGGGAAAGGTGTCGAGCCCGGTCTCGCCGAGAGGTACGCGGACGCTCTCTCCCACTCCCGGACCGACGATGGGAATCGGCGCGGACGGGTGCTCTGCCGCGCTCTGCTGCCCGCGCTCGGCTGACGCTCCTGCGCCTACGCTGAACAACCGCATATCCTCACCCCCGTCGGCCGGTGCGTGCCGACCTCCGTCACTGCCTCGAATGCACCCCCCGGTGCGTACTTCGAGAGTAAGCGAGATCCGCGAACTCGCTGACCAATCCGTGGAACGGCGCAAGAACTTCGCATAACGGTTTGGTCACGTCGGATACGACGAAGCCCGGGTCATCCACGAAGGATGACCCGGGCTCCGACGAAAGAGCAGTCGATTACTCGGCTGCGACCTCATCAGCAGGCGCTGCGTCCGCTGCAGGAGCGTCATCGAGCACGGGCTCGAGCGAGAGCTTGCCGCGGTCGTCGATCTTCGTGATCTTCACGAGGATCTTCTGACCGACCGACAGAACGTCGTCGACGTTCTCGACACGCTTACCACCGGCGAGCTTGCGCACCTCGGTGACGTGCAGCAGGCCGTCCTTTCCAGGAAGCAGCGAGACGAACGCACCGAACGTGGCGATCTTGACGACAGTTCCGAGGAACTGCTCGCCGATCTCCGGGTTGGTCGGGTTAGCGATCGCGTTGACCTGGGCACGGGCGGCCTCGGCCGAGGGACCGTCGGTCGCGCCGATGTAGACAGTGCCGTCCTCCTCGATGGAGATCTGCGCACCGGTCTCGTCCTGGATCGCGTTGATCGTCTTGCCCTTCGGGCCGATCAGCTCGCCGATCTTGTCGACCGGGATCTGCACGCTGATGACGCGAGGCGCGGTCGGCGCCATCTCGTCGGGCGCGTCGATCGCGGCGTTCAGGACGTTGAGGATCGTCAGACGAGCATCGCGGGCCTGCGTCAGCGCACCGGCGAGAACCGACGTCGGGATGCCGTCGAGCTTCGTGTCGAGCTGGATGGCGGTGATGAACTCACCGGTACCCGCGACCTTGAAGTCCATGTCGCCCAGAGCGTCTTCCGCACCGAGGATGTCGGTGAGCGCCGCGTAGCGGGTCTCACCGTCGACCTCGTCGGAGACGAGGCCCATGGCGATGCCGGCGACGGGTGCACGCAGCGGCACACCCGCGTTCAGCAGCGACAGGGTCGACGCGCAGACGGAACCCATCGACGTGGAGCCGTTGGAGCTCAGCGCCTCGGAGACCTGACGGATCGCGTAGGGGAACTCCTCGCGGCTCGGCAGAACCGGCACGAGGGCGCGCTCGGCGAGGAAGCCGTGCCCGATCTCGCGACGCTTCGGCGAACCGACACGGCCGGTCTCACCGGTCGAGTACGGCGGGAAGTTGTAGTGGTGCATGTAGCGCTTGCTCGTGACGGGCGACAGCGAGTCGATCTGCTGCTCCATCTTGAGCATGTTCAGCGTGGTGACACCCAGGATCTGGGTCTCGCCGCGCTGGAAGATCGCCGATCCGTGCACGCGCGGGATGACCTGCACCTCGGCGTCGAGCGGACGGATGTCCGCCAGTCCACGACCGTCGATGCGCGCGCCCTCGGTGAGGATGCGACCGCGAACGATCTTCTTCGTGACGGACTTGTACGCCGCGGAGAACTCGAGCGGTGCGGCAGCCGGAAGGTTGCCCGCCTCGGTCGCCTCGATGAGCTCGGCCCTGACGCGATCCTTGATCGCATCGTCGGACGTCTGACGCTCGACCTTGTCGGCGATCTGGTAGACGCCGACGAGGTCGTCGTAGGAGCGGCCGGCGACGAAGTCGTAGACCTCCTGGCTGTATGCCGGGAAGACCGGGTAGACGCCCGGCTCCTTCGACGAAGTCGATGCCAGCTCGGCCTGAGCCTTGACGAGCTGAGCGATGAACGGCTTCGATGCCTCGAGACCCTGCGCGACGATGGTCTCGTCGGGCTTGGTGGCGCCGGCCTTGATCAGGTTCCAGCTGCCCTCGGTGGCCTCGGCCTCGACCATCATGATCGCGACGTCTTCGGTGCCATCGGACTTGGTGACGACACGGCCGGCGACGATCAGGTCGAACACGGCCTCCGACACCTGCTCGGCGTTCGGGAACGCGACCCACTGGTCGGCGTGCTCGCCGTGGCCGGGGATGAACGCGAGGCGCACACCGGCGACGGGACCCGAGAACGGAAGACCCGAGATCTGCGTCGACGCGGAAGCCGCGTTGATCGCGAGAGCGTCGTAGAACTCGCCCGGAGCGATCGACATCACGGTGATGACGACCTGGACCTCGTTGCGCAGACCGTCGACGAACGACGGACGCAGTGGACGGTCGATCAGACGGCAGACGAGGATCGCCTCGGTGGAGGGACGACCCTCACGACGGAAGAACGAGCCGGGGATCTTTCCTGCGGCGTACGAGCGCTCTTCGACGTCGACCGTCAGCGGGAAGAAGTCGAAGCCCTCGCGGGGGTGCTTGCCCGCGCTGGTGGCGGAGAGGAGCATGGTCTCGCCGTCGAGGTACGCGGCGACTGCGCCCTGAGCCTGCTGCGCGAGGCGGCCGGTCTCGAAGCGGATGGTGCGGGTGCCGAAGCGGCCGTTGTCGAGAACGGCCTCGGTGGCGGTGATTTCAGGACCTTCCAAGAGGTCTCTCCTTCTTTGTTTAGACTCGCGAGTCCGTATGACGAGCGAGCGCATTCATGAAGGAGCGGATCCTGACGGATATGGGCGCGCGGGCATTCCCGCGAATCTCACCTGCGCTGGCCACCAGTAGAAAGCCACCCGACGTCGCGCCGAGGAACCCACCACAGGGGACCAGCTCTCCGCCGATCGCTCCATGAGTCGATATGAAATTGTCCGGTCGACATACGCCGACCACGTCCAGCCTATCAGCGGGACATTGAAAGTCCGCGTTCTGGCTGGCCCCCACGCCGCGACAGCCCCGGGAGTCAGCCGACCGTGACGTCCCGCGGGGCGCTCGAGCGCCCGAGATAGACGTAGTCGTCATGCTTCGCTGCGCGTCCGTCTCCTGCCGTGCGTCCGTGCAGGCGTCGCCACACCCACGGCAGCGCATGCCGACGCCACCAGAGCCCCGCCCCGATCGCCTCGTTCTCGTGCAGAGCCGCATCGAGCGCACCGAGCGCGTCGGCATGTGGCACCGCGAGCACCTCCCCCGCGCGGTATGCGAGGAATCTGTGGCCACGACTGCTCAGGTGCACGAGGTCCTCGCCCCAGTTCGGGCGGTCGGGGAGCGACGGATGCAGGTCCGTATCGATGAGGATCGCACCTGTGCGCGCCGCGATGCCTGTGAGTGCAGTGGCGAACGTCGCGAACCGCTTCGTGTACATCATTGCCGCGCGCCGACGGGGAAGGAACGGCGTGACGAGCAGGACATCCGCTCCGATGCTCCGGAGCCGAATGACTGCACCCTCGAGCTCTGCGGCGAGCGCCCGCACGTCGACATTGGGCTTGACGAGGTCGTTGGCGCCGATGAGGATCGACACGAGATCCGGTTCGAGTTCGAGTGCTCGCGGAAGCTGCGTGGTGCACACGTCTCGCACGCGCTTCGACCTGATCGCGAGGTTCGCATAGTGCAGCCCTCCTCGAGCGGCGAGCAGGAGCGCGAGTCGGTCAGCCCATCCGCGCAGCGCGCCATCAGGGGCCGGGTCGCACAGCCCCTCGGTGAGCGAGTCACCCAATGCCACGTATCGCTGCCAGCGACGCGCATCGACAGGTACGCCGGGCTCGGGGCGGGTGACGCGGCGAGCGCGTAGTCCGGCATCCACGGCACGGAGTTCCCGTGCTTCGTCGAAATGTCCCAGGAGCTGATCGCAGATGGCCGCCCAGCTGCGCCCCTGCACCGCCTCACGTCCTGCTGCTCCGAAGTCCCGGCGTTTGCGTGCGTCCCCGGTGAGGTCGGCGACGCGCATGCGCAGATCGTCGAGATCGCCGGGACGATAGAGCCATCCGTCGATCCCCATGCGCACGATGCCGAGCGGGCCACCGCGTCCGGTCGCGATCACGGGCACTCCGCTCGCGTGCGCCTCCTGCAGGGTCTGGCCGAAGGTCTCGCTCTCCCCCGGGTGCACGAACACGTCGAACGATGCCATCGCTTCTGCGAGAGCATCGCCCTCGAGGTGACCGAGGAAGAGAGCGCCGGGCATCAGGGCTTCGAGTCTGGGCCTGCTCGGTCCGTCGCCCGCGATCACGAGACGCGTCCCGGGGATCGTCTGCAGCGCAGCCAGGTCCTCGACCTGCTTCTCCGGGGCGAGTCGGCCCACATAACCGATCACGACCTCGGCGCCCCACTCCGCGCGCAGCGTCGCACTGCGTCGGGCCGTCTGGAACCGCTCGGCATCCACGCCTCTCCCCCACCGACGGACGCGATCGACACCGAGTGCGGCGAGCTGGTGCGCCGAATCGGCAGACGGTGCGAGCGTCAGGGTCGCCCGCCGGTGGAGCCGCGCGATGTGCGACTGTGCGATGCCCGTCGCCGCAGGGATGCGGTACCTCTGCGTGTATGCCGCGACATCGGTCTGGTACGCGGCGACCGAAGCCACGCCGAGGTGCTCTGCGGCGAGCGCGCCTCGCCAGCCGAGAGCGAAGGGCGAGGCCAGATGCACGACGTCCGGAGCGAAGCGACGCAGCGATGCCGCAACCTGTCGCGCCGGCGAGGTTCCCACCCGCACGTCGCTATAACCGGGGAGCGCGAGGCTGGGCACGGGTTCGACGGCGGCGCCATGGACCTGAGCGGGCATGCCGACCGCTTGGGGTGCGATCACGTGCGCTTCATGGCCTGCGCGTTCGAGGTGGCCGAGGATCTGCAGGACGGATCCGGTGACACCGTTCATGTGCGGAAGGAAGGACTCTGTCACGATCGCGACTCTCACAACCCCAGGATGCTGCCACCGACACACGTGGTAGTGCGGAAACGGGCCTCGGCACCAGAAGTTCACCGGATGCTGGAGCGCTGGTCACCGGCTATCCGGACGTTGGTTCCCGTTCACCTGAGCCGAGCACTGTGGAGGAGTGCCGAACGACCTGCTCAGCGGCCCGTGGGCCCTCGCGATCATGAGCCTCCTGGTTCTCGGCGACTCGTTCTTCGTCGTCATCCCCGGGGAGATCGCGGTGACCGCGCTCGGTGCCATCGCGTCGACCACAGGTGCTCCCCCTCTCTGGGCGGTGATCGTGTGCGCGGCAGCGGCGGCCGCGGCAGGCGACGCCGCCTGCTATCTCATCGGTCGCACCGTCGGCACCGATCGCTGGCGATGGATGCGTGCGCCGCGTGTGCGCCAGGCCCTCAGTTGGGCGCGACGCCGCCTGGACGGTGGGACGGCCACGGTGCTCTTCACCGCACGGTTCGTGCCGTTCGCGCGTCTGGCGATCAATCTCGTCGCCGGCGCATCGCGCATCCACCCGGGCCGATACCTGCTGCTGGTCTCCGTCGCGGCTCTCGGGTGGGCTGGATACCAGGCGTCCGTCGGTGCCGTCGTGGCCGCGCTCGTGCCAGGTGGGCCCGCGGTGGCTGTGCTGGTGTCGGTCGCTGTGGCGGTCGGGCTCGGCGCGGTGATCGACCTCGTGTCCCGTCGCGCCCGGAAGTGATCCACCCGGCGGTCAGGGGCGTGCCCTAGGCTGGCGAACATGAGCACCGAAGAAGGCGCCTCCTCCAGCGAGGAGATGAAGCGCAAGTTCAAGGAAGCGCTCGAGAAGAAGAACGCGCACCACCGGCAGGGCGAGGCCCACCTGGATGGCGACTCCGCCGTCCACGGCGCGCCCGCCCCGCAGACGCGGCGCGAGTTCCGACGCAAGAGCGGTTGACCACACGGATGCGGGAGCCGACGATCGTCGACTCCCGCATCCCTCTTCTCCGCTACTGCTCAGTTCTGCACTGCACGAGCCCGCGCTCGCTCCTCTTTCGCGGCCATCTCGTCGAGCGCCGACTCCTTGAGCCCCTGGATGTCGACCGCCTTTCTCTCGTCTGCCATCCCGTGGTCATCCACACCATCGAGCGTCGACTCTTCGAACGGCAGGGCGCCGCTCAGCACCTGCTGCACCCGCTCGCGATCGATCTCACGCGTCCAGGTGCCGATGAGCAGAGTCGCGACCGCGTTGCCGGTGAAGTTGGTCAGCGCGCGCCCCTCTGACATGAACCGGTCGATGCCCACGATCACGCCCACGCCGTCGACCAGGTCGGGGCGGTACGCCTGCAGACCACCGGCGAGCGTGGCGAGTCCGGCGCCGGTGACACCGGCGGCTCCCTTGCTCGCGATGATCATGAACACCAGCAGGCCGATCTGCTCGCCGATCGTCATCGGCTGGCCCATGCCGGTCGCGATGAAGAGCGAGGCCATCGTCAGGTAGATCGCCGTGCCGTCGAGGTTGAAGGAGTATCCGGTGGGAACCGTGATCCCGACGACCGGCTTCGAGACGCCGATGTGCTCCATCTTGGCGATGAGACGAGGGAGAGCGGACTCCGACGACGAGGTGCCCACGATCAGCAGGTACTCACGGGCGAGGTACTTCACCAGGCTGAAGATGTTCACCCGGGTCACCGCGAACAGCAGCGTCCCCAGCACGACCACGATGAACAGGATGCAGGTGATGTAGAACGCGATCATCAGCACGCCCAGACTCCAGATGGCGGCGATGCCCGTCTTCCCGACCACCGCAGCGATCGCTCCGAAGGCGCCGAGCGGCGCGAGCCACAGGATCATGCCGAGGATGCGGAACACCAGCTTCTGGAGGTTCTTGACCGCGTCCATGATCGGGGCGCCCTTGTCTCCCAGTCCCTGGAGCGCGAAGCCGACCAGCAGTGCGATGAAGAGCACCTGCAGCACGCTCTCACCGGTGAAGGCGGAGAAGAAGGTCGTCGGGATGATCCCGAGGATGAACTCAGTCGTGGTCTTGGCTTCGGTGTCGGTGGTGTCGTAGTTCGCGTTGGCCATGTCGAGACCGGCACCCGGGTGGATGATGTTGCCCACCACGAGACCGATCGCCAGAGCGAACGTCGACATCACCATGAAGTACAGCAGCGCGAGGCCGCCGATCTTTCCGACGGTCGCGGCCTTCGCGATCGAACCGACGCCCACCACGATCGTGCAGAAGATGATCGGTGCGATCATCATCTTGATGAGCGAGACGAAGCCCTTGCCGATCGGTTCGAGGCTCTGACCGACCTCGGGCCAGATGAGACCGACCGCGGCTCCGAGCACGACCGCGATGATCACCGAGACATACAGCCACGTGTGCCTGTCCCACGCCTGCTTGCCGCGTCGCCAGTGGAATCCGGGAAGCGAGAACCCTGTCGTGATGGCCATGTTTTCCTCCTTGATCATGAACGTCTTCGTCTCATGCCCTCGGGCGCCCTCGCCTTCGGTAAGCTCACGCTCGCGGACTTCGCACGGCGACGCCATTTGTGGTCGTATTGGTCTCCACCGATATGCCGGATCCGCGATCACCGACGAGCGAAGGGACGCGATGAGACCCGCCCGCAGTGTCGCCTCACGCGTGTTCGTCGTGCTCCTGATCGCGGCGCTCCTCGTCGGCGGCCTGGTCGCCGTCTTCCTCGTCATCGATGCACAGCGCACCACCCACGCGGAGGCCGAGCGGGTCACGGCGGCGACTGCCGTGACACTCGCCGCGTCGCCACTGGTGACCGAGGCGCTGGCCACCGGCGACTTCCCCTCCGCCACGGCGGTCCTCGAGCCGTACGCACTCGATGTGATCGCCGGCGCCGATCTGGACTTCGTGACGATCATGACTCCGGACGGCACGAGGGTGACCCACCCCGACATCGAGCAGATCGGTGAGAAGTACCTCGGCACGATCCCCGGCACCTCTCGGACCTTCACCGAGGTCTTCACCGGGACTCTCGGCCCGTCAGTGCGGACGATCGTTCCGGTCGACTCTGCCGACGGGGAACTGGTCGGCTGGGTGTCAGCAGGGGTGACGACGGAATCGATCTCCGACACACTGATCCGCCGGCTTCCGCTGTCGCTCGGGATCACCCTCGGACTGGTGGCTCTGGGCGCTGTCGGAGCCTGGGCCGCTCGCCGGTTCACGCGGCGCATCGCGGGCGATCTTCCTCCGGGGCAGGTGCGCGACGCCGTGTCCTCGTACGAATCGCTGCGGACACTCGGCGATGCTCTGCGGGCGCAGACGCACGAGCACGGCAACCGCATGCACACCGCCGTCGCGCTGCTCGAGCTGGGCCGCTCGGAGGAGGCGATCGGGATCCTGACGGAGACCTCGCGGCAGAGCCAATCTCTCGTCGATCAGGTCACCGCGCGACAGGCCGGCGACCCTACAGTGGGCGCCCTCCTGCTCGGCAAGGCCTCGCAGGCGAAGGAACGAGGCATCGACTGGCGATTGCAGATCGATCCCGACACTCCCCAGTCGCCGCTGTCTCCGGTCGACAGCGTGGCCGTCCTGGGCAACCTGATCGACAACGCCATGGACGCCGCATCCGCCGGCCCCGAAAGATGGGTCCAGGTCACGCTCGAGCCCTCAGCCGACGGCGGCATCGTGCTCGCCGTCTCGGACAGCGGGCCCGGAATCGCTCCCGAACTCCGAGCGCGGATCTTCGCACACGGATTCTCGACCAAACCTGCCGGCACTCACGGGCGCGGGGTCGGACTCGCCCTCGTGCGATCCGTCGTTCTCGGGGTCGGCGGGACAGTCGATCTCGAGTCCGACCCGACGACGTTCCGGGTGGTCCTGCCACCGACGAGAAAGAGGCGAGTCCAGTGATCCGCACGCTGATCGTCGATGACGACGCTCTGACGCTCGAGCTCCACCGCTCCTACCTCGAGCGGATCGACGGGTTCATGGTCGCGGGCGAATGCACCCGAGCGCGTGCCGCGGTGAGCGCCGTGCTCGAGCAGCCGGCCGACATGGCCTTCGATCTCATCCTTCTCGACATCACCATGCCCGATGGTTCAGGCATCGATGTGCTGCGCGCACTCCGCGCGCGTGCGGCGTCGGTCGATGTGATCGCGATCACCGGTGTCCGCGATGCCGACAGCGTGCGGCAGATGGCCGCTCTCGGCGTGTATCAGTATCTCGTCAAGCCGTTCTCCTTCGCGGTCTTCGACGAGCGTCTCACTGCATACCGAGCGCACCGCGAGAAGGCGAGATCCACCGACGGCGAAGCGACGCAGGCAGAGATCGACGCACTACTCGGGCGATCGACGAGAGCCATCCCTGTTCCGAAGGGTCTCTCCGAGGCGACTCTCCAGAAGGTCATTGCCGAGCTCCGCACAGCCGGCGCTCTCTCGGCGAGCGAGGCAGCCCAGAGACTGGGGATGTCGCGGGTGTCCGTGCGACGATACCTCGAACATCTGGCTTCATCTGGAATCGTCCTCCGCAGCGCTCGCTACGGTGCTCGCGGACGCCCCGAGACCGAGTACGAGTGGAATCGGCGCACCGACGGATCCGCTTGACCCCGCACTGTCGGATGCCGTTCCATGCTCCCGACTCGAAGCCGCTGGCTGGGTCCGTCCCTCCGCTCCGGGTCAGCGCGGGAGACGACCCTCGTGGAACAGCGCCTCAGGGTCGGTGATCGTGCGTACACGACGAAGGCGATCGATCGATGCCGTCTGGCCGCAGCGCTCCAGGGTCTGCCCAGGGACGAGGAATGTCGGTACGGTGTGGGGTGCCGCCGCCCTCGCCACAACATCGCTGAATCCCGCGATGCTCGCGCCGCCCGGCTCGCTGGGGACTCCCGGGAATACCGGAACCAACGCATGAAGCAACCATTCGACTCCCCGAAGAGTCGCGAACCCGGCTCGTCGCGGCCTCTCCAGAGCCCCGCCGAGCATGCGGATGTCGATGCCCATGATCGGCCACTGCTCCGGCTGCTCTCGGAACCGCATCAGCCCGTCGATCATGTCGTCGTCGAGCGATGAGAGCGCGGCCGACGCGCCGCGTCCGGGTGTCGGGTCAGTGGGCTCGCCGCTCGACTCCGAGATGAGCCGGGGTGATGTGGGACCCGAGACCTCGCGCTGCACGGTGCCCGCCCGAACCAATGCGCTGACCAACAGCTCGGCCGGGCCGTTCGTCGACAGCGCCTGGACCGTGAAGAAGCTGCGACCGCGGATCTCTTCCGGAAGCTGCGGGACATCGGGCATACGCATCGAGTTCATGAACACGTTCAGCGACGAGGGTGCATCGACGGCGAGGTCTCGGACCGCGCGCATCACGGCCGCGGCATCCCCCGCACCGAACGTGAGCTCTGCCCCCCACACGGCGGGTGCAGCCACCAGGTCGATCTCGAGGGCTGTGACGATGCCCATGACCCCGCCGGCGCCCCGCAGCGCCCACATGAGATCGGGGTCGCTGTCATCGTCGACGCGCTCATGCTCGCCGTCGCTGCGCAGCATCCACACTGCGCGGAGGTTGTCCGACCCCAGCCCGGCGGTGCGACTGAACCACGAATGACCGCCGCAGAGGGTGTAGCCCGCGACGCTGACCACCGGGCTCGTTCCGGCCGGAGCGACCCAGCCGGTGCCGTCGAGCGCCTCGACCACAGCACCCCAGCGGACGCCACTGCCGACGCGCACTGTTCCGGCTTCGAGGTCGACCTCGAGGTCGTCGAACGCGTCCATTCGCACGATCACGGCACCGGACAGGTCGCCGGACGCACCATGCCCGGTGGGTTGCACCGCGATCGTGACGCCCGCATCGCGCGCTGCCCGGACGAGCGTGCGCAGATCGCCGAGATCGGCTGGAACAGCGACTCCGGCCGGACGCTGCTCGATCGCGAGGTTCCACGGTCGACGGGCGTCGTCGAACCCCTGGTCTTCCGGAAGGAGGAGGGTTCCGCGAAGCGCGCGACGAGCAGCATCCAGCACCGACAGGTAGGCCATGACGTCACCGTACGATGCCCGTCGGACATTGTCGATGGCGTCATGACCCACCGTGCGGCCCGTCTTCCGGGCTGCGGGCTCTACTCTCCGGCGAGACCGCCGAGCATGTGACCGAACGACCTGCCCTCTCCGAGATACGTCGCAGGGTCGTACGGGTCGGCGGCCGCAGCCACCTCGCGCTTCGCGATCGCCTCGGCCAGCTCGCGCGCACCCTTCTCGACGCGCTTCGCGAGTGGAGCGATGTCGTCTCCGCCACCGCCCCAGTCGCTGGATGCGGCGAAGACTCCGGTCGAGACCGCGTCGGCATGCAGATAGGCGAAGAGCGGTCGGATCGCGTAGTCGATCGCGAGAGAGTGCCGAGCCGTGCCGGCGTTCGCTCCGATCAGCACGGGCTTGCCGGTGAGCGCATCGGGGTCGAGCACGTCGATGAACGATTTGAACAGCCCGTTGTAGCTCGTCGAGAAGATCGGCGTGACGGCGATGAGTGCATCCGCCGAGACCACGGTGTTGATCGCAGACTCGAGAGCCGGCGGCGCGAATCCGGTGAGCAGGTTGTTGGTGATGTCGTGCGCGTAGTCGCGCAGCTCGATCACGTCGACGTTCGCCTCGATGTCGTGACCGGCGAGGGCCTTCACGGTCTCGGCCGCGAGACGATCCGCGAGCATCCGGGTGGACGACGGATTCGAGAGCCCTGCAGACACGACAGCGATCCGACGAGTGGTCATCTCAGGCTCCCTTCCGGCTGAGGCCGAACGCCGCCCCCGCCGGAGCGGGAGAGTCCTGGTAGGGCGAGTCGCCCGTCAGGTTGTCGCCGCGGTTGGCGCCAGGCCGGGCCTGACGAGTCGGACCGTCGCCGTACTCGGCCTTCACCCGTGCCACGTGAGTGGGGGCGTTCGGCACGCTCTCCGGACGGTCCTTCGCGAGTTCCTTGCGGAGCACCGGCACGACCTCGGAGCCGAGGATGTCGAGCTGCTCGAGCACGGTCTTCAGCGGCAGACCCGCGTGATCGATCAGGAACAGCTGGCGCTGGTAGTCGCCGTAGTGGTCGCGCATCGCGGCGTAGCGATCGATGACCTGCTGAGGCGAACCCACCGTCAGCGGAGTCATCTCGGTGAAGTCCTCCATGCTCGGTCCGTGACCGTACACGGGGGCGTTGTCGAAGTACGGGCGGAACTGGTTCACCGCATCCTGCGACTTCGCCGCCATGAAGACCTGACCGCCGAGGCCGACGATCGCCTGCTCGGGCGTGCCGTGACCGTAGTGCGCGTAGCGTTGACGGTACAGCTCGATCAGGCGCTGGTAGTGCTCCTTGGGCCAGAAGATGTTGTTCGCGAAGAAGCCATCACCGTAATAGGCCGCCTGCTCCGCGATCTCCGGCGTGCGAATCGATCCGTGCCACACGAACGGTGCGACGCCGTCGAGGGGGCGCGGCGTCGAGGTGAAGCCCTGAAGCGGGGTGCGGAACTTGCCCTCCCAGTTCACGACGTCCTCACGCCACAGCTTGTGCAGCAGTGCGTAGTTCTCGATCGCGAGCGGAAGACCCTGCCTGATGTCCTGACCGAACCAGGGGTAGACGGGCCCGGTGTTGCCGCGCCCGAGCATGAGATCCATGCGGCCGTCAGAGACGTGCTGCAGCATCGCGTACTCCTCGGCGATGCGCACGGGGTCGTTCGTGGTGATGAGAGTGGTCGACGTCGAGACGATCAGACGCTCCGTCTGCGCCGCGAGTGCGGCGAGGAACGTCGTGGGACTCGACGACCAGAAGGGAGGGTTGTGGTGCTCACCGATCGCGAAGACGTCGAGACCGACCTCTTCGCTGTGCTTGGCGATCGCCAGCGTCGCCTTGATCCGCTCCTGTTCACTCGGCGTCTCACCGGTCGTCGGGTCGCGGGTGATGTCGCTGACCGACATGATGCCGAACTGCACCGGAACGCCTGCCTGCTCGCTCATGATTGCTCCGTCTTCTCCGAATCGGGTGCGTCGCATCCGATTCTATTCATTTGAATGTATCTGAGTCAACGCGATGCGAGCAACTTTATTCCCCGAGTAGCCTCAGAGGATGCACAGCGACGGAGCCGCCACGACGAACCCCGCCACCGGCTCGGTCCAGAAGCCCCGCAAGCGCGTCCCGTTCTGGGACAACGCCCGCTACGCCTGCATCGTCCTGGTGGTCCTCGGGCACGCGATCCAGCGTCTCACCTACGACTCGGACATCGCGCTCGCGTCCTACCTGGCCCTCTATGCCTTCCACATGCCGGCATTCGCGATCATCTCGGGGTACTTCTCGAAATCGGGGTCACCGACGCGAGTCCAGATGGCACGCGTGATCACCGACATCCTCCTCCCGTACGTCATCTTCGAGTTCCTGTGGACTCTCACGAAGTGGTTGGTCGAGGGACAGGCCGACCCGAACTTCACCAAGCCGTCGTGGACGCTGTGGTTCCTGCTCGCACTCGGCATCTTCCGCCTCGTGCTCCCTTATCTGGCACTCCTTCGATGGCCCCTGCTGTGGACGGTGATCATCTCGGTCGGCGTCGGCTATCTCCCCAACGTCGACAGCACGTTCTCGCTGTCGCGCACGCTCGGCCTGCTGCCGTTCTTCGCTCTGGGATGGTGGCTGCGCGAGCGCGATGTCGTCGCACGTCTGCGCCTGCTCGATGTCCGCCCGTGGTGGATCCGCGTCGCCGGCGTCGCCGTGCTCGGAACGGCCGGTTTCGCCGCCTGGCACTGGATCGATCTCTGGAAGGAGGTCGACCTGCGCCACTGGCTGTTCTACGAGGATGCGTATGCGGATCTCGGCGGAGAGCAGTGGTGGGCCGGCGGGGTGCGCATCGCACTGATGCTGCTGGCGGTGATCCTCAGCGCCGCGTTCTTCGCTCTGATCCCGCGGGGCACCTATTGGTGGACGCGATTCGGCCAGTACACGATGTACGTGTTCCTCCTGCACTCGTTCGTGCTCTACCCCTTCCGCGAGTCCGGCGTCCTACGCGACCTCGATCCGACGTGGCTGTGGCTGCCGCTCGTGACCCTGCTGTCGGTGGTGCTGGCCCTCGCTCTCGCGACGAAGCCCGTGCGCTGGCTCTTCCGTCCCCTGGTCGAGCCGCGTCCTCGATGGCTCTTCCGGGACCCCGAGCTCGCCCGACGCGAGGGCCACCGCAGCGACCCGACAGGATCCCGTCGGCCGCGCCCGGGGGCAGCGGCTAGCCTGAAAGAATGACCACAGCCGAGACGATCCGCGACCTCCTGGTGGCCCGTGCGGATGCGTCGGGTTTCGGGGCCCATGGGCTCCACGTGCTTGTGGGCGCCGACGTCGCGGAGCACCGGTGGACGGCTGACGTTCGCGAAGAGATCCACTCGGTGGCGAAGGGGGTGTGCGTCCTCGCTGCCGGGGTCGCCTCCGACGAGGGCCTCGTGTCGTTCGATGCTCCGATCGCCGAGTACGTCCCCGATGTCGCTCTCGGCGACGGCGTCGATCGGATCACGCTCCGACGACTTCTCTCGATGTCGAGCGGGATCGATCTCGCCTGGTCCGAGACCATGATGACCGACTGGCCCGACCTCGCGACCGAGTTCCTCTCGCGCCCGTCACGTGGACCGGTCTTCCAGTACTCGAATGCGAGCACCTACACGGCCATGGCTGTGCTGACGACACGAGTCGGCGGCGACATCGTCGACTACCTGCGTCCTCGACTGCTCGCGCCTCTCGGTCTCGATGACATCGAGTGGGAGCGCTGCCCGAACGGCCGCATCGTGGGCGGGAGCGGCATCGCACTGCGCACCGAGGAGATGGCACGCCTCGGCCGCGTGATTCGCGACCGAGGCGAATGGGAGGGACATCGTCTCGTCTCGCCCGAAGTCATCGACGCGATGCATTCCGACTGGGTCACGGCGGGCCAGAACCCCGGCTACGAGCGCTACGCGCTGGCCGGATGGGATGGCCCCGGTTCCGTCTGGCGACTGCACGGCGCGTACGGGCAGCTGCTGATCTTCTGCGGCGATGCGGTCGTGACGATCACGGCCGATGACCACTTCGGCGCAGACGCCATGTCGGCGTTCGTGGCGGAGACGCTGAGCGCCTGACCACCCGCCGCGGCCGTCAGGCGAAGAGCCCGGCGCCGACGTAGGATCCGGGCTTCGCGCCGGCAGGAACCGCCCAGATGCCCGAGCCGACGTGCCTGATGTACTCGTTCATCCGGTCGGTCGACAGCCGTCTCTGCAGCGAGACGAACTGCGCGGGATCGCGCTGATAGGACAGGAAGAAGAGTCCCGCGTCGAGGCGGCCGAGATCATTGTTGCCGTTGACGTAGTTGAACCCGCGACGGAGGATCCGGATGCCGTCGTTCTGGTCAGGATGCGCGAGACGCACGTGTGCGTTCCGGTCTATCGCCGAGGATCCGAAGTCCGGTGCGGTGAACTCGTCGCCACCTGACAGCGGTGCCCCCTCGCCCTTGTCGCGCCCCACGATCACGTTCTGCTCCGAGAGTCGCACACGGTCCCAGGTCTCGATCAGCATCGCGATCTTCCGAGCGACGAGATATGATCCTCCTGCCATCCAACCGGGCTGATCTGCTCTCCCGACCCAGACACTCGCGTCGAGAGCGGCTGCGTCATCGGCGAGGATGTTCGCCGTGCCGTCCTTGAACCCGAACAGGTTCCGCGGCGTCGCCTGAGCGGAAGTCGTGCGAGAGGTCTTGCCGAATCCGAGCTGTGACCAGCGCAGCCGCGCGCGTCCGAAGGCGATGCGACTGAGGTTGCGTATCGCGTGCACCGCCACCTGCGGGTCATCTGCGCACGCCTGGATGCAGAGATCGCCATGCGAAGACTGCGGGTCGAGGTCGTCCCCCAGGAACGCGGGAAGCCTCTCGAGCCTCTGCGGACGGTGCCCGGCGATTCCGTAGCGGTCGCCGTCTTCGTTCTCGAACAGGCTCGGGCCGAATCCGAAGGTGATCGTGAGACCGGCAGCCGGGAGGCCGAGAGCTTCACCGGTGTCGTCCGGCGGCACCTCGGCGTCACCTCCGACGGCGCCTGTCGCACTGACCTCGAGACCCTTGGTCATTCGCGACGCCGCATACGTCCAGTCCTGGAGCAGCGTGATCAGGTCGTCTCGATCGGTTCGCGGCATCATGTCGAACGACGCGAAGTGCAGATGCTCCTGCACCGGAGTGGTGATCCCCGCCTGGTGCGCGCCGAAGAACTCGTAGGCGACCGACGAGTCCGCATCGGCCCTGGCGCGGCCCAGGGCCACGCCACCCGCCAATCCGCCGCCCACTCCCACCGCGAGCGAGGCGACTCCCCCGCCGACCGCGAGGCCGAGGAGGCCGCGTCGGCTGAGGCCCGTGGAAGGGGATGGGGCTGCTGCCGGCTCCGGTGTGGAGTCGGCAGCAGCAGGATCCTTCGAGCGTCCGTACACCTGCGAGATCGTCCCTTTCGATTCAGTCGAGGACTGTGCCTGTGAGCTGCGACAGCGGCTCGGCGAGCGCGTTGATGAGGTCGGTGAACTCGCGCTTGTCTGCATCGGTCAGCTCGCTGTAGCCGATGAAGCCCTCGTCGAGAGAGCCGTGCGCCGCCAGCGACTCTTCGAGGGCCGCGTACCCGTCCTCGATCTCAGCCACGAGGGCAGCGCCGTCGTCGCCCTGCGCGGCGGCGAAGTCCTGCACGAGGGAGAACGCCATCTTGGAGCCCTCGACATTGGCGGCGAAGTCGTAGAGGTCCGTTCCGGACCACCAGTCCTCTTCGCCGGAGATCTTGCCGGTCGCGACCTCGTCGAGCAGCGCGATCGCACCGTTGGAGATCCCGCCGATGCCCTGGTCCTCGAGTGCCGCGGTGAAGTCATCGGAGTGCACATAGTCGTAGAGCTCCTGCACGTCTGCGAGCAGCTGGTCGCCGTAGCCGGCACGCTCCTCGGTCGTCGAGGGAGCCCAGTCCTGCCGCGCGGGCGTCTCGCCGTCAGCGTTGAGGGCATCCTCCGCCGGCACCCAGAGATCCTTCTCGATGCGGTGGAAGCCGGTCCAGTCGAGCCCCTCTGCCACGGCGTCGACCTCGCGATAGTCGATTCGCGGGTCGAGCGTGCCGAGCGCCTCCGCAACGGGCTCTATGCGCTCATAGAAAGCCCGGGTCTGCGGGAAGAGCGCGCGAGCGGCCTCGTCGTCCCCTGTCTCGTACGCGGCGACGAAGTCTTCGACGGAGGGGACCAGCTGTCCGACCTGGTCCTTCACGAATGCCGCGTACAGGCCGACCGCCTGCTGCTTCTGCTCCGAGTCCTCTCCCCCGACTTCCACCCGATCACCGGTCACCGTGAACTCCGACTTGCCGACGCCCTCGCCGATCATCCCGGGTTTGCACAGCGTGAAGTACGTGCCGGGCTGCGCCACGACGGTGAGCGTGCGGGAGGCGGACGGCGCGATGTTCTCGACCTCGCCCACGATGCGCAGTCCGTCGTCCGCGAGCAGGTAGAACTCCGAGGTCTGTCCGCTGTCGTTCGTCACGTCGAACGTGAGCGTGCCGCTCTCGGCAGTCGCCGAGGAGACCGCGCACTCGGAGTCGGTCGATGAGACGTCGAACGCGGCGCCTGCTGCGACATCGCTCTTGGCGACACAGCCGCTGAGGAAGAGTGCGGCCGCGCCGGCGGCGGTGACAGCACCGAGGATTCGGCGAGAGGTGGTCATGCTGCTCCTTGCTGGGTGAGAGTGGGGGTCGAGACGTCGCGGTCTGAGGACGTCGAGCGAGGCGCGCTCGGCCCACGGGCGCGCAACCCGCGGACGAAGAAGAATCCGACGACGAGGAGATAGACAGCCCATGCCGTGACCTGCAGCCATGTCATCCGCGGCATGAAGCCGACGGTCGCCTGCAGGACGGTGGCCCATGCCCCGTCCGGGGCGATGACGGCGGTCACATCGAAGGCCCACCCGAATGGGAACGCCGCCCACCCGATGGCGACGGCACCGGTGAGCGCGTCGACGGGCGCCGCGGAGGTGAAGGGTCCGGGCAGGGCGCCTGCCTCCTGAAGATCCATGATCGCGTAGGCCAGCACGCCGGCGGCGACGATCACGAGGAAGCCGCTCGTCCAGGTGAAGAACCGGCGGAGGTCGAGTCGCACGGCACCGCGGGCGAGCAGCCATCCGATCGCGACGGCCGTGAGGAGCCCGAGCAGCGCCCCGAGCAGCGCGGAGGGGGCGTCTCCGAAGGACTGGACCATCGACCACAGAAGCAGGGTCGTCTCGATCCCCTCTCTGGCCACGGAGATGAAGCCGATCGCGATCAGCGCCCAGAGGCCGCCATGCGTCAGAGCGCGATCGAGTCCTCCTTCGAGCGTCGCCTTCATGGTGCGCCCGGCCCTCTGCATCCAGAAGATCATCCAGGTGACCATGCTTACGGCGAGCAGCGAGAGCAACCCGCCGATGAGCTCCTGCGCCTCGAACGTCAGCGAGTAGGCGCCGAACGTGAGCACCGCTCCGATGCCCAGGGAGAGAGTGATCGCAAGACCCACACCCGCCCAGAGCCGCGGCAGGGCATCGCTGCGACCGAGACGGCGGAGGTAGGCGACGAGGATGCCGACGACAAGAGCGGCTTCGAGGCCTTCGCGAAGGCCGATCAGGAACGTTGCGAGCACGGAACAGAGACTCTCTGAGAAGATCACTTAGGCAAGGCATCCCTTACCAAAGAGAGAGTAGCACCGGATCGCGGTCGCTCATGCACGTGCGTGAGCCGGCGGGAGTAATGCGACGCAACACTCGACCGCGCATGTCACGACCGACTTACGCTCGATGCATGGCTGATCTCTCGCTCCCCATCCTCGACCTGTCGCAGCTCGACGCCGGCCCCGAGGCCGCGGCCCGATTCCGAGACGAGCTGCGTGCAGCGACGCACGATGTGGGTTTCTTCTATCTGACGGGCACAGGGGTCTCCCCCGAGCTCGAAGCTCGGCTGCACAGGGCCGCGCTCGACTTCTTCGCCCTGCCCGAAGAGGAGAAGCTCGCGATCGAGAACGTCAACAGCCCTCATTTCCGCGGATACACCCGCGTCGGCGGCGAACGGACGCAGGGCAAGATCGACTGGCGCGAGCAGATCGACATCGGCCCCGAACGCGAACCCGTCGAGGGCGGACCTGCTTTCAACCGCCTCACCGGCCCGAACCTGTGGCCGGCGGCTCAACCCGAGCTCAAGACGGTCGTCACCGAATGGCACGACACGCTGACCGAGGTCGCGCACAAGCTGCTGCGCGCCTGGGCCGTGACGCTCGGGGCGGAGGAGTCGTACTTCGACGAGCCCTTCCGCGACCCGTCGACCCTCATCAAGATCGTCCGGTATCCGGGCACCCATGAGCCGGAGCCCCAGCAGGGCGTCGGCGCACACAAGGACTCCGGGGTCCTCACCCTGCTCTGGGTCGAGCCGGGCAAGGGCGGGCTGCAGGTGGAGCGCAACGGCGAGTGGGTGTCGGCTCCGCCCGTCGACGGCGCGTTCGTCGTCAACATCGGGGAACTGCTGGAGTACGCGACCGGCGGTTACCTCAAGGCGACCAACCACCGGGTGATCTCACCCAGGGCGCCAGAGGAGCGCATCTCGATCCCGTTCTTCTTCAACCCGGCGCTCGATCAGCAGCTGCCGCTTCTCGAGCTTCCAGCCGATCTGGCGGCGGAGGCGACCGGCATCACCGAGGACCCGAGCAACCCGATCCACGCCACGTACGGGGAGAACGCCATGAAATCGCGGCTGCGTGCGCACCCCGACGTCGCCGCGATCCACCACCCCGACCTGGTCGCCACGAAGGCCTGACACGGGTCACAACGCCGGGCCGCCCCCGAGCGCCACGATCTCACGCAGGGCTTGGAGGTGGCCGGCGAAGGCTGCGCGACCTGCCGGGGTCGAGTAGACCCAGGTGCGAGGCCGACCGCCGAGTCCGCCCTTGCGGGCGACGATGTACCCCGCCGCCTGCAGGTGCGTGATGGCTTTGCTCAGCGCCGAATCGCCGCACTGGAGGATCTCTCGGAGGGTCGTGAAGTCCAGCTCGATGCCGTCCCCGAGCGACGCCAGCAGCGAGAAGCGGATCGGGGATGCGAAGTTGTCGTCGAGCCGGGTGCGAGGGTGTGGCGCGGCCGTGCTGTCAGTCACGCAGATCACGCCCCGGCACGAAGGAGACCGCGACGAACAGAGTGATCACCGAGGCCCCCACCAGCGCTCCCCCGGCGATGGGGATCGCGAGAAGGACGACCGAAGCGAGCGCTGAGACCGCGACTCCGAACACGGCCAGCTGCGGCCATCGCCAGGACGCGCCGATCCAAGGGAGCCCCAGATCCGTGCTGAAGGCGAACATCCACGTGGCCAGCACCAGCACGACGAGCAGGACCAGCACGCTCGCGAGCACTCCGTCCGGCGCCGAGGCGAGCATGATCAGCACCCCGACTGCGACACCGACGAGGATCGTCCCCCACCGAGCGAGGCGTGACAGAGGTCGTGGGTGTGAGCGCGGCGGGCGAACGTCGCCGGAGGCACGAACGAGCTGCACCGCACCATAGCCGCCCAATCCGAACAGCACGAGCGCGGAGGGGATCAGCGCTCCGACGGCAGGGAATCCCGGCGCCCAGATCGCGAGACAGAACACGACGAGCACCACGGCGACGAGCAGCCCACCCGCGAGAAGTTCCGGCCACCTCGACCACGAGAACCGCCGCCGCATGCCGCTGCGCTGCGCTATTCCGCTCGCGAGCTGAACCCACACGAGGAAGCTGAAGAGGATCGTCTGAGAGGCGAGCGCACTGTCGCCCCGGAGGACGAGTGTGATCACCGCCAGGTAGGCCGCAGTGGCCACGGCGTTGACGATCTGCAGCCGAGCCAGAGCACGACGGTCCACCGCGCGCTCACGGCGCGTCGCGACAGCGTCCGCCTCATCGAGATACTTCTGGGCGATGTCGACACTGGGAGGTTCGAGCACCTCCCAGCCGTCTACCGGTTTCTGCTCCATGGTGCCCCCTCGCGCTTTCCTTGAGGAAAGCTCACTACTTTCCTACGGGAAAGCTGAAGGGAGGTCAACCCGGACATGACGAAGGCCGCCCCACACCTGGGGCGGCCTTCTCAAGAATGTTCTGCGCGATTGTACGCTGGCTCGCTTCGCCTTATCGGCGGAGACCCAGGCGTGCGATCAGCGAGCGGTAACGCTCGATGTCGACACTCTGGAGGTAGCCGAGCAGACGACGGCGCTGACCCACGAGCAGGAACAGGCCACGACGCGAGTGGTGGTCGTGCTTGTGCTCCTTCAGGTGCTCGGTGAGGTCCTTGATGCGCTGCGTCAGCATCGCGGCCTGCACCTCGGGGGATCCGGTGTCACCGGGGTGCGTCGCGTACTCTTCGATGATCGCCTTCTTGACGTCTGCTTCCAGTGCCATAGATTCGATCCCCTCTCTGCTTGTTGCGCGGTGCCCGACGCCTGATGCGTGAGCTCTCTTTATCCGCGGCCGATCAAACGGCAACCTGAAGAGTCTACCAGGCATGGACGTGCTCGAGTGACGCAGAGAACCCCGGGCCCGACGGGCCCGGGGTTCTCGAGATCAGGC
Source organism: Microbacterium sp. APC 3901 (assembly GCF_030407765.1). Lineage (GTDB taxonomy): Bacteria > Actinomycetota > Actinomycetes > Actinomycetales > Microbacteriaceae > Microbacterium. The sequence goes on from NZ_JASDCU010000003.1 coordinate 48,955, forward strand.
GATCAGTCCTGCTGCAGAGCGCCCTGCAGGTCGAGGCTGATCGTGACATCCTTGCCGACCAGCACGCCGCCGGTCTCGAGGGCGGCGTTCCACGTCAGGCCGAAGTCCTCGCGGTTGATGACGGTCTTGGCCGAAGCACCGGCCTTGTAGTTTCCCCACGGATCGGAGCCGAAGCCACCGAAGTCGAGCTCGAAGCTGACAGGCTTGGTGATGCCGCGGATCGTGAGGTCGCCGTCCACGAAGAGCTCGCCACCCTCGGCGCGCGCTCCGGTCGAGACGAATTCCATCGTCGGGAAGTTCTCGGTGTCGAAGAAGTCGCCGGAGCGGAGGTGCGTGTCGCGACCCTCGTCCTTCGTGTCGATCGACGTGACGTCGACGCTCGCCTCGACGCGGGCCTCGAGGGGGTTCTCGGGGGCGATCAGGGTCGCGCTCTTGACGCCGAAGGTGCCGCGCACCTTCGAGATCATCATGTGGCGCACGCTGAAGGTGACCTCGCTGTGCGACGGGTCGAGCACCCAGGTGCCTGGGCGGTAGCCGGGAATGTCGATGCTGGTCATGGTTTCTCCTCGGGAGAGATCGGCCGCTCTGTGCGGCAACGGATGAGGGGCCGTGTTCACGGCGTCACGGGTAACAACTTACATGCACATGCATGTATTCCCCGAACGTGGAACCTCTTCGTCAGGACGAAGAAGGCGCCGGGCCCGCCAGGGGCTCGGCGCCTTCCGGCGTTGATCGGGTCAGCCGACGGCGACGAGATCGATGATGAAGATGAGGGTCTTGCCCGAGAGGAAATGACCTCCGCCGACAGGGCCGTATGCGAGGTGCGGCGGGATGACGAGCTCACGGCGTCCGCCCTCCTTCATCCCCGGGATGCCGTCCTGCCACCCCTGGATCAGGCCGCGAAGCGGGAACTGGATGGTCTCGCCGCGTCCCCACGAGGAGTCGAACTCCTCGCCCGACTCGAACTCGACACCGGCGTAGTGCACGGTCACGGTGTCGCCGGGCTTGGCCTCGGCGCCGTCTCCTTCGATGATGTCGCGGATCACGAGCTCCGCGGGGGCAGGGCCGGTGGGTGCGTCGAACTCAGGCTTTGTGCGATCAGTCATGCTCTCCATCAAACCCGAGCCGTGGGCCGCCGGTCAACGTGATCACTCCGCTGAGGGCGAAACGGCGGTGCGCGCTCATCCGCGCTCTGAAAACCCTTGACACCCACGCACACCGGGTGCACCCTGTTTACAGATCAACTCAGCGCCCGGTAGACATGCAGGCATCGCCGCAGCACCGGGCGCTGAGTCTTGTTACGGGCGCTAGGTCGATCTGCGTCACCCCCGGTGCGGGGATCACCGCCGCGAGCAGCTCTCAGTAGGCCAGCAGGGCGGCCCGCGTGGCACGTGTGCGTGCGAGCAGTGCCTGCTCGTCTGCCGGAGCCATCGGGTCGCGACCCGTGATCGCCCTCTGACGGACGGATGCCAGCATCGTGGCGTCCTTGATGAACTGTCGCATCAGCGGACGTCGATCGCCGCGCAGCTGCGAGGCCCAGGCGAGGCCGGTCTTGCGCCCTGCGGGCGTCGCCAGCATCGTGACCTCCTCAGGGGTGAACCACCCTGCAGCCGCGTAGTCACCGAGTCGAGCCTTCGTCAGTCGTGATTCCTCCCGTCGCAGGGCGATGACGCCGAAGATGAAACCGACGAACAGCGGCACCTGGAGGACGAAATAGAGGAGGAAGAAGTTGGCGAAGGACGATCCGTTCCACAGGCCGTGCAGCACCATCGCTCCCAGCATGCCGAGAAGCCCGAAGCCGAGCGCCGCGCCCGTGGAAGCATGCCGTCGGGCGGCGAGGCCGATCGCGAGCCCGGTGAGCGAGGTGAACATGGCGTGAGCGAACGGCGACATGATCGCTCGCAGGATGAACGTCACCGTGAGCTGCTCGCCCCCGCCCTCGATGAGGCTGATCGCGAAGTACTGGATGTTCTCGGTGAACGCGAAGCCGGCGCCGACCAGCGCTCCGTAGACGACTCCGTCGACCGGGCCGTCGAACGAACGACGCGCGATGAGGAAGATCAGGAAGACTCCGATGCCCTTCCAGAACTCCTCGACGATGGGAGCCTGGATGACAGCGCCGGCGACCTCACCCCTGAGCCCCAGGACGGCGGTCAGCCCCAAGTCCACGAGAAGCGTGAGCCCCACCGCGGCGATGGCACCCCAGGCGATCGCGAAGAACACGAGCGTCTTGGGCTCGGGCTCCCAACGATCGATCATCCGCACCACCAGGAAGACGATCGTGAGCGGGACGAGCGCCAGCACGAGACCGATGATCGATGCGAGCGGGCCGAGGAACAACCCGAAGTAGGCGATCAGGCCGAGCAGCAGGAGCCCGAGGAAGCCGAACAGCGAGAACAGGGCGACGCGGCCGCCCCGTCGTGCCGCGGGCAGCGCAGGAAGACCAGGGGCAGGCGAAGGCGCGGCAGGGGCCGGTGGGGAGTACGGAGTCGGTTGGGCCAGCACCGACGCATATTCCGGGCGCTGCGAGAACTGCGCCGGCGCATAGCTCGACTGCGCGTACTGCTGAGCGGAGTACTGCTGCGGATACGTCGGCGGCTGCTGCGCGGGCGGCGGCGTGTACGGCGATGGCTGGGACGGTCCTCCGGAACTCATAGCCAAAGCATATGGCGAACAACCAACTTCCCCCGGGTCTGGTGACTTCCTCCAGACAATCGAGCCGGGCAGCGGATACCGTAGGAGCATGCGGTTCGCTCATCTGCGTCGTGCCGACTCCCCTGCTGCGCATCTCGCAGTGGTGGAGGGTGCCGATGCCATCCTCGTCTCCGATCTCCTCCCCGACCCCCCTGCGACGCTTCAGCAGCTGATCGAGGGCGGCGAGCCGACGCTCTCCGCCCTCCGCTCCGCTGTCGAGAGCGGCACCGCTCCCCGGCATCCGCTCGGGGACTGGGCGTTCGCATCAGCGGTCATCGCTCCCCCCGCGGTCCTCGCAGTCGGCCTGAACTACGCCGCACACTCGAGTGAGCTCGGGCTGAAGACCGACGCCGCTCCGACCGTCTTCACCCTGTGGCCCAACTCGCTCACGGGCCACGAGCAGACGACGTCGTGGCCGCGAGCATTGAGCGAGGCCGTGGACTACGAGGCAGAGCTCGGGGTGCTGATCGGCACTCCCGCGAAAGACGTCGCAGAGTCCGACGCCCTGTCGCACGTCTGGGGTTACACCGTCGTCAACGACATCACCGCTCGGAACGTGCAGTTCTCCGAGGCGCAGTGGTCGCGGTGCAAGTCGTTCGACGGCTTCACCCCGACCGGCCCGTTCGCCGTCACAGCCGACGAGGTCGCCGACCCTCAGGATCTGCACATCTGGGCGGTCGTGGACGGCCAGACCGTGCAGGATGCCAGCACGGACCAGATGGTCCGATCGGTAGCGAAGCTCATCGCGCATCTGTCGCAGTCGCTGACCCTGCTGCCCGGCACGCTGATCTCCACCGGCAGTCCCGGAGGAGCCGGCTACTCCCGAGACCCGCAGATCTTCCTCCGCGATCGTTCGACTGTGACTGTCGGCATCGACGGGATCGGCGAGCTCACCACCCACTGTCGCGTGCTCGACTGAGCCGGATTCCGCGCACGCGGATACGAGAAGGGGCCCCGGCGTCACGCGCCGGGGCCCCTTCTGCGCGGTCAGATCTCGATGAGATCCTCGGCCGAGATCACCGGGATCGCAGCGGTGATCGCCTCGAGTCCGGACAGACGCGCGGGTGACAGCTGCTTGATGACCTCTTCGCGGGACATCAGGCCGGCCTCGACGACCAGGTCGGCCACGTTCCGGTTGGTCAGGAGCGCGGTCTTGGCCAGAGCGGCCGCGGCAGCGTATCCGATGAACGGCGTGAGCGCGGTGATGACGCCGACCGAAGCGCCGACCATCGCGCCGAGACGGTCGCGGTTCGCGGTGATGCCGTCGACACAGTTGACGCGCAGCGTCCACATCGCCTGGCGCATCCAGGTGATCGACTGGAAGATCGAGTGAGCGATCACGGGCTCGAAGGCGTTGAGCTGAAGCTGGCCCGCTTCGGCCGCCATCGTCACCGTCATGTCGGCACCGGCGACTGCGAACGCCACCTGGTTGACGACCTCCGGGATCACCGGGTTCACCTTGCCGGGCATGATGCTGGAACCAGCCTGCATGGCGGGCAGGTTGATCTCGCCGAAGCCGGCCTGCGGTCCCGACGAGAGCAGTCGCAGGTCGTTGCAGATCTTCGACAGCTTCATGGCGTTGCGCTTCAGCGTCGAGGAGAAGGACATGAACGACCCGGTGTCGCTCGTCGCCTCGACGAGGTCGGCGGAGGTGACGAGGTCGAGCTCGGTGATCTCGCGCAGGTGCTTCAGCACCGCGGGCGCGTAGTCGACGTGGGTCGTGATGCCGGTGCCGATGGCCGTCGCGCCCATGTTGATCTCGAACATCAGCGACGCGTTCTCGGTGAGGCGCGTGTGGTCGTAGCCGAGAGTCGAGGCGAAACCGTGGAATTCCTGGCCCAGGGTCATCGGCACGGCATCCTGCAACTGGGTGCGTCCGACCTTGAGCACGTCGTGGAACTCATGCGACTTGTGCAGGAACGAGATGCGCAGCAGATCCAGCTCTTCGAGCAGCGACCGGAGCGTCAGCGACAGACCGATCTTGACGGCGGTCGGGTAGACGTCGTTGGTCGACTGGCTGCGGTTGGTGTGATCGATCGGCGAGAGGAACGCGTAGTCGCCCTTCTCACGCCCGGCGAGCTCGAGGGCGATGTTGGTGATGACCTCGTTGGCGTTCATGTTCGTCGAGGTGCCGGCACCGCCCTGGATCACTCCGACGGTGAACTGGTCGTGGAACTCGCCGTCGATGACGCGCTGAGCGGCGCGATCGATGAGATCTGCGCGCTCGGGGTCGAGGACCCCGATCTCACGGTTCGCCCTGGCGCTGGCCTGCTTGACCATCGCGAGCGCCACCACGAGGTCGGGATAGACCGAGATCGGACGCTTCGTGATCGGGAAATTCGCGTCGGCGCGGGCAGTGTGGATCCCCCAGTACGCGTCGGCGGGAATCTCCATGCTTCCGAGAGAATCGGTCTCGGTGCGGGTGGGGGCAGGCGCGGCAGAAGCCATGTCACATCCTTGTGGGTAGTGGCGAGTGTGTGGTGCGGGGGATGCGCCCAGTCTACGCCTGAGTGCATGCGCCGCCAGGGATACGACGGCGGTTCAGCGTTTGCGCGAGAACGCCTCGAGGCGCTCGTCGGGGCTGAGCAGCGCCATCTTCTCGAGCCACGCCGCTGAGAAGTGATCGCCCGTCGGGGCGTCCGTCACCGGCACCACCGTGTGCGTGATCGTGTCAGGACGCACATGCACGATCTGGAAGGCCTGCGCTGCATCCATCCCGTTCACATCAGCAGCGGGGCGCGCGACGTTCATCGTGTAGCAGGTCGCCGAGGAGACGCTGACCGGCACGCCCGCGAAGGTGCCGTGCGACGAGTAGTGCAGGTGACCGGCGAGGATGCCGCGCACGTCGGTGTCGCGGATGATCTCCGCCAGTTCGTCCTGGTGCCGCAGCTCGAGGATGTCGAAGAGCGGCAGGTGGCTCGGCAGCGGAGGGTGGTGCATCGCGAGCAGGGTGCCATGCGGCGCCGGCTCGCTGAGGACCTCTGCCAACCATGAGAGCTGACCCGCGTCCAGGTCACCGTGGTGCCACCCCGGCACACTCGTGTCGAGTGCGACCAGCCTGAGACCGTCGAGATCCCACACTCCCGTCACCGGGTCCTGTGTCGGGGGCAGGTCGAGCAGCCCCTCACGGAGTGCCGGGCGATCATCATGGTTGCCCGCGACCCATACGATGACCGTCCCCAGCTCTTCGGCGACGGGCTCCACCGCGAGACGGAGCCGCCGATACGCGTCCGGCTCCCCCAGATCGGTCAGGTCGCCGGTGATCACTATCGCCGACGGGTGCGGATGCACAGCCCTGATCGCCTCGAGAGTACGGGCGAAGTTCTCCTCGACGTCGTAGCGTCCACCGAGCCGCACGCCGTCCGCCAGGAAGTGCGGGTCGCTCACATGGATGATGACGTGGCTCGCCGGCTCATGACGACCGAAGACGAAGTCGCTGTCGGAAGGCGCTGGCATGGTCTCAGCCTAGGCCGCACGACGACATCGGACCACGAGGGGTCCACGGCAGCTGTAGTAGTCGCGATAGGGTGCTCGGATGGCGAAGAACGAGACGAGGCGACGGAGCATCGCGGATGCAGGGCTGACCGTGCTTGCGACCGACGGTTCGCGCGGGCTCACGCACCGCGCCGTCGACCTTGCGGCCGGCGTGCCGGTGGGCACGACGTCGAACTACTTCCGCAGCCGGGACTCGCTCATCGAGGGTCTCGTCGAGCGAATCGGCGAACGTCTCGCCCCCAGCGACGACGACCTCGTGCGCCGATCATCCGATCAGCCGAGCAGAGAGCTCTTCGCCGACTACGTCAGAGATATCGTGCGTCGCCTGACCGACGACCGCGACGTCACGCTGGCGCTGTTCGAACTGAGACTCGAGAGCAGCCGACGCCCCGAGGTCGCGATCCTGCTGGGCGCATGGCAGCGAGCGGGGTTCGATGCGGATGTCGCGTTCAACACGGCAGCGGGTCTTCCCGGCGGCCGACGCGAGATCGCGCTGTTCCACTACGCGATCGACGGGCTTCTGCTCGATCGACTGACATCTCCGATCGACCCCGACACGTCGACCGACGAGATCGTCGACGACCTCGTAGCCGGCCTCCTGCGCTGACTCCGGAGGGCGTCGGACGCGTCGATCAGTGCCCGACGACGATGATCAGGATGCCGACCACCACAGCCACACCGCACAGCGCGAAGCACCCGTAGGCGCCGTAGAGCGCGATGCGTCGCTGCCCCTCGGTGAGCGGACTCTTCTTCGCCGCCTTGGCGGCCTGCTTCGCCGCCCGCTTGAGCTCCTTCTCAGAGACCACGGTGATGGCGTCGGTGAACTCCGCCGGACTCACGACGGGCGCATGCCCGCTGCGGACCAGCAGCCGAAGCCCGAACGCATAGAAGGTCACGACGGCGCAGGCGCCGAGCAGCGCCGCGAGGAACACCTGGAGGAATGCATCCCATTCGATGGCGACGCTCACTTCGACTCCTCGCTGTTCGCCTTCTCCGGGTCATCGACCTTCGTCGCGACGCCGGTCTCCGGTGCCTTCTTCGCCGCCTTCGCCGCCGCCTTCGCCTTCGCGTCGGCCCTGGCCTTGGCCTTGGCCTTCTCGCGTGCATCTGCGCGTGCCTTCGCCTCAGCCTTGGCGTCCATGATCCGCTGCTGCCTGCGCGTGGGCGGAGTGGTGTCGGGGTGCTCGATCGCGAGCCCCGACTCGGCCACGTCGCTCATCGCGTTCGCATGAGTCACGGCATCCTTGCGCGAACGGAGGAACAGGCCGATGATCACGGCGAGCGCGAGGACGGTGTCTATCGCGATGCCCCAGAGCCCGAGCCACGTGATCAGCAGGGCCGCGAGAGCGCCGACCGCACCCGCCGCCGGGAGGGTCAGGAGCCAGCCGATGGCGATCCGACCTGCGGTCCGCCAGCGAACCGTCGATCCGCGGCGGCCGAGACCCGACCCGATGACCGAACCCGAAGCGACCTGGGTGGTCGAGAGCGCGAAGCCGAAGGCGCTGGAGGCGAGGATCGTCGCCGCCGTCGAGCTCTCGGCCGAGAAGCCCTGCGCGGGCTTGACCTCGGTCAGGCCCTTGCCCAGCGTGCGGATGATCCGCCACCCGCCGAGATACGTGCCGAGGGCGATCGTGACCGCACACGCGATGATGACCCACAGGTACGGGTCCGCCTGCTCGCTGTTCTGCCATCCGACTGTGATGAGCGCGAGGGTGATCACACCCATCGTCTTCTGGGCGTCGTTCGTGCCGTGTGCGAGCGCCACCAGCGACGACGTGAAGATCTGGCCCCAGCGGAAGCCGTCTCGTCCATCGGGCTTGCCGTCGTAGCGCCGAGTGATCGAATACGCGAGCTTCGTCGCGGCGAACGCGATGATCCCGGCCGTCAGCGGGGCGATGAGTGCCGGGAGGATGATCTTCGACAGCACCATGCCGAAGTCGATGCCGCCGACCCCGACCCCGACCAGCGTGGCACCGATGAGGCCGCCGAAGAGCGCGTGGGACGAGCTCGACGGCAGGCCCAGCAGCCAGGTGAGCATGTTCCAGGTGATCGCGCCGATGAGACCGGCGAAGATCATCGGGAGGAACACATCGCCTTGGATCGTGTCCTCGCGGATGATGCCGTGCGACACGGTCTTGGAGACCTCGGTCGAGAGGAACGCACCGACGAGGTTCAGCACCGCTGCGAGAAGGACGGCTGTCTTGGGCTTGAGCGCGCCGGTCGCGATGGGAGTGGCCATCGCGTTGGCCGTGTCGTGAAACCCGTTGGTGAAGTCGAAGAAGAGTGCCAGCGCGATGACCAGCACGACGATGAGGGCTGCGGTTTCCACCGTTCACTTTCGGTCGTTGAGGAAGAAAGGAGAGGTGTCGACGGGATCGACGTGATGAACGAAGAGTTCACCGTGGGTTTCACTTCCGTTAACCGGCCCCGGTAGATCCTCCCACCCTCCCGGGTACCGGTCAACTCGACCTGGGCTAGCGTGGAACCCGTGACTGATGCCCCGATCGCAGACCGCCGCTCGACCCTCCGCACACACCACGGCGACACATTCGATGATCCGTATGAATGGCTCCGCGAGAAGGACTCGGGCGAGGTGATCGCGCACCTCGAGGCCGAGAACGCCCACACCGACGACGAGCTCTCCCACCTGGCGGATCTGCGCGAGACGCTGTTCCAGGAGATCAAGGGCCGCGTGCAGGAGACCGACCTCTCCGTGCCCACGCGGCGCGGGGACTGGTGGTATTACAGCCGCACCGAGGAGGGCGCGCAGTACGGCATCCACTGCCGGACCGCCGCGGCTGAGGACGACTGGACTCCCCCGGTGCTGGAACCGGGAGTGGCGGTGCCGGGTGAGACCGTGCTGCTCGACGGCAACATCGAGGCCGAGGGGCACGAGTTCTTCTCCCTCGGCGCGTTCGACACCTCGGATGACGCCACCAAGCTCCTGTGGGCGACGGATTTCGACGGCGATGAGCTCTACACGGTGCACGTGCGCGATCTCGTCACGGGCGAGACCCTCCCCGATGAGATCCCCGACACCGGTGGGGCGTTCTTCACGCCCGACGGCACAGGGATCCTCTACACCACGCGCGACGACGCGTGGCGTCCTGACACGCTCTGGCTGCACCGCCTCGGCACGCCGGTCGCGGACGACGTGAAGCTGTTCCACGAGCCCGACGAGAAGTACTGGCTCGGCGCGGGCATCACCCGCAGCCGCAAGTACCTCGTGATCGCTGTCGGATCGAGCATCACCAGCGAGGAGTACCTCGTCGATCTCGCGGGTGACCTGACCGCCGCGCCTCAGATCGTCTGGCCCCGTCGTGATGGCGTCGAGTACTCGCTCGAACACGCCGTGGTCGACGGCGAGGACCGTCTGTACATCCTGCACAACGACGGTGCGCTGGACTTCGAGCTCGTCTCGGTGGCGGCATCCGATCCGCAGGGGGATCGTCAGGTGGTGCTCGCCCATGAACCAGGACGCCGGCTGCTCGGGATGGATGCGTTCCGCGATTTCGCGACGGTGGAGTACCGCCGCGAAGGGCTCGAGCGTGTCGGGCTGCTCGACTACGCGACGCACGCCGTCGACGACATCGTCTTCGACGAGCCCCTGTATTCGGCGGGCGTCAGCGGCAACCCGGAGTGGCACTCGCCCTTCCTCCGGCTCGGCTACACCTCCTTCGTGACCCCGGGCACCGTCTACGAGCTGGATCTCGCCACCCGTCACCTCCACCTGCGCAAGCAGGTCTCCGTACTGGGCGGATACGATCCCCTCGACTATGGACAGAAGCGCGACTGGGCGACCTCATCGGACGGCACCCGGGTGCCGATCTCGCTCGTCTGGAAGCGCTCGTTCGGCGAGCCCGGTTCCGAGGCCCGACCGGTGCACCTCTACGGCTACGGCTCGTATGAGCACTCGATCGATCCCGGCTTCTCGGTAGCGCGGCTCTCGGAGCTCGACCGAGGCATCGTCTTCGCCGTCGCGCACGTCCGCGGCGGCGGTGAGATGGGTCGGCAATGGTATGAGGACGGCAAGCTGCTGAACAAGCGCAACACCTTCACCGACTTCGTCGCCTGCGCCGAGCACCTCATCGAACAGGGCGTCACGTCTCCTGAGCGCCTCGTCGCCGAGGGCGGAAGCGCCGGCGGACTCCTCATGGGAGCCGTGACGAACCTCGCTCCCGAGCTCTTCGCGGGCGTGCTGGCGGCTGTTCCCTTCGTCGATGCGCTCACGACGATCCTCGACCCTTCGCTCCCCCTGACGGTGATCGAGTGGGACGAGTGGGGCGACCCGCTGCACGGCGCCGACGTCTACGAGTACATGAAGTCGTACTCGCCGTACGAGAACGTCCGTGATGGGGTGGACTATCCGCGGATCCTCGCAGTGACCTCGCTCAACGACACACGGGTCCTCTACGTCGAGCCCGCGAAGTGGATCGCCGCCCTGCGTGTCGCCGGCGCGTCGGACGCTCTGCTCAAATGCGAGATGGTCGCCGGTCACGGAGGTGTCAGCGGTCGCTACAACTCGTGGAAGGAACGCGCGTTCGAGCTCGCGTGGATCCTCGACACGGTGGGCCTCGCCGCGGAGTGACCGGGCTCGTCCGGTGCGCTCAGGCGTTCCGAGAGTGGGCGGATGCCGACGGCATCCGCCCACTCCGGTCTCAGCCGAAGAGCGCTGCGGCCTCGTCGTAGCGGCTGCGGGGAACCGTGTTCAGCTCTCCCAGCGCCTCTGCGAACGGGACACGGACGATGTCTGTGCCCTGCATCGCGACCATCTGACCCCACGCCTTCTCGACGATCGCGTCAGCCGCATGTAGTCCGAGGCGGGTGGCGAGCACGCGGTCGAACGCGGACGGGGATCCGCCGCGCTGGATGTGTCCGAGGATCGTCGCGCGAGTCTCGATGCCCGTGATCCGCTCGATCGCGGGAGCGAGCTGATCGCCGATGCCGCCGAGACGAGGTCTGTTGAAGGCGTCGAGGCCCTTGTCGCTGTACGCCTCATCCATGCCGAGCAGCTTGAACCCCTCAGAGACGACGACGAGCGGCGCGCGACCGCGGTCATGCGCGCTGGAGACGAGTGCGGTGATGTCGTCGATGGACATCGGCACCTCGGGGATGCAGATGGCGTGCGCACCCGCGGCCATTCCCGCATGCAGAGCGATCCAGCCGACGTGACGGCCCATGACCTCGGCCACCATGCAGCGCTGATGGGAGTCTCCTGTGGTGCGCAGACGGTCCATCGCATCCGTGGCGATGTTGACGGCCGTGTCGAAACCGAAGGAGTAGTCCGTGGCGCGAAGGTCGTTGTCGATGGTCTTCGGCACACCGATGACGTTGATGCCGTCCTTCGCGAGGCGGTCGGCCGCTGCGAGGGTGCCCTCGCCGCCGATCGCGATGATTCCGTCGATCTTGTGCCCGTACAGAGTCTTGGCGATGTTGTCGGCTCCACCGCGTTCACCCTCGTAGGGATTGGTGCGGCTGGTGCCCAGGATCGTGCCGCCGACCTTCGACAGGCCCTTCACCTCGTGACGGGTGAGGGGGAAGAAATCGCCGTCGACCACGCCTCGCCAGCCGTCGCGGATGCCGACGAACTCGAGGTCGTAGGTGGTGGTGCCCTTGAGCACGATGCCGCGGATGACCGCGTTGAGTCCGGGGCAGTCGCCGCCGCTCGTCAGAATGCCGATCTTCATGCTTGCCTCAGACGGTTGAGTGGAAGGGGGAACAGGCGACGGTGCCTGCGATCGACACTAGCGCTCCGATACGACCTGGCGCCATTCGGGACGGCGAAAACCGGGGATCTTGCGGCGAAATCGAGACGATTCGTGAGAAATGAGCGAACAAGTCGATCAACGCAAGAAATCGGCGTCAAGAACCGCAGTTCTTAACGCCGATGTCTCAGTTGACGAGCGCGTGTCACACGGCGCCGAGCGCCTCCCGGAGCAGGTGCATGAGGGCACCCAGTTGCACAGGCTCGGCGGCCGCCTCATCGAGGGCCTCGCCGTCGAGGGCACGCGCCGCAAGACCCTGCTTCTGGTCGATGAGCTCCGCGATCTTCGCGTCGATCGTGTGCGCCGCGATGATCCGCCACGCCGTCACCGGCTCGTCCTGACCGATGCGGTGCACTCGGTCGATCGCCTGCGTCTGCTCTGCCGCCGTCCACGACAGCTCCGCCAGGACCACGTTCGATGCGGCCTGCAGGTTCAGACCGACACCGGCAGCGGTCAACGAGCACACCGCGATACCGACAGCAGGATCGCCGTTGAAGTCGTCGATCGCCTGCTGGCGGACGGTCGAGGTCTGGTCACCGCGGATCGAGACCGATCGGATGCCGGCAGCGGCGAAGTGCGCCTCTGCCTGATCCATCACGTCGATGTGCTTCGCGAAGAACACGACCTTGCCTACCGACCGCTGGAGCTGAGCTGCGTAGTCCGCCGCCAGATGCGCCTTCGCCTGTCCGATTCGGCGCACCATCGTGAAGACGTTGTCTCCGCCGGTTCCGGCGGCCTTCGACTCCTCGAGTTCGTTCTGAGCGACCAGACGCACGATGTCCTGGTCGATCTCGCCCGGAGCGAGTCCGCGGTCACCCCGCGCCTCGATGATCCTCCGGTACCGACCGGCGAGTCGTTCGCCCAGCTCGCGCTCGGCCTGACGTATTCCGCGGCCGAACTCATCGTCCAGCTGCACGGGCAGGTCGGCGATGAGCTTGTCGGGCAGATCGGCGGCGACGTCCTTCTTCTTGCGCCGGACGATCCCCATCGAGATCACCGCTTCGCGAGCCTCCGGGTAGAACGCCTTGTCGGCGGGCGTGAAACCGGTCGCGTCGAGCTTCTCCATCAGCTCCGGCCCCGGCTTCTCACCCGTGGTCCACCCGAGGAAGCGCCAGATCGCGTCGAAGTCCTCGACGTCGTTGATCAGCGGCGTGCCCGTGAGCGCGAGCATCAGCGGGTTGCCGCCAGGGGTGCGCTCGCGTACGCGATTCGCGAGCGACAGCACATTCTGCGAGCGCTGTGAGCTGAGGTTCTTGATGAAGTGCGCCTCGTCGACGACCATGCCCCGAAGACCGATCGACGCGAGCCACGACATGTGACGGTCGAGGATCTCGTAGTTGACGATGAACACGTCGGCGAACGCGTCGATGTCGGCGCCATCGCCCTGGATCACCGTCGCCCTGCGCTGCGGAGTCCACCGCTCGACCTCTCGCGCCCAGTTCATCTTGACGACGTTGGGCACGACGACGAGCAGCGGGTAGGCGCCGGCGACGGATGCGGCCAGCACCGACTGCGCAGTCTTGCCCAGGCCCGGTTCGTCGGCGAGCAGGAAGCTCCTGTGTCCTTCGCGCACCGCTTCGAGGAAGCGCGACTGGTGCACCATGACCTCGAGGCCCTTGGGCGAGAGGTGGTCGTACTCGGGGGCCGGCGGCAGGTCCATGCTCGCGGCTCCTCCCCCGGCTCCGGTCTCGAACGCCTTGTACAGGGGTCCCATGAGCTCCCAGCCGTCCAGACGTCGACGAGGGGTCGTGGCTGCGCGCGGGGTGAGATCCGGAGCGAGGAACGGGTTCGCCAGCTGGCGTGCCTCGACCGACGGCGGTGTCACCTGGCGCTCGGCGATCCCCGCCGACACCACAGGTGTCTGGACCGGGGCGACATCGGCGATGATGAGCTCTTCGGGTGCCAGTTCGGCGCCGGACTCGAGCAGCCAGTCGCGTCGCATGCGCTTCGCGACCGGCGAAGTCGCCTGATCAGCCTCGAGGAGCTGGATCAGTGAGGTGTCGCGCGCCGCCGTCTTCGCCAGGATCGTTGCCACACCGTCGAGGCGCTTGAGCAGCTCGGCTCGGGCGGCGTCGGCGATCTCGGGATCGGCCTTGACTCTCGCGCGTTCTTCGCGCACCAGGAACGCGATGACCTGGAACTTGACCCGGTTCGTCGGTCCGAGCTTTCCGCGCTGCGACTTCGCCTCGATCTCACGCACCTTGCGGGCGAGGATCGGGATGAGGGGTGCCTCATCATCGCGACGAGACGTCTTCTTGCGCCGTGTTGCGGCGGTTGCCGTGGTCGGCATGCTCCTCCTGAGCGTGAAGGCCGGAGCATCCGGGGGATGCATCGGCCGTTCTCGGTGTCCGCGTGTGGCGTGAGCCAGGACCGTACGAACAGTATTTCCGGTGATCGTCTACGAGCGAATGACGCGCGAGGATCAAGGACCACCGAAGTACATTCTATGCCATGCGACCTGAGCGACGCAGATCAGGACACGCAGAGTTCGAGTGGAGTTCAGCTGGAGCGGCTCGACAGCACTCTCTCGGCATCCGTCACGTCGGTGGCCATCTGCGTCTTCAGTTTCTCGATCCCCTCGAATGCGACCATGCCGCGCAGACGCTCGACGAACTCGACGGTCACGTCGTGACCGTACAGGTCGAGATCGGTCTCGCCGATCACATGCGCCTCGACCTGGCGCTCGAGCACGTCGTCGAAAGTGGGGTTGGTGCCCACCGAGATGGCTGCCCGATGCCGGAGCCCCGTCTCATGGTCGACGAGCCATCCGGCGTACACACCGTCGGCAGGAACGAACGAGTCGACGGACGCCGAGAGATTCGCAGTGGGGAAGCCGAGTTCCCGCCCGCGCTTGAGTCCGTGCACGACCTCACCGCGCACGTCGACGTTGCGGTCGAGCACACGAGCGGCAGCGGTGACGTCACCGGCCATCAGCAGTTCACGGATCCACGTGGAAGAGACGCGACGATCGGACCCGTCGAGGAACACGTCGTCGACGACCTCGACCGTGAATCCGTACCTCGGCCCGAGTTCTCTGAGCAGATCGGGGTCTCCTGCTCCGCCCCGACCGAACCGGAAGTCCCGGCCCACGAGGACGGTGGACACGTGCAGCGCACCGGTCAGGATGCTGGCGACGAAGTCTTCGGCGCTGCGCGCCGCGAGTTCCGCATCGAAGGTCAGAAGCAGCGTCGCGTCGAGCTCGAGTTCGCCCAGCAGCTCCAGCTTGCGCTCGACCGTGACCACGTTCTCGGGGCAGCGATCCGGTCGAAGCACAGCGAGCGGGTTGCGGTCGAACGTGACGGCGACGGCGCGGACTCCCGACTGCGCCGCGATCTCCTTCAGGCGACGGATCACCGCTCGGTGACCGGCGTGAACACCGTCGAACTTGCCGATCGCCACGACCGAGGGGCCGAAGCCGACCGGCACATCGCTCGGGTCGCGGAAGACGATCATGCGTCGGCCTCGGCACGGAGAGCGGGCTGAGCGTCGCGGATCGGCGCGTGGGTGCGCAACCACCAGATGCCGAAGAAAGGAAGCACGAGCGGGATGAACAGGTACCCTCGCCCGAACATCGACCAGACGGTGTCGTGCGGGAACAGCTCGGGGAAGAAGACGCTCGACGCACCGATCACCAGGACTCCGGCGAGCTCGAAGACGATCGCTACCCAGGCCACGGCGTACCAGCCGCGTCGACTCGCGAGGACCAGCGCGAGAGTGGCCAGGATGTATACGACAGCCGCGAGCGCCGACAAGGAATAGGCGAGAGGCGCCTCGTCGAACTGTCGGAAGATCTGCACGAAGCTCCGACCGGTCGCCGCCAGCGCCATCACGGCGTAGACGATCACGAGGACACGGCCGATGCCGCTCATGCGGGAGGTGGGAACGGTGGTGCTCATAGCGTCCTCCATTCTAGATCCGGGTGGGAAGACTCGGCTGCGCCCCCGACCGGCTCAGGCCACCTGGATGGTCCAGATGACGTGCATGCGCCACACCATGATCGCGACCGCCAGAGCGGCCACGCCGAGGATCACCGTGCTCCAGCGGCTCCTCTCCATCAGCGCCCACAGCACGGCGCCCACTGGCAGCAGTACCGCCGAGACGAGATAGACCCAGTACTCGAGCAGGTCGCCCGTCGGAGGGTTTCCTGCCAGCGGCGCCACGATCGCGACCACCACCTGGACGACGAGGAGCAGCTCCACAAGGGCGAGCGCCCCGACGGTGTAGTCGCTCGGACGCCGGCCGGCCAGACCGAGCGAGACGCAGAACACGCCCACCAAGGTCGCGACCGCCACCTGGGCGATGGTCAGCCAGAGGATCATCCGGCGGCCTCCGGCATGTTCATGGCGCTCTTGAGATCAGCACCGCGTCTCTCGACGACTCCCACGAGCACCCCGTCGGGGTCGATCGCGGCCGCCAGCGAGCCCATCAGCCGATCAGCCTGCCCCGTGAGTCTCTTTCCGTGACGCAGATCTCTCGCCTCCTCTGCCGACACCGACATCGGATCGAGGACCCTCGCGGCCGCGGCGGCCGGGGTCAGCAACGCCGTCTCGACGACATCATCGACCATCACGGCATCCGCGACATCGAAGTCACCGACGCGCGAGCGCCGCAGCGCCGTGAGATGCCCGCCCACCCCGAGCCCGGCACCCAGGTCACGGGCGAGCGAGCGGATGTAGGTGCCGGAGGAGCAGTCGACCACGACGTCGAGATCCAGGAACCCTTCACCGGACCGCTCGGCGATGACGTCGAAGCGCGAGACCGTGACATCGCGTGCGGCCAGCACAACCTCTTCCCCTGCGCGCACACGGTCGTACGCGCGGCGTCCGTCGACCTTGATCGCCGACACCGAACTCGGCACCTGCGAGATCGCGCCGGTGAGAGCTGCGATCCCGGCTGACACTCTGTCGGGGGTCACCGAATCCCACGACTCGACAGAGGCCTCCGTGAGGGTCTCACCGTCCGCGTCATCCGTGTCGGTCGTCTGCCCGAGCCGGATCGTGGCCTCGTAGGTCTTGTCGGCCCCGACGATGTAGGTGAGCAGTCGAGTCGCACCCTCGACGCCGATCACGAGCAGACCGGTGGCCATGGGGTCGAGAGTTCCCGCGTGCCCCACCTTGCGAGTGCCGAGCGCGCGCCTGGTGCGTGCGACGACGTCGTGGCTGGTCAGTCCAGCTGGTTTGTCGACGAGGAGGATGCCGGGCGAGACCATCTCTCAAGCCTACGATGCGTCCGAACTCTCCACCGCACACCCCTCGCTTGCGCCGGCGGCGGCCCCGGTCCGCCGGGTGGGTTCCCGGTTCGCCTAGGCTGTCGAGGTGCCTTCGACATCGCTCCCCGCCGCCGAGGTGTCTCTGCCTCTCATGCACTGGTATCGGCACGCGGCACGCGACCTGCCGTGGCGGCGTCCGCGGTTCCACGAGGCCTTCGGCGCCTGGGGCACGCTGGTCAGCGAGTTCATGTTGCAGCAGACCCCCGTGAATCGAGTGATACCGCACCTCGAGGCATGGCTCGACAGGTGGCCCACCCCTGCGGCGATGGCTGGCGCCTCGACTTCCGAGGTACTGCAGCAATGGGCGAACCTCGGCTATCCCCGCCGCGCACTGTGGCTGCATCGCGCCGCCGTCGAGATCACGGAACGACACGGCGGCATCGTTCCCAACGATGTGGACGCCCTGCTGAACCTCTCGGGGATCGGCGACTACACCGCGAGAGCCGTGGCCGTCTTCGCCTACGGCGACCGGCACCCCGTCGTCGATACGAACACACGTCGTGTGATGGCACGCGCGATCCTCGGCCGGGCGCAGCCGGGCCCGCCCTCACGCCGCGATCTGGACCTCATGGATTCACTGCTCCCCGCGGATGTCGACGATTCGGCCGTGTTCAACGCGGCGGCGATGGAGCTGGGCGCGACCGTGTGCACGGCGCGATCACCGCGCTGCGACATCTGCCCTCTGGTCGACGTGTGCGCCTGGGTTGCCGCGGGGCGGCCGGACACCGGCGACACCCGAAGACGTCAAGCGGCCTTCGAAGGCTCCGACCGTCAGGCGAGGGGCGCCGCTCTGCGTACCCTTCGTGCCGCGGCACCTGCGCCGGTCCTGATCGACTCCGTGCTCGCCGAATGGCCGGATCCGCTTCAGCGCGACCGCGCGATCGACTCGCTCATCGCCGACGGCCTCGCCGAGGCTGATGGCGAGATGCTGTCGCTCCCCCGCTGACTGCCACGATCAGACGTACTGTCCGATGCGATGAGCGAGCACGGTGAGCTCGACGCGGGTCCTGACCTCGAGCTTCGTGAAGACCCGACCCAGATGAACTTCCACAGTGCGCACCGACACGTGGAGCGAGTCCGCGATGTCGCGGTTCGAGGATCCGCCGACCGCCAGCATCGCGACCTCCAGTTCGCGAGCGGTGAGCATCGATTCCCAGACTCGGCGGCACGATGAGAGCGGGTCTGGAGCGACGGCGGCGCCGTCTGCGGCCTCCACCCGATCGAGACGCCCCGCGATCGCCCTCGCCCACGCCGTGGCACCGGAGACCTCCAGCAGGTTCAGAGCCATCGACAGATGCTCTCTGCCTATCGCGATGTCGCCTTTCATCAGTGATCTGGTGCCGATCATCGCCTCGACTCGCCCGCGCGAGAACGGCGAGGTCAGAGTGCGCGCGGCGGCGACGACCAGTGGACGCTCGACGCGCCATTCGTCATCCGAACAGCTGGTGATCTGCACCCGCAGCCGCTGGGCGAGAGCGATCTCGGGCGGCTCGATCCGGCGCGGATGCCACGATGCGCCATGCGTGACGACGATCGCCTCGTCGAGCCCGGGAACGGACAGCATCGGCTGCGGAGCGCCGCGGTCTCGCCAGAGGCGCATGCACGCCGCCGCCTCGGCTGAATCGCCCGCCAGGAATGCCTCGATGCCTCGATCCACGAGCTGATCGATACGCCCGGGCGCAGGAAGAGCGGCAGTGAGCGCCCTCGCGAACGGCCCGAGATGACCGAGCACAGCCAGGTCGAGGCGTCGCGCGATCACGACGCCGAGTCCGTCGAACGGCACGGCGACGGGCAGTTCGAGCGCGGCGCGCAGCATCCGGTCGCGCGCCGCGCCGATATCTCCGCGCCACATCAGAAGCAGCGCTTCGACGATCGCCCGATAGGCCGCCACGAGCGGACTGAGCTCGAATCCGGCCACGAACGGATCGGCCTCGACACCGATCGCAGAATCTCCGGCAGCGAGCAGTCGAAGACCTCTGTCGATGTCTCCGTCGAGAGCCGCACGCAGGGCCAGGAGCATGCTTCCGGTGAGCGGACCGGTGCCGCGCACATCGTCTGTCTCCCCGTCGCCGATCACGAGCCAGGCGAGCGCGACCACCGGGTCTCGAAGTTCGCTGTCTGCGTCGACGCGCGCGCTCGCGCTTCTGAGCGCCTCGAGCCACGAGCGCATCCCGCGGCGGTCGCCCCGCTCGGCGCACAGCATCGCAGCGAAGGCCGAAGCCCGCGCCCACGAGTACCAGTGGGTGGCGTCGTCCACGCGCGGCTGGACGACGCTCATGTCGACCTCAGGCACTGCCCCGCGGAGATGCGCCTCGGCGACGAGCAGACCGCCGAGACCCTGCAGACGATAGAGCTCGTCACCGTGAGGGAAGAGACTTCCCAGTCGGGCCGCCGCCTCGACCGCGTAGCCTGCGGCGATCGCCGCGACACCGGCGACGAGCGTCGCCTCATCCTTCTCGATCCCGCTGGAGTGCACGGCGGCTTCCGCCGCGAGGTGGAAGGCGCGCTCACTCAGTCCGGCCTCCGAGTGCTCTCTCGCGATGCGCGTGAGCTCACCCGCGGTGACGGGCTCGCCGTGCATCGCCGCACGCGCGCCGTGCCAGTCGGCTTCCACCCTCTCGCCGCGTACCTCGAAGACCCGATGCAGTCTCGAGTGCACCGCGGCAGCCAATGACGACGTCGTCGTCGCGCGCAGCCAGATCGCCAGCCGGGGGTCGGCGAGACGCACTCGGCCCGCATGGATGTCGAGAAGTGAGCCGAGTGGGCCGCCTGCGAGTTCTGCGGCGGACCGACCCGAGAAGTCGACCAGCGGGTCGAGGCTGTCGTCGAGCCGCAGCGACACGGCGACGAGGACCGCACGATCTCTGTCGTCGAGCTCCAGGTGAGCGAACAGGGCTTCGACCGATGGAACCATCGGCAGCGGCGAGGGAAGCGCCCTGAGCCCGTGACGCTGAGCGGCGTCGAGTCGGGCTGCGACCGCGAGAACCGTCTGCGGATCTTCAGACAGCTCGAATGCGAGTCGCGCCGCGACATGCGGCGCGCAGCTCAGATCATGCTCGAGAAGGTCCTCGAGAATCTTCTCGATGACCGCTGGTGCGATCGAGGCCGCCCCGTGCGCGCGCGAAAAATCGATGCCGAACTCCCCAGTCCCCTCGGGCGATCGCCCGTGGAGCCGAGAGTAGCAAGACACCGTGGCGCCCAGGCGAGGGCGCCGATATTCAGGACTTCGTGTCGTCGTCTTCCTGGCGGAGGTAGGGGTCTGCGTCGCCCGCGTGCGATGCGGAGGAAGCGAGCCTCGCCACCTCGGCGTCGCGCTGCTGCGCTTCGCGGAGGAGAGCCGAGATGTGATCGGCGTTCTCCGGCAGGGCATCGGGGATGAACTCGAGTGTCGGCACGAGCCGCGTGCTGAGCTGCTTCCCGACTTCGCTGCGCAGCATTCCGGTGGCGGAGGTCAGAGCCTCGCCGCTGGAGAGACGCTCCTCTTCGGTGCCGAGCACCGTATAGAAGACCGAGGCGTGCTGCAGGTCGCCAGTGACACGGACATCCGTGATCGTGACGAAGCCGAGGCGCGGGTCTCGCAACCCCTTCTCGAGGCGCTCCGCAAGGATCACTCGAATACGATCAGCCAGACGGGCCTGTCTTTCACCAGCCATTGTTCTCTCCCTCTACGTACTCTTCGGGCGAGGATGCATCACGCACCCTCGCCCGAAGATATCGAACTCGATCAGCCGCGAGGCTTCTCGATCAGTTCTGTCGTCTCGATCTCGTCACCGATCTGGATGTCGTTGAACTTGCCGAGGCCGATACCGGCCTCGTAGTCCGTACGAACCTCGGTGACGTCGTCCTTGAAGCGACGCAGCGACTCGATGGCGAGGCCGTCCGCGACGACCACCCCGTCGCGGATGACGCGAGCCTTGGCGTTTCGCGTGATCGTTCCCGATCGCACGATGACACCGGCGATGTTGCCGAACTTCGAGGAGCGGAACACCTCGCGGATCTCGGCGACACCAGACTGGACCTCTTCGTACTCCGGCTTGAGCATGCCCTTGAGCGAGCTCTCGACCTCGTCGATCGCGTTGTAGATCACCGAGTAGAACCGGATGTCCACGCCTTCACGCTGGGCGCGCTCGCGCGCCTTCGTGTCGGGGCGGACGTTGAAGCCCACGATGATCGCGTTGTCGATCGTCGCGAGGTTGACGTCGGATTCCGTGATCGCACCGACACCGCGGTGGATGATGCGGAGCTGCACCGAGTCATCGACCTCGATCTTGAGCAGCGACTCCTCGAGTGCCTCGACGGCACCGGAGACGTCACCCTTGATGATGAGGTTGAGCGACTCGACCTTGCCCTCTTCGAGAGCACGGGTGAAGTCCTCGAGCGAGATGCGCTTGCGGGCCTTGGCCAGCTGGGCGTTGCGCTCGACCGCTTCACGCTTCTCAGCGATCTGACGGGCCATACGGTCTTCCTCGGTGACGATGAAGACATCGCCTGCACGGGGCACCGAGTTGAGACCCTGCACCTGCACCGGACGCGACGGGTAGGCCTCGAGGACCTGCTCGCCGTTCTCGTCTGCCATCGCACGCACGCGGCCGTAAGCCGTTCCTGCGACGATCGCGTCACCGATCCGAAGCGTTCCGGACTGGATCAGCACCGTGGCGATGGATCCGCGGCCCTTGTCGAGCTTCGCCTCGATGGCGACACCACGAGCGGCCTTGTTCGGGTTGGCCGTGAGGTCGAGGCCCGCGTCGGCAGTGAGCAGCACAGCGTCCAGGAGCTCCTGGATGCCGGTGTTCGCCCGAGCCGAGACGTCGACGAACAGGACGTCTCCGCCATACTCCTCTGCGACCAGACCGTACTCGGTGAGCTGCTGACGGACCTTGGCCGGGTTGGCGTCGGGCTTGTCGACCTTGTTCACCGCGACCACGATCGGCACGTTCGCTGCCTGTGCGTGGTTCAGCGCCTCGACCGTCTGCGGCATGATGCCGTCATCGGCCGCGACCACGAGGATCGCGAGGTCGGTGACCTGCGCTCCACGAGCACGCATGGCGGTGAACGCCTCGTGACCCGGGGTGTCGATGAAGGTGATGGCACGTTCGATGCCCTCGTGCTCCGTCCAGACCTGGTAGGCACCGATGTGCTGCGTGATGCCGCCGGCCTCACCGTCGATGACGTTGGTCTGGCGGATCGCGTCGAGCAGACGGGTCTTACCGTGGTCGACGTGACCCATGACGGTGACCACCGGAGGACGGATCTCGAGGTCGTCCTCGCTCTCCTCCTCGAGCTCCTGCTCGAGGTTGAGACCGAAGCCCTCGAGGAGCTCCTTGTCCTCATCCTCGGGCGAGACCATCTGGATCTTGTAGCCGAGCTCTTCACCCAGCACCTCGAACGTGGCCTCGTCCAGCGACTCGGTGGCCGTGGCCATCTCGCCGAGGTTGAAGAGGATCGTCACGAGGGTTCCGGGCTGCACCGTGTAGCCGGTCAGCGTCTCGATCTTGTCGGCGAAGTCCGCGATCGACGCACCACGGCGCATGCGGATGATCTCCCCGTTGCCGCGGGTGACGTTGACGCCACCGACGACCGGGGCGCTCCGCATCTCGAACTCTTGCCGCTTCGCCCGCCGCGACTTGCGCTGCTTGCTCTTGCCGCCGCCCTTGCCGAAGGCACCTGCGGTACCTCCACCGGGGCCACGGCCGCGACCGCCGCCGCCGCCGGGGCGACCTGCGAAGCCACCACCGGGACGAGCACCGGGACCGGCACCGGGTCCACCGGCACCGCCGGGACGACCGGGGCCGCCGGGACGCTGCTGGAACGGGGCGCCGCCGGGACGACCACCCTGACCGCCGCGCGGAGCGCCGGGACGGGGGGAACCGGGACGAGGGGCACCCGGACGCGGCGCACCGGGACGCGGGGCCTGCGGGCGCGGGATGTTGCCGGGAGTGGGACTCGGACGCTGGCCCATGCCCTGCGCCGAGGCGAAGGGGTTGTTGCCGGGGCGCGGCCCTGCCGGACGCTGGCCCATGCCCTGCGCCGACGAGAACGGGTTGTTGCCCGGACGCGGTGCGCCGGGCTTCGGCGCGCCGCCGTCGTTCGACTTCGGTGCAGCGGATCCGGGCGTGGCCTCTGCCGAAGCAGCGGTCTCGGCCGGAGCCTCTGCGGCCGGGGCGGGAGCCTCGGGAGCCGGAGCGGCGACGGGCTCTTCCGGCGCGGGGGCCGGCTTGGGTCCGGGCTTGGGCCCGGGAGTCGGTCCACCGGTCTTCGCGGCACCGGGCTTCGCAGCACCGGGCTTCGCAGCACCGGGCGTTGCCGCATCGGTCTTCGCGGCGCCGGGCTTGGCAGCGCCGGGCTTGGCCGCACCGGGCTTCGCAGCACCGGGCTTGGCCGCGGCGGGGGCCGCGTCAGCGGTTGCCTTCAGCGAGGCATCCGACTCGATGGCAGCGCGAAGCTTGCGCGCCACCGGGGGTTCGATGGTCGAAGAGGGGCTCTTGACGAACTCTCCGAGTTCCTTGAGCTTTGCAAGTGCGATCTTGCTGTCGACGCCGAGTTCGGCGGCGATCTCGTGTACGCGTGGTTTACCAGCCACAATTCTCCTGTCTGGGGTCGGTCCACCCAGACAGGGCAGACCACTAGTCGCGGACGGGTCTCATTTCGAGCCGTTCACTTTGTTTCCATAGCCGTTCAGCCTTTGTTTCTTGGTGGGTGTTGTTCGATGATCCGCGTATCCAGATTGCCGGATGCGCGAAGTGCTCGGCCGAAAGCGCGGCGCCGCAGAGCGGCATCCATGCATTCCGGTGTCGGATGCACCCACGCGCCTCGCCCCGGCAGAACGCCTCGCTCATCGATGATGAGGATGTCGTCCTGGGCCACCACTCTGAGAAGAGCGGCGCGGGGAGCACGCGTGCGACAGCCGACGCACGTTCGAACGGGTTCCATCTTACACCTGTGTTCCCGTCCGACTCGCGCGACGGGCGCGAGTCGGACGTGACGAGCGGTCAGTCCAGGACGCTGTCGGGCTGGATGTCGATCTTCGCGCCGGTGAGCTTCGCAGCCAGACGAGCGTTCTGCCCCTCCTTGCCGATCGCGAGGGAGAGCTGATAGTCGGGCACCAGCGCACGCACGGCCCTGGTGTTCGCGTCGAGGATGAACGCGCTGGTCACCTTGGCGGGCGAGAGGGCGTTCGCGACGAAGGCGGCGAGCTCAGGATCATGATCGACGATGTCGATCTTCTCACCGGAGAGCTCCTCGGTGACGGCGCGCACACGGCGCCCCATCTCACCGATGCACGCGCCCTTGGCGTTGATCGCCGGGTCGTTGGCGCGGACGGCGATCTTCGTGCGGTGGCCGGCCTCGCGGGCCAGCGAGACGATCTCGACGAGACCTGCGGCGATCTCGGGCACCTCGAGCGCGAACAGCTTGCGGACGAGACCGGGGTGCGTGCGCGACACGGTGATCTGCGGACCCTTGAGGCCCTTGGCGACGCTGGTCACGTACACGCGGAGGCGCGAGCCGTGGGTGTACTCCTCGCCCGGCACCTGCTCCTCAGGAGGAAGGATGGCCTCGACCGCTCCGAGATCGACATGGATCATGCGGGGATTCGGTCCCTGCTGGATCACGCCGGCGACGATGTCGCCTTCCTTGTCCTTGAAATCACCGAGCACCACGTCGTCCGCGATGTCGCGCAGACGCTGGCTGATGACCTGCTTCGCGGCGAAAGCGGCGATCCGGCCGAAGTCATCCGGCGTGGCATCCTCTTCCCCGATGATCGCGCCCTCTTCGTCCTTGACGACCTGCAGCACGGCGACGTGCCCGGTCCGACGATCGAGATCGACGCGGACACCCTCGGGAGTCGCTCCGTCTGCGGAGACATGCTTGGAGTAGGCGGTCAGGATGGCCTGTTCGATGATCGAGACCAGCTCATCGAAGGGGATCGCCTTCTCCTTCTCGATCCCACGCAGCAGACTCAGTTCGATATCCATGACGACTCCCTATTCAGCTCTCGTCACGCGGGTGTGCACGCGTGACATCCGTACCACGATACCCTGTGCCCACCGCCGTCGCCACGACGACGGCCGCACCGATGCGGTGCCGAGCGTGCAGGAGGACTCAGTGACGACGTACGACACCATCGTGATCGGGGCGGGGATGTCCGGGGTGACGGCGGCCCGCATGCTCGCGGACGCCGGAGCGGACGTCATCGTCCTCGAGGCGAGGGAGCGCGTCGGCGGCCGCGTGCACACCGATCGCACGGCAGGCTCTCCCGTCGATCTCGGCGCGTCGTGGGTCCACGGCATCGAGCGCTCCGCACTGTGGGACCTCGTGCAGGCGCTCGGAATCCCGACGCTCGAATACACCGTCGGCAGCTTCCAGGCCGGAGGGCGGCCGATCGAGAACTTCGACGGCGACGGCAGGCCCATGGATGCCGCGCGCACTTCTCGGTGGGTGTCCGATGTCGAGGAGGCCGATCGCCTGCTGGTCGACGAGATCGAACGCTCCTCTCCCGGTGACACCTACCTCGATGTCACCGAACGCGCGCTCGACCGCACCGGCTTCGATCCTGAGCGCATCGACGAGATCCGGGAGTTCTTCCGACACCGCGTCGAAGAGCAGTGCGGAGCATGGATCGGAGACCTCGACGCGCACGGGCTCGACGAGGACGCCATCGACGGCGACGAGGTCATCTTCCCTCGCGGTTACGACGAGCTACCGCGGCGCATCGCCGCCGAACTCGACATCCGCCTGGGCCACGTGGTCACCCGCATCGCCCGCACGGATGCCGGAGTCACGGTGTCGACCGAGAACGCGGAGTTCTCCGCACGGAGCGCTGTGGTCACCGTGCCACTCGGAGTGCTCAAGGCGGGGTCGATCGACTTCGCTCCTCCTCTGCCCGACACGGTAGCGGGGCCGATCTCCCGGCTGGGAATGGGCGTGTTCAACAAGGTCTTCATCCAGTTCCGTGATCGCTTCTGGAACGAGGACAGCTATGTCCTGCGGGCGCTCGGCGAGGCCGGTGAGCACTGGCACTCCTGGTACGACGTGTCTGCCGTGAGCGGGCTTCCCACATTGCTGACATTCGCTGCCGGTCCGTTCGGTCGCAGAATGCAGGAGCTCTCCGATGACGACATCGTCGCGAATGCCGTGGGTGCTCTTCGCGCCCTCTACCCTGATGCCGTCGGCGCGCCCACCGCGCACTGGGTCACCCGCTGGGGGCACGACGCGTTCTCGAACGGCTCGTACTCGCATCTCGCACTAGGGTCGTCGCACCACGACCATGACGAGCTCGCGGGGCCCGTCGACGGAGTGCTGCACTTCGCCGGCGAGGCGACCTGGGGCGACGAGCCGGCGACCGTGGGGGCCGCCTTCTACTCCGGTCACCGCGCGGCGGAGCGGATCCTCGGGCATTCGATCGATCTCGCCGCATTCGCGCGCGGAATCACAGCGCGGGAGCGGACTCCCACGAGTTGATCGCGCCGATGAGGCGGAACAGACTGCCGACCTGACGCTGATCGAGGTGCAGCGCGAGACGCGGAAGATGCAGCAGATCGTCGTCGGCGACCTCGGGTGACCGCGGAGCAGTCCGCTCGATCCGTCCGCTCGACAGCATCCCGGCGAACCGGTCGTTCAGTTCCTCGAGCTCCGCATCTGTCGGGGCGACCCGCAGTCTGAGCACGAGCGAGTCTCCGACCCAGCGCAGCGAGTCGTAGTTGCGCCAGAACCCCGCGATCACTGCTGCGGCCGACTCGACGGAGTCGGTGATGACCACGCGGTCGAAGTCGCCCTCGGAGATCACGCCCGTGGGCTCCAGATCCTCGTCGATGAACCGCTTGAGACCGTTCCAGAAAGTGCCGCCAGGCTCGTCGAGCAGGACGATCGGCGTCGGCTCGGCCTTGCCGGTCTGCTGCAGCGTGAGCAGCTCGAACATCTCGTCGAGCGTGCCGAACCCGCCAGGCAGGCAGATAAAGCCGCTGGACTCCTTGATGAGCATCAGCTTGCGGGTGAAGAAGTACTTCATCGCCACCACGTGCTCGCTCGCCGCGATCAGGCTGTTGGCCTTCTCTTCGAACGGGAGACGGATCGACACCCCGAGCGAGAGCGCCGGTCCGGCACCTTCCGCCGCAGCCTGCATGATCCCCGGCCCCGCACCGGTGACGACCATCCACCCGTCCGCTGCGAGCGCTGCGGCGACGTCGCGTGCCTGGATGTAGAGGGGATCATCATGGCGGGTCCGAGCAGACCCGAAGACCGTGACTTTGGGCACGCCCTCGAACGGCGCGAACAGGCGGAAGGCGTCTCGCATCTCCGCGAGAGCGGCTGAGGCGATCTTGAGGTCGAGGCGGCTGGTTCCGTCCTCACCCAGCAGGACCGCCGTGCGCATCATGCGCATGACCAGCCTGCGGTCGGTCTTCACTCCCGCCTCATCCAGGACGGTGTTGATCTCGGCGCTCAGCGATTCCGGCAGCGGTTCGTCGGTCATGCCCTCAGCCTGTCACGACGGCATGTCGGGTGGGTCGTCGCAACGCCGCCCGATGCGCCGACCACGCGCGCGGTCCGGTGTCAATGCCCCTGCGAAGTCGGACCTCCTGCGCCACAGTGGCGGAATGACAGAGATCACTGGACCGGAAGCACTCGCGCGCGTGACCGAGCTCGTCGAGGACATCGACTTCACGATGCTGACGACGACCGACGAAGACGGCAACCTGGTGAGCAGGCCGATGTCTACCCGGCAGATGGACGATGCCGGAGACATCTGGTTCTTCACCGCAGAAGACACCGAGAAGGTCGAAGAGGCGCGAGCTCACCACCAGGTCGGCCTCTCATACTGCGACGCCAAGGGCATGCGATATGTCTCGGTCGCCGGCAACGCGTCCGTCGTGCACGACCGCACGAAGATGGAGGAGCTCTACTCCCCCTCGCTCGACATCTGGTTCGAGGACGGCCTCGACACCCCCGGCATCGCGCTTCTGAAGGTGACGCCGACGGTGACCGAGTTCTGGGAGCCTGCCAAGGGCAAGATCGCGATGGCGGCGGGTGCGCTCAAGGCACTGGTCACCAAGGACACGCCCGATGACGACATCATGAACCACGGCCGCATCGTCCGCTGACGGGCGGCTCGACTCCGCACAGAGAGAATGCCGCCCACCTCGGACGAGGTGGGCGGCATTTCCGTCTGTGCGGTCAGCGCCGCGACAGCTGCTGCACGGCCTCGGCGACCGATACCGCCTCACGGGCACCCGTGCTGCGGTCCCACAGCTCGACCTGGCCCTCGGCAGCACCGCGGCCGACGATGACGATCTTCGGCACGCCGACGAGCTCTGCGTCTCCGAACTTCACTCCGGGCGAGACCTTCGGACGATCGTCGTAGAGCACGTCGAGGCCCGCGGACTCGAGCTGCGTCGAGAGCTCGGCCGCCACGTCGAACGCCACCTGATCGCGGCCGGCCGCTACGACCTGCACATCGAAGGGCGCGACGGATGCGGGCCAGATGAGCCCCTTCTCGTCGTTGTTCAGTTCGGCGATGATCGCGAGGATGCGCGTCACGCCGATTCCATACGAGCCCATCGTGACCGTGACCAGCTTGCCGTTCTCGTTGAGCACCTTGAGGCCGAGGGCCTCGGCGTACTTGCGGCCGAGCTGGAACACGTGGCCGATCTCCATGCCGCGCGCGAGCTCGACCGGTCCGGAGCCGTCGGGGGCGGGATCCCCTGCCCTGACGTTCGCGATTTCGATGATCCCGTCCGAGAAGAAGTCACGACCGGCGACGACCGAGTGCGCGTGCTTCTGGTCGACGTTCGCGCCGGTGATCCAGGTGGTGCCCTCGCTCACGCGGGGGTCGACCAGGTAGCGGATGCCGGTCGCCGACTCTTCGCCGAGCACAGCGCCCGTGGGCGACCACGGCCCGATGTAGCCCTTCACAAGCAGCGGATTGTTCTCGAAGTCGTCGGCCGTGGCGGTCTCGACCTCCGCGGGCGCGAACGCGACCTCCGCGCGCTTCTCGTCGACATCGCGGTCACCCGGGATGCCCACGACGACCAGCTCACGCGTTCCGTCGAGGTGGGTGAGTGCCAGCACGACGTTCTTGAGTGTGTCGGCAGCGGAGTAGTCGCCGTCCAGGTGCTCGTTCGCGTGAGCGACGAGCGTCTCGATCGTCGGCGTGTTCGGCGAGTCGAAGATCACAGGCGATGCGTCGGCATCGAAGGCGATGGCATCGGGCACCGCCGTCGTGAACGCCTCGACGTTGGCGGCGTAGCCGCCTGCGCTCCGCACGAACGTGTCCTCGCCGACGGGGGTCGGGTGAAGGAACTCCTCGCTTCGCGAACCGCCCATCGCCCCGGCATCCGCCTGGACGATCACGTACTCGAGACCGAGGCGCTGGAAGATCCGCTCGTATGCGTCGCGCTGCGCCTGGTAGCTGACGTCGAGTCCGGCGTCCGAGGAATCGAAGGAGTAGGCGTCCTTCATCGTGAACTCACGGCCTCGAAGCAGTCCTGCACGCGGACGCGCCTCGTCGCGATACTTGTCCTGGATCTGGTAGATCGTGAGGGGCAGATCCTTGTACGACGAATAGAGGTCCTTGACGAGAAGGGTGAACGCCTCTTCATGGGTCGGGGCAAGAAGGTAATCCCCGCCCTTGCGGTCCTGCAGACGGAAGAGCAGGTCGCCGTACTCCTCCCAACGCCCCGTCGCCTCGTACGACTCGCGAGGCATCAGAGCCGGAAAGTGCACTTCCTGCGCACCTGCGGCGGCCATCTCCTCGCGGACGGCGGTCTCGATCTTGGCCTTCACGCGCAGCCCCAGCGGCAGCCACGCGAAAATGCCGGCGGCCTGCGGTCGTATGTACCCGGCGCGGATCAGCAGCTTGTGGCTCGCGATCTCTGCGCCTGCAGGGTCTTCGCGGAGCGTGCGGAGGAAGAAGTTCGATAGACGAGTGACCACCGGCCAAGTCTACTGACCGGCGGTCTCTCGTTTCGCGATGGATCAGTTGAGCGCCGGGAGGCCGTTCGGGATCACGCCGCCGGCGTACAGGCTCGCGGCGAGGTCTTGGACGGCAGTGAGGGCCACGCGCTGCGGAAGAGGACCGTATGAGATGCGGGTGACCCCGAGCTTCTCGTACTCCGACGCGGCGAGGGTGCCGGGGAGGCCGATCACGCTGAGCTTGCCCTGGCCGAGGCCGTCGACGAGCTGGCGGGTGATGTTGGCGTCGAGCATTCCCGGGACGAAGACCGCGGTGGCTCCGGCATCGAGGAAGGCGCGGCCACGCTGGATCGCATCCGCGATGCTCTCGGCGACGGGGCGGTGGCCGGCACGGACGAACGCATCGGTGCGCGCGTTGAGTGCGAACGGCACACCCTCGGCCTCTGCTGCCTTGACGATCGCCTCGACCGCCGCGACGGAATCGTCGAACGGCTTGAGGCGGTCTTCGACGTTGGCGCCGACGACACCGGCGCCGATCGCCAGGCGGGTGGTCTCCCCCGCGTCGCCGTAACCGTCGTCGAGGTCGGCGGTCACCGGGACCGAGACGGATGCCGCGATGCGACCGATCATGTCGATCATGATGTCCCGCGGAATCGTCCCGTCCTCGAAGCCGAACGACGCGGCGATGCCGTGCCCGGCAGTCGCGATCGCCTTCGTCTCAGGCAGCTTCGCGACGGCACGGGCGGACACGACGTCCCACACATTCACGACGCGGAGGATCTCCGGGGCTTCGTAGAGTCCGATCAGGGTCTTGGCCTTCGCTGCAGTGGTCATGCCCCCCACGCTAACGCCCAATATTCCGGTCCGGGTCGGACGGACACGCGAATCACAGGTTCCCAAGGCGCCGCGGCGCATCGGTGCACCGCCGGATCGTCGCCGCGACGTGCGTCGAGGCGGCCTTCCGGGAGGCTGTGTCTACGCACATTCCGGGATGCCGTTGTTCTGTGTGCCCGGGCTGTGTTTTGGTCCCTGATCTGGGGTCGGAATGTCGGTGGTGGGCGATGTGATGTGGGTATGACGGCACTGATCGACGCAACAGTGGAGCAGGTGGGCGCGCTGGGCGCGGTCGCTGAGATGCTCGTCGAGGTCGAGCGGACGATCGGTTCATTGCTGGCCGCGCGTGATGGCCTCCTCACACTCGGTGCGCGGATCGCTGTCGAAGCAGCAGAGCAGGCCGACGAACCGAGTGCGGATGGCGTCGATCTGGCGGTGCGGGCGGTGGCGGCGGAGTTCGGGGCGGCGCTGCGCGTCAGCGACCGGACGGTGCAGCAGCGGATGCTCGACGCGGAACTCGTGGTGTCGCGGTTCCCCCGCGTGTGGCAGGCGCAGGGTGCCGGGCTGATCAGCGCCGCCCATGCCCGGGTGATTGTCGACGCCGCCATGCACCTCGACGATGCGGCCGACCGCGATGCGTACGCAGGGCAGATGGTCGATTTCGCGAAGACGGAGTCTCCGAATCGAGTGGGCCGGATGGCACGACGAGTCGCAGACCGGTTCCAGCGGCGCAGCATCGACGAACGCCACAAGGACGCTCGCCGCGAGCGCGGCGTGTGGGTGAAGAACCGCGCAGACGGCATGGCGGAACTGAGCATCTTCGGCCCGGCTGCCCTCGTGCACGGCGCATTCGAGAGGGTCACGGCGATGGCGAAAGCCGCCTGTGCGGATTCGTCGAGCGGCCCCCGCGCCGCGTCGGCTCATGACTCCCGGACGCTCGGGCAAGCCCGCTGCGATGTCGCTCTCGACCTGCTCCTCTCCGGCGCGCCCACAGGACACGACACCGCCGACGGCATGCTCGCCTCGATCACCCCGACCGTGACTGTCACCGTCCCCGTGCTGTCGCTGATCGGTGCGAGCAGCGTCCCGGCCGAGCTGAACGGCTGCATCCCGATCGATATCCGCACCGCACAGCTGCTCGCAGGTATGGCGTCCGGGTGGGATCGGATCCTCACCCATCCGGTCACCGGCGCTCTGCTCGCCGTCGACCGCTACCGCCCCTCCGCCGCCCTGAAGCGGCACTTGAGAGCCCGAGACCAACGATGCCGGTTCCCGACCTGCGGGCACGCCGCCCGAGACGGCGATCTCGACCACACCCGCGACCACGCCCTCGGCGGGGCGACCACGGCCGACAACCTCGGCGTCCTGTGCCGCCGACACCACACGCTCAAACACCACACCCCCTGGCATGTCGAACACCTCGACGACGGCACCTTCGCCTGGACCAGCCCCACCGGCCAGGTCTACATCGACAAACCCCCCGCACAGAACACCACCACCGTCACCGAAGACCACGCCCCACCGCCGTTCTGACCGTGAGCCGACGGGCGACGGGCGACGGGCGACGGGTCTGGCATCGCGCAATCCTCTGGGCGCGGCGTCATAGTGTGGGGTCATGCCTCAGCGCCGATCGCACGTTGCCCCGTCAGCCGCGCAGACCGAACTCGCCGCGGCGCTCGCCGCGCTGAGAGAATCCCTCGACGCGCCCACGGACTTCCCTGCCTCGGTCGTCGCCGAAGCAGAGGCGTCGGAGGCTGCGGTTCCCGAACTCGACCTGCGCGACATCCCCTTCGCCACGCTCGATCCGCTCGAGTCGCGCGACCTCGACCAGGCGTTCCATCTCGAGCGTGACGGCTCCGGCTACAGAGTCCGCTATGCGATCGCCGACGTCCCCGGCTTCGTGACTCCCGGAGGGGAAGTAGACGCAGAGGCACGCCGTCGAGGTCAGACGCTGTATGCGGCGGATGGCAGGATCCCCCTGCATCCGAAGGTGCTCAGCGAGGATCGGGCGTCGCTGCTGGCCGACGTGGACCGCCCCGCACTCGTCTGGACTTTCGCCCTCGATTCTGCGGGAGTCGTCGAAGAGTTCCGGCTCGAGCGGGCTCTCATCCGCTCGCGCGCCCAGCTCGACTACGCCAGCACGCAGGCGGCCCTCGATCACGGCGAGGGCGGCCCGGCCGCGCTGCTTCCGGAGATCGGTGCGCTGCGGATCGAGCAGGAGAAGATCCGCGGCGGCGCGAGCCTGAATCTCCCCGACGAGGAAGTGACCAGAGCCGCCGACGGCACATATGCGATCGAGCGTCGGCATCCGCTTCCCGTCGAGGAATGGAACGCGCAGCTGTCCCTCATGACCGGCATGGCAGCCGCGTCCCTGATGGTCGGCGCCGGCATCGGCATCCTGCGGACGATGCCGCAGCCCGACGAGAAGTCCTACGATGCCTTCCGTCACCAGACCGAGGCCCTGGGACGCCCGTGGACGACGGGCACCTACGGCGACTACCTTCGCGAGCTGGATCGCGAGGACCCGATGACCCTCCCGATTCTCGAGGCTGCGGCATCGCTGTTCCGCGGAGCCGGCTACGCGGCCTTCGACGGGTCGGTGCCGCCCGACGTCGAGCAGGCGGCCATCGCCGCGCCCTACGCGCATGCCACGGCACCGCTGCGCCGTCTCATCGATCGCTGGTCGCTCGCGATCTGCCTCGCGGTCTCCGAAGGTCGTGAGGTGCCGAGCTGGGTTCGCGAGTCCCTCTCGGATCTGCCCGCACTGATGCAAGAGTCCGGTCAGCGCGCGTCCCGGCTCGACTCCGCGACGATCAACTGCGTCGAGGCCGCGCTGATGACGCCCCTGGTCGGCTCTGCCGTCGATGCGACCGTGATCGAGATCCGTGGTGAGCGGGCGACGGTCCAGATCGCTGATCCGGCCGTCACCGCTTCCGCCCCGATCCCCGCCGACACGGCGCCCGGAGCTGTCGTGAGGCTCCGGGTCGTGCGCGCCGACATCGCCCGAGGCGAGATCGAGTTCAGCGCCTGACGGCCTAGGCTTCGGGGCATGCCGATATCGCCGTATCTGAGCGAGCTTCGCGAGCGCGTGGGTCATGACCTCCTCCTACTCCCCGCTGTGACGGCGATCATCCGGCGCGGTGATCGTTTTCTGCTGTGCCGGCAAGCACATTCGCCCCAGTGGGGCCTGCTTGGAGGGGGAATAGAGCCGCTCGAGAAACCGGAGGAGGCGGTCCTCCGGGAGGTGCGCGAGGAGATCGGGGTCGACGCCACCGTGCACGGGATCGTGGGGGCGTACGGAGGCGAAGAACTGATGGTGAGCTACCCGAACGGGGATCGCGTCGGCTACACCACGATCGTCTACTCCTGCTCGATTCCGATCGACGCGGAGTTCCTCTTCACCGATGGCGAGCTCATCGAGACAGCCTGGTTCACGATCCCGGAGATCGCGCAGCTTCCGCGCGATCGATGGGTTGATCCGATCATCGACGATGCCAGCCGGCTCTCTGAGACTCGCCATGCGGAACAGACCAGCATCGTCGAGAAGGCCGTCTGCTACGTCATCGCCGAGAATCGACTGCTGGTCTTCACCCACGACGACACTGACATGCTCGCCACGGGGGTCCAGGTGCCCGCAGGCACCGTGCGCCAGGGCGAAGGTGCTGCCGACGCGGCCGAGCGAGAGCTGTTCGAGGAGACAGGTCTCCGTGGAACTGTGACACGCAGCCTCGGCACGGATCTGTATGATCTCTCCCCTGCCCGCGATGAGCTGGCACTCCGGCACTTCTTCCAGTTGGAGATCACCGACCCCGACGTCACGGCCGTGTGGCAGGCCGGCGAAGCCGATCCGGCAACCGGCGGCTCCCCCATCTCATGGACGTGTCGATGGCTCCCGCTGAGCCAGGCACATGTGCTCGCCGCCGGGCTCGGCGCGCGGCTCGGCGCAGCGACGCGCTGATCCCCGGAGGCGCACAGCCCGAAGGTTACGCTGTCGACGTGGACCATTTCGCCGTCGCTGAACGATTCGTCGCCGCCCACTACCCGCGGGCCGATGTCGCCATCGTTGCGGGAAGCACGGCGCGCGGCGACCGCACCTCGACGAGCGACATCGACCTGCTGCTCCTCGGAGATGACCTCTTCGATGTCGACGGACAGACCAGTGAAGCCTCGACGCGCGACTTCGACGGAGAGATCTTCGAAGTCTTCGCCTACACGTCGAAGGGCTTCGACGAGTGGGCGACAAGAGGCATCGCGCAGCACCGCCCGGTGACGGTGCACATGCTCGTCGACGGCATCGCGATCCGAGACGATGACCGACTGGGACCGCTTCGCGAGCGTTGGCGGAGCGCGCTCGACGCAGGCCCCTCGCTGAGCGCGCAGGAGTCCGCGTTCCGCCGCTATGTCATCACGGATGTGCTCGACGATCTGAAGGACGCCACGGACCCGCTCGAACAGCGCGTGGAGGCTTCCATCCTGTTCGAGCGGATCGCAGAGCTCATGCTGCTCACCGAGGGGCAGTGGATCGGGGCCGGCAAATGGCTGCCCCGACGCCTTCGGGAGCTGAGCGTCGAAAGAGCCGACCGCTTGACCATCCCTCTGATCGAGAGCGACTACGCGACCTTCGCAACCCGCGTCTCGGCTGAACTCGAACGTGCCGGCGGCCGCGTGCAGGCCGGATTCGTTCGCTGAGCGGACTCAGACCGCGGGAACGACCTTCGTGGTCATCACCAGCAGCTGGGGATCCGTCAGATCGAGCGCAACCGAGATCGAGACGAACTCAGAAAGCGACTCCACGTGCGTTCCGCCGCAGAGGATCTCGGCGTGGCCATCCGGCAGCTCGCAGTGCCAGCTGCGGCGATCCACGATCGTCGGGCCCTCGGGCACGACGCGGCTCATCGCACCGGAGGCGACCCACGTGTCCAGCTGGGCGTTGATCGCCGCCTGCCGATCCTCGAGCGTTCCCGCGAACGTCTCGGTGTCAAATCCTGCTCGGCGCAGGCTCTTGCCCAGACGGTACTCGTCGACAGCGCCGTCTTCATGGATGCGGCTGGACTGATTCGCTCTGGCCTCGAAATTCGGGTTGCCCAGAGCATCCGCTCCCGGGTCCTTGCGCCACAGATCGGCGACGGCGATGTCCAGCGCCAACGACGCGAGGTGGCACGCTGTGTGCCCCCGGCTGAGCCCGGCCCGCCGAGGAGCGTCGACCGACAGCTCCACACGCGCCCCCTCGACCAGCGAGGACGGAGCCTCCCCCTCGAGCGGGTGACCGACGAGCCAAGTCCACCCCTCAGCGCCACGCTTGACCGGGATGTCGGCTCCGACCGCGAACTCGCCCTCGTCGGAGATCGCCGCCATCACAGCCTCGGAGACGCGAACGACAGCCCCGTCGAGCGCGATCTCACCGCTGTCGCCCGGCTGATCCGGCCACGTGTGATCGACCGGGTGGAACGGCGTCGCGTCCACGACGACGACGGTGCCCCCCTCGCCAGACTCGATCCGACTGACGGTGCTCGAACCTGAGACGCCGCCGACGGGGAAGGACACGACAGTGGACGACGGCATGGAACTCCTCAAGACGGACCGACGCGGTCGGTCAGGCTGTCACGACCTGCGCGGTGCCGAGCGGCGCCTCAGGCCCCATCTCGACCGCGATGCGGTTGGCCTCTTCGATCAGCGTCGCGACGATGTCCGCTTCGGGCACGGTCTTGATGACCTCGCCCTTGACGAAGATCTGTCCCTTGCCGTTGCCCGAGGCGACTCCGAGATCCGCTTCGCGCGCCTCGCCCGGACCGTTCACGACGCAGCCCATGACGGCGACGCGCAGCGGCACCGTCATGTCCTTGAGTCCCTCGGTGACGTTCTCGGCGAGCGTGTAGACGTCGACCTGAGCGCGTCCGCACGACGGGCAGGACACGATCTCGAGCTTGCGCTCGCGCAGGTTGAGCGACTGGAGGATCTGGTGCCCCACCTTGACCTCTTCGGCGGGAGGCGCGGAGAGCGACACGCGGATGGTGTCGCCGATGCCCTCACCGAGAAGGATGCCGAATGCCGTGGCGCTCTTGATGGTTCCCTGGAACGCGGGTCCGGCCTCGGTCACTCCGAGGTGCAGCGGCCAGTCGCCGCGTTCGGCGAGCTGGCGGTAGGCCTTCACCATGACGATCGGGTCGTTGTGCTTGACCGAGATCTTGAAGTCGTGGAAGTCATGCTCCTCGAACAGCGAGGCCTCCCAGACAGCACTCTCGACGAGAGCCTCAGCGGTCGCCTTGCCGTACTTCGTCAGGATGCGGCGGTCGAGCGAGCCGGCATTGACGCCGATGCGCAGCGAGACGCCTGCGGCCTTCGCAGCCTCGGCGATCTTTCCGACGTTTCCGTCGAACTCGCGGATGTTGCCCGGGTTCACACGCACAGCGCCGCACCCCGCGTCGATGGCGGTGTAGATGTAGCGCGGCTGGAAATGGATGTCGGCGATCACGGGGATCTGGCTCTTCATCGCGATGATCTTCAGAGCGTCGGCGTCGTCCTGATGGGGGACGGCCACACGCACGATCTCGCATCCGGATGCGGTCAGCTCCGCGATCTGCTGGAGAGTCGCGTTGATGTCCGTCGTCTTCGTCGTCGTCATGGACTGGACGGTGACGGGGGCGTCGCCGCCGACGAGCACCTTGCCGACCTTGATCTGGCGAGACTTGCGGCGCGGGGCGAGGACTTCGGGGATCTTCGGCATCCCAAGATTCACTGCTGGCACAACCCCCAGCCTACGCCGCCTGGATGCACGCAGGCTGGATGCCGCACGGCACGGATGCGCGTCATACGGCCTGGGCGCCCGCGCGCGGTGTGATAGTTTTCAGCCCATGCTCGCGAACTTCACCTGGTGGCCCGCCTCTTAGGCGGTGTGTTCGCGTTCCCACGAATCCAGACCGCCTCCGGGGCGGTCTTTTCGTTGAGCCGAGCCGGAGCCATGCACAGGAGACACCGATGACCCTCTCACGTCTTGCCGAGCTCACCGCAGATCCCACGGCATCGTTCGTCCTGATCGCGCGCGACGGCGCGGAAACGGTCGAGCTGCTCACCGGCGAGGTCATCGACGTCGATCTGCTCGCCGACATCCCGCTCACGATCGACGGCGCCCCCCGCGAGATCTTCACGATGGTGCCCTACCGTCAGGTGCGCGAGCGCGGCTTCGTCGCCCAGGACGACGGCGCACCCCTGCGTTGCATCGTGGTCGACGAGCATCTGCATATCGCTACCCCCGAGCTGCTCTCGGCACTTCCCTCGGACGCCGTGCCGCTGCGCGACGGTGGCTTCGACATCCCGGACGAGGAGTACGCCACGATCGTCGAGACCGTGATCGCCGACGAGATCGGGCGGGGCGAAGGCGCGAACTTCGTGATCCGCCGTGACTTCACCGCCGAGATCGACGTCGACGACCGCACTGCAGCCCTGACCTGGTTCCGTGCGCTGCTCACGCACGAGCGGGGTGCGTACTGGACCTTCGCGGTGGTGACCCCCGGACACATCGCGGTCGGCGCGAGCCCTGAGGCGCACGTCGTCGCGCGCGGCGGCGTCGTCACCATGAACCCCATCTCGGGCACGTTCCGCCACCCCGCGGGTGGAGCCACGAAGGAGACCCTGGTGGACTTCCTCTCCTCCACCAAGGAGACGGAAGAGCTCTTCATGGTGGTCGACGAGGAGCTCAAGATGATGAGCGCCGTCTGCTCCGACGGAGGACGCATCACAGGCCCGCATCTGAAGGAGATGTCGCGCCTCACCCACACCGAGTACATGCTCCGTGGTCGCAGCGCGCTGGACCCGCGCGACATCCTCCGCGAGACGATGTTCGCGCCGACGGTGACCGGCTCGCCGATGCAGAACGCGTGCGCGGTGATCCGCCGTCATGAGAAGAAGCCGCGCGGCTACTACTCCGGCGTGGCAGCCCTCTTCACACCGAACGACGCCGGCGGACACGACCTCGATGCCCCGATTCTGATCCGCACCGTGTATCTGCAGAACGGTTCACTCAGCGTGCCGGTGGGCGCGACACTCGTGCGACACTCGGACCCGCACGGCGA
The DNA here is from genome assembly GCF_030407765.1 of Microbacterium sp. APC 3901. Taxonomy (GTDB): domain Bacteria; phylum Actinomycetota; class Actinomycetes; order Actinomycetales; family Microbacteriaceae; genus Microbacterium. The sequence continues at coordinate 87,987 of NZ_JASDCU010000003.1, forward strand.
GGTGTCGGAGACCCACGGCAAGGCCGCCGGCGTGCTCGGAGCGATCGGCGCGATCGATCGCGACAGCGTCGCCGAGGCCCGCGATGATGCCGACGCCCCGGGAGAACGACAGCCCCTTGCCGACGACCCCACGGTCGCGGAGCTTCTCTCCTCGCGCAATGCTCGCCTGGCGGACTTCTGGCTGAACCCGCAGGGCGACGATCTGACCGGGCCCTTCGCCGGCCGGTCGGCGATCGTCGTCGACGCGGAAGACCGCTTCACCACCATGCTCGCCCACCAGCTGCGCCACCTCGGGCTCGACGTCACGATCCGAGCCTGGAGCGACGCCGATGATGCGGAGCTCGACGCGGCCGACCTCGTGGTCGCGGGCCCGGGGCCGGGCGATCCCCGCGACGTCGGGAGCGACCGCATCACCAGGATGCGCGAGGTGGTGTCCCGACGTGTGGACGCCGGGTCGCCGCTGCTCGCGGTGTGCTTGAGCCATCAGATCCTCAGCGATCGTCTCGGCATCGCCCTGACGCCCCTCGCCTCACCGCACCAGGGGCTGCAGAAGTCGGTCCCCGTGTTCGGCGAGGACGCCTCGATCGGCTTCTACAACACCTTCACGGCCAGGGTGACACCCGGCACCACGTCGACGGGAGCTGTCGAAGTGTCGGCCGACCCTGAATCAGGCGACGTCTACGCGCTTCGCGGCGAGCGCTTCGCCTCGGTGCAGGGCCACCTGGAATCGATCCTGTCGCGCGACGGCATCCGCACTCTCGGGCGTCTGGTCTCGCACGCGCTCGCCTGATCGGAGAGCGGATGCCGGGGCTACCCGGCCCGCGAAGACAGTCGTGTCATCCAGGGCGACTCAGCCGCCGAAGATGTTCACCGGGTTGAAGACGTCGGCGAGGAGCAGCACGGCGCCCATCACGATGAGCAGCGTGGCGACGACCACGGTCAGCGGCACGAGCCTCGTGGCGTCGACGGGCGGGGGCGGCGGTCGGCGGAACAGCTTCGCCCATGCGCGGCGGATGCCGTCCCACAGCGCGACGACCACGTGGCCTCCGTCGAGCGGCAGCAGCGGGATCAGGTTGAACACGAACAGCGCGACATTCAGTGATCCGAGAAGTCCGAGGAGCACGGAGAAGCGGTTGAGGATCGGCGCGTCGATCGCTGCGACCTCACCCGCGATGCGCCCGACGCCCACGACGCTCAGCGGACCGTTCGGGTCGCGCTCGGACCCGGTGACCAAGGAGACACCGGTGTCCCAGATCCGAACCGGAAGTGTGAGGATCATCGACCCCACGCGTGCGACGGTGTCGGCCGCCATCTCGGGTCCTGCAGACAGCGGCTGCTGGACGAAGCCCATCTGCGCCGCCATGCCGACATAGCCGACGTCCTTGACGACGGGTTGCCCGTCCTCGCCGATCACCGGCTGCCCGCTCGCATCCGTGATGGTGCGCTCAGCCTCGATCGGCGTGATGCTCAGCCTCTCCTCGGCACCGTCTCGAAGCACCACCAGATCCAGGGTCTGCCCCGGCGCTGCCTGCACGATCGCGGTCGCCTGCGCGAAGGTCGAGACAGGCTGACCGTCGACGGACACCAGCACGTCGCCCGGCCGGATGCCCGCCTCCGCGGCCGGCGTCGCCGGATCATCCGGTTCGCACTCGGTCGCCGTCGATCCGGCGGGAAGAACGCACTGGTTCACCGAGGCGATCGTGGTGGTCCCCTGCTGAACGCCGATACCGGACACCAGGACGGTGAAGATCACGATTGCGAGGATCAGATTCATCAGCGGACCACCGAGCATCACCACCACGCGCTTCCACACGGGGAGGCGGTAGAAGACGCGGTCTTCGGCGCCCTCCGCGATCGTCTCGTCGTTCGCCGAGCGCGCGTCCTGCACGAGAGCGCGGAAGACGCCCTTCGCGGGACCTGATGCTGTGGAGGCCGGATACATCCCCGACATAGAGATGAACCCGCCGAGCGGCAGCAGCTTGAACCCGTACTCGGTCTCGCCGATGCGCTTGGACCAGAGCCGCGGGCCGAAGCCGATCATGTACTGGCCGACGCGCACGCCGAACAGCTTCGCCGGCAGGAGGTGGCCGACCTCGTGCAGACCGATCGACAGGCCGAGGCCGATCAGCATGAACACGATGCCACCCAGATAGAGCAGTGCTTCCACTCCCCCAAGCTAGTGCTCGCCGCCTAGGAATAAGCCCCACGTGCTGCACGAGGTGATGGTGAGGCACGGATAGGCTTGTGACGTGACCTCCCGCCAGCTGCGACTTCTGCGCGCAGCCGCGGCATCCGGCGCGGCCACGCTCGTCGCCGCCGCGTCGCACACCACCGCGGGAGGAGCCGCCCCGCATCCGCTTCTGGTGCTCGCTGTCGCTACGCTCCTCGTACCGCTGGCGGCGCTGTTGATCGGCGCCCGGGTGTCCCGCGCTCGAGTCGCTCTGACGGTGCTGGTCAGCCAGGCGCTCTTCCACCTCGTGTTCCAGCTGCTCGGCACGCCGACCGGTGCCACGGCGCTCGCGGGGCACCGACACCACCTCGACCTCGCCGCCCTGGGTCCCGTGGTCGCCACGACCGCTCCTGACGCCGTCATGCTCGTCGGTCACGTCATCGCGGTGATCATCACCACTGCCCTCGTCTGTCACGGCGAGACTTCGGTGCGGGCGATCGCCGGCTGGGTGCAGGCACGCCTGCGCCACACGGTGCCGGTGTTCCGCCCGACCCACGAACGCCCCGCAGTCCCGGCGTTCGCGATCCGAGTGCCGATCGCGAACGACTTCTCGGCGTCGGTGTCGCGCCGCGGTCCCCCTGCACTCGTCTGATCTCGCATCGCCTCCCCGAGGCGTTCCCCCTTCCCGCGGATGCCGCGCATACCGACGCGCCCGCAGATCAGCACACAGGAGTACCACCATGCGTTCCACCACAACCCGTCGCAACGTCACCGCAGGACTCGTCGGGGGCGCGATCCTCGCGCTCGCGATCCCCGCCATGGCCAGCGCCCACGTCAGCGTCAGCCCGGACGAGCTGATCGCCGGAGACCACGGCGTGCTCACCTTCTCGTTCGCCCACGGCTGCGAGAACTCCCCGACGACCTCGCTGAAGGTGACGATGCCCGAGGGCCTCGCCTCCGTCGCGCCCACCATGGACAGCGACTGGACGATCGACATCGAGAAAGGCGATGACGGGCTCGTCAGCGCCGTGACGTACACCGCCGTCGAGCCGGTACCCAACGAACTGCGCGGCGCGGTGAGCATGGCGGTCGGGCTCGACGAGGACACGCCCGACTCGCTCGCGTTCCCGGTCATCCAGACATGCGTCGAGGGCAGCACCGAGTGGACGCAGCTCGCCGAGGAAGGCGAAGACCCGCACAGCCTCGAGGCCCCGGCTCCCGTGGTCCAGGTCGCTGCGGCCGCTGACGCTCACGGTGAGCACGGCTCTGCGGAAGAGGCCGCTGATTCGGACGCCTCCGGTTCGGAAGCAGCCGAGGAGACGGACTCTTCGAGCCAGCTCGGTACGGCGCTGGGCGCGGGCGGCCTCGTCGCCGGGATCGCTGCGCTCGTCGTCTCCGTGTTGGCGTACCGCCGCAAGGCGTGACCCCTGGCACGTCTCCTCGGTTCGTCGCGGCCGACGAGACGTGCCGCACCCGGTCATCCTGCCGCGGGCGTGAGATCATGGATGCGACATGTCGATTGAACAACAACCGAGCCTGCCTCCCGTGCTCCGCCCCGCGAACCCGCCCCGGCGCGAGCTGTCCGAACTAGCCTCTCGATTCGCTCGAGAAGTCCGCGGCGAGGTGACCGGAATCACCCTGTCCGGCATCACCCTCGCCACCGCTGATCTACGTGCCGGCGAAGCCTTCGTGGCGATCCGGGGTGTGAACCGCCACGGAGCCGAGTTCTCGGCCACGGCTGCCGAGAAGGGCGCCGTCGCGATCATCACCGACGATGACGGCGCAGACATCGCGCAGCCTGCCGGGCTCCCCGTGATCATCGTGGACGACCCTCGCGCCGTGCTCGGCGCTCTGAGCGCGTGGGTCTACGGGACGGGTGCGGGAGAGCCGCTCCCTCTGCTCTTCGCCACCACAGGGACCAACGGCAAGACGAGCGTCTCTCATCTGCTCGAGGGCATCCTCGACCAGCTCGGCGTCGTCACCGGACTCTCGTCGACGGCCGAGCGCCACATCGCCGGAGAGGTCATCGTCTCGAGACTGACGACCCCGGAAGCCTCCGAGATGCACGCACTCCTCGCGCTGATGCGCGAGCGCGATGTCGAAGCCGTGGCAGTCGAGGTCAGCGCACAGGCGCTCTCTCGCCATCGCGTCGACGGCATCCGCTTCGACGTCGCCGGATTCACGAACCTCAGTCACGACCACCTCGACGACTACGCCGACATGCAGGAGTACTTCGAGGCGAAGCTCCCGCTCTTCCGCCCCGACCGTGCGACCCGCGGTGTGGTCTGCCTCGACTCCCCCAACGGCGCGATCGTCGTGGAGCGAGCGGAGGTCCCCGTGGTCACCGTCGGCACTCCGTCGATCGCCGCCGATCCCGATGCTGCGGCCCGCGCAGACTGGGTCGTCGCGATCGACGACGAGCGCGCATCCGGAACCACTTTCACGATGAGCGGCCCAGCGGGAACCTTGACCACGACGGTTCCCGTGATCGGTCCGCACATGGCTGCGAACGCAGCCCTGGCGATCGTGATGCTGCTCGAGGGCGGGTACGAATGGCACCGCATCGCAGCGGCGCTCGATCGTGACGGAGGCATCCTGGCCCATCTTCCCGGTCGCACTCAGCTCGTCTCCGGCGACACCGGACCAGTCGTCTTCGTCGACTTCGGGCACTCTCCCGATGCTTTCGAGAAGACCCTCGCCGCGGTCCGCCGCGTCACCCCGGGCAAGGTGCTGATGCTCTTCGGCGCCGACGGTGACCGCGATGCCAGCAAACGCTTCGACATGGCACGCACTGCCGTCGAGGGCAGCGACATCCTGGTCGTGACGGACCACCACCCGCGCTTCGAAGACCCGGACTCGATCAGGGCCACTCTCGTCGCCGGCGCACGAGCAGCGCGGCCCGACGCCGAGATCCACGAGTTCTCACCGCCCGAGGCGGCCATCGTCGCTGCGGTCGGCCTGGTCGGAGAAGGCGATTCGATCCTGTGGGCAGGCCCTGGGCATCAGGACTACCGCGACATCCGCGGTGTGCGCACGCCCTACTCGGCCCGTGAGCTGGCGCGACGGGCGTTGCGCGCCGCCGGCTGGCCCGTGCCCGACTCGCACTGGCCGGTCCCCTACTCCGACGAGGACTGACCTCCGAGAGTGGCCGCAGCGATCCGCTGCGGCCACTCTCGCGTCAGGCTCGCGCGATCAGCTGGTCGGCCTTGCGGCGCGCCCATTCCTCGGCGTCGGCGAGGGATTCGACCGTCAGAGTCTGCGGCGGCTCGTGCGCGTCGACCACCCGTGCGATCGTGTCGACGATGCCGAGGAAAGGCAGGCGCCCTTCATGGAACGCATCGACAGCCTGCTCGTTGGCCGCGTTGTAGACCGCGGGGAAGGTCGCTCCCGCTCGGCCCACCGCCTTGGCGAGATCGACAGCCGGGAACGCGGTGTCGTCGAGCGGCTCGAAGCTCCACGACGTCGCCTGACTCCAGTCGAGAGGTCGCCCGACCCCACCGACGCGACTCGGCCAGTCGAGCCCCAGAGAGATCGGAAGGCGCATGTCTGGCGGGGATGCCTGGGCGATCGTCGAGCCGTCGATGAACTCGACCATCGAGTGCACGATCGACTGCGGGTGCACGACGACTTCGATGTCGTCGTAGGCGACGTCGAAGAGAAGGTGCGCCTCGATCACCTCGAGACCCTTGTTCACCAGTGTCGCGGAGTTCGTCGTGACCATTCGCCCCATGGCCCATGTCGGGTGCGCGAGGGCCTCCTGCGGAGTGACCTCGAGCATCTGCTCACGTGAACGCCCGCGGAACGGCCCGCCGGATGCCGTCACGACGAGGCGTCGCACCTCGGCGTGGGTGCCGCTGCGCAGCGCCTGTGCGAGCGCTGAGTGCTCGGAGTCGACGGGGACGATCTGGTCGGGGGCCGCTGCCGCGAGAACCAACTCACCGCCGACGATGAGGGATTCCTTGTTCGCCAGTGCGAGGGTTCTGCCTGCTTTCAACGCTGCGAGGGTGGACCCGAGTCCGATCGATCCGGTGATCGCATTGAGCACCACGTCGGCCTCGACATCTCGCACCAGCTGCTCGGCGTCGGACGCGCCCAGTGCCGTGCTGTCGACGCGGAAGCTCGCGGCCTGCTCCGCAAGCATCTCGGCGTTCGTTCCGGCGGCGAGCCCGACGAGTTCGAATCGACGGGGATTGGCGCGGATGACTTCGAGCGCTTGCGTGCCGATGGAGCCGGTGGAGCCGAGGACGATGATGCGACGCATGCCGCCAGCCTATGGCAAGCCCCCGACCCCGCCCTGTTACGGGGCCTGCTCGATCGGGGTGGTCGCGAGGATGTCGACGACGAAGACCAGGGTCTCGCCGGTCAGATCGGTGTCGTTGGGCTCGCCCTCGCCGTAGCCGTCCTTCGGGGGCATCGCGACGACGACCTGCGACCCGACCTTCTGGCCCTCGAGTGCCATCTTGAACCCGGTGACCACGCCGCTGGTCTGGAACTGCGACGGTGCCGCATCGCGGCTCCAGCTGGAGTCGAACTCGGAGCCGTCCGACCACTTCACGCCGCGGTACTGGACCGTGACCAGGTCGCCGGCGCCGACGACGGCTCCGTCGCCCTGCTTGAGCACGGCCACCTCGGTCTCGGTGGGGGCGTCGGAATCGGGGATCGTGATGGTCGGCGATCCGGCGTCGTCGAGCTCGACGACGGGCATGCCGTCGGTCGCGTCGACATCGGAGCCGGAAGCCGTCGTGGGGAGCTGCTCGATCGTCTCGACGTAGAGGACGCTCGGGTTCATGCCCTCCTGCGCTGCGGGAAGGGTGAGGACGACACTCGAACCGATCGGGAGGCACTCTGCCGCGACCGTGAAGACGGTGGACTGGGTCGGGTCGACGATCTGCTGCGGCTGCTGAACGGCGAGGAGAGCGGACAGAACTCCGTCGGGTCCGCGCTCCGACGTGCTGAGAACCTCGTCGGTCGTGGCGTCGATGAGCTGGTAGCGCAGCGACACGAGGTCTCCGGGCATGACGTCGTCGCCATCGCCCTCGACCACGACCGAACGCTGGGCTTCGGTGAGATCCGTGCCCTCGGGCACCGAGACCTTGGCATCTGCCCCGGATCCTTCGACGGACACTGCGTCGGAGCCTGCGCCCGACGCGATGTCAGCGAGGCAGGAGCTCTCGGAGCCTGCGTCTGGGGTGGCGGTGGACTCTGGGGTCGCACCACCGGAGCACCCCGCCAGCAGAAGGGTCGCCGCAGCGACGGTGGACAGGACGATAAGCGGACGCTTGCGCACAGTTGAACCTCAGGATCGCGGGCGGGACACCCCATCATCTCGCACGCCCCTTTGCTGATGCTGGGAGGCGCGCGCTGGCGCTTCATTCCCGCCCCGGCATGATTGCCGGGGTAATCTTCTCTGATGACGTCAGACCAGTCCGTGGAGCCCGAAACGTCGCCCGCAGAGACTGAGAAGCCTCGTCACGCAGGCATGGCCTATGCGCTCGGACGCAGCCTCATCACGCCGCTTGCGCGCACGATCTACCGTCCCCGCATCGAGGGCAGGGAGAACGTCCCGAAGGACGGCGCGGTCATCTTCGCGAGCAATCACCTGTCGTTCATCGACTCGATCGCGATTCCGGTGGCTGCTCCGCGACCCGTGCATTTTCTGGCGAAGTCCACCTATTTCGAGGGGACGGGGTTCACAGGCTGGCTCAGTAAGACGTTCTTCGAATCCATCGGCGCCATCTCCGTGCGCCGTGGTGCGGGCAAGGCCGCCCTCGACGCCCTCGACGTGCAACGGCAGCTGCTCGACGAGGGCCTCGCCGTCGCGCTCTACCCCGAGGGCACGCGTTCGACCGACGGACGTCTGTACAAGGGACGGACGGGCGTGGCGTTCCTGGCCCTGCAGACCGGAGCACCGGTGGTCCCGGTCGGATTGATCGGCACGGACAAGGTGATGCCCGTCGGCGCCAAGATGCCGACTCTGAAAGAGCGCATCACGGTGCGCTTCGGTGAGCCGCTCGACCTCTCACCGCATGGCCCCGCCACAAGCGGTCGCGCCCGCAGACTCGCGACGGACGAGATCATGGCCGCGATCCATGCTCTTTCCGGCCAGGAGCTGGCCGATGCCTACAACGAGGCTCCTGCGCAGGGCACGATCGAGAAGATCAAGCAGGCGCTTCCCCACGAGCGCCGCTGACGCGGAACTGCCACTCAGGCCGTCTCTGCGCGCACAGACGCCTCGTGGCGCACCGGGAAGTTCATCGAGTTCGCGATGAAGCACCATGCGTTGGCCTGCGCGTGAGCGCGCTCCGCCGCGTCGATCATCGATGCATCGGCGACGACGACCTCCGGACGCAGCATCACCTCGACGAACGCGCCGCCACCCTTTCCGTCCTCCCGCATCATCCCCGAGGCCGAGTCCCGATAGGAGACGACGACGACACCCGCGGTGACGCACGCGTGCAGGTAGGAGAGCAGATGGCACTCGGAGAGCGAGGCGAGAAGCAGATCCTCGGGGTTCCACCTCGACGGATCGCCGCGGAACGGCTTGTCGGCGGAGGCGAGGATGTCGGGCTTGCCTGCGACCTCGAGCGTGACATCGCGACGATACTCGCGATAGCCGCTGGTGCCGGTGCCGGTGTTGCCGGTCCAGGTGGAGCTGAGTGAATAGCGGTGCTCGCCGAGCGGCGCTGGCCTGTCTCCCATGAGAACAGTCTGCCACCGCGACACCCTGAGCGAACTCCGCGCCTGGCACTGCATGCGCCCAACCGACGATATCCTGGGGAGGTGCTGGAGACTCTCACCGTTCAAGATGCCGTGGAACTTGCCGTCGTCGAACGAAGCGGATTCGTCGAGTCCCGCCATGCGGGAGCGGCGGTGGTCCTCTCACCTGACGGCGATGTCGTCGCACGCTACGGGAACGTGGATGCTCTGATCCTGCCTCGCTCGAGCCTCAAGCCGTTGCAGGCGGTGGCATGCATCACAGCCGGAGCCGCGCTCGAGGACGAGCAGCTCGCCCTGTCGACGGCGAGCCACAGCGGCACCGACCGCCATGCGGCAGTGGTCCGCGACGTGCTCACCGAGGGTGGACTCACCGAGGATCACCTGGGCTGCCCGCCGGCGTGGCCTGGTGATACATCCGCCCGCGACGAGCTCGTGCGCGAGCACGGTGCGCAGACCCGCATCCGCATGAACTGCTCCGGCAAGCACGCGGCGATGCTCCGCGCCTGCGTCGCGACCGGCTGGCCCACCGACAGCTACCTCGACCCCGCCCACCCGCTTCAGATGCACATCCGCGATGTCATCGAGCGTCTGACCGGAGAGAAGGTGGCCCACACGGCGATCGACGGATGCGGCGCCCCGGTCTACGCGATCACCCTGACGGGCCTCGCCCGGTCGATCCACCGGATCGGCACCGCCTCTGATCGCTCCCCGTTCGCGCTGCACCGGGTCGCCGGCTCTCTGGTGCGGGCGGTGCGCGAGCACCCGTGGACCATCGACGGGCCGGGTCGCCCTGACACCATCGCGATCGAGAAGCTCGGAGTGTTCGCAAAGGGAGGCGCCGAGGGAATCATGGTCATGGTCGCGCCGAACGGAACGACTGTGGCGCTGAAGATGCTCGACGGCGGCGCACGCGCATCGACCATCGTGGCCGCGACGCTGCTCGCACGCGCGGGCGGTCTCACCGACGCCGAGGTCGCGACTCTCGCTGACGCTCTGCCTCTCGAGGTTCTCGGTGGCGGCGCCGAGGTCGGAGCCGTCCGCCCGGGCAGCGCCATCTGACCGATCGACGCGCCGGGCTGCTCATCTTCTCGGCGCGAGGGCCGCGATGATGACACGACGCGGCCCTGCATCGCCGATCAGCGACCAGGCACGTCCGGCATGCGGTCGCGCGTAGGGCGGGAGTTCACGCACACCCGCGAGTTGCCGCAGCTCGGTGCTGTTCTCTGCCCGGATGAGAGCCTCTCCCTCTCTTCGCACCCGCTGCCAGAGCGGCCAGTTGCGTTGCCAGGCGTCCGCTTCGCCGATCAGCAGCGTCGGACGCGTCGATGCCTGCAGGTCGCGCAGTTCTCCCGAGAGCGCGACGACATCGCAGCCTGGATGGGCGTCCGCCAGCGATTCGGCGACCGTCGGCACCCCTGTGGTGACGAGCGCCGTAAGAGCGGAACGCGGCGACCAAGTGTGGTCGTCCCGATACCGAGAAGCACCGCGCTCAGTCCCCGACGATCGCAGTCGCTCCTCCGGGACCCAGACCAGCTGGACCTCGCGATCCCCCATCCGCATCCGCCCCGGCGGCCGATCTCGATCGAAGCCCGCGGAGTCCCCTCCTGCGGCGAGATGATCGACGCGGCTCGGCATCCTCAGCAGCCCGCGGCGAGGCAGCGCCTCGAGAAGCCGACCCAGGGGGCCCGCCGCTCGTGACGCTGTGAGCGCGAAGGTGGTTCCAGACCCGTGCCGCAGGATCTGCTCCCAGAGCTGTGCGACATGCTGACCGTACTCGGTCGGCAGCTCGCTGATCCTGACGTCGATGTCATCGCAGAGGACGAGACCCGCGCCGTGCGCCCCGTCTGCGGCCAGAGCTACCACGGCGTCCCACGCGCGCTCCGGATCGGACGGTATCCAGATCGCGTCGGCCTGCTGCGTAGCCAGCGCGCGCAGAGCCGAAGTGCGTCCAGACCCCGATCCTCCGAGGAACACGATTCCTCGGTCTGAGCCGATCGAGAGGAACTCGAGCGGCTGTCGCTGACGCTCCGGATCGTCGGCTCGCCCCAGGATGACGCCGCCCGTCTGCATCTCAGGCTCGACCGCGGCCAGTGGAAGCGTGCGTGGAAGCACGGGCAGCCAGGGGCTGCGCGGAATGTCGGCGTCGGCCCACCTCAGCGTGATGGCTCTCAGGTCGGCCGCACCCGTCAAGGCGACTCTCATCGCCATCGGTGCCGCATCCTGGGGACGACGGACGAGCGCCAGGCCCCTGGACTCCACTCCGCCCGGAAGGTCAGCCGCGTCGTCGGTTCCTATGACAGCGCGGCTGTCTGCAGCGTCCGCGACACGCAGACTCACTCGGAGCGGGCAGTTGGCCGCCAGGGCGTCACGAATCACCCCGGAGGCGCGCTGAGTTCCGAGGATCAGATGCATGCCGAGCGCTCTCCCACGCGCGGCGATGTCGGTGAAGACAGCTCCGAGATCCGCATGCTCCAACTTAGGAGATGACACTTTAGAAAGTTGCGCTCCTCGCCCGTATAGATAGAAGGAAGGGCAGGGACCATGACCGAGAAGAAGAAGGCCGCGATCTACGCACGCATCAGTGCGAAGGACGAGAAGGTGCCGAAGACCGCACAGCAGATCGAACAGTGCAGGAAGCTCGCCGCCGAAAACGGGTACGAAGTCGTCAGTATCTACGAGGATGACGGGATCTCTGCCTTCAATGGCACTGACCGCGCCGCGTACGAGTCCATGCTTGAGGACATCCGTGCTGGCAACTTCGATGTGATCTTGGCCGTGGAGGAGTCCCGGTTCACCCGTCAGGGCTTCGGAGAGAAGGACCGTCTCATGCTCGCGTGTGTGGCCGGTGGAGCGTGCTGGCACACGACAAGAGAAGGATTCTTGGACCCCGCCACAGACTCGGGAGAGTTCATGGCAAGCCTTCGTGGCCTCTTGGACAACCTGGAGGTTAAGAAGAAGACCCGAAGGCAGAAAGACCGGTACGCCGAAGAGCGTGCTCAGGGGAAGCCACTGTGGGGAGGCAGACCGTTCGGGTATCAGGCGGACCGGCTGACCATCAATGAGGTTGAGGCCGACGCTATCCGTGAGTGCATCCGCAGAGTGCTGGAGAAGGACGCAACTCTTTACTCATGTGTCCGCTACCTGAATGATGACCTGAAGCTGAAGACGCCACGCGGGAACAACTGGAGCACGAACACGGTGAAGGAACTCCTCACCCGTCCACGCAACGCGGGCATCTACATCGTCAACGGCGAAGCAATGGATGTCCCCGGCACCTGGAAACCACTCATCGACCGCACCACGCATGAGGCTGTGGTTGCCACGCTGAAGGCTCGGAGCAAGAGCACGCCGGGACGGAAGCCCCGGCACGTCGGCAACATGATTATCAGGTGCGGCGTCTGTGGCGAGCGGATGAGGTCAGCAAGCGACGGACACGGCATCGCGATCTACCGGTGCAAGTCCAAGGCTGTGGAGTCTCACCCGGATTACAAGGACGGCAAGCGTCACTGTTCCATCCGGGTTCATTTCGTGGAGGAAGTCGTGAAGAAGGAGATTGTGAAGGCCTTCTTCATCGGGCACAACGTGCTTTCCGCGTCCACCAGCGAGGGCAAGGAACTCTCTAGCCTGTACGCCAAGATCGAAAAACTGAACAATCAGAAGCAAGACCTCTTGGCTTCGATTCGGGGAGAGGATGCCGTTCTCACAATGGCCGACATCACGCCTGACCTTCGAGCCATCAAGGTAGCTCTGGAGGCCGCAGAAGGCCAAGTAGAGGCCCTAACAGCCGAGAAAGCACATGCACGCATGCTGGAGGAGATTAGGCGCTCCATGGGCTATCTCGACTCCGCTACTCATCGTGTGGACTGGGACAAGGCAGAAGAGATGCACAACGCTCTGAGCGAGCGATACGACGCCCTGACTCTCGACACGAAGAGAACCTTGCTCGATGATCTTCTCGAAGTCACCATCGGGCCTGGACGGGGAGCCAAGAAGGTGCTGGTGCATCACAAGGTGGTCACCACGCTCAACTCAGACGGTGACCTTGGTTGAGAGTTCCGGTGTCAGGCTGCTGTTGAGTCAGGGCCGCCATTATGTCGCGCAGGATCACCCCTGCGCGTTCCCACTGCACAATCGTCACGGACAAGTGCACGACCGCACTAGTTGCGGCTCCCTCGGGTACACGGCTCTGGCCGCCCCAGGCAGCATCATCCTCCCGTAGAAAGCCGCGGCCTCTATGCTCGTGCTATGGCTCTTAGTTCCGCGCGACTGCTCCTGAACTTCTTCAACGCAACCATTCAAGAAAAGTACACATACGCGTTTGAGGATCTCATCGCGGCGATCGCTGACATTCGTCGGCACATGCCGTTGTGGAAGGCGCAGGGGCACGACGTTCTGGCGTTCGAAGAAGCGATCCCCGCCTGGACCAGCTCGATAATCACTTACATGGTCGAAGGGCAAATCCGCAAGCCTGGGGGTATGCCTACGTCGGGCGATCTGGGCGTCCTTCGATGGGCGGCGAGCCTTCTAGACGCCGACACGCCCTCGCTGAGCGAATCTCAGCGAGGGGATATTCGCGAGATGGTCAACGCGGCGCGCGGAGTTTTGAGGGATGACGGCACCCTCCCGGAGTCCCTGAGGCTCCATATCATGACCCTCTTGCTTCACGTCGAATCAGTTCTCGATAATTTCGAAGTGATGGGAGACTTCGCTCTCGAAGATGCAGTGGAACGTTTGCTGGGGGCGATGCGCTTCGCCGAGAACGTTTCGACTTCGGAGCCGAACGCTTGGCAGAAGTTCTACAGGGATTGGGTCCAGCCAGTAGCCACAGCGATCCTAGGCGGCTCCCCGAACACGGCCCTCGCGCTGACAACTCTTCTCGGCGGCTAGACAGCTTCAACGGCATTCCCCCATACCCAACACCGATACGTCTCCTCTTCTCCTCGGAACTCGATACCGGCGGCGAGGGGCGTCGATCTCATGAGCTTGGCGTCAACGCGTACTGCCTCTGCCCCGAACCTCACCCACGCACGTACGCGGCGCTGGAGGGCGTGCGGATAGATGGTTACCGGCTGTTCCCGTAGGGCGAGTTCGCGCTCCGTCAGTGATTGAAGCGGGCCTCGCTTCGCGGCGGCTGTGACGGAAGCGCGAGCGGATCGAACGTCGTTCGCCGCTTTCAGTCTGTCGCTTGCACCCACGGCCCGAACCTCACCCTTTGTGGATACAAGGATACCAAGATTCGAACATATGTTCTATTGCCTTGACGAGCCTAGCTCAGGCGAGCGGCTCCGCACTGCGGGCAGTGCCAGTGCTCGCCGCGTGCAGTAGGTGTCGGTTCCATCGTCGACAGGCAGTGTCGACAGTTGGGCGTGGCTCCATCGACGTCGTCACCGTCTGTGAACTGGATCGACTCATCGACGGGAGGCAAGATCATAGATACTTGGCAGCGGCTGCCGAGAACGTTTCTTGCGCCTTGAATTGGGGGATGTTGGCGGCGCGGAACATATAGTCCTCCCGGACGACGTTGCCATAGTAGTAATGGCCGCCATCTCGGTCGTGGGCTACAGACCACGTGTCAGAGTCGAGTCGCAGACACTTGACGATTTGCCCCTCGCTCCAAGCGATGGAGAACTCTCGGCCCACAGGGAGGTCAAGCGCTTCGTGTTCACGGATTGCCCTGCCGTGCACGTCGGTGTATCGAGCCATGTCGTTACCCTACGCGCGCACGGTCGGGGCATGCGACCTGCCGCCCTTGCTCGGTAGCATCCAGATGTGGATAAGTACTCGTTAAGCACCCCAGGACGCATCACCGTCGAGTTCGTGCGTGAAGTTCTGGCACTCGCCCGCGAAGCGTTCGCCCTGCCAATCACCGTTGGCTACTCAGCGGCGGGCGCTGGCTTCGAGACCGAAGTGATGTTCGGCGACGAAGAGCAGCTTCTCCGAATCGCAGCGCGCGACTTGGTTTCGTTCCGAATCCAGATCTCAGACGACCGTGCGCTGAACGGTTACATAACCGTGAGTCTGCGCGCCGGTGTTGTGACTGTCGCGAGTCAGGCATTCGAACCGGTGGAGGGCGAAGAAGTCGTCCACGATCTCCTGGAGCGGGTTCCGGCTCCCCACGAGCCCCCCAACGGCGGGCTCTCAGCAGCGATACTTCCCGAACCGTTGCCAACCATGAAGGTCTTCATTGGGCACGGCGGTGATGACAAATGGCAGACGGTACGAGACATCGTGGCGGCGGCTGGCTATCGCACTGAGAGCTTCGAGCGCGACACGCGAAACGGTACTCACATTCTCGGGACAGTGCTGGACATGGTGCGAAGCTCTGACGTCGCGATCATCGTCATGACCGGAGCGGATTCTGTCGACGGGCACCCGCGAGCGCGAGAGAACGTGGTTCATGAGCTTGGAGTGGCCCACGCGGCGCTCGGTCCCCGCAACACAGTCATCATGCTGGAGGAGGGCATTTCGGAACCTTCGAATATATCCGGGACCGATCAACTCAGGTTCGCCAACGGTGACATCTACTCCAGCAAGGACAGGCTGTTGTTCGTGCTCCAGACGCTCGACCATGAACGCGCACAGTAGGAGCTACTTGCTCTTCGTGATCCGGTACACGGTGGCAATGCTCACTCCGAGAGCCTTCGCGATGTCCGGGACACTCTCCCCTGCACTGCGAAGCATCTGCGCCTGACGGGCCTGTGCACTGTCCACGCTCCTCGGTCGTCCACCAACACGGCCTTGAGCCTTTGCGGCTTGCAGGCCGGCGACAGTACGCTCCTGGATGAAGCTACGTTCCATCTCTGCGAAGATCGCCAGCATCTGGAGCATGGCCCGTCCAGTAGGGGTGCTGGAGTTGAGGCCGTCGCTCACGGACTCGATGAAGATCCCCTTCTCGGTCAGGTCTGCGATCAGAGAGGCTACGTGAGCCGTAGACCGTCCAAGCCTGTCGAGCTTGTACACCGTGATCGTGTCTCCCGGCTGTGCATCTGCGAGGAGAGCATCAAGACCTTCACGCTTCACTTTCGAACCGGATACCCCGTGATCGGTGTACCTGTTGCGCTTCAGCACCCCCGCCTTGTCGAGCGCGTCATGCTGGAGGGCTTCGTCCTGCTTGCCCGTCGATACGCGGAGGTAGCCAAGCTTCGTGCCCGTCGTCATATCCATGCTCCCAGTGTCGCAGATACCCGTATGTTTATGCAACTCAAAAAGCTACGGGTTCTGACGTGCCTTCCGGGTAACCGGCTCTCCCGGAATCTCGGGCCGGGGGGCGAACCATCACGATTCTTAAGTGAGCATCGTTTTTGCGAGAGCAGAGAACGGCCCCGGCAAGTGAAAGAAGTAAAGCCCTGCCGGGGCCGTGGAGGGTGCCACCCTCTCCCTGCGAGGAGGATGACGGGATCTGCTGGGCGCGGAACTCGACTAACGCGCCCAGCAGAAGTTTCTAGTTCTTGCCCTTGCCCAAGATGTCGCCTAGCAACCCTGCCAGACGGTCAACCTCGGGGTTGGCTGACGGAGCGGAGGTCAGGCGGCGTACCTCGGGGTTGCTCGGATCGAGTGCCTTCTGAATGTCGGCTTCCGTCCACGTAGTGAAGTTCTTCTGCTCTTCGATGGCGGCTCGCTCGGCATCCCCATTGGATGCGATCACGGCCCTCAGCATTGCGTCGTCAGTCATTTTCTAGTTCTCTCTGTTCGGTGGCCAGGTAGGCGGCTCGATGCTTCGTGATGGACTCGCGGAAGGAATCAAGAATCCATCCGGCATCGATGTCGTGGGATGCGGCATAGGCCTGCAGATGTTCTACGGCGTCTCGATGGCCCTGCTTGTAGCCGTGGTCCTCGATGGCCTTCGCGTGACTCTCGACCGACTCGTGTGTGGCTACCTTCGCGAGAGCCTTGAGTACGAGGTCATCTAGAGATCCGCGCTCGATCTTCGTACCGGTCATCGGATCACCGGGATGTGCTGTGGACCCTGCGCAATCGGGTTCAGCGCGTCGCCGTACTCCACCTGCACTTTCTTGAGGGCGAGGGCGCGGTCCATAGGATCACTGATTCGCTCGGCGTATGCTTTCGCGGCCTGTCCCTGGCGGTAGCGGTAGCCTTCGTCATCCCCACCCACGGCCATACCCTCAGGACGTGGCCCCTTGGCCCACTTCACGCAACCGTAGCGAGCTACCTGCTCGGCGTCCGTGAGATTAAGCCATGAAGCGCCTGTGCGGTCGAGAGTCGCTTCGTACAGCTCTTCGGTGACCTCGAACTCTTCTCCTTGTCGGAGCACTCGACCGGGGGCCGCGTCACCGGCGAGAGTCACAGCGGGAAGGGTCAAGCCGCTGGCACGGCAATGCGCGATGAAGGGGAATCGTGAATCGGTCATTTGGTGTCTCCAGATGTGAGGGTGCGTAGGGCCATGCGGACTTCCTTGAGGGACGAATAGTCGCGCATGGTGAGGATGAGAGAGCGCGCCGCTTCAGGGTTGCTCAGAGCGAATTCGCGAAGGGCGCGGATCAAGTCGCCGGTCTGCTCCATGAACTCAGCCAACGTCACATCTTCGATGCCGAGACGGTCCGTGAGCGTGGTCAGGATGTCGGCCTCGGTCTTGATGGCCCTGGCTCGGGCGGCGGCATTGCCACTCGTGCGCGTGAGTCGGCGCAGGGCCTGGGCATCGTCAGCGGCTTCTAGCATTCTCGGGATGAGTTCTACGACGTTCGGCTCATCGTTCAGCACTCGGGCCAGCGGTGCCCGTGACAAAACAAATCGAGATAGCGAACTCCGGCTTACCCCGAACTTCGCGCTAATCGAGCGGTACGGCTCTCCCGCATTTAGGGCCGCTTCGATCTCCGCTCGGGCGGGATGGACGGCAATAGTGCTCGCTTTTCCTTGGTTCGCCATGTGCATACTTCCTAGTGTTTAGTAGCGAATGGGCAGAGTATGTAAGCTTTCGTGCCCATGCACGGGCGGAGTATCCAGGGCTGAACCAACCACTATGAATCTCGTGCAATCCCCGCTCAGGTTCCCATTCGCTATACCTTTACTATCGCGCGAAGTCCGGGACACTGCGATCTGTCCCCGCTTGAGTGAGACTGATCTCAGGCCGCCTTCGACATTTCCTTGAGGTCTGCGATCCACTGCCAGGCTTGTTTCTTGGTTGCCGAATCCCAGTCGAAGGTTTGCCGTCCGTTCTTCTCCACGTCGAGATTGCGACCGTACGCCACTTGTTTTGGCGTAGCCATTTCGCCAGGCTGAGATTTATTCCCATTTTTAGCGACCAATTCTTTCAATTTTGGGACGATCCCTTGGGCCCAGACTTGATCTCTGTTCTGCATGATCCACTGCACGAACCCATCCCGGTGCGTCGGCACCGGTACGCCACGGGCGTCTTGCTTGCGGAAGGGTTCACCTGCCTGATCCCAGAGGTCTGCGATGAAATCTGCTTGCTTCTTGCTGATTCCTGACATGTCCTTAGTCCTACCCAGTAGCTCGGGTTCGCCGGGGCGACGGTCGAGCGATCTCCACGATTTTTGTTCTTGGTTCCACCGAGCGAAGCGATGATATTAGCTTTCGAGATATGAGATATGAGGTCGAGTGATGGCCCGCTACCGGACACACTCCGCCTTAAGACTCATATCTTGAAACCTCATATCTCATATTGTCTTCGCTTCGCTTCGAGCCTCATAACTAATAACGCCCAATTCGTAGTACCTATTCCCAATTCGTCCAAGATTCTTGGAATTCTTTTAAGGTCGCGTGTTACATACGCAACATATACATGAAGAGGGACGAGAAAGGCCCCTCTCGTGTAGAGAGGGGCCTTTGCGGCGGAGTCGAGTGCGTGGATGAAGTAGGACTCAGTGTATTTATACGCCCGAGTCGGCTATTTACCAAGATGTCTCTTTCTACTGTGATGAATCTCCAGAACGCATTGCGACTCGCTCCGCACGCCTTGCGACTCGCTTTTCGCGCTCCCGTCCGTTGGCGGAAGCCTTCGAGGCGCGGCACATTTCACAGCGACAGCCTTTCTGGTACAGCGTCAGCGAGCCATGCTGAGCCTCGGGCCTGGGCTTCGGTTCGGGTTTCGGAGTCGCCGGTGCCTTCGGCCTTTGGTCGTCGTACCTACGGTTGACGCTCATGAGCGGTCGCCGCTCTCGCACCTGCTCGGCTGTAGCGGTCTTCGTCGCCGGTCCCCACGTCACCGTTACCGGTCGGTGTTCGGGCGTGGTGCCCTCGGTACGATCCACGCGCTTAGAGGGGCACTGAGGGGTCTCTGAGGGCCTTTCGGCTATCGCTTGGGCATGTGCCGCCCGTGCCGCATGATCGGCCTTAAGGGCGGCTTCCAGGTTCTCGCGTACCCTGCGATCTTCCTCGCGTGCGAGGAAGACTAGGCGGGCGCGCTCGGCATCCGTTCGAGTATCGGCGGCGAGCACAGCGAGATGGCGTCGGCGAGCTTCTGGCAGGTCGGTGAGACTGCGGATGGCGCGGAGGGCGTTGGAGAGTTCCATACCCTTTACCATCGAACGATTCACGGATGCCTAAATGGGTGGACTCTGCGACATCGAAGTATGCGTCGCGATTCCCGCACACGTGCGTCTGAAGATTGCGCCGAGACTAGCCTTGGCCCCATGAGTGAATTTACGGACGCGCTGAGAGCGCTCAACGACGACGAAGACAAGTGGCACGCAAGAGACCGTCAGATCCGCGAAGAGCGCGGTGTGCCTGACGACGTCCCGCTGGTGACGCGGGACTCGGACTCAGAGTTGATGCAGCATATGGCGGAACTTCAAGAATTGAACCGCAGGTGGGCGGAGTTCAACGCGACACACGCTGGCGCGGACGACGAAGCAAGCTAGTTCCGAGACGAACTTGGCCTTCGCTCGTGCAGGAGGGGCTTAGCGCGACCTACTGCCAGACGCGCCCCACGATACTGATCGGGTCGGTCTGAATGATGAGCCAGGTTCCGCGCGGATCGCCTTCTAAACGCGAGCGCTTCTCGGCATCGACGTATACCCATCGCAGTTCCGACTCCCGAACCTCACCCCCAACGGTGAGTCCAACCGTCACATGGGCAAGTGCGAAACCGCGAACATCGACGCGCCGCACTTCATACCCCTCTAGGGGTTGTCCCTCGAAACGCGAGCGGACCACTCCGATGAAGGCGTTTCGAGACTTCGGCTTCGTGAACTCGTGCAGGAACGGAGCTAGTCGCCCATAGTTTTTCGCGATCCAGGCGTCCAGCATCGCGACTGTGGCCTCAACCACCGGCTCGGACATCACCGTTTCGAGGCCGTCCACCTGCACATCACTAGCACGCGGCTTCCATGCATCCATCTTCTTGCGGTCGGCGGCTGTGTCTGCCATCTTCGCGAGCGACTCGCGAAGGGTCGGTTTGGGGTCTTCGGGCTTCTTTGCCTGTTCGATGGCCTGCGCCCAGTCGATGAGCGCGAATAGGCGGTTCCACGCCTTGGAAGCGACGATGACGTTGTCGAAGTTCGTGAGGTTCCCGTGCATGATTCCGTTGCGGTACAGCTCGTACACCGGTTCAGCGCTGGTTTTGTTGAAGCTCTTGGTGAACGACTTCTGAGTTGCGGCGAGGCCTTGGTGATGAGCGGTCATGGAGTTCCACGCGACAAGCTCTTCACCGTCCCGTGTGTGCAACCCTCGTCGCTGGTTACCAACGTCGTTCACAAAGCCGTCCATGACCGCGAGCAGCACGAGCACCGCGGCGTAGTAGCGTCCGTCAAGGTAATCACGGAACGCCGCATCGAGCAGTTCGGCCCTCGCGCGCATCTCCGGGACGTTCTTGGCTCGCATCAGAGCGGACCTCATGCGCTCTGGGTCCTGGTACTGAGCGATCACCGCGTTCTCAACCGCGTCGGGATCATTGGTGCTGACCGCCTCGACCAACGGATCAAGCCTCAGCGAACCATGGAAGACCCAGTGCCGCTCGCCCACAAGTTGGTAAAACCGCTCGACCGTACCAACGATGCGTTCAAAGTCCGCTTTCAGCTTCTTGAAGTCTGCCCTCATGGATGGCTTGAGTATCAAGATCAGACTCATCGCCGTCATCTGATCGCGCATCTGCTTGTACTCAGGGATGTCGTATGCGCTCGGGTAACCAGTACTCGGCGGCGGATCGATGTCACCCCTGCCAGGCTTCGTTGGTCGTGGCATGTGGTTCCTCCCAAGGTCGATCTTGCCTCACACCACCGACAGGCGCGGATCCGCTCCGCGATAAGCTCACGAGATGCCGCCTCGTATCCTGTCTTTTGATGAAGCCTTGCTCGACGCGCGGCGGAAGAGCAGCCAACGTTCAATCCTGCTAGGCAATGGATTCAGCATCGGCTACAACCCATCGATTTTCAGTTACGACTCTCTCGCGGACGAAGCCGAGCTTGCCGGGCTGTCGGTCGCGAAGCCCGCTCTGTTCGACGCGCTCAAATCGAGCAACTTCGAAGCAGTCATTGACAAGCTCAATGCCTCCTCAAGCCTGTTGACGCTTTATAACGGAGACCGGGAGCTTGCGGCAACGATGGCGGCTGACGCTATAGTCGTGAGAAATGGTTTAGCTGACGTTCTCGCTAACCGTCACCCGGTGAACGCTCAAGGGCTGAGTGACGAGGAGGTCCTTCATGCTCGTACGTTCTTGTCGAATTTCCGTCAGTTCTACACGCTCAGTTACGACCTTCTTTTGTACTGGGTGGTCACGCGCACCGGAGTAGGTCCGTACGTGCATATGCGAGACGGGTTCGAGTGGCCCGCATGGAATGATCGAAGCGCTCTGATCTGGAAATCCAAGCCAACCCAGGGACGCCAGCGCGTGTTCTTCCTACACGGGGCGCTTCATCTCTTCATCCGAGGCAAGAAGCTGGAGAAGTTGTCTTACCGTGAGCACGGCTCTCTTGTGGGCGAACTGCGATCCCGACTAGATGACGATAACTACCCCTTGGTGGTCACTGAGGGGTCCCGCCCGGAGAAGGAAGCCCGCATCGAGCGCAGCGGCTATCTCAGGTTCGGGCTGCGCCGGTTTGCTGCAACCGAGGGCGCGCTGTTCATCCACGGGGTATCGATGAACCCAAACGACGACCACATCCTCGAATTGATCGAATCGGACTCTAGTCGGGTCAGCGCAATCTATGTTGGCGTGCATGGTGACCCCGCCTCGCCGGACAACCGCCGCTTGATCGAACGCGCGAAGGAGATGAAGAATCACCGTCGTACCGTGGGCGGTGAGGCCCTACGTGTGCGATTCTACGATTCTGACAGCGCAAGAGTTTGGCGAGGCTGATCGATCACGTGCGTGGTTCAAGACGGCGCTACTTCATCTCTAGTCCGGCTTAGCTGACAGAGTCGGGTTCGTCTAAGTCAAGGTATGCGAGCACGTCAGCCAAGCTTGCGTCGGGGCCAACAAGAGTCTCCCGGGCACTTATGTCGTTGAGCGAGAACAGCCCATCATCCTCTTGCAGGTACAGGCCCCGCTTGTCAGCGTATGCGGACGCGATGTCCTTCTCTGTTGGCGTCTCCGCTTCGGCCTCCTCGATGCCCCACGCAATCGCGTCAAGCATCGCGGCGGCGCGGTGCAAACGCAGCGGATCGTCCGTGCGGAGCGCAAGCCGCGCCGTTGCCTCCGCAGCCTTGTGGATAGTTGTCGGCCAAGTGAACTCAGGCTCTGTTGTCATGGCCGCAGACTAGTGCACAGCGCGCTTAGAACATCGCCAACATGTGGACTACATCAACGGGATCGGCGTCGTGCCGTACGCGCATCAGCACGACAGCACAAACGGGAACCACACCCCTCACAACTTCACCGCTCGCGCTGCCGCGTTCCTCACTGGCTGACGAGACCAACCACACGCTCTAGGCATGCCCTAGATTTCACTCATGGGCGAAGAATCTCAATCTCACACGCACGACGCACTGTCGGCCCTCAGCAGGCGCATCCAACGAACTTATAAGTCACGTGTCGAAACAGCGCGGCGTCATCAAAAACGAGGGAACTACTGGAACTTCGCCCTGGTCGTCGCATCGCTCACGGGTACATCGGTGGCAGTCGTATCGCTCACTGAACCATCTGTGTACGGTGAGCGTGGTTCGGCTTTGATGGTGGTACTCGGAATCGTCACTCTCGTGGTTTCCGTCCTCGTTACAAGCGCGCAGTTCCAGGTACAGGCAGAGAAGTTCTTTCACGCATACCGAAGCCTTCAGAAGCTGTGGGTGGCGTCCGATCTTGCAACGCGTTCGCTTGCCGACACGGATGAACGAAACAAACGTGCCGACGAGATCGACCGCGATTACCAGTCTGTCCTCGACGACACCGATAACCACAGCCCTGCCGACTTCTTCAAGGCGTTCCCCGGCGAGATCAAACGGGACAAACCATCTAGCGTCGATCCCGCCGATCGACTGTCGGTCGTGGGGTTCTTCAAGAGGAAGCTGATAGTACTCGGGAGCAATATCTTCACCTTCCTTCCCGTCCTCGGGAGCACGGCCTTGTTGCTGCTCCTGACTCCAGCAGTCAGATGGTTAGTCGGTCTCTAGAATCCGTTACATGTGGCTCGCCACCACAGCCCAACCTCTAGCAATGTTCAACCTATGACTGCCCCGGGGACAAGGGAAGACCCACCGTCCAAGATCGACTGATGGGTCTTCCTGCGTCCGGTTAAAGGGTGATGCGCAAGGCAGTCACCGCGCTGGCGCTCGCGATGGCGTGATGACCAACCGCTTCAAGCGCGTCCTCATCCACGTCACGCTTCAGCAGAGTGCGGTACAGCGCGTTCAGCTTCCACGTGGCCATCAGAGCTTCAGACACCAACTGCTCTGTCCTCAGCTTCTCGAACTCTCCCATCAGGCGGTCGATCTCAGCTACGGGGTCGATTTCGGTCATTTTCCACTTCTCCTCAGCGGAGCGGGCGTTTCCCTCTCCTGTTAACTGATACGCATGAGACATGCCGATCATCAAAGGACCTCCGGAAAAACTTGCGACGGGTCGACGAAGCGCCCCACCCTGCGATGCGGGAAGTCAAAATCCTCGGGCGGCGCTAGAGTGTCCTATCAGGGGTAGGAGTGCTCCTGAAGCAGCGCGGCGAACTCGTCGACCACGATCACCAGCCTCGCCATTCCGATCTCACGCACATCACGTGCGCCGGCTTCCGCGAGGACCGACTCACGGCGGCGCAGCTCCGCCGTCAGGCTGGACACTCCCCTGCGCGCACCCTCTTCATCCAGATCCGTGATCACAGCGGCCACCTGCGGGAGCATCCGAAGCGGCTCGAAGGCTGTGCCCCCTTTGAAATCCGCCAGGACGAACGTCACTCGGTCCGGCCCGTGGCCGCTCGCCATGGCGGTCACCCACGAAACCAGCAGCTCGCTCTTGCCGCTGCCGGTCGTGCCGGTCACGATGGCGTGCGGCCCGTCGTCGACGATGTCGAGGAGGGTGTCAGTTCGCTCGCCCCGGCCCACCACCGCCGCCAATCCGATCCCCGATTCGGGCTGGCGCAGGTCGCTGAGCGCCACCCCTGGCGGCAGGGAGTCCAGCTCGTCGCCCTCACGCGATCTCTCTTCTCCGATCGCGATCGCCTGATCTCGGGACATGCACTCGGCGGCGACCTCGATGATCCCCTGCGGCGTGCGGACGCTCGCGCGGTGCGGCTCGACGACGTCGATGACCGTCGCGATTCCCTCAGGGACGTCCTCGTCGCGGCCGAGCAGCCAGATCACAGCATCAGACGACGGGTGAGAGTCTCCGCTTCGGGTCACCGCCAGACGAAACGCACCGCGCCGCGCGAAACGCGATTGTGGGAACCCCGCGATTCCGAGTTCCTCGAGATGCGGGCCGAGGATCGACATCTGAGCGGCGCCGAACCGCAGACAGAGCTGCACGACGAGCGCTCGAGCGACGGAGGCGACGACGGGGTGCGCACCGCGCAATCCGACACCCCCGCTGAGCGGAACCGTGATCGGCACGCTGTCGAGCCTGGCGCATCGAGTCCGGAACTCGCGTTCGCGCTCTCCTTCCCCTCCCGATGCGCGCACTGCGCTGGCGCCGACTCCGCTGCCGACGACGATCTCCGTGTCGGCGTTCGGTGATTCGAGGCCGCGCAACGGCGGTTGCGCAAGACCGGCCGCAGCATCAGGATGACGGTGCCATCGCATCTGACGCTCGTCGTCGTGGAGCTGCGACAGCTGTGCTTCAGCGAGCGACCACGCCGCCGCGCTCTCGATCTCGGCGACGCGGAACGCCTTTCGCCGGGAACGCGCCCCGTCGATCAGCGACGCGAAGATCATCAGGGGTCCGAGAGCCGCGAAGCACAGCGAGAACAGCGAGCCGGTGACGAGCCAGAGCACCACTCCGGCGACCACCGGCACGAGTGCAGCGATGAACGGGGTGGGTGGCCTGCGAGCCGGCACAGGGGTGGCAGGGATCGCTATCGGCAGAGAGTCCATGCCCCCAGTGGACCCCATGGGAGAGCAACCGAGCGTGCCCTCCACAGGGATCGGACACGATTCGTCGGTCTAGTCCGGTGTGGAGAAGGACTCAGCCGGTGCGGGGGACGACTCGTCCGCGATCTGCACGATGACGAGCGTCACGTTGTCGCGGCCTCCGTTCTCCAACGCCGCCGCGAGCATCGCATCGACGGCAGCGGCGGGATCGGCGTTCTCGCGGAGGAAATGTTGGATGCCGTAATCGGTCAGCTCTTTCGTCAGCCCATCTGAGCAGATCACGAACCGGTCGCCCGGGCGGACATCGAGCGTGACGTAGTCGGGAGCAGTGAGCTCACTCGCCCCCACCGCTCGTGTGATCACGTTGCTGTACGGGTGCCCTTCGGCCTCTTCGGGGCTGATCTTGCCTGCGGCGATGAGCTCCTGGACGACAGAGTGGTCTGTGGTGATCTGCACCAGACGCTCGTCCCTGAGGAGGTACACGCGAGAGTCGCCGATGTTGAGCGACGTCCAGTGCGGCTCATCGCCCTCGAACTCGAGGAAGACTCCGGTGAGTGTGGTGCCGGTGCCTTCGTCCGTGGTCTCGGGATGATCGGCGATGTCGGCGACGGCCAGCTCGAGCGCACCCTCGATGGATCCGCGATCGACAGCGCCCGCGGCGACGACGGCGTCCAGTCGTTTGACCGTGCTCTGGCTCGCGATCTCGCCACCGGCGTGACCCCCCATGCCGTCGGCGACGATGAACAGCGGGTAGTCCGCGAAGAACGCGTCCTGATTCGATTCACGGCGCCGACCGACATCGGTCACACCCGCCCAGGAAAGCAGCAGCGTGCGCTGCGCAACCGTGACGCTGCGCGTCTTCGTCGTCGTCTCAGCCACTCGTCGCCTCCGAATTGCCTGCGGGTCGGGCTACCCCAGGGCACTCACACATCGTAGTGGACGCGGTGAGGGTCGCACTCGCACCCCCGGCCGTCACGCGGAGTCCTGCTGCGCCGATTCGAGGCTGCGACATGACCATGCCTCCACGTTATCGCTTTCCACCGAGGCCCTCCGACACGGTGCGCACCCATCCCGCACAGCACAGAGCCCCCGACCGAAGTCGAGGGCTCTGCGTCGCGCCAGATCAGATCAGATCAAGCCGGAGGCTGCGTGGGGTCAGTAGGCGGAACCTGCGGAGCGGCCGGAGGTGCTGCGGGCGGAGCGGGCGGAGCCGTCGGAGGCGTGGACGGCGCGGCCGGCGGAACGCCGGGTGCGGCCGGGGACGACGGCGCTGCGGGCGGCGCGTAGCCGGGCTGGGCGGGCTGAGCCGGCGGCGCGTAGCCGGGCTGAGCGGGCGGAGCGTACCCCTGCGGGGCGGGAGGCGCGTAGCCCTGCTGAGGGGCGCCGTATCCCTGAGGAGCGCCGTAGCCGGGACCGGCTGCCGGGCGAGGCTGCACGGGGACGCCGTCCCAGACGGTGGAGTCGGCGAGGAAGCCGTTCCCGGCCCACGGGGCGGGAGTGATGTTCGGGTTCCAGCGGGACTTGTCGAAGGCGTTGATGCCGTACCAGACGATCGAGAGCAGAACGAACAGGACGACCCACACAGCGTCCTTCTGCAGCTTCAGCCCCACTCGCCATGCAGCGAGAGCGAGAACCACGGCCAGCGCGATGCCGGTCAGGAAGTTGAGATACGGGATGAACGAGAGCCCGATGCCGATCAGGACGACCCACGGCGAGATGTCTCCGAGCTTCGCGAAGATCATCGAGTTGTAGACAGGCACCCACGCGCGCCACTTGCCCTGGACACCAGCCTTTTCGAAGATCTTCATCAGGAAGATCGACGAGATCACATAGAACGCCAGTGCGAAGAGCAGACTGATCAAGAAGACGACGAAGAGACCGGCGATAGCCGCCCCGTTGTCGTAATAGTCGTTGTACATGATCCCCTCCGGATCTGATGGAGCTGACGCTGTGCGCGCCGCGACACCAACCATATCGGTGTGCCGATATGCGGGGCAACGACACACGCGCGGAGAACTCGTTGCGGGTCGAGCTCGGTCATTCCGCGACGACGAGCTCTTCTACACCGGGGTCGTCGGTGCGGCGGAGTACCAGCCCTCTGCCACCGGCCCACGTCCGGAACGTCCGCAGCGATCGAACCCGCGGACGGTCCTGCGCCAGAGCTCGCACGAGCGTCCCCTTGGACTTCTTGTTGAAGTGGTTGAGAGCCCGACCGTGCTCCGTGACGACTCGCACGTAGCAGGAGCTGACGGTATCCGGCACGGGACCGAGAGCGACGTAGGCCTCGCTCCGCAGGTCGAGAATGAAGTCGGGCTCCTCCCCCGCCATCGCATCGGTGGTCGCGTCGGCCCAATGTCGGCGCAGCGCAGGGAGACCAGGCAGCGATGTGCCGGCTGCCAGGCGATACGGCGGTAGGGCGTCGAGCGCGCCGATCGGGCCGAGCGGCGCCGAGTGGATCCACACGTGGGCGCCGAGCCAGCGACGGGAGGCCGCGCTGAGGCTGCCCGCGTCGAGCGCGTCGTACAGGACACCCGTGTAGCGATCCACCGCCGGCATCGTCGCCGCGGAGCGCAGCATCCGGTTGTGAAGGACATCTCCGGCCTGCTTCGGGCTGAGCCTCAGCACCTTCCGCGCGTGCTCTTCGTCTCCTGCCAGCTCGACGAGCGCATCGATCACCTCGTGACGCTTGGCGCCGAGGTCCGGAAGTGCGAGCCCGCTCACATCGAGGGGCGCACCGTCGCCTCCGGGTCGCTTCGTCTCTGACGGGGGCAGGAGAATCTTCATGGAACCTCGGTCATACAGACGCGTCCGCCCCGACCCCAGAAGGGCCGAGGCGGACGCGAGGAACTGAACTGCTCAGGCGATGAGAGCCGCGTTGCCTGCCACGATCGTCAAGACGTCGCTCTCCATCGAGAGGAAGCCGTCCTGTGCGTTGGCGAGCACCTTGGTGCCATCCGTCTGCGTGATCCGGACCTCGCCCTGAGCGAGGATCGCCAGGACCGGCTCATGGCCGGCCATGAATCCGATCTCGCCCTCGACGGTCTTGGCGACAACGAGACTCGCCTCTCCCGTCCAGACCTCCGCGTCCGCGGAGACGAGGCTGACATGCAGTGCCATGATCAGCCGTTCTCCTTCTGGATCTTCGCCCACTGCTCTTCGACGTCGGAGATGCCACCGACGTTGAAGAAGGCCTGCTCTGCGACGTGGTCGAAGTCACCGCGAGCGATCGCGTCGAACGACTCGATCGTCTCCTTGAGCGGAACGGTCGAACCCTCGACACCGGTGAACTTCTTGGCCATGTAGGTGTTCTGCGAGAGGAACTGCTGAATGCGACGTGCACGCGACACGACGATCTTGTCCTCTTCGGAGAGCTCGTCGACACCGAGGATGGCGATGATCTCCTGCAGTTCCTTGTTCTTCTGGAGGATCTGCTTGACCGTGGTCGCTACGCGGTAGTGGTCCTCGCCCAAGTAACGGGGGTCCATGATGCGCGACGTCGAGGTCAGCGGGTCGATGGCCGGGTACAGACCCTTCGACGCGATCTCACGAGAAAGCTCCGTGGTGGCGTCGAGGTGGGCGAACGTCGTCGCCGGAGCCGGGTCGGTGTAGTCATCGGCCGGGACGTAGATCGCCTGCAGCGAGGTGATCGAGTGGCCACGAGTCGACGTGATGCGCTCCTGGAGCACACCCATCTCGTCGGCGAGGTTCGGCTGGTATCCCACCGCGGAGGGCATGCGGCCGAGCAGCGTGGAGACCTCGGAACCGGCCTGCGTGAAGCGGAAGATGTTGTCGATGAAGAGCAGCACGTCCTGCTTCTGCACGTCGCGGAAGTACTCCGCCATCGTCAGAGCCGAGAGGGCGACACGCAGACGCGTTCCCGGCGGCTCGTCCATCTGGCCGAAGACGAGGGCCGTCTTGTCGAAGACACCCGCCTCTTCCATCTCGTGGATCAGGTCGTTGCCCTCACGGGTACGCTCGCCGACGCCGGCGAACACCGACACACCACCGTGGTCCTGCGCGACGCGCTGGATCATCTCCTGGATGAGGACGGTCTTGCCGACACCGGCTCCACCGAACAGACCGATCTTTCCACCCAGCACGTAGGGGGTCAGAAGGTCGATCGACTTGATGCCGGTCTCGAACATGGTCGTCTTCGACTCGAGCTGGTCGAAGTTCGGGGCCTTGCGGTGGATGGGCCAGCGCTCGGTGACCTCGATCGTCTCACCGGGCTCGAGGTTCAGGACCTCGCCGATGACGTTGAAGACCTTGCCCTTGGTGACGTCACCGACGGGAACCGAGATGGCCTCGCCGGTGTCGCGCACTTCCTGGCCACGGACGATGCCGTCGGTCGGCTTCAGAGCGATGGCGCGGACGAGGTCGTCGCCGAGGTGCTGAGCGACCTCGAGGGTGATCTCGACCGAGGAGTCGCCGATCACGATCGTGGTCTTGAGTGCGTTGTAGATGTCGGGGATCGAGTCGTGCGGGAACTCGATGTCGACAACCGGACCGTTGACGCGTGCGACGCGCCCGACGACCGCGGTCGCCGGCTGGTCAGCCGTAGCGGTGGGGGTCATTTTCGTCTCTCTCCTGATGGTCTATTTGCTCGACGAGAGTGCGTCGGCGCCGCCGACGATCTCTGCGATCTGCTGCGTGATCTCCGCCTGACGCGCGTTGTTGCGCAGACGGGTGTAGTCGGTGATGAGCTTGTCGGCGTTGTCGCTGGCCGACTTCATCGCCTTCTGGGTCGCGGCCTGCTTCGCAGCAGACGACTGCAGAAGCGCGTTGAAGACGCGGCTCTGGATGTACACCGGCAGGATCGCGTCGAGAACGGTCTCGGCATCCGGCTCGAACTCGTACAGCGGGTAGACGGCGTTGCCTGCCTCCGAGTCATCGGCTTCCGTGATCTCCAACGGAAGCAGACGCACGGACTCAGGCGACTGCGTCATCATGCTGACGAAACGGTTGTACACGAGGTGGATCTCGTCGACGCCACCGTCGTCTGCACCGCGCCCGAAGTCCTCGAGCAGCTTGGCCGAGATCTCTTCTGCGGTGTGGAACGACGGTGTGTCGGTGTCGCCGGTCCACTCCGCAGCCGCCGCGATGCGACGGAACTGGAAGTACCCGACGGCCTTGCGTCCGACGAGATAGAACACCGGCTCCTTGCCCTGCCCGCGCAGGAGCTCTGCCACCTCGAGACCCTCACGGAGGATCTGCGAGTTGAAGGCTCCGGCGAGACCGCGGTCCGACGAGAAGATCACGACCGCGGAGCGGCGGATCGTCTCAGGCTCGCGGGTGAGCGGGTGGTCGACGTTCGAGTGCGTCGCGACGGCCGACACGGCCCTCGTCACGGCTCGCGCGAAGGGGCTGGACGCTTTGACACGTGCCATCGCCTTCTGGATGCGCGAAGCCGCGATGAGTTCCATCGCCTTCGTGATCTTCTTGGTCGTCTGAGCAGAGCTGATCTTCTGCTTGTAGACCCTGAGTTGAGCGCCCATGAATTCAGTTCCTCACGCGGTTACGCGCGACGACCCTTGACGATCTTCTCCTGGTTGACGTCCTCAGCCTCTGCTGCAGCGTGCTCCTCGTGGCCGGGAGCGCCGATGGCGTGTCCCTTGCCACCCTGGAACTCCAGGAGGAAAGCGTCAGTGTGCTTCTCGAGCTCGGCGACCGTGTCGTCATCGAGGACGTTGGTGTCGCGCAGCGTCTCGAGCACCTTCGTGTTGCGACGGAGGTAGTCGAGCAGCTCGCGCTCGAAGCGGAGGACATCGGAGACCTCGAGGGTGTCGAGCTTGCCCTTGGTGCCGGCCCAGATCGAGACGACCTGCTCCTCGACGGGGTACGGCGAGTACTGGGGCTGCTTCAGCAGCTCGGTGAGACGCGCTCCACGCGAGAGCTGACGACGCGAAGCCGCGTCGAGGTCGGATGCGAACATCGCGAAGGCCTCGAGCGAGCGGTACTGCGCGAGCTCCAGCTTCAACGTTCCGGAGACCTTCTTGATCGACTTGACCTGAGCGTCGCCACCGACTCGCGACACCGAGATACCCACGTCGACCGCGGGACGCTGGTTGGCGTTGAAGAGGTCGGACTGGAGGAAGATCTGGCCGTCGGTGATCGAGATCACGTTGGTCGGGATGTACGCCGAGACGTCGTTCGCCTTGGTCTCGATGATCGGCAGACCGGTCATCGAACCCGCGCCGAGCTCGTCGGACAGCTTGGCGCAACGCTCGAGAAGACGCGAGTGCAGGTAGAAGACGTCACCCGGGTATGCCTCACGGCCCGGCGGACGGCGCAGGAGGAGCGACACGGCACGGTAGGCCTCGGCCTGCTTCGACAGGTCATCGAAGATGATGAGGACGTGCTTGCCGCCGTACATCCAGTGCTGGCCGATGGCCGAGCCGGTGTAGGGGGCGAGGTACTTGAAGCCCGCGGGGTCGGATGCCGGAGCGGCCACGATCGTGGTGTACTCCAGGGCGCCGGCCTCTTCGAGCGCGCCCTTCACCGAAGCGATGGTCGAGCCCTTCTGACCGATCGCGACGTAGATGCAGCGAACCTGCTTGTTGACGTCGCCCGACTCCCAGTTGTCCTTCTGGTTGATGATCGTGTCGATCGCGATGGCCGTCTTGCCGGTCTGGCGGTCGCCGATGATCAGCTGACGCTGACCGCGGCCGACGGGGATCATCGCGTCGATGGCCTTGATGCCGGTCTGCATCGGCTCATGCACCGACTTGCGCTGCATGACGCCGGGCGCCTGGAGCTCGAGCTCACGCACGCCGTCGGTGGCGATGGAGCCGAGGCCGTCGATCGGGTTGCCGAGAGGGTCGACCACGCGGCCGAGGTAGCCGTCGCCGACGGGAACGGAGAGGACCTCACCCGTGCGGGTGACTTCCTGACCGGCCTCGACGCCGGTGAACTCGCCGAGCACGACGACACCGATCTGGTGCTCGTCGAGGTTGAGCGCGAGTCCCTTGGTGCCGTCTGCGAAGGTGACGAGTTCGTTCGCCATCACGCCGGGAAGTCCCTCGACGTGCGCGATGCCGTCTGCCGCGTCGATGACGGTGCCGACCTCGGTCGCCGCGGCCCCAGTGGGCTCGTATGCTGCGGCGAAGTCCTTCAGCGCGTCACGGATGACGTCGGGGCTGATCGATAGTTCTGCCATTGTCTTCCCTTTGTATCTGGGTGCGCGGTTCCCCGCGCGAAGTCGTGTTAGCCGGCGAGCTTCTGGCGAAGATCGGCGAGACGGGCGGAGATGCTGCCGTCGATGACGTCATCGGCGATCTGCACGCGCAGGCCTCCGACGACGGCGGGGTCAGAGACCTCGTTGAGCGAGATCTTGCCGTCGTAGCGACGCGAGAGCGCGTCGCTGAGACGAGTGCGCTGTGCATCGGTGAGCGGCTTGGCGCTGTGCACCGTGGCCACCACGCGGTCGCCCTGATCTGCGACGACCCGCGTTGCCCGACCGAGCATCTGACGGACCCGACGATCACGAGGCTGGCGCACCAGCGACGAGACGATCAACGCAGTCGCGTCGCTGACGCCACCTGCGAGCAGCTTGTCGACGAGTGCACCCTTGGCGTCTTCTCCCCCGAGGCGGCTTCCGAGCGCGAGCTCGAGTTCCGCGTTGGCGGCGATCACGCGGGTGAAGCCGAACAGCTCTCCCCCGATGTCAGCCTGAGGCTCGGCGATCGCCGCAGCTCGGATGGCGAGCTCCTCGATACCGTCCACTAGCTGCGAAG
This sequence comes from Microbacterium sp. APC 3901, assembly GCF_030407765.1. GTDB lineage: Bacteria > Actinomycetota > Actinomycetes > Actinomycetales > Microbacteriaceae > Microbacterium. The sequence continues at coordinate 121,032 of NZ_JASDCU010000003.1, forward strand.
CCGAAGACCAGCGCTCGGCGACGACGGTCTTCAAGACGCTCTGGGCATCCTGAGAGAAACCGCCGAACACCGCTGCGACGACGTTCTGTCGCGCCACGACCGGAGCCGAGGCGTCGGCGAGCGCGCCGCTCAAATGAGACGACTCCGTCACGGCGCGCGCGGCTGCGAACAGCTCCCGTGCCGTGTCGAGAGTGACGTCCTTCGCTGCGGCAAGCGTCTGAGTGGATGCCGCGAGTGCCTGAGTGGTCGCGCTGCCCATTACTGAGCCGCCTTCTCGGATGCTTCGAGGTCTGCGAGGAAGCGGTCGACCACTGCGGTCGCGCGCGCATCGTCGGAGAGCGTCTCGCCGACCACGCCACCGGCGAGGTCGATCGCGAGCGAGCCCACCTCGCTGCGCAGCGAGACGAGAGCGGTCTGACGCTCGGCCTCGATCTGCGTGTGCGCGGTCGCGGTGATGCGAGCAGCCTCGCTCGACGCGGCCTCCTTGGCTTCGGCGACGATCTTCTTGCCGTCCTCACGGGCGGCCTCACGGATCTCACCGGCCTCGGTGCGTGCCTCGGCGAGCTGCCGGGTGTACTCCTCGAGTGCGGCCTCAGCCTGCTTCTGTGCTTCGTCAGCCTTGGCGATATTGCCCTCGATGGCGGCGGACCGCTTGTCGAGCATCGCCGTGAACTTCGGAAGGGCGACCTTCCACACGACGATGAGGATGACGAGGAACCACAGACCCGACCAGATGATGTCGTACCACGCGGGGATCAGCGGGTTAGGCGTTTCTCCCTCAGCCGCGAGGTTCGTGACAAGAGCGTTCAGCATCCTGTCTCCTTCAGAAGTCGGTAGAGATTACGGGAAGGGGATGAATCCGACGGCGATGCCGACGAATGCAAGCGCCTCGGTGAAGGCGATACCGATCCACATGAGGACCTGAAGGCGACCGGCCAGCTCGGGCTGACGGGCGACGCCCTCGATGGTCTTGCCGACGACGATGCCCACGCCGATGGCCGGACCGATCGCTGCGAGGCCGTAGCCGACCGACGCGAGGTGACCGTTGATGTCTGCGAGAACCGTAGTAGCGTCCACGGGTTTTTCCTTTCGTTGGGTGGGTCGGCAGTTGCCGACCCGCTCAGTGCTCTTCTGCGACCGCGAGCTGGATGTAGACCGCGGTGAGGACGGTGAAGACGTATGCCTGGAGAACGGCGACCAGGATCTCGAAGAGAGTGAAGGCGCCGCCGAAGGCGAGGGTTCCGACACCGAGAGCGGCCCAGCCGCCACCTGCGGTGAAGAAGAAGAACTGGGTGGCCGCGAAGCACAGCACCAGGAGCATGTGTCCGACGACCATGTTCATCAGGAGTCGGAGCATCAGCGTGACCGGCCGGATGATGAAGGTCGAGAGGAACTCGATCGGCGTGACGATGATGTAGACCGGCCACGGGACTCCGGCCGGGAACAACGCGTTCTTGAAGAAGCCGAGCGGGCTCTTCTTGATACCCGCGTAGATGAACGTGAAGTAGCTCACGAGCGCGAGCGTCAGCGGCACGGCCGCGATGCTCGTGCCGGCGATGTTCAGGAACGGGATGATTCCCGTGATGTTCATGAACAGCACCATGAAGAAGATCGTGGTGAGGATCGGCAGGAATCGCGTGCCGTCCTTGCGTCCGAGGAGATCGTGCGCGATGTTGGTGCGGACGAAGTCCAGCCCCATCTCGACGACGCTCTGGAAGCGTCCGGGAACGATCTTCATGCGGCGGGTTCCGAGAACCAGGAGCAGCACCACCACGACGACGGCGAGGAACTGCACGAGGTGGATCCGGTGGACGGGGATGACCCCGAACGCGTTGAAGAGGATCTCCGGGAAGAACTCGTCGATCGAAGGTCCGTGGAACTCGCCGTCAGAGGACGCGAGTTTGGGCATCAGGGTCGCAGCAAGATTGAACAGCGCGGGCTCCAGCTTCGGGGCACCGGTCAGAACCGGGGCGACGATGGTCGGTGTGCTTCAAGCGCAAGCGCTCGCGAACGAGCGGCGGGCACGTGACAACACTATCAGAATCTGAGGGTGTCCTAAGACCGCGGGGCCTCTTCTGTCGGCCCCTCTTGATCGAGGGAGTCGGGGATCAGGTTGTGCCGCCCAGGGGCGCGATCCTCGGGAACGACGGTGGGCAGCTGCACGCCGGGGGCGTAGTCGCTCGGCGCTTCGGACGGCAAGGAGGCGTCGCTCACGTTGGGCAGTCGCATGCGCGTGAGCACGATCACGTCGATCACCAGTGACACGATCACGCCGGCGACGATCGAGAGGAAGAACACCATGGGATTCAGCCACGGCTGACCGGCGAGGAGGATCATCACGACGAGGAAGACGCCGAGCTTCAGCAGCCAGCCGCCCAGCACGATCGCGAAGAACAGCTGTACATAGAGCGGGTCGCCGAACCAGCGGTTGGCGATCAGGATGCTGAGCGCGGTGATGCCGAGGAACAGCATGGCGAGCACGACGCCGAGCAGGCCGCTGATGAGTCCTTCTCCCCCGCCGACGAGGAGACCGATCGCCCCGGCGACGACAGCGAGGATCACCATCGAGAGGGCGGACCAGAGCAGCGTCCTGCGCAGGATCGGGTTGCTGGAAACAGGGCTCGGGCTCACGGGGACTCCACGGGTGTCGGGTCGGGTTCAGCAGACGCCGAGGGCTTCCGCCGGCGCAGGGGGTTCAGGGTGATGACGAGGCACGCGGCGATCCCCACGAGTCCGAACACGACTCCGGGCAGGTACTGGCCGGGCCAGTCCTCTCGAGCGCCCACGTACATCAGAAGGACGGCGAGGGAGATGACCGCCGTCCAGGCGTAGAAGATGAGCACGGCGTCACGGTCGCGATGGCCGAGGTCGAGCATGCGGTGGTGCAGGTGCTTGCGGTCGGGAGAGAACGGCGACTTTCCCGCGTTCATGCGGCGCAGAACGGCCAGCCCGAAATCGAGCAGCGGCAGCAGCACCACGAGCAGCGGGAGCAGGATCGGGATGAAGGCGCCGAGGAGCTGGGATCGCCCGAGGCGCTCGGGGTCGAGCGCGGAGGGCTCGAGCTGCCCTGTGACGGCGATCGCGGACGTCGCCATCAGCAGGCCCAGGACCAGCGCCCCCGAGTCGCCCATGAAGAGCTTGGCCGGGCTCCAGTTGAAGGGCAGGAATCCGAGGCAGGCGCCGATCAGCACGGCCGCCAGGAATGAGGCGAGGTTGAAGTAGCTGGATGCGCCGGTGTCGCGCGTCAGGATGTAGGAGTACGCGAAGAAGACGCCGTTGGCGATCAGGCAGACGCCGGCGACGAGCCCGTCGAGGCCGTCGATGAAGTTGACCGCGTTCATCACGATGACGATCGCGAACATCGTGATGGTGATGCTCAGCCAGCTGGAGAACACGATCAGATCGCCGAACGGAAGCGAGAGGATCTGCAGTCCGCCGCCGACGGTGATGATCCCCGCGGCCAGGAACTGCGCGCCGAGCTTGATCATCCAGTCGAGATCCCACAGGTCGTCCACGACGCCGATGACCGCGATCAGCAGGGCCGCGGCGAGGATCGACCACATCGTCTGCGGCGGCATCCACATGGTGGCGAAGAACGGATTCACCGCCGAGAACCCGATCGCCGCGGTGATGCCGAGGAAGATCGCGACGCCGCCGAGACGCGGGGTGGGGGTCGTGTGCACATCCCGCTCGCGGATGGTCGGGTAGAGCTTGAACCGCAGGCTCAGCTTCCAGACCGCCCAGGTCAACGCGAAAGTGATCGCGGCGGTCAGGATGATCGTGAAGAGGTACTGCTTCACGAATCCCCATCCGATTCCGGAGCCGGAGTCTCGGGCTCGAGCAGGTCGCCGAGCACCTCCTCCAGCCGCTCACGGCTGACGGCGCCGACTCGGAGGATCCGCACGCCGCCCTCGGTGGGCTCCGCGCCGCGCGGCACCAGCGAGGTCGCGTCGATGATCGTCGATGCGATCCCATCGCGACTGACGCCGTCTGCGAGATAGACGGAGACGCTGTCACCGAGCATCCGCTCGGCGTCGAGCGCCGAGATCGCCGACTCGCGACCGGTGAGGTTGGCGCTGGACACCGCCAGCGGCCCGGTCTCGGCGAGCAGCTCGAGGGCGACGCGTCCTTCGGGCATCCTGACGGCGACCGTACCCTCCGTGTCGCCGAGATCCCAGACGAGGGACGGCTGCGCGGGCAGGACGATCGTCAGCCCACCGGGCCAGAACGTGTCGACGAGACGCTGGACGGGCTCCGGCACCGACTCTGCGAGCGCGTGCAGGGTCTCCTTCGTGCCGATGAGGACGGGCGGGGGCTGGTTGCGCCCTCGCCCCTTGGCGTCGAGGAGACGTTGCACCGCTGCCGGTGAGAAGGCATCGGCGGCGACACCGTAGACCGTGTCGGTGGGCATGACGATGAGTTCGCCGCGACTGATCGCCTGGCGGGCGTGGCGCATGCCGGCGAGGAGCTGGGCCTCATCGCCGCAATCGAAGATGGAGGACATGACGATCCGATTCTAGTTGGGGATGCCTGTGCGGTTCGTGTCCACGTCTCACGGGCGCAGAGCGGTCGTCGCTCTGTCCCGCAAGGTGAGGTCGAGGTGCGTCGAAGCCGCCCGCCAGCCGTCGCGTGTGAGGATGCTGCGGATCTCCTCGCCCTGCAGCTCGCCGTGCTCGATGACCAGCAATCCACCCGGATGCAGGAGCTCGAGGGCACGCACGCTGAGAACACGCACGACGTCGAGACCGTCCTCTCCCCCGTACAGTGCCATCGACGGGTCGAAGAGGCGCACCTCGGGGTCGCGGGGAACAGCGGCGTCAGGGACGTACGGCGGGTTGGAGATCACAACGGACGCTGTTCCGTCGAGCTCGCGGAAAGCGTGCGCCAGGTCCTCATTCACCAGCGTGAGATTGGCCACACCCTCGGTGTTCCGGGCGGCCCACGGATAGGCGTCGGGCGAGAGTTCTGCCGCGAAGACGCGCGCGTGGGGCACCTCGGTGGCCATGGCGAGCGCGATCGCGCCGCTGCCGGTGCCGAGGTCGATGCCGATGGGGTCCGGCAACGGAGACCCGAGCAGCGCGTCGATCGCGTACTGCACGACGGTCTCGGTCTCAGGACGGGGCACGAAGACTCCCGGCCCCACGGCGAGTTCCAGATGCCGGAACGGCGCGGTTCCGGTGATGTGCTGCAGCGGCTCCCGTGCGGCCCGGCGGGCCACCAGGGCGCCCAACGACTCTGCATCCGCCTCGTCGACCGCATCACCGCGGATGATGACGGCCTGCACCTCTCCCCGTCGCAGTCCGAGGACATGACCGGCGAGCAGCTCGGCATCGACGAGGGGATCCGCGATGCCCGCATCGGCGAGCTGTCGGGCCGCGCCGTGCACGACGGAGGCGAGGGAGAGATCGGGCATGGATCCAGCGTAGAGCGCGTCAGGTGTCATATTGCCCACCCCTCCGGGCCCCTCGCATAGGCTGGAGCGCGCAGTCCCCCCGCACAGGAAGGCTCTCCCCATGCCCGGTATCCACTCCGACATCACCACCGCTTTCGGCAACACTCCCCTGGTCCGCCTGAACCGCGTCACCGAGGGCCTCGGCGCCACCGTGCTGGCCAAGCTCGAGTTCTACAACCCGGCCTCGAGTGTCAAGGACCGGCTCGGCATCGCGATCGTCGACGCCGCAGAGGCGTCGGGCGAGCTGAAGCCCGGGGGCACGATCGTCGAGGCGACCAGCGGCAACACCGGCATCGCCCTGGCGATGGTCGGTGCCGCGCGCGGATACAAGGTGATCCTCACCATGCCTGCCTCGATGTCGAAAGAGCGGCGCATCCTTCTCAAGGCGTTCGGCGCCGAGCTCGTCCTCACGGATCCCACCAAGGGCATGACGCACGCCGTCGCTGAGGCGGAGGACATCGCCGCCCGCACGCCGGGTGCGGTGCTCGCGAAGCAGTTCGCCAACGAGGCGAACCCCGCGATCCATCGCAAGACCACGGCCGAGGAGATCCTCCGCGACACGGAGGGCTCCGTCGACTACCTGGTCGCAGGCATCGGCACCGGCGGAACCATCACCGGCGTCGGACAGGTGCTGAAGGAGCGCGTCCCGGGAGTGCAGATCGTCGCCGTCGAGCCCAAGGACTCCCCCATCCTCACCGAGGGACACCCTGGACCGCACAAGATCCAGGGCATCGGACCGAACTTCGTGCCGCCGATCCTCGATCGTGACGTCCTCGACGAGGTCATCGACGTCACCTTCGACGACGCCGTCCGTGTCGCGCGTGAGACTGCTCGCAAGGAGGGCATCCTCGTCGGCATGTCGAGCGGCGCCGCGATCTGGGCCGCCCTGCAGGTCGCCCGGCGCCCTGAGGCTGCGGGCAAGACCATCGTCGTCATCATCCCCTCGTTCGGCGAGCGATACCTCTCGACCGCTCTGTACGAAGACCTTCGCGAAGGCTGATCCGCTCGATGGGCATGATCGGCCGAATGCGCGAGGACGTCGCGGCAGCCCGCCTTCGCGACCCTGCGGCGCGCAGCGACGCAGAGGTGGCCCTGCTGTATCCGGGTCTGCATGCGATCTGGGCGCATCGCGTCTCGCACGCACTCTGGAGTCGCAGGCTGCGACTCGTCGCTCGAGCCACCTCGCAGATCTCGCGGTGGCTCACCGGCATCGAGATCCACCCGGGGGCTCGGATCGGCCGTCGCTTCTTCATCGACCACGGCATGGGTGTGGTCATCGGCGAGACGGCGGAGATCGGCGACGACGTGATGCTGTACCACGGGGTGACACTCGGCGGTCGCACGCGAGATGCCGGCAAGCGCCACCCCACCCTCGGCGACGGCGTCGCGGTCGGCGCGGGGGCGAAGGTCCTGGGCCCCGTGACGATCGGCGCAGGATCGGTGGTCGGGGCGAACGCTGTGGTGACCCGTGATGCGCCGGCCGACAGCATCCTCGTCGGTGTGCCTGCGAAGCCGCGGGCACGGATCATGGGTGAGGACACCAGAGCCGTGCTCACCGCGCCCGACTACTCGATCTGACGCTCTCGCGAGTGCCTCACGCCCCGCGACGCGACCGGGCCTTGTCGACCTTCTTTCGCAGGAAGATCAACGGCAACAGCACACTGCCGAGCGCGGTGATGAGCCAGACGATCACGGATCCGAGCAGCCAGCCCGTCAGATCGACGATGCGCAACCCGCCGATCGGCAGCAGGACGACGACGACGACGAGGGAGATGAGCGTCGAGAAGATCCCGATACCGCCCATCAGGACCGGCGCGTAGCGATCGGCGAGCTTGCTGACCCAGGGTGCGAGCACGCTCTGCAGGACCGCGAAGATCACGATGCAGACCACGAATCCCCACCATCTGTCCCATTCGATCCGGAAGCCCTCGAGCACGAGATCGGCGACGATGAGGCCGAGGCCTGCCGACACGAGATACATGAGCGCGCGGAACAGAAGGGTGATCACGGGCTGAGCATATCGCTCACTGGGCCACGAAGAAGGGGATCGCGCCCGACAGGATGCCGACGGCGAGCATCACCAACGACACGATCACCGCACGCCAGAGCACCTTCCTGTGATGATCGCCGAGGTTGACGCTCGCGAGCGAGACGAGCAGCAGGATCGCCGGCACCAGGGGACTCTGCAGATGCACCGGCTGGCCGATGATCGACGCCCTCGCCATCTCGACGGGATCGATGCCGAAGGTCGCGGCGCTCTGGGACAGCACCGGCAGGATGCCGAAGTAGAAGGCATCGTTCGACATGAAGAACGTGAACGGGATCGACAGAACCCCGGTGATGGGTGCCAGGAAGGGCCCGAGCGCCGGCGGCAGCACATCGGTGATCCACGTCGCCATCGCGTCGACCATGCCGGTGCCGGTCAGCACGCCGACGAGAACCCCGGCGGCGATGACCATCGACACCACTCCGACGATGCTCGGGGCGTGTGCCACGATCTCGGACGCCTGCTCCTTGATCCCCCGGAAGTTGACGAGCAGCGCGACCGAGGCGCCGACCATGAAGACGTAGGGAAGCGGCATGATGTCGAGCACGAGGAGAACCATCACGGCGAGTGTGAGAGCGAGGTTGAACCAGATGAGCCGCGGCCGCAGCGTCGGCCGTGCGGGGTCGAGCATGGTGTCCGCCATCGCGGTGTCCGCGGGGTCGACGCTCGCCGCGGACACCGGGCCGCGGCCGCCGGCCACGACGACGATGTTGCCGGTGCGCAGAGCTGCGCGGGCGCCGGGCTTCGGGCCGGCACCGCGGAAGATCTTGGGCACGGTCGACAGAGCTCCACCGTCTGCGCCGGTGAGCAGCGCCTCGGAGTCGAGGCGCCCGAGACGACGGCGCTCCTGTAGACCGAGCATCCAGGCGAAGCCGAGCGTCACGACGATGCCGACGCCGAGCGCCGGCAGCATGGGCACGAAGATGTCGGTCGGCTGCAGGCCCAGTGCGGTCGCCGCGCGCACAGTCGGCCCACCCCACGGCACGATGTTCAGCGTGCCGTTCATCAGCCCGGCGACGCAGGTGAGAACGACCGGGCTCATGCCGAGACGGAGGTAGATCGGCAGCATCGCCGACGTCGTGATGATGAACGTCGTCGAGCCGTCGCCGTCGAGAGAGACAGCTCCCGCGAGGATCGCCGTGCCCAGTACTACCTTCGCCGGGTCGTCGCCGAGAACACGGGTGATCACGCGGATCAGCGGATCGAACAGGCCGACGTCGATCATGATCCCGAAGAACATGATCGCGAACATCAGCAGCGCGGCGGTCGGTGCCATGGTGGCGATCGAGTCGAGGATCATGTCCCCCATGCCGAGCCCGGCACCGGCGAACAGACCGAACACGGTCGGCACGAGGATCAGCGCGACCATGGGAGTCAGCCGCTTCGTCATGATCAGGGTCATGAAGGCCAGCACCATGGTGAATCCGAGGAGCACGAGGGCCCATTCCGGCGGCACGAAGGCGACGTCGTACGTCGGCGCATCTTCTGCTGCCGCTGAGAGGCCCGTGAGTACGTCGTGCATGCGGTGACTCCTTCGTCGAAGCTCCGTCGACTGCGACGGATCCTGACGAGACTAGGCAATCCGTCCCCTGCGAGCGCGGTATGCCGCATTCCCGGACGTTGTGCGCGTAGCGTGGGTTCTGCGCATATTGCGCGATGACCCCGCGCGAAGGGAACACGGTGTCGAAGACGACGAGACCTCGGTTCGCGACACGGACGCTGCTGCTGCACCTCGGCACGGTCACCCTCGTGGTTGCGCTGTGCACAGGCGTGTACCTCGCCCTCACCGTGCAACAGCTGCGCGCCGAGGCCGAGTCCACCGCGCTCGGCATCGCCAGGACTCTCGCCGAGGACCCGCAGGTTCGCGCCGAGGTCGCGCGCATCTCGTCGGCACACGAGCCCCCGGATGCCGAGAAGCTCAGGAACGGCGAACTGCAGCGCATCGCGTCGGCCGTCTCCGACCGCACCGGTGCACTCTTCGTGGTCATCGCCGATGCAGACGGCATCCGCCTCGCCCACCCCACCAGCTCGCGCATCGGCCAGACGGTCAGCACACCTTTCGAGGAGGTTCTCGCCGGGAACGAGGTCGTCGACTGGCAGACCGGAACCCTCGGCGAGTCGGCGAGAGCCAAGGTCCCGGTGCATGACGAAGCCGGTGTGCCCGTCGGCGAGGTGAGCGTGGGGTTCGAGCGCACCGGGGTCTTCGACGACCTGCCACCCCTGCTCGCTGCGATCGGCGCCACAGCTGCGGGAGCTGTGGCTCTGGCGCTCATCGCGTTCCTCCTGTTGCGTCGTCGCTGGGAGCGGCTCACGCTCGGCGTCCAGCCGGAGGAGCTCGTGGCGCTCGTTCAGAATCAGACAGCAGTGCTCAACGGCGTCGACGACGGGGTGCTCGCTGTCGACGTCGCCGGGGTCGTGCGGGTCAGCAATGAGGCGGCCGACCGGATGTTGGGCCTCGACTCGCCTGTCGGACGGCGGTTGGCGGCCCTCGGGTTGCCTCCCGCCGTCGTCGAGACTGCGACGGGCAGGCGCACCACATCGACCGCCGTCGTGGACAGACGCGTTCTGTACTTCGACTCGAGACCGGTCATCCGTGAGGGGAGACCGCTCGGAGACGTGCTGATCATCCGCGACCGCACCGACCTCGTCGCGCTGACGGAGCGGCTCGAGACCGTGCGCGCCGTCACCTCTGCGCTACGCGTGCAACGTCATGAGTTCGCCAACCGCATGCACGTGGTCGCCGGGCTCATCGATGCGGCGAGGATCGACGACGCTAGAGGCTTTCTCGATGAGCTCGTCGACCGCGGCTCGGTCGCGTTCCCCGTCGCCGGACTCGAACTGCTCAGTGATCCTTTCCTGCACTCCTTTCTCGGCGCGAAGGGCATCGAAGCCGGTGAGCGCGGCGTCGCGTTGCGCATCGCGGACGAGACGCAGCTGATCGGCAGCGTCGCAGAGCCGGAAGACGTCGCCGCCGTGCTGGGCAACCTCGTCGACAATGCGGTGAAAGCAGCCGCCTCCGGAACGCGGATCCCCCGCTGGGTCGAGGTCGCGGTGCTGGGAGACGGCGATGCGCTGGTCGTCACGGTCGCGGACTCCGGACGGGGACTCGAGGGCGTCGATCCGATGGCGCCGCGCCCGCCGGGCGAGGGCGACCCCGACCGCGTGCACGGTCACGGTCTGGGCATCCCGCTGGCTCGAGACATCGCGCGCCGCCGTGGCGGAGACCTCTGGATCATCGACGCGGGCGGTGAAGAGCACGGCGCCGTCCTCGCCGCCCGCATCGGCCGAGCCGTGGCCGACCTTCCGACGACCAAGGAGAAGACATGACCGACCCCCTGCGCGTTCTGATCCTCGACGACGACTTCCGCGTCGGCCTGTTGCATCGCAGCATCGTCGACGACCAACCGGGGTTCACCGCTCTGGAGCCGGTGCGGTCGGTCGCCGAGGCGCGGGAGCGCATCCGCTCGTCGCGCCCTGACCTGCTCCTGGCTGACGTGTTCCTCCCCGACGGAGACGGCATCGCCCTGGTGAGCGAGGCCGAGATCGATGCGATCCTCATCTCGGCCGCGGATGACGCCCCCACCGTGCGCCGAGCGCTCCGATCAGGGGCCGTCGGGTATCTGCTGAAGCCTTTCGACCGACGCGCGCTGGTCGGCCTGCTCGAGCGCTATGCGCGATACCGCAACCTGCTCTCCGGCGACCGACCTCTGCGGCAGGAGGACACGGATCGTGCTCTGGCGATCCTGCACGGCTCCGGAGAACCGGTGTCGGTCTCGCGTTCGGCGACCGAGCAGCTCGTGCTCGCCGCACTCGGCGACGGCGAGGCCTCCGCCGCCGAGGTCGGGGAGGCCGTCGGGATCTCGCGCGCCACCGCGCAGCGTCACCTTGCGGCTCTCGCTGCCCGGACCGTCGTGGAGGTGCGCCTGCGCTACGGCGCGACCGGACGACCCGAGCACCGGTACGCGGCCCGCACCTGATCGGAACACGGGCGACGACCGACGCGCCGTGTGCTCAGGAGTCCGAGCCCACTGCGGCGAGTCGCGCCTCTTCGTCAGCCTGGATCGCGCTGACGATGATCGGCTCGAGCGCGCCGTCCATCACCTGATCGAGGTTGTAGGACTTGAAGCCGGTGCGATGGTCGGCGATCCGGTTCTCGGGGAAGTTGTACGTGCGGATGCGCTCCGAGCGGTCCATCCCGCGGATCTGCGACTTGCGCGCGTCTGACGCCGCGGCATCCAGCTCTTCCTGCTGCTTCGCCAGCAGTCGTGCGCGAAGGACGCGCATCGCCGCCTCACGGTTCTGCAGCTGTGACTTCTCGTTCTGCATCGACACCACGATGCCGCTCGGCAGGTGGGTGATGCGCACAGCAGAGTCGGTCGTGTTCACCGACTGGCCGCCCGGGCCCGATGAGCGGAACACGTCGATCTTCAGATCGTTCTGGTTGATGGCGATCTCGTCAGGCTCATCGACCTCGGGGAACACCAGCACTCCGGTGGTCGAGGTGTGGATGCGCCCCTGTGACTCGGTGGCCGGCACGCGCTGCACGCGGTGCACACCGCCCTCGTATTTGAGGTGGGCCCAGACGCCCTGAGCGGGGTCGGTCGAGGAGCCCTTGATCGCGACCTGGACGTCCTTGTAGCCGCCGAGGTCGGACTCGTTGCGCTCCAGCAGTTCGGTCTTCCACCCCTTGGAGGCCGCGTACTGGATGTACATGCGCAGCAGATCGGCGGCGAACAACGCCGACTCGGCACCGCCCTCCCCCGCTTTGATCTCCATGATCACGTCGCGAGCGTCATCAGGATCCCGCGGGATCAGGAGTCGCCGGAGCTTCTCCTGCGCCGACTGCAGGTCCTCTTCGAGCGACGGGACCTCGGCAGCGAACGCCTCGTCCTCACGAGCGAGCTCACGTGCGGCGTCGAGATCTTCGGAGGCCGCCACCCACGCTTCGTAGGCGGCGACGATCCTCGACAACTCGGCGTAGCGGCGGTTCACGCGCTTCGCCCGAGCAGCATCGGCGTGCACCGCCGGGTCGGAGAGTTCCTCCTGCACCCGGCGATGCTCGTCGATCAGAGTCTGGACGGACTCGAACACTCCGGCTCCGCTCAGCGGATGTTGCTGTCGTGTCCGTGCGAACCCGAGGGCAGCGTCGGAATCGACTTCTGCATCTGCACGAGGAACTCGACGTTCGAGTGGGTCTCCTTGAGCTTGCCCAGGACCACCTCGAGCGCCTGCTGCTGGTCGAGGCCCGCGAGGGCTCGGCGCAGCTTCCACGTGATCTTGACCTCGTCGGTCGAGAGCAGCATCTCTTCGCGGCGGGTGCTCGACGCGTTCACGTCGACGGCCGGGAAGATGCGCTTGTCGGCGAGCTGACGCGACAGGCGCAGCTCGCTGTTGCCGGTGCCCTTGAACTCCTCGAAGATGACCTCATCCATCTTGGAGCCGGTCTCGACGAGAGCCGTGGCGAGGATCGTGAGGGATCCGCCGTTCTCGATGTTGCGTGCGGCACCGAAGAAGCGCTTGGGCGGGTACAGCGCCGAGGCGTCGACACCACCCGAGAGCACCCGGCCGGACGCCGGCGCAGCGAGGTTGTACGCACGGCCGAGGCGCGTGATCGAGTCGAGCAGCACGACGACGTCGCGGCCCAGTTCGACGAGGCGCTTGGCGCGCTCGATGGCGAGCTCGGCGACCGTGGTGTGGTCTTCTGCCGGACGGTCGAACGTCGAGGCGATGACCTCGCCCTTGACCGTGCGCTCCATGTCGGTGACCTCTTCGGGGCGCTCGTCGACGAGCACGACCATGAGGTGGACCTCGGGGTTGTTCTGCGCGATCGCGTTCGCGATCTGCTGCAGGACGATCGTCTTTCCGGCCTTGGGCGGTGCGACGATGAGGCCGCGCTGTCCCTTGCCGATCGGAGCGACGAGGTCGATGATGCGCTGGGTCAGCTTCTCGGGCACCGTCTCGAGACGCAGACGTTCCTGCGGGTAGAGAGGAGTGAGCTTGCCGAACTCCACGCGGGTCGCGGCGTCGTCGATCGACAGGCCGTTGATCGAGTCGACCTTCACGAGGGCGTTGTACTTCTGACGGCCCTGCTGCTCGCCTTCGCGCGGCTGCTTGATCGAGCCGACGATCGCGTCGCCCTTGCGCAGGTTGTACTTCTTGACCTGTCCGAGCGAGACGTAGACGTCGCTCGGGCCGGCGAGGTACCCGGTCGTGCGCACGAACGCGTAGTTGTCGAGCACGTCGAGGATTCCGGCGATCGGAACGAGGACGTCGTCCTCGCCGATCTCGGTGTCGAACTCGTCGGTCGGCACGCCGCCGCGACGCTTGTTGCGCTGGCGGTTGCGACCGTTGCCACCCTCGTCTTCGGCCGGCGCGTTCTGCTGCTGCTGCTGCGGCTGCTGCTCGCCGCCCTGTCCGGTGCCGTTCTGGCCGCGACCACGGTTGCGGCTGCGGTTGCGGTTGCGGTTGCGGCCGCCCTGCTCCTCGCCGCCGTCGGCGGAGTCGGAGGACGAGTCGGCCGCAGGGGCCGCATCGGCCTGGGCTGCGTCGACGGGCTTCTCGGTCGTAGGAGCCTCGGTCTCGGCCGCAGGCTTCTTCGCCGTGCGGCGTCCGCGACCGGTGGTCTTCTTCGGCTCGTCGGAGGAGCCAGCGGCATCCGCAGAACCGGCCGCGTCAGCGGATTCGCTGCCGTCGGAGTTCTTCGCTGCGGGGGCCTCGGCGGGCGTCTGTGCGGACGCTGCAGGAGCCTCGGCCGCTGCGGGAGCCTCGGCGGTGGCGTCTGCGTCGGCCTTCTTCGCGCGACTGCGGCGCGGTGCCTTGGCCTTGGGTGCTGCGTCAGCTGCGGGGGCCTCGACTGCGGGGGCCTCGGCCGCCGGTGCGCCGTCAGCGGACGCTGCAGCCTTCTCGGCCTTCGCGGCGGCGGTCGCGGTGCTCGCTCGGCGCGGTGCACGCTTGCGGGCCGGCGCCACCTCGGTCGCGGCAGTCGTCGCGGCGTCGGAGCTTGCGGCCTTCGCCGCAGCGTCGGCGGCAGGTGCCGCCTGGTCGTTCTGGGTCTCGGAGAAATTCTCCACGAGTACTCCCTCTTCGGTCTCGGGGACATGAGCGGCACGCGCACAACGGGTGCTGCGCGCGATCGCACGGACTGACGCTCGGCGTCAGCCAGCCTCTGCACTGGGTTCTCGAAAAGAACGAGGTTCTCGGTGAGAGCAGTGCGACAGGGATTTGCGTGCGGGTCTTGCAGAGTTGCAATGGGGCCAGATTCACGCAGTCACGTGGAGCCCTCCGCTCGATTCCCCACTGTACCACCACGTACGTCGACGGCGAGCAGCAGCGCGTCCCACGGGGTGTCGGTCGTGGATTCGGCGAGTTCCACGGCGTCCTGACGACTTCCGGGGCCGTCTGCGAGCACGAGGACGCTGGGCCCTGCACCCGAGACGACAGCGGCGAAGCCCGCCGCACGGAGCGTCTGAACCAGCCGCTGAGTCTCGGGCATCGCCTCGGCTCTGTAGTCCTGATGAAGGCGGTCGGCCGTGGCGTCGAGCAGCAGTTCGGGACTCTGCGTGAGCGCGGCGATGAGCAGGGCGGAACGCGAGACGTTGAAGACCGCGTCTGCCGTCGAGACCTGAGGGGGCTGCAGCGATCGCGCCTTCGACGTCGACATCGTGTACGAGGGCACGAGCACGAGCGGTGAGACACCACGGTGCACGAGCAGCTTCTTGTGCTGCGCCCCGCGCTCGCCCATCCACGCGATCGTCAGCCCGCCGAACAGCGCGGGAGCCACGTTGTCGGGGTGTCCCTCGATCTCGGTGGCGAGGCGCAGCATGTCGGCGTCGCTGATCTCGACATCACCCTCGAGCAGTCCCTTGGCCGCGAGGATGCCGGCTGCGACCGCCGCACCCGAGGACCCGAGACCACGACCGTGCGGCACGCCGTTCTCGGCGACGATGCGCAGCCCCGGAAGGGGCCGATCGGCGTCCGCGTAGACGTGCGCGATCGTGCGGACGATGAGATTGGAGCCGTCACGCGGGATCTCTGCGGCTCCGGAGCCCGAGACCTCGATCTCGAGCGCTCCCGCGGGGAGCTCGGTCACCAGCAGAGTGTCGTAGACGCTGAGCGCGAGTCCGAGGGTGTCGAAACCGGGGCCGAGGTTGGCGCTGGTCGCCGGGACGGTCACCTCGACCGTGCGCCCCGCTGCCACCGTCACTCGCCTTCCACGCGGAGCACAGAGACGACTCGCTCGACGACAGAGCTGTCGGCGAGCGCGTCGACCGTGGCGCTGAGCGCGGCATCCGTGGCACGGTGCGTGCCGATGACGAGACGCGCGGTCGGCTCGTCCTCCCCTTCGACGGTCTGCACGACGGTGGCGACCGAGACCGCTCCGTCGCTCAGGATGCCGGCGACGGTCGCGAGCACGCCCGGGGCGTCCGCGACCTCGAGAGTGATCTGGTAGCGGGTCGTGACGTGGCCGATCGGCACCACCGGGAGGTTGGCCCTGGTGGACTCCCCCACGCCGACACCGCCGGCGATGTGTCGGCGAGCCGCCGACACGACGTCTCCGAGCACAGCGGATGCCGTCTGCACTCCGCCCGCACCTGCGCCGTAGAACATCAGCGAACCGGCCGCCTCGGCCTCGACGAAGACGGCGTTGTTGGCGCCGTGCACGGAGGCGAGCGGGTGCGACTTGGGGACGAGCGCAGGGTAGACGCGCACCGAGATCGACTCGGTGCCGTTGGCCTCGATGCGCTCGCACACGGCGAGCAGCTTGATCACGAAGCCTGCGGCGCGCGCCTCCTCGATCATCGACGCCGTGATCGTCGTGATGCCCTCGCGGTACACGGCATCGAGCGGAACCGCCGTGTGGAACGCGAGGCTCGCGAGGATCGCCGCCTTCTGTGCAGCGTCGAATCCCTCGATGTCGGCAGTCGGGTCTGCTTCGGCGTAACCGAGGCGCTGCGCGTCGGCGAGCACGTCGGCGAAGTCGGCACCCTCGGTGTCCATGCGATCGAGGATGTAGTTGGTCGTGCCGTTCACGATCCCCATGATGCGCACCACGCGGTCGCCCGCGAGAGAATCGCGGAGCGGCCGGATGATCGGGATAGCCCCGGCAGCGGCCGCCTCGTAGTAGACGGATGCGCCCACGCGGTCGGCCGCCTCGAACAACTCCGGACCATGGGTCGCCAGCAGCGCCTTGTTGGCCGTCACCACGTCGGCACCGGAGCCGATCGCCTGGAGGATGCTCGTGCGGGCAGGCTCGATGCCGCCGATCAGCTCGATCACGATGTCGGAGCCGAGGATCAGAGATTCGGCATCCGTCGTGAACAGCTCCTTGGGCAGATCGGTCTCGCGCGGGGCATCGAGGTTGCGCACCGCGATGCCGGCCAGCTCCAGCGTGGCGCCCGCACGGTCGGCGAGTTCGTCGCCGTGGCGCAGCAGAAGGTCGGCCACCTGGGAGCCGACCGCTCCGGCGCCGAGGAGCGCCACCCGAAGTCGTCGGTACTCAGTCGTCATTGCATCTCTCCTTAGGAGGGTTGTTCAGTCGTGCTACGTCGGGAACCGCGTCGTTCGTCGCGCGGTTCACCCGTGGCGCTCGGACGCCTCGACGCCGACATCGCGCGACAGGACGTCAGCGATGGTCTCACCGCGGACGATGATCGCCGACCGGCCGTCGCGCACGGCGACGATCGGAGGGCGAGGTACGTGGTTGTAGTTGCTGGCGAGCGGCGCACAGTATGCCCCGGTGGAGGGAACAGCCAGCAGGTCGCCGGGAGACACGTCGGCGGGGAGGTATTCGTGGTCGACCACGATGTCGCCGGACTCGCAGTGCTTGCCGACCACCCTGCTGAGCTGCGGTGATCCCGTGCCGAGCCGCGAGGCGAGGCGAGCCGAGAACTGCGCTTCGTAGAGCGCCGTCCTGGCGTTGTCGCTCATGCCTCCGTCGACGCTGATGTACCGCCGCGTGGCTCCGGTGTCGAGCGCGACGTCCTTGGTCGTGCCGACCTCGTAGATCGTCACCCCGGCTGTGCCGACGATCGCTCTGCCGGGCTCGAACGACAGGGCCGGCACGGCGATGCCGCGCGCGTCGCATCCCTCGGCGACTGCGGCGACGATCTCGCCCGCGAGGGTCTCGATCGGCGTGGGATCGTCGACGCTCGTGTAGGCGATGCCGAACCCTCCGCCGAGGTTGAGCTGAGGGACCGCTCCGCCGTCGAGCAACGCGGCGTGCAGTTCGAGCACGCGCGACGCCGACTCGCGGAAGCCCGCGACGCCGAAGATCTGCGATCCGATGTGGCAATGGAGTCCGGCGAAGTCGAGGCCGGGGATCTCGCGGATGCGGGCGACGGCCTGCTCGGCGTCGGGCAGCGGGAAGCCGAACTTCTGGTCTTCGTGAGCCGTTGCGAGAAAATCATGGGTCTCGGCGTGCACACCGCTGATGACCCGCACCAGCACCCGCTGCACAGTGCCGGTTCTGGCGGTGATCGCGGCCAGACGTTCGATCTCTATCGCACTGTCGACGATGATCGTGCCGATGCCCACCTCGACGGCGCGCTCCAGTTCGACGACCGATTTGTTGTTGCCGTGAAAGCCCAGGGATGCCGGAGAGACGCCCGCGGCGAGCGCGACCTCGAGTTCGCCCCCGGTGCACACGTCGATGCGGAGCCCCTCGTCGACCACCCAACGCGCGATCGTCGTGGTCAGCAGCGCCTTGCCCGCGTAGTAGACCTGAGCGGTCGTTCCGTGGTCGGCCGCAGCCGTGTCGAACGCAGAGCGGAAGGCGCGAGCGCGGGAACGCACCTCGTACTCATCGATCACCAGCAGCGGTGTTCCGTACGTCTCGGCGAGAGCGGTCGCGGCGATGCCGGCGATCTGCAGCGCTCCGTCGTCACCGCGAACTGCGGATGCCGGCCAGACAGCGGCGGGCAGATCATTCACGTCGTCGGGCACGACGAGCCATTCCGGGGCGAGCGAGTCGGCAGGGGAAAGCAAGGAACACCAATCGTGGGACGAGTCTCGGGCGGATGCGCGCACTGCGAGGTTGCCCCCGATTCTAGGGCACGGTGCATGCCGCAGCAGTCACGGTGACGCTCGGCGTCAACCCCCTGCAGACACTTCCCCCGACTCGTAAGGTGGTGGAGATGAGCACCGAATCCGCAGCACCCGATGCCCGACGCCCAGGCCTGATCGCGCGCGTCAGCACTGCGGCGATCCGCTGGGCACTGACACGTCGCCCGGTGCGGGCCTTCCTGCTCTACTCCGAGCGCCGGGGCCCCATGCTGGCCGACAGCGTGACGTACCGCGCTCTGTTCAGCGTGTTCGCCGCCGTCCTCCTCGGCTTCTCGATCGCCGCGCTGTGGCTGGCCGGAAACCCCGACGCCTGGGACGCGATCATCTCCGCGGTCCAGGCCGTCGTGCCCGGCCTCATCGGCGACAACGGGGTGGTCGATCCCGATGATCTGAAGGAGCCGATCTCGCTGTCGATCGCCGGCGCCGTCTCGACGGTCGCTCTGATCGGCTCGGCGCTCGGCGCCGTGGGGTCGTTGCGCAGGGCGGTGCGCGTCCTCGCGGGCACCGCACACGCGGATGTGCTGTTCATCTGGGTGCTGCTGCGCAACCTGCTGCTCGCGGCCGGTGTCGCTGTGCTGTTCGTCGCCGCGGCGGCCGTCACCTTCGCCGGCCGGCTCGGAATCACCTGGATCAGCGGATTGCTCGGCATCTCCGAGGATTCGCCGGCAGCGTCCTGGAGCATCCGGATCGTCTCCGTCGTCGTCGTGCTCGTGCTCGACACGGTGCTCATCGCAGGTGTGTTCCGGCTGCTCTCCGGTCTGCGACCATCGAGGCGCTCCCTTTGGATCGGGGCTCTCATCGGCGGCATCGGGCTGCTCGTGCTGCAGGAGCTCTCCGGACTGTTCATCGGCGGCGCTACGAGCAATCCGCTGCTGGCGTCCTTCGCCACCCTGCTCGCGCTGCTGATCTGGCTCAACCTGTCGACTCAGGTCATCTTGATCTCCTGCGCCTACATCGTCACGTCGGAAGAGGAACGGAAAGACCGAGTGCATGCCCGGTTCGGCGCGACGACCTTCCCCCAGCGTCGAGTGCAGCGCGCTGAGGCCGAGGTCGCGCTCGCGACGTCGGAGCTTCGCGCGGCGCAGAAGGCCGAACGGGACGCCCGCCTCGGTTCCGACGACGGCTGAGCGTCACCCGCGCGGGCAGGTGCCCTTCTCGAGCAGGCTCTCGTCGGTCGCGATGGCACCGTCGACGTCGACGTCGATCACCGCCTCTGTTCCATCGATCTCGAGGTCGGTGAGTGCGATGCCGGCGGGCAGCTGATCGGCGATGCAGATGCGCTGCGTCTCGGTGAGCCGGTCCCCCAGCGCCCCGAGGGTCGAGCCGACCTGATCCGCGTCGACCTCGAGACCGCCGATCGTCAACCCGACAGGCGTCAGTTCGACATCGCCCTCTGCAACGCCGGGAGTGACGGTGAGGGAGACCGGGATCGCGAGGCCCAGCACGCTGACGGAGCCGGCGACCGTCGCGTTCGGCGCCTCGAGAGTGACAGTGTCGATCGGCAGATCGGTGTTCGACAGCAGAGCCGTGAACTGCGATTCGTCGATGCGGATGGTGCCTGACGCGTCGCGCAGATCGCCGCCGCGCAGCGGGACACCGGTGGCAGTGACGTCGACGGCGCCGGTGATCCCTTCGAGAGTCACGGAATCAGTGGAGAGGTGCAGGCGGTCGAGCGTTCCACCGATCAGCTGAGGCAGCAGGATGCCGTCGGCCTCGACGGCGAGCTCCTGGTCGGCGGGAAGGTCGAGCTGCTCGATCACGATCCCCCGCACTGTGCCGGGCAGGACCGCCCGCGCGATGAACTCCGCCGCGACGACGAGAGCGCCCACCACCACCACGAGGATCAGCAGCACCCACGGCCAGCGCTTGCGCGTGCGTGCGGATGACGCGACACCGTCGGCAGACGAGCCGTCCTTCCCGCCGGGGATCACGAGCGTCGGGTGCTCGGAATCCGCAGCGGGGTATGGAAGGGTGTGGTTGTCGTCGCTCATGCTGCCATCCTGCCCTACGGCACCGGACGGCAGCAGGAGTCACATGCGCTCGGGAGCGGACACGCCGAGCAGGTCGAGCCCGTTGCGGAACACCTGCCCTGCGGCGTCGTTCAGCCACAGACGCGTGCGGTGCACCGTCTCTACAGGGTCGTCGCCCTGCGGGATGACACGGCAGTTGTCGTACCAGCGGTGGTACAACCCCGCGAGCTCCTCGAGATAGCGCGCCACACGGTGCGGCTCGCGCACCTCGGCGGCGAACGCCACGATGCGAGGGAACTCCTGCAGAGCGCCGAGCAGCGCGCTCTCGGTCTCGTGCGTGAGCGTCTCGGGTGCGAACTCCGAACGATCCACCCCGGAGTCGGCGGCGTTGCGCGCGACGTTGTGCGTGCGGGCGTGCGCGTACTGGACGTAGAACACCGGGTTGTCGTTCGTGCGCTTCTGCAGCAGCTCGGGGTCGAGCGCGAGAGGCGAATCGGCAGGCGAGCGCTCGAGCGAATAGCGCAGTGCGTCAGTGCCGAGCCATTCGCGCAGATCATCCATCTCGATGATGTTCCCGGCGCGCTTGCTGAGCCGTGCTCCGCCCACCGACACGAGCTGCCCGATCAGCACCTCGACGTTCTTCTCTGGGTCCTCCCCCGCCGCGCCCGCGATCGCCTTGAGACGATGCACGTACCCGTGGTGGTCGGCACCCAGCAGATACAGCTTGTACTCGAATCCCCGGTCGCCCTTGTTGAGGTAGTACGCGGCGTCGGCGGCGAAGTAGGTGTACTCGCCGTTGGAGCGACGGATCACACGATCCTTGTCATCTCCGAAGTCGGTCGTGCGCACCCACACCGCGCCCTCGTCGTCGAACACGTGGCCCTGCTCGCGAAGGCGGTCGACGGCGCGGTCGACGAAGCTGATCCCCTCGTCGTCTTTCGCGTGCAGTGTGCGCTCCGAGAACCACACGTCGAAGTCGACGTTGAACTTCGAGAGCGAGAGCTTCTGCTCGTCGAGCTGGAACCCGTAGGCGAGTTCACGAGTGACGACCACCTGCTCGTCGTCGGGAAGATCGAGCAGGTCGGGCCGCGCTGCGAGGACACGCGCCGCCAGGTCGCCGATGTAGCTGCCGGCGTACCCGCCCTCGGGGGTGGGCTCGCCCTTGACGGCGGCCAGCACCGAGTTCGCGAAGCGCTCCATCTGCACGCCGGCGTCGTTGATGTAGTACTCCCTGGCGACCTGCGCTCCGGAGGCCGCCAGCACACGGGCGATCGCGTCGCCGAGCGCTGCCCAGCGGGTATGGCCGATGTGGAGCGGTCCGGTCGGATTCGCACTCACGAACTCGATGTTGATCGAATGCCCGGCCTGGGTGTCGTTGTGCCCGTACTCGGCGCCCGCCTCGACGATCACCTTCGCCAGGGCACCGGCGGCAGCCGCATCGAGGCGGATGTTGATGAACCCGGGACCCGCGACCTCGGCGCTCTGCACGCCGGCGACCTGCGCGAGTCCGTCGGCGATCTGCTGCGCGAGCTCACGCGGATTCGTGCCGAACGGCTTCGCCAGGCGCATCGCGATGTTCGAGGCCCAGTCACCGTGGTCGCGGTTGCGAGGGCGCTCGAAGACGATGTCCGAGGCGGTGAGCGCGAGCGGCTCGCCAGGACGTCGTTGCTCGGCGATCGGTGCGAGGACGGCGAGGAGGGCTGTGGCGAGCGTTTCAGGATTCATAGGCCTCCCAGTTTACGGCGCGTCACGCGCCCGAATTTGCGGGGGCGGGATCGTGATCTACAGTCATGCCATGAAGGCCGCACCCGCCCGTCGTCGACTGCCCGTCGCAGCCCTCGCCGTCGCCGTGATCCTGGCGCTCGCCGCTGTCGTCCTCGGCGTCTGGCGCCCGTGGGTTCCGGTGCCGTCCTCGACTCCCGTCGGTGCCGCGGCAGGTGAGCAGGAGGCGGTCGAGATCGCGCCTGCTCCGCTTCTCCTTCCCGAGCATCCGACCGTTCTCGTCTTCGGCGACTCCTGGACCTACGGCTCGGCCGCGACCGACCCGACCCTCGGCTACGCGTATCGGCTCGCCGACCTGATCGACGGCGCGACGATCGTGGACGGCGTCCGCGGCAGCGGCTATCTCAAGCCCGGACTCGACGGCCCCGCCTTCGGCGAGCGCATCGCCACTCTCGATCCCGCGCTCGCCCCCGACCTGATCGTCCTGCAGGGGTCGATCAACGACCGGGCCCAGGGCGAGGCCGGGTACAGAGAAGCCGTCACCGCCGCCTGGGACGCGATGGCGGCGAAGTACCCGGAGGCGACGATCGTCATCCTCGGCCCCGCACCGCACGAGCTGCCTGTGGGTGCCGAGACCGCTCGCATCGACGCCGATCTCGCCGAACTCGCCGCGGCTCGCAGCTGGTGGTACATCTCCCCCATCGCGCAGGCGTGGATCACCGACCAGAACTATCTGTCGGTCATCGACGTCGAGGTGGGCCGCAAGCATCCGTCGACCGACGGCCACCGCTACCTCGCCGAGAAGCTGGCCACCGCCCTCGGCGAACTGGGCGACGCGCCGGTCACCGAGGCCGGTGAGTCGGAGACCACTCCCGAGCAGTGATATTGTCGACCGGTACGCCTCCGTAGCTCAGTGGATAGAGCGCCGGTTTCCGGTACCGTAGGTCGCAGGTTCGACTCCTGTCGGGGGCACACACAGGTTCTTGTCGGAACGAATGTCAAGTCGTCCGCAGAATTCCGCATCGCGAAGAGCCGCCTGTTTTCAGGCGGCTCTTCGCGTTGATCTGCCGTGTCCGGGAGCAGCACCCACCGCCTATGATTCGTGAGATGTTGCGCAATCGTCGGCCGAAGGACAACGACGGCCCCACACGCACCTCTCCCGCTCCGGATTCCGCGACGGTCGGAGGGCTCTCCCCCAGCCTGCGCGTTCTCCTGACGCTCGCGGCCGCAACGGTCGCTCTCGCCGGGGTGTACTTCCTCCGTGCGGTGTTCGGGCCCGTCGCACTCGCGATCGTGATCGTGATCATCTGCGAGCCCCTGCGCCGCCCGCTCGATCGCCGAGGTTGGCCCCGGTGGGCGAGCACCACGGCAGTCATCGCTCTCGCCTATCTGATTCTCGTGGCCATGGGGGCACTGCTGTGGCTCGCAGGCACGCAGTTCGCTCGGCTGATCACCGACCTCGTCTCCGAGGGTGGTCTGAACCGAGCCGCAGATCAGCTCGTCTCGACTCTGCAGTCGCTCGGACTGGACGCGGAAGCCTCGGATGCCGCCGCCTCGGTGCTCGATCCGGAGACATTGCTCGGGCTCGTTCGCAGCGTCGGCGGCACGGTGCTCAGCGTCGCGACCGCGCTGTTCTTCGTCTGCGCGTACATCATCTTCATGGCCGTCGATGCCGCCCGCTACCGTCAGGCCCCCGCGCTCTTCGCAGCGACCGAGGGAGCGACGATCGAGCGCATCGTGCGACTCAACTCCGGCATCCGGAGGTACTACGTCGTGAACGCCACGTTCGGCGCCATCGTCGCGGTCATCGACGGGCTCGCGCTGTGGTGGATGGGGATCCCCGTTCCGATCGTCTGGGCGATCCTCGCGTTCGTCACGAACTTCATCCCGAACATCGGGTTCATCCTCGGGCTCGTGCCGCCGGCGATCCTCGCGTTCGTCGTCGGCGACTGGCCTTTGCTCCTCGCCGTCGTCGCGGTCTACTGCGTGGTCAACGTCGTGCTGCAGGTCCTCGTGCAGCCCAAGTTCGTCAGCGACGCGGTCGACCTCAGCCTCACACTGAGCTTCCTCTCGGTGATCTTCTGGACGTTCATCATCGGACCGCTCGGGGCGATCCTGTCGATTCCGCTCACCCTGCTCGTGCGCTCTCTGGTGCTCGAGGGCGACCCGAGCACGACATGGCTTCGATGGCTCTCCGGCGACCGCACCGCGATTCCTCCAGAGGTGCGCCCCGCGGAGGCAAGACCCGGAACGCGCCCCCGTCGTCGCCGTGCCGCACGTGACGATCGAGCAGCGGACCGCTAAGCGCGGGGACTCCCTCAGTCGGACGCACCGCTCCGCGGCGCTTCAGAGCCCTCGTCTCGGCGTGGCTTCGCACCCGCACCGGCGCCGAGCGAGATCGTCGAGAGCAGACCCAGCGACAAGAACCCTGCCGCGGTCCACGCGGCGAATCGCGTGCCGTCGGAGAAAGCAGCCTTCGCGTCGTCTGCGATCCCGGCGGTCTCGGGCTGCGCCTCCAGCCCGCTGATGGCCCCGCCCGCGCTGTCGACGACGGACGACACGATCTGATCGCGCTGCTCGATCGGAAGCCCCCGTGCGTCGAGCGACGATGAGAGGATCCCGGCCGTGCTCGTGAACAGCACCGTGCCGAGGATCGCGACTCCCAGTGCTGCTCCGAGCTGCCGGGAGGTCGATTGCGTCCCCGACGCCGCGCCGCTGTCGTCGACCGGCACGTCGGCGAGCACGACACCCGTCAGCTGAGCTGTGGCGAGGCCCACACCGAGTCCGTAGACGAACAGGAACGGGATGAGGGGCACCCACGAGGCGTCGGGTGCGATGACGAAGCCGACGCCCGCGACTCCGACGATCTCGGCGAGGAGGCCTGCGCGCACGACCCAGACCGGAGCGATCTTGCCGCTCGCCGCGCCTGCAGCACCGCTGGCGACGAACGACCCGCCCGCCAGCGCGAGCAGCAGCAGGCCCGTCTGGAGCGCATCGAAGCCCAGGACGAACTGCAGCCACAGCGGCAGTGCGAGGATGATGCCGAACTCGCCCAGCGAGACCACTGTGGCAGCGATGTTGCCGTTGCGGAAGGACGGGATGGAGAACAGTCGCAGAGCCAGAAGGGTCGACCGTCCGTGGCGTTCCCGGTGCACGCCCCAGGCGATGAAGGCGACGAGCCCCGCGACGGCCACCGCGAAGGCGAACGGGATCGGAGACACATCCAGCGGCCAGGTCCAGTCACCGATCTGCGGGCGCTGGTCGACGAGCCACCACCCGTAGGTGCGCCCCTCGATCAGACCGAACACGAGACTGGCCATCGTGATCACCGAGAGGATCGCCCCGACGACGTCGATCTTCGACGTCCGATCGCTGCGCGATTCGGCCACCGTGAGCAGCACCCCGATGACGATGATGATCCCCAGCGGGATGTTGATCCCGAAAGCCCAGCGCCAGGAGAACTCGGTCGTGAGCCATCCCCCCAGCAGCGGACCCACGGCCGCCATGCCACCGATCGTCGAGCCCCACACCGCGAAGGCGATGCCACGCTCGCGGCCGCGGAAGGTCGCGTTGATGATCGAGAGAGTGGTCGGGAGGATCATCGATCCTCCGACTCCCTGCGCGAGACGGGCGAGGATCAGCATCCCGCCGTCGGGTGCGAACGCGGCGAGCACCGAGGATGCCGCGAAGACGACGACGCCGACGATCATCACCCGCCGTCGTCCGAGGCGATCCGCCAGGCTGCCGAACACCAGGAGCAGAGCGGCGAACACCAGCGTGTACGCCTCCTGCACCCACTGCACCTCGGTGGAGGTGATGCCCAGGTCGTCGACGATCGCCGGGATCGCCACATTCACGATCGTCGAATCGACGATGATCAGCGACACGGCGATGCTGATGAAGACCAAGCCCACCCAGCGCAGGCGAATGTAGCGTTCCATGACTACTAGCCTAGCTAGCAATTAGACAGGTGTCACGATATCTGCGTGCCGACGGCGAGCGAGTATCAGCCTGCCTGCGACTCGCGGCTCGGAGGATCGATGATCCGCCGAACACCGCCCCTTGCGAGCATGAGCACGATGATGAGTGCGGTCACCTGCAAGAACCCACCCAGATACACGGCGTCGCCGAAGACCCACGCCACGATCTCGAGCACGAGGAACTTGCTGCCAGGAAGGACGAAGAGCAATGCGGCGACGTTCAGCACTCTGATCCCGTGGCTGCGCGTGCCGCGGATGCGCGCCACGATGCGCTTCTTCACGAAGAGCACTCCCTCGAGCACGACCTTGAGCAGTACCGCTGTCAGCAGTGCGAGAAGGAACGACTCGGAGATGACCTCGGGGAACAGCTGGATGAAGACGCCGAGCACCACGAGGTAGACGAAGATGTCGACGAGGTCGACGGGACGGAGCCGCACGGCCTCATCGTAGCGAGGGTTCGATCGAACTTAGATTGTGCACAACTTAATCGTGTGCAATGCTTGTGGAATGCCCGTGACCGATGAGATGGTGTGCTTCTCGCTGTATTCCGCCGCACGAGCGACGACGCAGGCCTATCGAGCGCTCCTCGCACCCTGGGGTCTCACCTACCCGCAGTACCTGGTTCTCGCGATCCTCTGGATGGAGGGCGAGCAGACGATCGGATCGCTGGGCGACGCGATGCAGCTCGATTCGGGCACCCTCTCCCCCCTCGTCCGTCGCCTCGAGCAGGCGGGGTACGTGATCCGAGCCCGCAGCTCGGCCGACGAGCGGGTCGTCACGGTGGGGCTGACCGAGGCGGGCACGGCACTGCGCACCGAGGTCGCGCCGGTCCACACCACGATCGCAGCCCTCGCCGGAATGCAGGACGACGACCAGCGTCACCGTCTGATCGCCGAGCTGCAGGAGCTCACCGAGCGGCTGCAGAAGACAGGGGCCACCCCCGCGCCCCTCACGCGCACACCACGTGCCGACTGACCACAACCCGGAAGGAATCCACACCATGGACGCTCTCTACACCGCTGAGGCACTCGCCACGGGAGCCGGACGCGCCGGCCGCGTCGCCACGAGCGAAGGCAACCTCGAGCTCGACCTCGCCATCCCGAAGGAGATGGGCGGCAGCGGCGACGGGGCGAACCCCGAGCAGCTGTTCGCCGCCGGGTACGCCGCGTGCTTCCACTCGGCTCTGCAGTCGGTCGCCCGCACGCAGAAGGTCAAGATCACCGACTCGTCGGTCGGCGCACGCGTGCAGATCGGATCCAACGGAGAGGGAGGTTTCGGACTCGCCGTGCAGCTCGAGGTCGTCATCCCCGACCTCCCCCACGAGCAGGCTCAGGCCCTCGCGGACGCCGCCCACAAGGTGTGCCCCTACTCCAACGCGACCCGCGGCAACATCGACGTCGAGATCACCGTCACCGACGACTGATCCGCCCCGTACATCCCCCACGATCCATCCCACGAGGAGACACAATGCGCGCACTCACCCATGACATCTTCGGCGATCCCGAACAGGTTCTGACCGTCACCGAACGCCCCACGCCCGAGCCCGGCCCTGGTCAGGTGCGGCTGAAGATCGTACTGTCGCCGATCCACAACCACGACCTCTGGACCATCCGGGGCACCTACGGCTTCAAGCCCGAGCTGCCCGCGGCATCCGGCACCGAGGCTCTCGGCATCGTCGACGCTCTCGGTGAGGGCGTCGACAGCCTGACCGTCGGCCAGCGCGTCGCGACGGGCGGCACGTTCGGCGCCTGGGCGGAGTACGTGGTCGCGAACGCCGCGGGGCTCATCCCGGTTCCCGAGTCGCTCAGCGACGAGAGCGCGGCGCAGCTCGTCTCGATGCCGTTCAGCACCATCAGCCTGCTGCAGTTCCTGGGGGCGGAGAAGGGTGACTGGATCGTCCAGAACGCGGCGAACGGTGCAGTCGGGCGCATGCTCGCCCAGCTCGGCGCCGCCCGTGGCGTGAACGTCATCGGCCTCGTGCGTCGCTCCGCCGGTGTCGAAGAACTCCGCGAACAGGGCATCGAGAACGTGGTCTCGACCGACGACGACGGCTGGCGTCAGCAGATCGCCGAGATCACCGGCGGCGCGCACATCGCCTACGGCATCGACTCTGTCGGCGGTTCGTCGGCGGGTGACGTGCTGTCGCTCCTCGGCGAGGGCGGAACCCTCGTCGCGTTCGGCGCCATGAACTCCCCCACGATGGAGATCGCGTCCGGCGACGTCATCTTCAAGCAGGCCACCGTCAAGGGCTTCTGGGGCAGCAAGGTCATCCAGACCATGGATGCCGCCACGCGCGGCGCCCTGTTCGGCGAGCTCATCCAGCGTGTCAGCGACGGCACCCTGACGCTGCCGGTGGCCGGCGTCTTCGACGCCGCGGACGCGGCGGACGCTGTGCGTGCGAGCAACACCGCGGGACGCGTCGGCAAGGTCCTCCTGAAGTTCTGAACTCCCGGTGTGTGACCACCCCCGTCAGATTCGACCTCTGACGGGGGTGCGCTCCGTCCGGCCGCCACCGCGCGGCATCGCCATCTCGGCGCGCACACCGAGAAGTCGCACTTCACGGTCGCGATCGAGCGTGGCGCCGAGTGCGAGAGCTGCATCGACGACGTCTGAGCGCTCGGTCGTCGGCTCTGGCAACTTGCGACCGAAGGTCTTCGTCTCGAACGGTGCGTACCGCACCTTGAGGTGCACGCGGACCACCGGGCGCCCCTCGGCGGCGCAGTCGTCGAAGGCCTGACCTGCGAGTTCCGTCAGCGCCGACCGCACCTCCGAGGCCGTCGTGAGGTTCTGCTGAAACGTCGTCTCCCGGCTGTGGCTGCGCGCCACCCAGGGGGTGCTGTCGACCGCACTCGGTCCGAGACCCGACCCGAGGTCGCGGTACCACACACCCATTCGCGGCCCGAACTCCGCGACGAGCTGATCCTGGTCCGCCTCGGCGAGCTCCCGAACGGTCGCGATGCCGTGCGTGGCGAGCCTCTTCTGCACCTTCGGACCGACTCCCCACAGCTCGCGCGTGGGCCTGTCCCCCATCACCTCGAACCAGTTCTCGGCGGTGAGTCGGAACATGCCGCGAGGCTTGCCGAACTCGGTCGCGATCTTGGCACGCACCTTGTTGTCGCCGATGCCGACGGAGCAGTGCAGTCCGGTCGACTCGAGAACTGCGGTCTGAGCAATGCTCGCGACCCGCTCGGGGTCATCCGTCGTGACGCCGAGGAAGCACTCGTCCCAGCCGATGACCTCGAGCACCACCCCCGGCAGCGCGCGCAGCGTCGACATCACCTCGGTCGACGCCGACTCGTAGGCGTCGTGGTCGACCGGCAGGAAGACCGCATCGTCGGGCGCCTTGCGTGCCGCCACTTTCAACGGCATCCCCGATCCGATGCCGAACTCGCGCGCCTCGTACGAGGCCGTCGAGACGACCGCTCGCTCCGTCGGGTCCCCCCTGCCGCCGACGATCACGGGAAGTCCCGCGAGCTCGGGCCTGCGCAGCACCTCGACGGAAGCGATGAACTGGTCCATGTCCACGTGCAGAACCCAGTCGCTCATGCATCGAGTGTGGCCCGTGCACCCCGCGAAGTCACCCCTCGAACAGGATCAGCGCGGAAGTCAGCCGAGCGAGACACCGATCGCCGTCGCGATGACGGCGAGCAGCGGCAGTGTGCCCTGCATCGCGGCCGCACGCAGCTTGGTGCCGTCTGACAGCACCAGCACCAGCGCTGCGGCGAGCATCATTCCCGTGCCGGCGAAGACCAGCGTGAGTCCGACCGTCGTGAGTCCGATGATCACGAAACCGACACCGAGCAGCGCGGTGAGAGCCAGGAACAGGTTGTAGAAGCCCTGATTGAAAGCGAGGGCCTTCATGGTGACGGCATCCGCTTCGCTGGCGACGCCGAAGATCTTCCTCGTCTCGGGTTCGGTCCACTTGAGCGATTCGAGCGCGAAGATGAAGACGTGGAACGCGGCAGCGGCCGCGGCGAGGACGAGTCCGACGATGAGCATGACTCGATCGTATCGAGCCTCGCGCGCTGTCAGATCAGGAAGATCGGCAGCAGCCCCGGGTTGTGCGCATGCACGAGCACGGCGAAGACGACCGCATCGAACAGCAGATGCACGGTGACGACATAGGCGAGCGAGTGCGTGCGCACGAAGATGAACCCCTGCAGGAGGGCGAACGGGATCGTCAGCAGGGGGCCCCACTCGCGGTAGCCGAGCTCCCACAGGAACGACACGAACACGATCGCCTGCAGGACGTTGGCGAGGACATCGGGAAAGTGGCGGCGTAGCAGCGCGAAGACGGTGCAGATGAAGAAGAGCTCATCCCAGATGCCGACGGCTCCCACCCCGACGAAGAGTCGCGCGATGAGGTCCGGGGAATCGACGACCGGCCAGTTCTGATAGACGCCGCTGGTGATGAAGTAGAACGGCAGGATCAGCCATCCGAGCACCAGGACCGCGACGAGCCACCCCCACTGCAGCCGCCCCCATCGCTGCCCTGTTCGCCAGGGGAAGCTGATCGCGCGGTCACGGAAGAGGAAGCGGGAGACGACGTACGGCACGACGACGGCGCCACCGAGTGCGAGGGTGAACCGCAGCATGGCGAGGTTGTCGAGTTCGGCCGCCAGCGGGATGACGCTCACGATGAGCATGCCGAGGGCGATCAGCGAGAGGTCCCGGGTGAGCGAGGGCTGACGGCTCACTCCGATCACGCGAGCGCTCTCACGCCGCCCGCCGACACTCACCGTCTGATCCGTCGACGACGGCAGGCGCCGTTCGACGAGCCAGGCTGCGCCGACGCCGAGCGCGATCAGCACCCAGCCCAGCCACGCGATCTGCGCCACGAAGAATGCCGGTGCGGCAAGGCACACGAGCAGCGCGGGCACGACGGCGGGCCAGGTCGTCGACGTGCGCTGAGCGTCGATCACGCGCGCGACTTCCGCCGATACACGAGATCGCGGATGTCGCGTCCCTTGGCGATGCCCTTGCGCTCGAAGGCCGTCATGACTCTTCCGTCGAATCGTTCCGCCCATTCGCCGTCGAACGCGCGCTCGAACAACGGCTCGGCGTCCAACACCTCGCGCATCTGCAGGGCGTAGTCCTCCCAGTCGGTCGCGAGTCGGAGGAGACCTCCGTCGCGAAGCGCGCGGGCGGCGGTGTCGCCGAACCCCTGGCGGACGAGCCGGCGCTTGGTGTGCTTCTTCTTATGCCATGGGTCGGGGAAGAAGATCCAGACCTCCGCCGCGGCTGCCTCGGGCAGGTACGACGAGAGCACCTCCGGCGCATTCGCCTCGACCACACGAACGTTGCGAGCGCCCTCGCGGTCGGCATCGAGCATCGTCCTGGCGAGCCCGGCGCGGAAGACCTCGACGGCGAGGAAGTCATCACCGGGGCGCGACGACGCGGCGGCGACGATCGCATGCCCCTGCCCGGAGCCGATCTCGACGTACAGATCGGCCGTCCGCCCGTATTCGGCGGTCGGGTCGAGCCTCGCTTCAGGGTGCACCGAGGTCCAGGCGACATCGCGAGGGACGTCGAGAAGGTAGTGCGGTCCGAGCTCTTCGAAAGCGCGCTCCTGGGCGTCGGACATGCGGCCGCTGCGGCGCACGAAGGAGACCGGTTCGTCGCGGAAGGTGCGGGGTTCGGGCATGGTTCCAGGGTAGTCGGCGCCGATCAGCGGCACAGACCGCGGATCAGTGCGCAGGGGCGGTCACGAAGTCGATCAGCTCTTCGACCCGCCCGAGGAGCGCGGGTTCGAGGTCACGATACGTGTGCACCTTCGACAGGATGTGCTGCCAGGCCCGGCCGGTGTCGCCCTGCGTCTCGTAGGGCCAGCCGAACGCGCGACAGATTCCCGTCTTCCAGTCCGTCCCTCGAGGGATCTCGGGCCACTTCGCGATGCCCATGGCGCGAGGGGTGACGCACTGCCAGACATCGACGAAGGGATGGCCGACGATGCGTACGTGCTTTCCATGCGGCCCGCGGGCGACCGCATCGGCGACGCGCGACTCCTTCGACCCCGGCACGAGATGGTCGACGAGCACCCCGTAGCGGCGTGACGCGCTGGGCGGCTCTGCAGCGAGCAGCTCATCGAGCAGATCGACGCCCTGCAGGAACTCGACGACCACACCCTCCACTCGCAGGTCTGCGCCCCACACCTTCTCGACGAGCTCGGCGTCGTGCTTGCCCTCCACCAGGATGCGGCTGGGCAGTGCGACCCTGGCTCGCTGGTCGGCGGACACGAAGGATCCGGATGCCGTTCGCCGGAGTCCCTGCTCCTTCGCGGCGGGGACTGTGAGGCGCACAGGCGATCCGTCGATCAGGAACCCGCCGCCCAGGGGGAAGAGGCGCTTGCGCCCGACTCGATCTTCGAGTTCGACGTTGCCGCCCTGCACCCGCGTGACCGCTCCGCAGAATCCGTCCTGTGCGACCTCGACGACGAGATCGAGCTCTGCAGGAACCTGCGGCACCGGCCTCGCCGCGCGCTCCCGCCAGCCGGCCGCGAGCACATCCGATCCATACCTGTCGTCCATGCCATCCAGCGTATGTGTCTCCGCTGAGGGCGAACGGCTATCCCCGCTCGGAAGCTGTCGCGTGTCGGTCTCAGTGCATAGACTCGTGCCATGGGGCTCGGCTGCCGGTCGGAGGGAACACGATGAAGACACGGTGGCTCGCGCTGGCCGCGCTGACCGCGGCAGCGGCCGCAGGGGCGTTCTCCGCCTCGGCCGCGTCTGCGACCGATCCGGTCACTCTCGACTCGGGGTACGTGACCGACGACGCTGACGTCCTCAGCGCGAGCGAAGAGGATGCTGTCGAGGCTCGACTCCAGACGCTCAGCGACAACTCCTCCTCCGACCTCTTCGTCGTCCTCGTCGACGACTTCACCTCGCCGTCCGACAACGTCGCCTGGGCCGACACCGTCGCAGAGAGCAACAACCTCGGCTCCGAGCAGTATCTTCTCGCGATCGCGGTGGACGGACGCAGTTACTACATCTCGGCCGCCCCCGACGGTCCGCTCAGCGACAGCAAGCTCGACGATGTGGAGGACAAGATCCAGGGCCTGGCGGCACAGGAGGACTGGGAGGGCATGATCGTCCTCGCTGCCGACGAGATCGAGGGTGACGGCGGGGCGGGCGCTCTGCGAGCCACCTTGATCGTGGTCGCCGTCATCGCACTCGGCCTGGTCGTGTGGCTCGTCATCGCGCTCGTCCGCCGCTCCCGGAGGAACGCCGAGATACGCAGGCGCGGGGCCATGCCGGAGAAGCCCGATCCGAACGATCCGTTCTCGACTCTGACCGACGAGCAGGTGCAGACACAGGCAGGTGCCGCCCTCGTGCAGGCCGACGATGCGATCACCTCGAGCCGGGAGGAGCTCGGCTTCGCCGTCGCGCAGTTCGGCGAAGCGGCCACCTCGGCGTTCACCGGCGCAGTCGAGACCGCCAAGGCCAAGATGTCGGAGGCGTTCGATCTCAAACAGAAGCTCGACGACGAGATCGAGGACACCGTCCACGATCGTCGCGCGTGGCACATCCGCATCATCCAGATCTGTGACGAGATCGACGATGTTCTCGACGAGAACACCGAGGCGTTCGACGCCCTTCGCAAGCTCGAGCAGAACGCCCCGCAGGAGCTCGAGCGCGTCAAGGGCGAACGGGCAGCGCTCGCACCTGTCCTCGCCGGCGCGGCTTCCGCTCTTTCGGCTCTCGCCGACACCTACGACCCCACGGCTCTGTCGACCGTGGCGGACAACCCGGCGCAGGCCCAGGAGCGCGCGCTGCTCGCAGACCGTTCGATCGAGGCCGCAGCACAGGCGATCGCCGCGGGAAGATCAGGCGAGGCCGCCTTCGCGATCCGCACGGCTGAGCAGTCCGTCGCACAGGCGGCTCAGCTGGTTCAGGCGATCACCGCGCTCGGCTCCGAGCTGACGGACATCGAAGCGCAGGCGCAGGCCCTGGTGACCGAGCTGCAGGCAGACATCGCCGCCGCGCAGCAGCTGCCAGACCCTGACGGAGCGATCGCCTCGGTCGCCACGGCGACCGTCCGCCAGCTGCAGCTGGCCCAGACCGGCCTCGCCGGAGCCTCACGCAATCCCCGGCGGGTGCTCGACGCCCTCACGGCCGCGAACACGCAGATCGATGCCGCGATCGCCCAGGGCACGCAGGCCGCGGAGCGTACCCGCCGAGCGCAGCAGATGCTCGAGCAGACGCTGACCCAGGCCGGTTCCGAGATCCGCGCGACCCGTGAGTACATCGAGACGCGCCGCGGCACGGTCGGGTCGACCGCACGCACGCGGCTGTCGCAGGCCGAGGCCTCCCTCACCCAGGCACTGAACCTGCGCGCGACCGACCCCGTGGCGGCGCTCACCGAAGCCGGTCGCTCGCTCGATCTCGTCCGTCAAGCCACGTCATCCGCGCAGGCCGACGTCGAGGCGATGAATCCGAGCCGATACCAGAACGACAGCTGGGGCGGCGGAGGTGGCAGCATCTTCGGCGGATCCGGTTCCGGCGGCTCCGGCCTCGGCGGCGACATCCTCGGCGGCATCATCGGCGGCCTGCTCTCCGGTGGTGGAGGCGGCGGTGGCTCCTCCCGCAGCAGCAGCTGGCGCTCCAGCGGAGGCGGCGGATTCCGCAGCTCCGGTTTCGGCGGAGGCGGCGGCAGCCGCTCCAGCGGACGCAGCGGCCGTTCGGGAGGGCGACGCTTCTGAACCGCACACACATCGACCCCAGACATCGAGTCCGACCCTCTGAAAGGAACCACGCATGACCAAGCAGTCCATCTTCGGACGAATCTCGACCCTCGTCCGCGCGAACATCAACTCCCTCCTGGACTCTGCGGAAGACCCGCAGAAGATGATCGACCAGCTCGTTCGCGACTACACGAACAGCATCGCCGATGCGGAGTCGGCCATCGCCGAGACCATCGGCAACCTGCGCCTCCTCGAGCGCGATCACGAGGAAGACGTCCAGGCGGCCACCGAATGGGGCAACAAGGCCCTCGCCGCCAGCCGCAAGGCCGACGAGATGCGCACCAAGGGCGACGCCGCAGACGCCGACAAGTTCGACAACCTCGCGAAGATCGCGCTCCAGCGCCAGATCAGCGCTGAGCGCGAGGCGACCGGCGCCGAGCCGCAGATCGCCGCGCAGACCGAGATCGTCGACAAGCTGAAGTCCGGCCTCAACGGCATGAAGGACAAGCTCGGCGAGCTGAAGAACAAGCGCAGCGAGCTGCTCGCTCGCGCCAAGGTCGCCGAGGCGCAGACGAAGGTGCAGGATGCGGTCTCGTCGATCAACGTCCTCGACCCCACCAGCGAACTGGGCCGTTTCGAAGACAAGGTCCGCCGCCAGGAGGCTCTTGCGCAGGGCAAGATCGAACTCGCTGCGTCCAGCCTCGACGCGCAGTTCGAGAGCCTCGAGGACCTCGGTGAGCTCACCGAGGTCGAGGCTCGTCTCGCCGAGCTGAAGTCCGGCGGCTCCGCCCCTCGCCAGGCCATCGAAGGCTCCTGACACATCTGCGGGCGCCTCGGATCCTCGCGTCCGAGGCGCCCGCTCCTCTTTCCCAGCTGGAGGCACTCATGGTGCGTTTCCTCGTCGTTCCGCAGTGGCAGGGCTCCCCCGCCGCGCGCGCGATGCTTCTCGTCGACGGCGCCTCGGCGATCGCCGGCGATCTTCCACGTGCAGCCACGACGGTGCTCGACGTGCCTGTCGAGGCGGGCGAGTCTCTGGGAACAGGCGTTCGCCGCCTCAGTGCGCTCCTGCGCACCAGAGAGCTCGTCCACGAGAGCATGACGGCCGACACCGTGATCATCGGCGGCGATTGCAGCGTGACGGTCGCCGCGCTGGCGGCTCTCCCCGGCGGGACCGATGACCTCGCCGTCGTGTGGTGCGACGCCCATGCCGACCTTCACACACCCGACACGTCGCCCTCCGGTGCCTTCTCGGGCATGGCACTCCGCGCAGTCCTGGGCGAGGGAGAACCCCAGCTCGCCGTCACTCCCGGGATCTCCCGCAACCGGGTGGTCACGGTGGGCATGCGCAACCTCGAGGATTCCGAGGTGGAGGCTCTCGAGGGCCTCACCCAGCTGTCCGTCCGGGATCTCGACTCGCCCGATGCGCTGGCCGACGCGGTCGAGGCGACCGGTGCGCGGCGCGTGTGGGTGCACATCGACGTCGATGTGCTCGACCCCGCCGAGATCGCCGGTGTCTCCTCCCCCGCCCCGTTCGGACTCGCACCTGCTGCTCTGAGCGCCGCGATCCGGGCACTGCGGTCACGCGTGCCGTTGGCAGGTGCGACCATCGCCGGGTTCGCCCCTCGCTCTCCCGCCGACGCGGTCGACGACCTCGGCGCCCTGCTCCGCCTCGTCGGTGCCGTCGCATGACCGCCGACTGGCGGCCCGCCGCCGATCTCGCCCTGGCCCGTGGTCGACGACTCGACCGTAGAATTCCCGCGTTCCTGCTCCGCTCGCCGATCAGCCGACTCGGCTACTGGTGGGGTACGGCCGTCGGCTGGTGCTGGGGCTCGCTGTGGAGCACCGGACCCGTCGAAAGACGCGCCGGCCTCTGGGTGTTCCAGGGGATGCCGAACTGGACGTTCAATCGCGGTGGGGTGTGCGTGGGCGGCTGCTTCCTCACCGGCGACGCACGACCGAGCGACGCCATGCTGCGGCACGAAGCCGTGCACAAGGCGCAGTGGCTGCGGTACGGAGTGCTGCTTCCGGTGCTCTATCTCTTCGCGGGCCGCGACCCCCTGCGCAACCGCTTCGAGATCGAGGCAGGACTCGAAGACGGCAACTACGTCCGCCGCAGCCGCACTCGACCGCAGACGCTCAGCGCCTAGCGCTCGACGGGCAGAAGTCCGAACCGCTCGGGTGCGTGGATCTGAGCGGGCTGGATGTCGAGTGCGCCGGTCAGGTGCTCGACGATGTCGGCAGTGCCGAGGTAACCGCCGAGAAGGGTGATGTGCGTCTCGAGCTCGTCGTCGCAGAGCATCTCGTCAGCCCAGGCGCAGGTCGCTCGCGCGAGCGCCTCGCCGGGAGCGCAGGCGCGACCCGTTCCGGGTGCTCCTGACCGCTGGGCTCGAGCGAGCCAGGTGACGGTCATGCGGCCAGGCGCGTCGATCACACCGATGTCCGATGCGTCAGCGACCTCGATGAAGATCCGGCCCGAGGCGCACAGCGGCAATGTCGAGAGGAAGACCTCGAGTTCGGCCAACGAGTGCTCGTCGGCGGTCACCAGGTGGTGAGCACGACGACGTGCGGCGCGACGCTCGGCACGCGTGCTGCGGGTCTCGAGGAAGGTCTCCATGATGAATCCATCATACAGCACGCGAAGGGTTGCCTAACCTTGCTCGGGCACTTCTTCCACGAGTGCCTCCCGAAGATCCCCGAGCTCCTGATCCGTCATGCCGTTCGCACGGAGATAGCCGGCGGCAGAGCCCCACCGCTCGTCCACCTGCTCGAGGAGCCCCCTCATCACGGGCGCAGGTGACTGTGTGGCCAACGCGACCGCGTGCACCGCCTGCGGATGCTGCGCCCTCAGGTAGGCGGCGATGCGATTCGACCGCTCAGCCGGCAGCAGCGACTCCGTGAGCGCGTAGTCCTCGATGATCGCCTCACGGTCGGCGCCCACTGCGGCAAGCGCAAGGGCCACCGTCACCCCGGTGCGATCCTTGCCCACCGTGCAGTGGACCAGGGTCGGCTCTCCGGCCGCGATGATGCGGATGGCGGCGACGAGCCGCTCTCCGCTCTCCTCGAGAAGATGAAGATAGAGGTCTTCCAGACTCGTATCGGTCTCGAAGAACGAGCGCACGGATCCGAGGAACAACGGGAGGTGAGTGGTGTCAGGCCCCTCGATCTCGGTCGGCTCCGCAGCGACTTCCTCACCGTCTCGGAGATCGACGATGTGCGAGACGCGACGACGGACCTCGTGCACACCCGCTGTGGTGGCCGCCGAGAGCTGGCCCGACCGCAGCAGCATTCCCGAACGGATCCGCCCGCCCTGTGCGGGCAGTCCGCCGACGTCGCGGAAATTGTTGACGCCGCCGATGTCGAGGACGGTCACGCCTGCGCCTGTGGAGCGCGCGGCGGAACCGGGTAACGCCCGGCGATGACGACCCTGTTGAACGCGTTGATCGAGATGCAGGCCCAGCTCAGTGCTGCGTACTCCTTCTCCGTGAAGACTCCCCCGACACGGTTGTAGACGTCGTCGGAGATCCCCTCCTCCGAGATGAACGTGAAAGCCTCGGCGAGCTCGAGTGCCGCCTCTTCGCGATCGCTGAAGACATCGCTCTCTCGCCACGTCGCGATCTGCATGAGCGTGTCCGTGTCGACGCCGGCCTTGAGCGCCCTGTCGACATGCAGACGGGTGCAGTAGCTGCATCCGTTCAGCTGCGAGGAGTGGATCATCACGATCTCCTTGAGACGGTCGTCGATGCCGTTCGCGGCGCAGATCTCTCCGACCGTACGTGCGAAGGCGTCGAGCGCCTGATAGGCAGCCGGCTCGGTCTTGGAGAGGTGCACTCGCGTCTCGCTCATGCCTCAATGATATTCCGTTGTGCACTTGTTCCGGCAGGCCGCACACCGGGCGGAGGAATGCATAGTGATAGATCCCCACCGCGCTGGATGCGCAATCTGACACCCGATCGCACACAAGAGGTTGTCACAGTGTCGCGGCATTTCCGCACCACCCCGAAGACAGAGCAGAATATGCAAGTGGCGATCGACACGAGCGAGTTCAACTATCTTCCCGCACAGGCGCAGGCGATGGGGGTCTCTGTACCATCCGTCCGGCGCGTCACGCTGCCTCTCCCCGACGGCCGTCACGTCAGCGCTCTCCGGTTCGGCGAGGAGACGCCCCGCGTGACGCTGCTGCACGGCGCCGGGCTCAACGCTCACACCTGGGACACGACGGTGCTCGCCCTCCGGCATCCGGTGCTGGCGATCGACCTCGCCGGGCACGGCGACTCCTCCTGGCGCAGCGACGTCGACTACTCCCCTCGCACGCTCGCGCTCGATGTCGCGACAGCGCTCGACGCCTGGACCGATGGCCCACAGCTGGTCGTCGGCCAGTCGCTCGGAGGCCTCACGGGGGCAGCGCTCGCTGCTGCTCGACCCGACCTCGTCTCGGGGCTGATCGTCGTCGACATCACTCCCGGCATCGACACCTCCGCCGGCCCAGCCGCGCTGCGCGAGTTCTACGCCGGCCCCACCGATTTCGAGACGCGCGACGAGCTCGTCGACCGTGCGATCTCCTTCGGGTTCGGCGGCGCCCGATCCGACACCGAGCGCGGCGTCTTCCTCAACACGCGTGTGCGCGACGACGGACGTGTCGAGTGGAAGCACCATTTCGCCCACCTCGCCGCTCAGACGCTGGCAGCCCACGACCCCGGCGACGTCTCGGCGCCGTCACCGCTCCACAGCACCGGATGGCAGGATCTCACGGAGGTGACAGCCCCCGTGACGCTCGTCCGCGCGATCGACGGCTTCGTGAGCGAGGCGGATGCGGAGGAGTTCGCCGAGCGCCTGCCCCACGCCCGCGTCACCGCCGTCCAGGCCACCCACAACGTGCAGGAGACCGCACCCGCCGAGCTGGCGACACTGATCTCCTCGTCCCTCGCTTCGCGCGGAATGTGACCTTCCGTTCCACATCTCGCCCTCACCACCCCGACACATCCCTAGGCTCGATCCATCGGCACACAGCAACTGCCGCCCCGAGAGGAAACCACCCCATGTTCCGACGTACGCGACGACTCGCGCTGATCTCCGCGATCGCGGCGAGCGCCATCGTCCTCACCGCCTGCGCAGGTGCCGCCGAGCCGGAGACCACCGAACCGGCGGGAGAGCCCGACCCGGACGCGACGCTGCAGGTGGGTCTCGTGCTCGAGCCCACCAACCTCGACATCCGTCGCACCAGCGGTGCAGCGCTCGAGCAGATCCTGATCGACAACATCTACGAGGGTCTCGTCAGCCGCACGCAGGAGAACGAGACTGTGCCGCGCCTCGCGTCCGACTACGAGGTCTCCGAAGACGGACTCACGTACTCGTTCACGCTGAACGAGGGAATCACCTTCCACAGTGGAACCGCACTCACCTCGGCCGATGTGGTCGCCTCGTACGAGGCCGTGCGCACTGACGCGACGTTGCAGGGCAATGCCGAGTTCGCCTCGGTGGCCTCGATCACAGCTCCAGACCCGGCCACGGTGCAGATCGCGCTGACCGAGCCGAACCAGAACTTCCTGTTCTCGCTCACCGGCCCCGCGGGCCTCGTGTTCCAGACCGGCGACGCGACCGATCTCAAGACCGCCGAGAACGGCACCGGCCCCTTCACCCTGAAGCGATGGAGCAAGGGCAGTGCCATCACGTTCGCCCGCAACGAGGCGTACTGGGGCGAGCCTGCGGGAGTCGCCGAGGTCGAGTTCCAGTACATCCCCGACTTCACGGCCGGAGTGAACACCGCCCTCGACGGCGGCGTCCAGGTGCTCACCGCTGTGGATCCGAATCTCGCCCCGCAGCTCGAGGAGTCCGGCGACTTCTCGCTCACCACCGGTCGGACCACCGACAAGGCGACGCTCGCGTTCAACAACGCCAAGGCGCCTCTCGACGACGTCCGGGTGCGCGAAGCGCTGCGTCTCGCGATCGATCACGAGGCTCTCGTCGAAGCCGTCGGCGCTGGCTCCACCCTCTACGGACCGATCCCCGAACTCGACCCCGGCTACGAAGACCTCTCCGATGTCGTCTCCTACGACCCGGAGAAGGCCAAGGAGCTGCTCGCCGAGGCCGGGCAGGAAGAGCTCGAGCTCACCCTGACGATCCCGAGCTTCTACGGCACGACGGTCCCGAAGGTCCTCATCTCCGACTTCCAGAAGGTCGGCGTCACCCTCGATGTCGATTCGGTCGAGTTCCCGACCTGGTTGGAGGACGTCTACACCAACCACGACTACGACCTGAGCTTCGTGCTGCACGTCGAGCCGCGAGACTTCGGCAACTTCGCGAACCCCGAGTACTACTTCGGCTACGACAACGCCGAGGTGCAGAGCCTCTACACCGAGGCGCTGGCCGAGGTCGACCCCGACAAGTCGGCGGACCTGCTCGCCGAGGCCGCTCGGATCGTCTCCGAGGACCATGCGGCGGACTGGCTGTACAACGGCGCGACGATCACGGCCGTGAGCCCACTCGTCACGGGGTTCCCCGAGGACTCGATCAACTCGCGCATCAACCTGGCCGGCGTCACCGTGGCCACCGAGCAGTGATGACGCGCACGTCGTGATCCGCTACGCGCTCGTCCGAGGAGTCCTGCTCATCGCAGGGCTCCTCGTGTCGAGTGCGGTGATCTTCCTGACCCTGCGGGTGTTTCCCGGCGACGTCGCGCAGCTGATCGCGGGAACCCAGGCCTCCCCCGCCGAGGTCGAGGCGCTCCGCGAGTCGCTGGGCCTCAACCGCCCCCTTCCCGCGCAGTACGCCGAGTGGATCGGGGGCATCTTCCGGGGCGACCTCGGCACGTCTTTGCTCTCCGGCGCCTCCGTCGGTGAGGAACTGCTCGAGAAGGCTCAGGTGACGGTGCCCCTCGGCATCCTCGCCCTCCTGATCGCCGTGCTCATCGCGGTGCCGTTCGGGATCCTGGCCGCGCTGCGCCGCGGCGGACGCGGAGGCACCGCCCTCAGCGTCGGCGCGCAGGCACTCGCCGCGGTGCCGGTCGTCTGGGCGGGGATGATGCTCATCGTCGTCTTCTCGGTCTGGCTGGGCTGGCTTCCGCCACAGGGCTTCCCCCGCACCGGATGGAGCACGCCCTGGAAGGCGCTCGAGTCGCTCATCCTGCCTGCTCTCACGATCGGCATCGTCGAGGGGGCGATGCTCATGCGGTTCGTCCGCAGCGCCACCCTTCAGGCCGCCGGGCAGGACTTCGTGCGCACGGCGGCAGCCAAGGGCCTCACGCGCACGCGGGCACTGATCTCGCACGGCATCCCCGCCGTCGGCCTGTCGATCATCACCGTGCTGGGACTCCAGATCGCCGGCATCATCGTCGGGTCGGTCGTGATCGAACAGCTCTTCACGCTTCCCGGCATCGGACGGATGCTGGTCGCCGACGTCGGCACGCGCGATCTCATCAAAGTGCAGAGCGAGCTGCTCGTGCTCACCGGATTCGTGCTCGTGGTGGGATTCCTCGTCGACCTGATCCACCGCGCGGTCGATCCGCGCCAGAGGGAGGCGTGATGCGCGGCTGGCTTCCGACGCTGGTGCGAACCTCCACCGGGCGATTCGGCGTGATCGTCGTCGCCGTCATCGCGCTCACCGCACTCGTCTCGCTGTTCTGGACGCCGTTCGATCCTCAGGAGTCCGATGTGCGCGCTCGCTGGTCGATCCCGAGCTGGCCGCATCTGCTCGGCACCGACGACACGGGCCGTGACATCCTCAGCCTGCTCATGGCGGGCGCTCGCACGACCGTGTTCGTCAGCATCGGCGCCGGTGTCGTCGCGACCCTCGTCGGCATAGCCCTCGCCGCCCTGGGTGCGCTCACCGCCCGCTGGCTGCGCGAGACGGTCGCCGTGCTCGTCGACATCCTGATCGCCTTCCCCGTGCTGCTGATCGCCATGATGATCTCATCGGTCTGGGGCGGCTCGCTGTGGGTGGTGATCTGGTCGGTCGGCATCGGCTTCGGCGTCAACATCGCCCGCGTCACGAGACCCGAGCTGCGCCGCGTGCAGCAGAGCGACTTCGTCCTCGCCGCGCGAGCGTCCGGCCTCACGACCGGACAGAGCCTCGCTCGACATCTTCTTCCGAACGTCGCCCCCGTGTTCATCGTGCAGCTCTCGTGGTCGATGGCGGTCGCGGTGCTCGCCGAGGCCGGCCTGTCGTACCTCGGCTTCGGCGCCTCGGTCACGGAGCCGAGCTGGGGACTGCTGCTCGCCGACCTGCAGCGCTACATCGGCGTGCACCCGCTGTCCGTCATCTGGCCCGGCCTGGCGATCACGATCACCGTGCTGGCGCTCAACCTCCTCGGCGACGGGCTGCGGGAGGCCACCGATCCCACGCTGCGCCACCGCGCGGCAGAGGTCCATACGCCGGCGGTGATCGCATGAGCCTCGAGGTGACAGACCTCGTCGTCCGCATCGACGGACGCACCGTCGTCGACGGCATCTCGTTCGAGGTGCCGGACGGGTCCCGCCTCGGCCTGATCGGCGAATCCGGCTCCGGCAAGTCGCTGACCGCTCTCGCGGTGCTCGGGCTGCTCCCCGAGGGGGCGGTCGCGAACGGCAGCATCCGCTGGAACGGCACCGAGCTGATCGGACTTCCGGATCGCGAACTCGCGCGATTGCGCGGTGACGAGATCGGCATCGTGTTCCAAGAGCCTCGCACCGCCCTGAACCCGATCCGCACGGTCGGCAGACAGATCGCCGAGTCGATCCGCATCCACGAGGGCATCGGTCGGCGAGAGGCCCGCGAGCGTGCGATCCAGGAGGCCGCACGCGTGCGGCTGCCCGACCCCGCCTCGATCGTCGATCGCTATCCGCACCAGCTCTCGGGCGGTCAGCGGCAGCGAGTGGCGATCGCGATAGCCCTCGCGTGCCGGCCGCGTCTCCTCATCGCCGATGAGCCGACAACCGCTCTCGACGTCACCATCCAGGCCGAGATCCTCTCACTGCTGTTGAGGCTCGTCGAGGAGGAGGGCATGTCTCTCATGTTCATCACGCACGACCTGGCGGTGCTCGCACAGGTCGCGACCCACGGCGTCGTGCTCGAAGACGGACTCGTGGTCGAGGCTGCACCCGTGAGCACGCTCCTGACCGCTCCGACGTCCCCCATCACGCAGGGTCTCCTCCGCGACGCCACCGCGACGCTCTGGCGTCCTGAGGGAGGCAGACGATGAGCCTGATCGAGGCCCGGTCGCTGCAGCGCGACTTCGTGGTCCCGAAGCGTTCGACCTTCGAGCGCACCCGACGGCAGACCGCACTGGCGCCGACCGATCTCGACATCGTCGAGGGGTCGTCCGTCGGCATCATCGGCGAGTCCGGGTCCGGCAAGTCCACCCTCGTCAAACTGCTTCTCGGTCTCGACCGCCCGACGTCCGGCACCG
This sequence comes from Microbacterium sp. APC 3901, assembly GCF_030407765.1. Lineage (GTDB taxonomy): Bacteria > Actinomycetota > Actinomycetes > Actinomycetales > Microbacteriaceae > Microbacterium. The sequence continues at coordinate 165,323 of NZ_JASDCU010000003.1, forward strand.
TCACCCTCGACGGCAGAGCGGTGGATGCGTCCGCATCCGCACGATCGCTGCACTGGCTGCGCCGTCAGACCGGGCTCGTCTTCCAGGACCCGTACGCCTCGTTGGACCCGCGGATGACCGCCGCGCAGACCGTCGGCGAGCCGCTGTGGGCGCTCGGGATCGATGGCGATCACCGAGCCAGAGTGCGCGAAGTGCTCGAGCAGGTGGGACTGGAGCCCGAGATGGGCGATCGATACCCGCACGAGTTCTCGGGCGGGCAACGGCAGCGCATCGCTCTGGCGAGGGCCATCGTCCACCGTCCGCGCATCCTCGTCGGCGACGAGCCGCTGTCGGCGCTCGATGTGACCGTCCGTGCGCAGATCCTCGAGCTCCTCATCGAGCTGCGCCGCACCGCCGACCTCACGCTCGTGCTGGTGTCGCACGACATCGGGGTGGTGCAGAACCTCTGCGACACCGTCGTCGTGATGAAGGACGGCGAGATCGTCGAGCGCGGCACCACCGCGGACGTGCTGCTGCACCCGACGCACGACTACACGAAGACGCTGCTGGCCGCGATCCCGGTCATCCCCGCTCCCCCGGCGTGATCTCGGGTCTCAGCGCCCCGAGCTCATGCTGAAGAACTTCCGCCGGCGGCTCGGGCGCAGGGCACGTCGCATGTAGACGGTGCCGAGATCGCGGCCGAACTTGTGACCGACGCGACCCGTACGCCCGGCTTCGACGAATCCGAGCCTGGCATGCAGGCGAATCGACGCGTCTGCTTTGGTGTCGCTGATCACGGCCACCATCTCGCGGATGCCGAGCTGCTCGCATGCGTCGATCAGCGCCTGCAGCAGTGCGGCTCCGAGGCCTTTGCCGCCGGCCCCCGGCCCGAGGTAGATCGAGTCCTCGACGGTGTATCGATAGGCGTTCTTCCCCGCCCACGGCTGCGCCAGCGCGTACCCGATCACGACTCCCGCCGGCGAGACAGCCACCAGGAAGGGCAGGCCGAGCTTGTTCAGCAGCGCGAACTTCTCCCGCCAATAGGGGATGCTGCTGCGTCGCTCATCGAGCGTGACGACCGAGTTGCTGACGAAATGGTTGTAGATCTCGCGAACGTATGGCAGGTCGCCCGACCGTGCGGCACGGATCGAGTACGAGAACACGTCGGGTTCCGGCTGCGGTCGCAGATGGCGCGGCAGAACGCGGCGGCGATCACCGGGCTCGAACTGCATGCGATCAGCTTAGAGGGGGCTCGTCGCCGATGCGCCAGTCGACCGGGCTCGCACCGAGTTCTGCGAGCATCTCGTTCGCCCGCGAGAAAGGGCGGGAGCCGAAGAACCCCCGCCGGGCGGACAGCGGCGACGGATGCGCCGAGGCTATGACCGGCGTCTCTCCCAGCAGTGGCTGGAGGTGTGCGGCGTCTCTTCCCCAGAGGATCGCGACGAGCGGCCGGTCGCGGGCGACGAGAGCGCGGATCGCGAGCTCGGTGACCTGCTCCCACCCCCAGCGGCGATGGGATCCCGCCTCGCCGGGGCGAACGGTCAGCACGCGGTTCAGCAGCATCACGCCCTGGTCGCTCCACGCGGTCAGGTCTCCGTGCGGCGCCGGGGGGATGCCGAGATCGCTCTCGAGCTCGGCGTAGATGTTGCCGAGACTGCGCGGCAGCGGGCGCACGTCCCGGTCGACCGCGAAGGACAGGCCGATCGGATGCCCCGGAGTCGGATAAGGGTCCTGCCCCGTGATGAGCACCTTCACTTCGGACATCGGGCGTTCGAACGCACGGAGCACATGCTCACCCGCGGGAAGGTAGCCCCGGCCTGCAGCCTGCTCCTCACGCAGCCGCTCACCGAGGGCGGAGATCGTCTGCTGCGCCGGAGCGAGCGCGTCAGCCCAGTCGAGGTCGATCAGCCCGTCGCCCGCGAGTTCGGCGAGAGTGCGCGCAGTCATCGCTCAGTCGATCGCTCGCACGCGCAGCGGTCCGCGGGCGAGGAGGTGGTTCGCCGACTGGGCGACGGGCCGCATCGTGACGAGGTCGAGATTCACGTGCGCGGGGGCGTCCAGCGCGTAGGCGATCACGTCGGCGACGTCCTCGGCCCGCAGGGGCGCTTCGACGCCCGAGTACACGGCCTCTGCGGCGACGGCGTCTCCTCCGAGACGGTTGAGGGTGAACTCCTCGGTGTGCACCATGCCCGGAGCGATCTCGGAGACGCGGATCGGCTCTCCGTTCAGCTCGAGGCGGAGGGCGTGCACCAGCATCGCCTGCGCGGCCTTCGCGGCGTTGTAACCGCCGCCGCCGGCATAGGCGACCTGGGCAGCAGTGGAGGTCACGAAGACCGTGTCGGCGTGGCCGTCAGCTGCGGCGGCCCGGCGCAGCAGCGGCAGGAGCCCGGCGACGAGGCGCTGGCTCGAGAGCACATTCGCGTCATACATCCACTGCCAGTCGTCGACCGATGCGTTCTCGACGCGATCCGTGCCTCGTGCGCCGCCGGCGACCTGCACGAGAGCGTGCACAGGTCCGGACGCCTCGAGCTCGGTGATGAGCGCGGCGACGGCATCCGGGTCCGTCAGATCGCACGCGATCGTCGAGGCACCCGTCTCCGCAGAGAGCGCCGCCAACCGGGACGCACGTCGTGCGACTCCGACCACTCCCCAGCCTCGCGCGCGCAGAGCGCGCACCGTGGCCTCTCCGATACCCGAACTCGCACCCGTCACGACCGCACGCCTGTTGACCATTCCTCCACCGTACGATGTTCCGGCGGCTATCTCGCGTCGTGCGCCGCCACGTCGCACTTTCCGGCCGGCCTCGCTGACGTCTCCTGCGACCTCGCTGACGTCCCCTGAGGCCTCGACTCGCTGGTGAGCACCACCGCGACGCCGATTCCGCACAGGACGAACCCTGCGACGGTGACGATGGTGATCGGCTCTCCCAGCAGGATGCTGCCGGCGGCTGAGGTCGCGGGGGCAATCAGGAAGAGGAGCGCCTGCAACGCAGTGATCCCCACTCGTCGCAGCAGCCACCAGTACAGGCCGTAGGCGGCGAGGGTCGGGAACACCGCGGTGAGCACGACGGCGAGCCAGAACGAGGCGGATGCAGGCGGGATCAGGGTTCCCGTCACGGCCGCGATCACCAGGAGCAGCACCGCGGTCACGGTCACGTGGGTGGTCAGCGTCACGAGCACCCCTGTCTGCACCGCCGACCTCCGCTGCAGCAGGGTGCCGATGATGAGGCAGGTCATCGCGACGGCCGGCAGCAGATACGCCGCCGGAGGCGCCTCGGACGACCCGAACTGCGAACGCACCACCAGGAGCACGCCGACCGCTCCGATCACGAGCCCGGCCCACTGGGCACCTCGCACTCGCAGACCGAGCACCGGGCCGACGAGCACAGCCACGACCAATGGCTGCACCGCATCGATGAGAGCCACCGTCCCTGTCGCGATGCCCGCCGCGACGGCGCCGTAGACCGCGACGCAGTATCCGAACTGCGCGAAGAGCCCGATCGTGGCCTGCGTGCGCAGATCGCGAGCGCTCAGCCCCGTCACCCCGCCCGTGAGCCGGAGGACGGCCAGGAGGACGACCGCCAGGGGCACGAAACGCCACACGAGGAGCGTCAACGGTGACACGTCCACTGTGGCGTACGCCGGAATGATGAATCCCGAGCTCCAGGTCCCGATGAAGGCCACGGCGGCGGCGACGGTCACCACCGAATGAAGTATACCGATCTGTTTACTCATGCTCTGACTATACAGACTGGTATATTCAATCGCATGACGCAGTCCGTTCCCGAGCTCGCACCACTCACCCCCGGAGGGCGCCGCGTGCTCGACGCCGCGTCGAGGCTGTTCTACGAACGGGGCATCCACGCCGTCGGCGTCGACACGATCGCCGAGGCGGCCGGCGTCACGAAGAAGACCCTCTACGATCGCTTCGGCTCGAAGGAGGCGCTCGTCGTCTCCTATCTCCAGCACCGCGATGCCCGCTGGCGGGAGCATGTGGCCGCACATCTCTCCCGGGTGCCCGAACCCGGCCCTGATCGCGTGCTCGCGACCTTCGACGCGGCGATCTCCTGGTCCGACGAGAACAGCCCGAAGGGCTGCAGCGCGATCAACGCGCGCGCGGAGATCGGCGACGGCAACGACGACCACCCGGTGTTCCCCGAGGTCTCGCGTCAGAAGATCTGGCTGCTCGACGTGTTCGAGGAGCTCTGCGCCGAGGCGGGTGTCCCTGATCCCCGCGCGATGGCGCAGGCGATGATGCTGCTGTACGAGGGTGCGATCGTGACGGTCGGGATGGCGACGTTCGCCGAGCCGTTCGTGATCGCTCGCACATGGGCCGCGCGGCTGCTGGGTCAGGGCTGATCTCCCCGATGCTCAACCCGCGGATTCGGTCCGGGTTCATTACGTCACATTTCCGACCCGCTGTTGACAACCGCAGATGTTCCGTACTGTCGCTTCAACGACATCAGTCGAATCGACCGTCCAACAGTTCCAGGGGGAACACATGTCCGCACCCGAGACCTGGCGTTTCGAAACCAAGCAGATCCACTCCGGCGCTGCTCCCGACCCGGTGACCAAGGCCCGCGCAACGCCGATCTACCAGACCACGTCCTACGTGTTCGACAGCGCCGACCACGCGGCGAACCTGTTCGCCCTGGCCGAGTTCGGCAACATCTACACCCGCATCCAGAACCCGACCCAGGACGTCCTGGAGCAGCGCCTCGCGGCGCTCGAAGGGGGCACCGGCGCCCTCGTCCTCGCCAGCGGTCAGGCCGCATCGACGTTCGCGGTGCTCAACATCGCCGAGGCCGGCGACCACATCGTGTCGTCGAGCTCGATCTACGGCGGCACTTACAACCTGTTCAAGTACACGCTCGCGAAGCTCGGCATCGAGGTCACCTTCGTCGAGAACCAGGACGACCCCGAGGAATGGCGCCGCGCCATCCGCCCGAACACCAAGCTGTTCTTCGCGGAGACCATCGGCAACCCGCAGATCAACATCCTCGACATCCGCACCGTCGCAGACGTGGCACACGAGGGCGGCGTGCCGCTCATCGTGGACAACACGATCGCCACCCCGTATCTGATCCGCCCGTTCGAGCACGGCGCCGACATCGTCGTGCACTCCGTCACCAAGTTCCTCGGCGGCCACGGCACCACCATCGGCGGCGCGATCATCGACGGCGGCACCTTCGAGTGGTCGAAGAACGTGGAGAAGTTCCCCGGACTCACCGAGCCCGACCCCTCGTACCACGGCGCCAGCTACACCGCGGCGGTCGGCGACCCGCTCGCCTACATCATCAAGGCCCGCGTGCAGTTGCTCCGCGACCTCGGCTCGGCCATCGCACCGCAAAGCGCGTGGAACCTCATCCAGGGCATCGAGACCCTCTCGCTGCGCATCGAGCGTCACGTGCAGAATGCACAGGAGATCGCCGAGTGGCTGGACGGCCGGGACGACGTCGCGTCGGTCAACTACTCGGGCCTGCCCTCCTCCCCCTGGTACGCCAAGGCGAACGAGTACGCCCCGAAGGGCGTCGGCGCGGTGCTGTCGTTCGAGCTCAAGGGCGGCGTCGAGGCCGGTCGCGAGTTCGTGAACAGCCTGTCGCTCTTCAGCCACCTCGCGAACATCGGCGACGTGCGCTCGCTCGTGATCCACCCGGCATCGACCACGCACGCACAGCTCACGCCCGAGCAGCAGCTCACTGCCGGCGTCACCCCCGGCCTCGTGCGCCTGTCGGTCGGCATCGAGAACATCGACGACCTCAAGGCCGACCTCGACGAGGCACTCGCCGCAGCGCGCCGCGTGTCGGAGGCCGCCCGAGCCTGAGCGATCCATCGGACACGAACAGGTGCCTTGAGCTTCGGCTCGGGGCACCTGTTCGTATCGGGGCGCGTACCACCGGTGCACAGACGGCTCGGCGGCTGATCCGCCTGCGCCGCACCGGGTCCGTAACGTGCGTCCGACGGGTCGCGTGCCAGGCGAGAATGGGAGCATGGACTGGCAGACGACCTCTGAAGACACGGTGCCCTCGGCGCCCGTGACGGAGGCCGACGTGCGTCTGCTCCGCGCACGACCGCCCGCGACCGGCGCCTGGCGCGACGGAGATCCGGCCGGCGGACGCAGGTTCGCCTCGTTCGGTTCCTTCCCCACCGAGAGCGGCACAGAGCTCCCCGGCATCCGTCTCGCATTCGAGACATGGGGCGAGTTGAACGACGCCCGCGACAATGCGATCCTCGTGCTCCACGCGCTCACCGGCGACAGCCACGTCCGGGGTGACGCCGGAGCGGGGCATCCGACCGCGGGCTGGTGGGAGGACGTCACAGGGCCCGGAGCGCCGCTCGACACCGACCGCTGGTTCGTGATCGCTCCGAACATGCTCGGAGGGTGCCAGGGCTCCACAGGCCCTGCCAGCATCGCGCCCTCCGGATACGAATGGGCATCTCGCTTCCCCTACCTGACCATCCGCGACCAGGTGGCGGCACAGGTCCGCCTCGCCGATTCCCTCGGGATCGACACCTGGGCAGCCGTGATCGGCGGGTCCATGGGCGGGATGCACGCGCTCGAATGGGCCGTCACGCACCCTGAGCGCGTCGCCCGCCTCGCGGTGCTCTCTTCGCCGCCGGTCACGACGGCCGATCAGATCGCCCTGAACACCGTGCAGATCGAGACCATCCGTATGGACCCCCGGTTCCAGGGTGGCGGGTACTACGACCTGGCCGACGGCGACGGCCCGCACCGCGGCCTCGCCCTCGCCCGACGCATGGCGCTGCTGAACTACCGCAGCCCGATCGAGCTCAATCAGCGGTTCCAACGTTCGTGGCAGTCCGGAGTGTCGCCTCTGGGTCATGGTGGACGCTTCGCGGTCGAGTCCTACCTCGACTTCCACGGCAACAAGTTCACCCGCCGTTTCGACGCGAACAGCTACATCACCCTCGTCGAGGCCATGAACTCCCATGACGTCGGCCGCGACCGCGGTGGCGTCGAAGAGGCGCTGCGCGCCGTGACCGCCACGACGCTCGTGCTGGGGATCGACAGCGACAGGCTCTTCCCGGTCGACGGCCAGCATCGCATCGCCCGGAGCATCCCGAACACCCTCGACGGCACTGACGCGGTCGTGCTGACCAGCGACTTCGGTCACGATGGATTCCTCATCGAGACAGAGGCGGTCGGCCGCAACCTCCGGCGGCTGCTCGCGAGCTAGCTCTCGTCGATCGTCCAGGGGAGCGCACCCGTGCGCAGCCGTACGCCATCCCATTCGAAGTCCCTGCCCTGCGGCGATTCGACCACACGGGTGGAGAAGTGCCGCGCCACTCCGGCGGAGGCGAGAGCGGCATCGACAGAGGCGAAGCGACTCAGCTGGTGCAGTGTGACCCAGGTCGGCGGGAAGAGCGTCCACTCGCCCGCAGCGTGCCTCGCGAGGGCCTCTGCCGGTCTCAGCCACATCGCGTCGACGACCTCGTCGACCGAGAACCGGGCTTCGCCTTCGGGCGCTGAGGCGAGGAAGAACCAGGTTCGAATACGGACGGGCACCTCGATCGGGGGCTGCCAGCGCGACAGCAGCACGGGATCACTGATGATCAGACCGACCTCCTCCGCCGTCTCGCGAACCGCCGCGCGGCGCGCATCGTCGCTCTCGTCCGCCCCCTCCCGGCGGTCGGAGGGCTCCACCTTGCCCCCGGGGAACACCCAGGCCCCCGCGAACGAGCCGCGATCCGGTCGACGCATCAGCAGCACGGCGAACCCCTCGGCCGTGGGGCGCAGCAGTACGGCAGTCCCGGCGACGGCCAGCTCGTCGATGTCGGTCACAGCCCCACTCTAGGAGGCGGACCATCGCTCACACCGCAGCGAGTACCGGTCTGCGCGCTTCCGAGCGATAGGACAGCAGAGCGATCACGAGGCCCGCGACCGCGAGCGCCGCGCCTGTCCATGACGGCGCGACGAAGCCCCATCCGGCGGCGATCACCACCCCGCCGAGGAATGCTCCGAGGCTGTTTCCGATGTTGAGCGCAGAGTGGTTCATCGCTGCGGCGATCGACTGGTTGTCTCCGGCGACATCCATCAGCCGGGTCTGGATCGTCGGGCTGAGCACCGAAGACACGAAGCCGACCACGAAGACGAGCAGCGCAAGCGTGACGATCCAGAATGCGAGCACGGCGAGGAGGGCGAACACCACGGCCATCGCCGCGAGTCCGAAGAGCAGGGTGCGTCGCAGATCGATGTCGGCGAGATGTCCGCCGACGAGGTTGCCCGCTGTCATCCCCAGCCCCATGAGCACGAGCACTATCGGCACAGCCCACTCGGGAGAGCCCGCCACCTCGGTGACCAGTGGCGCTATGTAGCTGTAGACCGCGAAGAAGCCACCGAACCCGATCGCTCCGATGCCCAGGGTGAACCAGACCTGGGGAATGCGGAAGACACCGAGCTCCTCGCGCATGGTGCGCCCGGGCGAGCCGGGGTGCTTCGGCACGAAGAACGCGATGCATACGGTCGCCAGGGCGAAGACGAGAGTCACGACCGCGAAGGCCGCCCGCCATCCCCAGAGCTGGCCGAGGAAGGTGCCCAGCGGCACCCCGACCACGTTCGCCACCGTGAGCCCGGTGAGGATGAAGGCGACGCCTTTGGCTCGGTTGCCGGGCCCCATGACCTCCGCCGCGACCAGAGCGCCGATGCCGAAGTAGGCGCCGTGCGGCAGACCGGCGAGGAACCTCGATGCCCCCACGAGTTCGAACGTCGGCAGGAACACCGTGAGCGCATTGAACACGGTCAACGCCAGCGCCAGTCCGATCATGACCCGGTGCCGAGGGTAACGGGCGACGAAGCCGGCGATCGTCGGAGCACCGACGACCACGCCGAGCGCGTAGAGAGAGATCAGCCATCCAGCCTGGCTCAGCGCGTCTTCAGGGCTGCTGGCCCACAGCGTGGGCAGCAGCTCGTCGGCGATGTTGGGCAGCAGGCCCATCACGACGAACTCGGTCATGCCGATGCCGAAACTGCCGATGGCGAGGGAGAGGAGCGCCCACTTCGCCGCACCCCTCGATTCAGTCGAGGGATTCACCCATCGATTCTACGGGGTGTCCACGTCGTCGATCGCCGCCTCGAGCCGCTCGATCTTCGCGTCGAGCTCACCCGTGTAGCCGGGGCGGATGTCGGCCTTGAGCACGAGCGAGACCCGCGACCCGAAGGGCATCACGGCTTCGGTGGCGCGTTTGACGACATCCATCACCGAGTCCCAGTCCGGCCCCTCGATCTCGGTGAACATGCTGGTCGTGCGGTGCGGCAGGCCCGACTCTCGTACGACGCGGACTGCGGCGGCGACCGCATCATGGACCGAAGCATCGGAGCGTTCGGCTCCGTCGGAGGGGACGCCGCTCGGTGCGACGGAGAAGGCGATCAGCATGGGTTCACTCCCTGGTGGTGGACGGACGATGAGTGGGCACACGGACGAGCGCGCGGATCCCGACGGCGAGCAGCGCGACGAGCCCGACGTTGCGCAGAGTCAGGATGGCGACCGGCAACAGCTCTGCGCGCAGCAGCGCGTCGTAGCTCAGCGGATAGACCAGGCAGGTGAGAGCGCACAGCGCGAGCACGATCAGCGCAGCCGCTGCGGCCCGTGTTCGGTCGAGGACGAGCCACAGGATGACCGGAGCGATCAGCCAGGTCTGGAACTGCGGAGAGCCCACCTTGTTCATGACGATCAGGGTCGTCACGAGACTCAGCGCGAGCGGAGGGAACAGCCGGGCGAAGGACGCGCCGCGTGATGCTCTGAGCCCGCCGATCACGGTGATCACGACGACGACGACCGCCATCAGCGGTGTGAGCGACGCGCTGACGGCATCCACACCCTGAGCACTGATCTGGAAGGTCAGGATGTCGAAGCTGTACTCGATGCGGGCGGCCCCGGCGATCGCGAGCCACAGGAACGGGGTCGCAGCGACGGCCTCGATCTGCAGACCGCGTCCGGTCTGCTCCGTCAGGAACCCGAAGATCTCGGTATCGGCCCCGACGGCGACCACTGCGATGAGGACGGCAGCGGATACGGCGACGGCGGTGAGCAGAATCCGCATCCGGCTCCGGGCAGCGACCACAGCAGCGAGCAGCAGCGCGCCCGGCCAGATCTTGATCCAGGCGCCGACCGCCAGCAGCGCTGCGGCGGCAGCGGGACGGCGCACCAGCCACAGGCCGCCGATCACCGCGAGGGGCACCGTGATCGCGTCGATGCGGTAGATCGCTATCGGTCCCAGCAGGAGCAGGGCGGTGATCCAGAACCATGCGGCCATCCTCCGTGACTGCGACGGCGAACGTCCGACGAGCACGGCGAAGGCGATCGCATCGAGCGCCGTGATGAGCACCGCCCACGCGATCAGATAGGCCTCGGAGGCCCCCATCGCCGCGATGAGCGGTGTCGACAGGATCTTCGCGACGAGCATGGGCACGAGCGCCAGCTGCGGGTAGACCCATGTCTCGGTGACTCCCACGATCGCCCCGCCCGACAGCGCCGCCGACGACCAGGGCTCATACACCAGCACGACGTCGCCCATCGGCTGGCTCGGATACAGCCAGCCTGCGACCGACGTGACGAGGTGCACGAGTCCGAACGCACCCCACAGCGCCACAAGACGCATCGAGAAGGTGCGACTCACGCGACGACGTCCGAGAATGCGCGAGGCAGGGCCTCTGCGACATCGAGCGCCACGATCGGATGCCCCGCCGTGCCCCCGTCTGCGCCGGTGCCGGCGGCGAGGACCCCGGCACGGCCGTGCAACCAGGCGGCTGACGCTGCGATCTCGGCCAGAGGCGCATCGGTGTTCGCGGCGATCAGCGCGCCGAGCACCCCGCCGAGGACATCGCCGGTGCCCGCCGTCGCGAGCCAGCCGGTCCCCGCCTCCACGCGGATGACGAGTCCATCCGGATCCGCGATCAGTGTCTGAGCGCCCTTGAGCAGCACGACGGCGCCGAGGGCATCCGCGACCCGGGCGACAGCGCTGATGCGGTCACCGGCGACGTCGTGTCCGAGCTGATCCTGCAGACGCTCGAACTCACGGCCGTGTGGCGTCAGCACCCGTGGGGTTCGACTTCCCCGCGCCAGGTCGAGCGCTCCCGCGTCGACGACCACGGGCACGTCCCCGTCCAGCAGGTCTCGCAACTCGCGCTCCGCTTCGGGGCTCCTGCTCGCCGCATCCGTCCCCGAGCCGATGACCCAGGCGCCGACGCGTGCGCCTGCCGCGCGAGGACTGACCACGGTCTCCGGTCGCCGTGCGATCACGGCGTCCGCGGCCCGGCCGTCGCCGATGTAGTGCACGAACCCGGCGCCGGCGCGCCACGCCGCCTCGACGCCGAGCACTGCGGCACCCGGATAGGCGGACGATCCGGTGCGCAGGCCGACGACACCGCGAGAGTACTTGTCATCGTCGCGTCCGGGCACGTGCAGGAAGCGTGCGGTGTCATCGCGGGACCAGTCGCGTGCGTCGGGCATGACTCCACGTTAGTGCGACGGCCCGCACCGCCCCACCCGGCCGGTAGCGTCGAGGGGTGAGCACTCTCTTCTCCCCGCTGAGCATCCGTTCCGTCACGTTCCGCAACAGGCTCTGGGTGTCTCCCATGTGCATGTACAGCGCAGTCGACGGCGTGGTGCAGGAATGGCACCGCACCCACCTCGCCCAGTTCGCCTCGGGCGGCGCCGGTCTGATCGTGGCCGAGGCGACAGCCGTCGTGCCGGAGGGCCGCATCTCGCCGCGGGATGCCGGGCTCTGGAACGACGAGCAACGGGACGCGTGGGTGCCGGTCGTCGAGGCGATCCATGCGCGCGGCGCCGTTGCGGGCATCCAGCTCGCGCACGCGGGCCGGAAGGCGTCGACGTGGTGGCCCTGGGCGGACGAGCGAGGGTCGGTGCCCGAGTCGCAGGGCGGATGGACGACCACGGCACCCTCCGCCGTCCCGTTCGAGGGCTTCGCCGCGCCTGCGGCTCTCGATCAGGACGGCATCGACGCCGTCGTCGAGGGGTTCGCGGCGGCGACCCGCCGTGCCCTCGATGCAGGCTTCGACGTTCTCGAAGTGCACGGTGCGCACGGGTACCTGCTGCACCAGTTCCTCTCTCCGCTCTCGAACCTGCGAGACGACGAGTACGGCGGGTCGCTCGAGAACCGGGCTCGGCTGCTCCTCCGGGTGATCGACGTGATCCGCGAGGTCGCCGGAGACGGTGTACCGGTGTTCGTGCGCATCTCGGCGACGGACCACGCCGAGGGCGGCTTCACCCCCGAAGAGGCGGCGACAGTGAGCTCGTGGGCGACCGAGCACGGAGCCGATCTCATCGATGTCTCCAGCGGAGGACTCGTGGCCCATCAGCAGATCAGAGTCTTCCCCGGATACCAGGTGCCGCTCGCCGAGACCGTGCGGCAGGGTGGACGCATCCCGGTGACGGCGGTCGGGCTGATCACCGCCGCCGAACAGGCGGAGCAGGTGCTCGCCGACGGTGCGGCGGATGCGATCTTCGCGGGCCGGGAGTGGCTGCGCGATCCGCACTTCGCGCTTCGGGCCGCGCACGAGCTCGGCGCCGAGATCATCTGGCCACCGCAGTACGAGCGGGCGCGCTGGCGCTGACACGCACCCCGCAGAGAAGCCCCCGGGTCCGCAGGGACCCGGGGGCTTCTTCGTGCATGCAGATCAGTGACCGCGGATGCGACGGGTCGCATCCTGCACCTCGCCGACGAGCTCTTCGAGGATGTCCTCGAGGAAGAGCACGGCGGTCGTGCGACCCTGGGAGTCCCGCACCTTGGCCAGGTGACGCCCTGCCCGGCGCATCACGGCGAGAGCGTCTTCCAGATCGGTGTCCTCCTGCACCGGAACCATGTGATTGATGCGCTTAGAGGGCAACGGCTCGACCAGCTTCTCAGCGGCACCGGGTCCGTCCGATGCCCGCAGGACGTCCTTGAGGTGGACGTATCCGACAGGCGCTCCCTCGTCGTCGACGATCACATAGCGCGAGAACCCGTAGCGAGCGACGGCCTTCTCGACGTCGTCCGGAGTCGCCGACTGCGGAAGCGTGACGAGATCGCTGAGCGGCACAGCCACATCGCGAGCCTTCTTGTCGGTGAACTCCACCGCTGCCGCCACAGTTCCCGCCGTATCGGTGAGCACACCTTCGCGCCGGGACTGGTCGACGATCGTCGCGACCTCGTCGAGCGTGAACGTCGATGCGGCCTCGTTCTTCGGCTCGACCCGGAAAAGCCGCAGCACGCCGTTGGCCGCCGCGTTCAGCACCCAGATCACCGGCATGAAGATCTTCGACACGAACACGAGTGGCGGCGCGAGGATGAGCACCGCGCGTTCGGGCAGCGAGAACGCGAGGTTCTTCGGCACCATCTCGCCGAACACCACGTGCAGGAACGACACGATCAGGAGAGCGATCGCGAACGACACGGCATCGACGACGCCGTCCGACCAGCCGAGCGCGTGCAGCGGCACGGCGAGCAGGTGATGGATCGCCGGTTCGGAGACGTTCAGGATCAGCAGCGAGCAGATGGTGATGCCCAGCTGAGAGGTCGCGAGCATGAGTGTGGCATGCTCCATCGCGAAGAGCGCGGTCTTGGCGGCCCGCGATCCCCGGTCGGCCTTCGGCTCGATCTGCGACCGGCGCGCGGAGATCACCGCGAACTCTGCGCCCACGAAGAACGCGTTGGCCACGAGCAGCACGACCAGCCAGGCCAGTCCTCCCCAGTCGTTCATCGTCCGACCACCTCTGCGGGAAGATCCTGACTGGGGACGTAGCGGATGCGGTCGACGCGGCGACCGTCCATCCGGACGACCTGGAGCGTGCCGGTGTCGAGGGCTACCTCGTCGCCCACGGACGGGACGCGCTCGAGGATGCTCATGACATAGCCGGCCACGGTGTCGTACACGTCACCCTCCGGAACCTCCACCCCGGCCCTGCGGCGAAGCTCATCCGGCCGCAGCTCTCCGGGGAAGGTGATGCCGTCCCGGCCCCGGACGACTCCGGCACGCGTACGGTCGTGCTCGTCCGAGACCTCGCCCACCAGCTCCTCCACGAGATCCTCCAGGGTGACGAGGCCCGCGGTGCCGCCGTACTCGTCGACCACGACGGCCAACTGGTATCCGCGGGCTCTGAGTTCGGAGATGAGCGCGTCGACGTGCACGGTCTCGGGGACGCGAAGCGGATCGGTCGAGAGCGCGCCCACCGGCACCTCGCCTCGTCGATCACGCGGAACCGAGATCGCGGCCTTCAGGTGCACGACCCCCGTGATGTCGTCGAGGTCGTCGTCGTAGACCGGGAAGCGGCTGTGTCCCGTCCGGCGGGCGAGCTGGATGACGTCGTCCGCCGAGTCGCCGACCGCGAGGGCGTGCATGCTCGGACGAGCCGTCATCACGTCGGCCGCCGTCAGTCGGGAGAAGGTCAGCGTCCGGTCGAGCAGGCTCGCGGTATCGGCCTCGAGCAGCCCGGCGCTCGCCGAGCGGCGGACGAGGGAGGAGAGCTCCTCAGCGGAGCGCGCTCCCGACAGCTCCTCCTTCGGCTCGATCCCCATGCTGCGCAGGACGCCGTTCGCACTGCCGTTGAGCACCACGACAGCGGGCTTGAAGACGGTCGTGAACGCGACCTGGAAAGGCATGACGAGCTTCGCAGTCGCAAGCGGCAGAGCCAGGGCGAAGTTCTTGGGCACCAGCTCGCCGAGGATCATCGACAGCACCGTGGCGACCAGCATCGCGACGATCGTGGCGATCGGACCGACGGCCGCCTCAGGGATGCTCCAGGCCACCAGAGTGGGGCCGAGGAGGTTGGAGAGCGCAGGCTCCATGGTGTACCCGGTCAGCAGCGTCGTCAGCGTGATGCCGAGCTGAGCGGACGACAGATGGGTCGAGGTGTGCTTCAGCGCGCTGATCGTCAGCGACAGGCGGGATTCCCCGCGGGCCTGACGGGCCTCGAGGTCGGCACGGTCGAGATTGACCAGGGCGAACTCGCTGGCGACGAACAGCCCGGTGCCCACGGTGAGCAGAAGCCCCACGCCCAAGAGGATGTAGTCCATCAGTCGTTCCTCCCGGTGCGGGGAGGCAGGCAATGGGGCGATGTACTACAACTGGGAGGGTCGTCCATGGTGTCCACGATTCTACGGGATCGCAGCAGGTTCGAGCACGGATCGCTACCAGCTGACCGGGAGCGCCTTGCCCTCTTCGTACCCGGCGGCGGACTGCAGCCCGACGACCGCCCGTTCGTGGAACTCGGGCACCGACGAGGCACCGGCGTACGTGAACGACGACCGCACGCCCGATGTGATCATGTCGAGCAGATCCTCGAGGCCGGGGCGCAGCGGGTCGAGGTAGATCTTCGACGACGAGATCCCCTCCGCGAACAGCTCCTTGCGGGCTCGCTCGTACGCGTCGAGACGCCCGAACCGGGCCTGTACCGCCTTCGTGGAGGCCATGCCCCAGGATTCCTTGTAGATACGACCCTCGGCATCGCTCTGCAGCTCGCCGGGTGCCTCGATCGTGCCCGCGAACCAGGAGCCGACCATGACAGATGCGGCGCCGGCGGCGAGCGCGAGCGCCACATCGCGCGGGTAGCGCACTCCCCCGTCCGCCCAGACGTGCGCGCCGAGCTCCTGTGCGGCCTGTGCGGTCTCGAGCACAGCCGAGAACTGCGGGCGGCCGACCGCGGTCATCATGCGCGTCGTGCACATGGCGCCGGGCCCGACGCCGACCTTGAGGATCGAGGCGCCCGCTTCGACGAGGTCCTTGACGCCGTCGGCGGTGACGATGTTGCCCGCCACGATCGGGATGCCGAGGTTCAGGGCGGCGACCGCGCTCAGTGCTCGCAGCATCCCCTCCTGATGACCGTGCGCCGTGTCGACCACGAGCACGTCCACACCGGCGTCCGCGAGGGCCTTCGCCTTGGCAGCGACGTCTCCGTTGATGCCCACCGCCGCCGCTACGGCGAGGCGCCCGTCGCTGTCCAGCGCCGACCGATACAGCGTCGATCGCAGGGCGCTGCGCGCGCCGAGCGTTCCGACGAGGTGCCCGTGATGAGTGATCGTCACCATGTCGACCCCCGCATCGGTGATCACATCGAACGCATGACGCTCCGACCCGATGTCATCCGCATCGAGAGAAGGCGTGCCGGCGTGCACGAGGTCGCCCAGCTGCGCATCCGGCAGTGCGGTGGCCAGCCGTGTCGCCGCCAGGACGCCGAGAATCCGCTCCGCATCGTACGGAGCCTCACCGGCGGCCACGACGATGCCGTGGCCTGCGGTCGCGGGCATCAGTCGGAGTGCGTCCGACACCGATGCCTCAGGAGGCAGCACGATCGGCGTATCCCAGAGCACCGGCTGCGCCTTGACGTCGCGGATCGCGGCATCGAGACCCTGCAGTGGCATGTCCTGCGGAAGGACGCCGAGTCCGCCGCGCCGCGCGAGCACCGCTGCGAGCCGGGGCCCTGTGACGGAGTTCATGTTCGAGGCCACGATCGGGAGGGTGGCGGGGGTGCCGTCCTGTGGGGCGAGATCGACCTGAAGACGACTGGTCACGGCGGATCGTCGCGGCACGAGGAACACGTCGGAATAGGTCAGATCGACTGTGGGTGACTCACCGGAGAACTCCATACCCCCACGGTACTCAGATCGCGGCGTCGAGGGCGCCTGCCTTCGACGATCGGGCGAGGAAACACGTTAGGCTGGGAAGTCGAGAGTGTGCGGGCCCGGACGCATCCTGCGACCTGGTGTGCACATATGGACTTCAGCGATGAAAGAGGGCGATCGAGCGTGTCGAACCAGGTGACCGGCGTCGGGGGCGACGGGGGGTTCGGAGCCAATTCCTGGCTCGTGGAAGAGCTCTACGAGCAGTACAAGGTGAACCGCGACTCCGTCGACAAGGAGTGGTGGCCCATCCTCGAGAAGTACCAGTCGGATGCCGCGACCGGCACCGCAGCTCCGGCACCCGCTGGCGAGCAGCCCGCGCATCCGGTGACCGCGCCCATCCCCGTCATCGGCGCACAGCCGGTGGCACGGACCACGACCAAGCCCGCGGCTGCCGCCCCGATTCCCGCGCAGGCTCCCAAGCCCGCGGCGAAGGCGGAGGCCCCGGAGTCGGCGGAGCCCGTCGAAGAAGACAAGGTCACACCGCTCCGCGGTCTGCCCAAGACCCTCGCCGCGAACATGGACGAGTCGCTGACCGTCCCGACCGCGACCAGCGTCCGCACGGTGCCAGCGAAGCTGATGATCGACAACCGCATCGTCATCAACAACCACATGGCTCGCACCCGCGGCGGCAAGATCAGCTTCACCCACCTCATCGGCTGGGCGCTGATCCGCACGCTCGACGATTTCCGCAGCCAGAACGTGTTCTACGCCGAGATCGACGGCAAGCCCTCGGTCGTGGCACCGGCGCACGTGAACCTCGGCATCGCCATCGACCTGCCGAAGCCCGACGGCACCCGCGCGCTGATGGTCCCCAGCATCAAGCGCGCCGACACGCTGACGTTCAGCGAGTACCTCGTCGCCTACGAAGACCTCGTGACGCGAGCCCGCAACAACAAGCTGACGGCCGCCGACTTCCAGGGCACCACGGTGTCGCTGACCAACCCCGGCGGCATCGGAACCGTGCATTCGGTCCCCCGCCTCATGAAGGGGCAGGGCTGCATCATCGGCGCCGGTGCGCTCGAGTACCCGGCTGAGTTCCAGGGCGCGAGCGAGAAGACCCTCAACGAGCTGGCGATCGGCAAGACGATCACGCTGACGAGCACCTATGACCACCGCGTCATCCAGGGTGCCGGTTCCGGAGAGTTCCTCAAGAAGGTGCACGAGCTGCTGATCGGGCAGCGCGGCTTCTACGACGACATCTTCGCCGCGTTGCGCATCCCGTACTCGCCGATCCGCTGGAACCCCGACATCGCTGTCGACCTCGCTGAGCGCGTCGACAAGCAGTCCCGCGTGCAGGAGCTCATCAACTCGTTCCGCGTGCGCGGACACCTGATGGCCGACATCGACCCGCTCGAGTACGTCCAGCGATCGCACCCCGATCTCGAGATCGAAAGTCACGGCCTCACCTTCTGGGACCTCGACCGCGAGTTCGTCACCGGTGGGTTCGGCGGCCGTCGGGTCGCCAAGCTCCGCGACATCCTCGGCGTCCTGCGTGACTCGTACTGCCGCACGCTCGGCATCGAGTACATGCACATCCAGGACCCGGAGCAGCGTCGCTGGTTCCAGGAGAAGGTCGAGGTCAAGTACCAGAAGCCCGGCCACGACGAGCAGCTGCGAGTCCTCCGCAAGCTCAACGAGGCCGAGGCGTTCGAGACCTTCCTGCAGACGAAGTTCGTCGGTCAGAAGCGTTTCTCGCTCGAGGGCGGCGAGTCGCTCGTCCCGCTGCTCGACGAGATCCTCCAGGGTGCAGCCACCTCCGGCCTCGAGGGCGCTGCGATCGGCATGGCGCACCGAGGGCGTCTGAACGTCCTGACGAACATCGCCGGCAAGACCTACGGCCACGTGTTCCAGGAGTTCGAGGGAACGCAGACCCCCGGCAACCAGCGCGGCTCCGGCGATGTGAAGTACCACCTCGGCACCGAGGGCACCTTCGTCGCCGACGACGGGTCCGAGCTCCCGGTCTACCTCGCCGCGAACCCGTCTCACCTCGAGACCGTCGACGGCGTGCTCGAGGGCATCGTCCGCGCCAAGCAGGACCGCAAGCCGATCGGCACGTTCGCCTGGCTGCCGATCCTGGTCCACGGCGACGCGGCGTTCGCGGGTCAGGGCGTGGTCGTCGAGACTCTGCAGATGTCTCAGCTGCGCGGCTACCGCACCGGCGGCACGATCCACGTCGTCGTCAACAACCAGGTGGGCTTCACGACCCTGCCCAACGACTCACGCAGCTCGGTGTACGCGACCGACGTCGCGAAGACGATCCAGGCGCCGGTGTTCCATGTGAACGGCGACGACCCCGAAGCCGTCATCCATGTCGCACAGCTCGCGTTCGAGTACCGCGAGCGGTTCCACCGCGACGTCGTCATCGACCTCGTGTGCTACCGCCGCCGCGGGCACAACGAGGGAGACGACCCCTCGATGACGCAGCCGCTGATGACCGATCTGATCCAGGCGAAGCGATCGGTGCGCAAGCTCTACACCGAGTCGCTCGTCGGTCGTGGTGACATCACCGAAGAGGAGTACGACGAGGCCAAGGCCGACTTCCAGAACCGCCTGGAGATCGCTTTCGCAGAGACGCACGCCGCCGAGACGGGCGCCAACCAGATCCCCCAGGATCTTCCGCCCGCTGACGAGCAGATCGGCGCCCCGGAGATCACCGGGGTCTCGAACGAGGTCATCCAGCTCATCGGCGACGCGTTCGTGAACAAGCCCGAGGGCTTCACCGTTCACCCCAAGCTGCAGCAGCAGCTCGAGAAGCGTCTCGACATGAGCCGCAACGGCAACATCGACTGGGGCTTCGGTGAGCTGCTCGCCTTCGGCTCGCTGCTCGTGGAGGGCACGCCCGTTCGGCTCGCGGGGCAGGACTCGCGCCGTGGCACGTTCGTCCAGCGCCACGCGACTCTGCACGACCGGGCGAACGGCCAGGAGTGGCTGCCGCTGTCGAACCTGTCGGAGTCACAGGGTCGCTTCTTCGTCTACGACTCGCTCCTGAGCGAGTACGCGGCCCTCGGCTTCGAATACGGCTACTCCGTCGAGGCGCCGGAGGCCCTCGTGCTGTGGGAAGCCCAGTTCGGCGACTTCGTGAACGGCGCCCAGTCGGTCATCGACGAGTACATCTCGGCGGCCGAGCAGAAGTGGGGACAGCAGTCCAGCGTCACCCTGCTCCTCCCCCACGGCTATGAGGGCCAGGGACCGGACCACTCGTCCTCGCGCATCGAGCGTTTCCTGCAGATGTGCGCGCAGGACAACATGATCGTCGCGCGCCCGTCGACGCCTGCGTCGTACTTCCATCTGCTGCGTCGTCAGGCCTACGCCCGTCCGCGCAAGCCGCTCATCGTCTTCACTCCGAAGGCCATGCTGCGCCTGCGCGGTGCGACGAGCCCGGTCGAGGCCTTCACTCAGGGACGTTTCGAGCCCGTTCTCGACGACGGACGCGGTCTCGACCGCAATGCCGTGAAGCGCGTGCTCGTGCACTCGGGCAAGGTCCACTGGGATCTCAAGGCCGAGCTCGAGAAGAACCCGAACCCCGAGGTCGCGCTGGTCCGGCTCGAGCAGCTGTACCCGACGCCGATCGACGGGCTGAAGGCCATCACCGACTCCTACCCGAACGCCGAGCTGGTGTGGGTGCAGGAGGAGCCGGAGAACCAGGGAGCCTGGCCCTTCCTGGCTCTCGCATTCGCCGACGTGCCCGGTGACCGCAGCTTCCGTCCGGTGTCGCGTCCCGCGTCGGCATCGCCCGCGACGGGCTCGTCGAAGGTGCACGCGGCCGAACAGGCGAAGCTTCTGCGAGACGCATTGACGATCGGCTGACGACCAGTCCGAGAAACAGCGAGAGGCTCACGGGGATCCCGTGAGCCTCTCGCTGTTCAGCCTGTCGTCGTCGCGGCGGATGTCTCTCAGTACCAGATGCCCAGAAGCGGGGCATCCGCCGTGCGGAACGCATCGTCCAGCGCTGCTGCCGTCTCGGCCGATGCGCGCAGACGACCGGCCGCGCGCAGCCGCACGGCGCTGACCCCTCCCGCGTAGATCGACGAGAGCGCACCGACGCCGAGAACGACGTCGGCCTCCACGTCATCGTCGGTGCGCGTGACATCAGCAGCCCCATCGGCTTCCGAGGTCAGTCGCCACGACCCTGCGGCGAAGCCGAGAGCGTCGTCGACTCGGAAGACCACATCGAGGGGTGCCCGGTACGTACGCGCGGTGAGCGCAGCCGGCACGTCGAGGATGCGCAGCCACCCGTGGTCATGCGGAGTGAGTTCCACGCCTCGCTGGTCGTTGACGAGCCAGGTGATCGGATCGTCGACCGGACGTAGGTCGACGCTCACCTTCGACACCAGGTCGTGCTGCAGAGCGAATCTCCAGAGCGCGGACAGGGCATCCGTCGTGGTCGAGGCCAGGTGATGGATCTCCATGTCGGCGCGGAAACTCCCCGCGACCTCCTTGAGCGTGTAGGCCATCGCGCCCCGCACTGCTCCGTCGGCGTCGACGTGGCGCACGCCGCGAACGGCACGCGGAGCGGTGTGCCCCACAGACAGCCCGGCGATCCGCTCCCAGCGCGCGTCCCACCCTGCGATCTGACCGGAGCGCTGTGTTCGCGCCTCCTCATGCAGGGCAGACAGGTCCTTCTTGAGCGTCTCACGGTCGACGTACTCGATGCGGCCATCCGTCGCCGAGCCGTTCCAGCCTGCTCTCGGGGCATCGATCGACACCTTGGCCGCGGGGATCGCCGAGGCGAACCCGTATCGCTCGTAGATCGTCGCCTCCGATACGGTGAGGCCGGCGAGTGCCACACCCGCTCCGGCAGCGGCACGCAGCTCGCCTTCGAGCAGGTTGCGTGCGATGCCGCGTCGACGATGAGTACCAGATACCGTGACAGCGCTGATCGCCCACATACGGATCTCGCCGCCGGGCACGGTCAGCGGTGTGACCCACGAGTTGACCGTGGCGACCGGGAAGGCGCCCGCAGGGGCGTTCTCCTCGAAGACACCGACGTTGCGACGCGTCACGAGCAGGGCCCGATCTGCGGCGACCTGCTCCGGCGTGGGGTCGGCGTCGAGGAAGCCTCGGGCTTCCGCCCTCAGGAAGGCCTCGGTATCAGCATCCGACCCGTTGTCGACGAGTCGGTAGACGAGGTTCTTCGCAGCCAGGCGCTCAGCGGACACGGAATCAACGGGGACGGTTAGCGCGTCGGTCATCCCTCCACCCTATGGGCAGGCGCGACGGGCGGCGTCTCGCGTCAGTGCTGCGCGGCCTGCACCTCACGCAGCCGGGCGAACACCTGGTCGCGCAGTTCCTCGGGTGCCGTCTCCTTGCATGCGCGTGCCACGACCTCGGTGAGGGTCGTCGCGACGAGCGCCTCGTCCCGGCAGGACGGGCAGTTCTCGAGATGCTCACGGATCTCGGTGTGCTCGGTGTTGCACACCTCGTTGCGGAGGTACTCCTCGAGATCCTTGCGGGCCTTGTCGCAGCCGCAGTCGGTCATTTCTTGCTCCTCGGGTCGGCCGCGGAGATTCCCCGCTCCACGGCGTAATCAGCCAGCAGCTCCCGCAGCATCCGCCTGCCTCGATGCAGGCGGCTCATCACGGTGCCGATGGGTGTCTTCATGATGTCCGCGATCTCCTGATAGGCGAAGCCCTCCACATCAGCGAGGTACACCGCCAATCTGAAGTCCTCGGGAACAGCCTGCAGGGCGTCCTTGACGACCGATGCCGGCATGTGGTCGATGGCTTCCGCCTCGGCCGAACGGCTGTGCGACGCGGTGGTCGACTCCGCACCGCCCATCTGCCAGTCCTCGAGCTCGTCGATGGTGCCCTGGAACGGCTCGCGCTGCTTCTTGCGGTAGATGTTGATGTAGGTGTTGGTGAGGATGCGATACAGCCATGCCTTCAGGTTCGTACCCTGCGAGAACGTCGCCCAGGACCCATATGCCTTGACGAAGGTCTCCTGCACGAGATCAGCAGCGTCCGCCGGGTTGCGCGTCATGCGCATCGCCGCGGCATAGAGCTGATCCATGAACGGGATCGCCTGTTCCTCGAATTCGCGCCGAGGGTCGCTGACCGTCTCTGCGGTTGCCGTGTCATCCATCACCGGCCAGTCTAGGCGCGTGAGGTCGACCGACTCGCGTTCCAGCGTTGCGAGCATGCTCTCTCCTTGTCGGCGTGCGCCCGGATTCGATCATCCGGACACTCGCGTTTACTAAGGTGGGAACCGATGAGCGCCAACAGGTATTCCCCCTCCCCTGTCCAGGGCGTCTATGTCGCGCCGACGAGCACTGCGGCCGTTCATGCGACCGTGACCATCCCCGGCTCGAAATCGCTCACGAACCGCGAGCTGATCATCGCGGCGATCGCTGACGGACCGGGCAGACTCATCGCTCCTCTGCACTCCGACGACTCCCGCCGCATGGTCGATGCCCTCCGCGCCCTGGGCGTCGGCGTGGAAGAGATCGACGGCCACGGAGAGTTCGGGCCCGACCTCGCGATCACTCCAGCCAAGCTCGTCGGCGGCACCACGATCGACTGCGGCCAGGCCGGTACCGTGATGCGCTTCATCGCGCCGTTGGCCGGGCTCGCCCAGCACGATGTGCACCTCACCGCGCACGAGACGGCTCTGCACCGACCGATGGGCGGCCTCATCAGCGCACTGCGCGACCTCGGAGTCGACATCGACGATGAGGGAACGTGGGCACTGCCCTTCACCGTCCGCGGCCACGGTCGCATCCGTGGCGGACGCGTCGAGATCGACGCCTCGGCATCCAGCCAGTTCGTCTCGGGACTCCTGCTCGCCGCCCCGCGCTTCGACGTCGGTCTGCACCTCGTGCACACCGGCGAACACCTGCCGAGCCTGCCTCACATCGACATGACCATCGAAGCGCTGAGCCGCCGCGGCATCCGGATCGAGCGACCCGCGACGGGTGAGTGGCTCGTGGAAGCGGGCGTGCCACGGGCCAAGGAGATCGCCATCGAGCCCGATCTCTCCAACGCCGCCCCGTTCCTCGCCGCTGCGCTGGTGACGGGGGGCGCGGTGTCGGTGCCGGGTTGGCCGGTGCACTCCACTCAGCCAGGCGCCCTGCTTCCCGAGATCCTGCAGGCCATGGGCGCGCACGTCGGTCGTCACAGCGGAACGCTGACGGTCAGGGCAGGGTCCGAGATCCGCGGGCTCGACATGGACCTGTCGGCGGCGAGTGAACTGACCCCGACGCTCGTCGGGCTCGCGGCGTTCGCGTCCGGCCCCACCACGATCCGCGGCATCGGTCACATCCGGCTCCACGAGACCGATCGCATCGCAGCTCTCATCGGAGACATCCGCGCCCTCGGCGGCGAGGCGGAAGAGCTCTCCGACGGCCTGCGCATCATTCCGCGACAGCTGCACGGTGGCCGCTGGGCAGCGCACCACGATCATCGGATGGCGACGACGGGAGCTCTCATCGGTCTGCGGGTTCCCGGGGTCGAGATCGACGACATCGGCACCACGTCCAAGACGCTCCCCGAGTTCACCCTCCTGTGGGAGCGGATGCTGCGGGGCGCATCCACGTGAGCTGGCTCGACGACTCCGACGATCTCGAGGACGACTTCGAGGATTACGACGAGAGCAGCATCCGCACTCGCCCGAACCCGAAGGCCAACCGCCCCCGTACCAAGCGACGACCGGCCCATGACGACGCGCAGATCGGTCGTGTCCTGGGGGTGGACCGTGGTCGGTACTCGGTGCTGATCGACGAGGACACGTCTGATGAGCGCATGATCACCGCTGCACGGGCCCGTGAGCTCCGCAGGAACCCGATCGTCACCGGTGATCTTGCGAAGGTCGTCGGCGACGTCTCGGGAGAAGACGGCACTCTGGGCCGGATCATCGGCATCGTCGACCGCACATCCCTCCTGCGACGCAGCGCCGATGACACCGATCAGGTCGAGCGGGTCATCGTCGCGAACGCCGATCAGATGCTCGTCGTCGTCGCCGCCGCCGACCCCGAGCCGCGTGCCCGCCTGGTCGACCGCTATCTGGTGGCCGCGCTGGATGCCGGTGTCCGTCCGCTCCTCGTCGTCACGAAGACGGATCTGTCCGACCCCAGCGCCTTCCTGTCGCATTTCGACGGACTCGATCTGCGCGTCTTCACCAGTGCGCAGGACGAGATGCCCGTCGACGAGATCGGCGCTGCTCTCGTCGGACACTCCACCGTCTTCGTCGGGCACTCGGGGGTGGGCAAATCGACTCTCGTGAACGCCCTGGTGCCCAGCGCCCTTCGCGCGACAGGGCACGTCAACCAGGTCACCGGCCGCGGCCGACACACCTCGTCATCGACCGTCTCGCTGCGGTATGTCAGCCCGGCCGGCAATGGCTGGGTGATCGACACCCCCGGCGTCCGATCCTTCGGTCTGGGACACGTGAATCCCGCGAACATCCTCGCCGCTTTCACAGAGTTGGCGGAGATCGCCGAGAAGTGTCCACGCGGATGCACCCACCTCGCGGATGCCCCGGATTGCGCGCTCATCGAAGCAGCCGAGCGCGGCGAGCTGAGCGAGACCGGACGAGCGCGCCTGGACTCGCTGCAGAGGCTTCTGCAGACCTTCGCCGACAAGGCGGAGCAGACGCCCGGCCGATAAGCTGAGGGGGTGACTGCGCGCCTCGACTCCGGATCCTCTGCCCCCGACTTCGCTCTCCTCGACCAGGACGGCGCGACCGTCCGACTCGACGATCTGCACGGCCAGAAGACTGTGCTCTACTTCTATCCGGCAGCAATGACGCCCGGCTGCACGACGCAGGCCTGCGACTTCCGCGACAGCATCTCCTCGCTCGAGAGCGCCGGATACCGCGTGATCGGGGTGTCGCGCGATGAGCCCGCGAAGCTCGCCGAGTTCCGCGAGCGCGACGGTCTGTCCTTCACCCTTCTCAGCGACCCGGACCACGCGGTGCACACCGAATACGGGGCGTGGGGCGAGAAGATGAACTACGGCAAGGTCGTAGAGGGAGTCATCCGCTCGACCTTCGTGCTCGATGAGCAGGGCACGATCACTCTGGCTCAGTACAACGTCAAGGCCACAGGGCACGTCGCCCGCCTGCGCAAGCTGCTCGGCATCGACGGCTGAGAGTCACTCCGCCGGACGCTCGTTCTCGGCGCGCGTGCTCGCGATCAGCAGTGCGAAGCACAGCAGCGCCGGCAGACCGACACCGACGGTGAACGCCCAGGCGACCGGCTGCAGCGTGAGTGACGCGAGCGCGATCGCGATGGCGAGCACCTGGAGCACGACACCGCCCGAGCGCGCCCATGAATGGCCCCTCTTGGTTCCGACGGCGAAGGCGAAGAGCGCGACAGCGCCGATGACCGTCAGCACTATGAGGGCGAGCGCCGTCGGCAGCGACGTGGCATCACCGGCGCCGAGACCGACGAGCTCGATCAGGGCGAAGACGGTCAGGGCGGCACCCTCTGCCGCGAGAACCGCGGAGGCCGCCAGAGCGAGGCCGGGTGAGCGCACTGTCATCTCCTGAGAATCGAATGAGAACGGCGGAAACCCTTGATTTCGCCGGTTTCATGTAACAGAATAGACAGCGTCATGTGCTCCCACAGCGGCGTGGGGCGGGCTTCGCGCTCGCATCACAGAAAGCGGGCATCCGTCCGTATCTCATACAGGGTAGCTGAACCCGATCTGCACCCGAAATCCGAGTCGTCGCAATGCGATGATTTCTGAAATCCACACCGAGGAGCCCCCATGGACTGGCGCGATAAGGCCGCTTGCCTGACTGTCGACCCCGAGCTGTTCTTCCCCGTCGGGAACACCGGTCCGGCCGTCGACCAGATCGAGAAGGCGAAGACCGTCTGCGCCACCTGCACGGTGACAGAGATCTGCTTGCAGTACGCCCTCGAGTCCAGCCAGGACTCCGGCGTGTGGGGCGGCCTCTCCGAAGACGAGCGCCGCGCCCTCAAGCGCCGCGCCGCTCGCGCCCGCCGCGCCTCCTGAACATCGAGAAGCGGCCCGAGACGATGTCTCGGGCCGCTTCTCCGTCCCCGCTGGGTGCTGCAGGGAATCCTCTGCCTACTTGGTCAGCCAGCGGAGCGGAATGTCGATGACGACCTCGGTACCTTCGCCTTCGCTCCCCCGCCATTCGATCGATCCGCTGAGCTCGCCCTGGATCAGGGTGCGGATGATCTGGGTTCCCAGCCCCTGACCGATCCGCCCCTCCGGCAGGCCTTTTCCGGTGTCGTGCACTGTGACGCGCAGGTTCTCCTCCGTACGCGCCGCGTCGATCGTGACCATGCCCTCCTGCCCCGCGAGGCCATGCTCGACGGCATTCGTGACGACCTCGGTGAGGGCGAGCGCCAGCGGTGTCGCATACTCACTCGGCAGGACGCCGAAGCGGCCGGTCGACCGCGTGCGGGCACGCGTGTTCGGAGCCGATGCGACCTCGGCCACGAGCTTGAGGACGCGATGGAAGACCTCGTCGAAGTCGACCTTCTGCGTCAGCCCCTGGGCGAGCGTGTCGTGAACGACGGCGATCGAATCGACACGTCTCATCGCCTGCGTCAGTGCGTCGCGCGCCTCATCGGAGTGCGTGCGTCGCGCCTGGATGCGAAGCAGCGACGCGACAGTCTGCAGATTGTTCTTGACGCGGTGGTGGATCTCGCGAATCGTCGCGTCCTTGGTGATGAGCTCCTGCTCCTGATGGCGCAGCTCCGACACATCGCGGCACAGGAGGATCGCGCCGATGCGGGTTCCGTGATCCTTCAGCGGGATCGCCCGCAGCGAGACCGTGACGCCGCGTGCTTCGATGTCGGTCCGCCACGGTGCGCGACCGGTCACGACGACGGGCAGAGACTCGTCGACCTGTCGAGAGGGCGGCACGAGCCTGGTGGTGACCTCCGCGAGCGATTCGCCCTCGAGCTCGTCGTCGAACCCCATGCGATTGAATGCCGAGAGCGCGTTCGGGCTGGCGAACGTCGTGATCCCGTCCACATCGATGCGGATCAGGCCGTCCGACGCGCGCGGCGCGCCGCGCCGAGGCGACGTCGGAGCCGCAGGATCCGGGAAGCTGCCATCGGCGATCATGCGGAAGATGTCGTTGGCGCACTCGTCGAACGTGATCTGCTGCCGAGACGGCGTCCGAGCCTCGCCGAGGTTCGTGTGCCGGGTGACGACGCCGATGACACCGGCCTGGTGCTCGCCACCGCGGCGTTCGTTGACGATCGGCACGGCTCTGACACGAGTCGGGGTCTCTTCGAACCAGTCCGGCGAGGAAGAGTCCACGATCTGCGCCGAATCGAACGCCCCCTGCACCTGGGTGCGCCACTGCGGGCGTACCCGCTCGCCGACGATGTCCCGGTAGAACAGGGTGGCTGCGCCGCTGGGGCGGGCGTGCGCGACGGCGACGAATGACCCGTCGTCGGTCTCGATCCAGACCACGATGTCCGCCGACGCGAGATCCGCGAGAAGCTGACCGTCACCGGCGAGTCGGTGCAGCCACTCGACATCGTTGTCGGCAAGACGGCCCTGGGCATTGGCGAGGTCGCTGAGCGTTGACACCCCACCAGCCTAGAGCGCGCCGGCTCAGAGAACGGCCAGCGACGTCGCGCGCCAGCGACGGTCGAGCCCTTCGAGACGGATCGCCACTGCACGGGTGCGGCCAGGACCGGCGACGACCACCACTGCTTCGACCTTGCCGTCGACGGGCTCTGTCACCCGGATCGAGAGAATCTCGAAAGTCGGGCGCGCCGGCGAGACCCCCCTCGCACTGCGCGCCCTCGCCGAGAGGTTCGCGCGCGTCACCAGGCTCCGGTACGCGTCTTCATTGAACCAGCGGGCGAGCTGATCGACTTCTCTGACTCCCGCGAGCACCTCGAGCACGCCCTGCGTCAGGCTCCGCAGCAGCGGGTGTGGATCCGGAAGCTCGGCGCGAGGCGTCGGCTGCGGGGCGAAGTACTCGTGAAGCATCATCTGAGGCACTCTCCATCGGGAAGACTGCGCCAAGTAGAGCATGCGCACGGACGCCGTTCGGGCCGCGCCCGTGATGTATGTGGATAACTCGTACATGCCTGTCTGGACATCATTTACGGTGGGGCGCGTGCACTGGGATCGACTGTTCGAAGACCTCGAAGGCCAGCTCGCTTCAGAGTGGGAGAGCGAGCGAGCGGCGCTGGACGCCGAATCCGAGCGATTGCGCATCTCGCGGCTCGAACTTCGCAGCCGCCTCAGGGTGCTCTGCGCCTCAGATGCACCGGCGACCCTCGATCTGCCGAGCGGAAGACGTGTCCGTGCCCGGTTGAACGCGCTCGGCTCCGACTGGCTCGCCGCCACGATCACACAGTCCGAGGAATCGACGACGAAGCGATCGACGTTGATCGTCCCGTTGCACGCGGTGCGCGGACTGACCGTCGATCACGGTCTGCTGCTGTCGAGCCTGGACGATGAAGACGACTCCGCGTCCGTGCTCCGCGAGCGCATGTCGCTCGGGTTCGTTCTCCGTGATCTCGCCCGCCGACGCGTTCCGGTGAGGATCGTCGGCATCGACGGCTCAGACGTGCACGGAACGATCGACAGGGCGGGAGCGGATCATCTGGACCTCGCTCTGCACGATCCGGGCGAGGCTCGGATCGCCTCGGCGGTGCGCAGCTTTCAGATGATTCCGTTCACCGCCGTGGCCTCTGTCCAGACCGCCGGAGATCAGATGCCGTGACGACGGGAAGTTCCCCAGACCTCCGGGAAACTCGCCTCGTTCGCCTGTCGCCACAGCGCCATGCGTCTGGCTTCTTCCGACTGCTCGGCGAGATACTCCGACAGACTCGATTCCTCGATGCGCCATCTGGCCGGTGCCCCGAGCTTGCATCCGCGCAGTCGCCCCTCGTACACGAGTTCGACCACCTCGTCGACCTCGATGCTCAGCAGCTCCGCCACCTGCGCCGGAGCGAGGAAGCCTTGCGCGGGCTGAGAGGAATGAGGCATGCTCCCATTCTCCTCCTGCCGTGGCGGAGCGCCAGGTCCGATCCGATGCTGTGGATAAGTCTCGAGCAGTCGCACCGATTTCTGTGACCATGTCGGCATGAGCAAGTTCGTCCGTTCCCGCCGCGCCGTCTGGGGCGACGCGCGCTTCCTGATCGGCATCGCCGTCGTCGCGTTGTCGATCGGCGGCGTGTGGGCCGTCGTCTCCTCTTCCGGCACCACGACCCCTGTGCTTCAGGCGACGCGCACGATCGCGCTCGGTGAACCGCTCGTGTCGGCCGACTTCCAGGTCGTCGAAGTCGGCCTCGGCACTGTCACCGACCGCTACCTCGCGCCGCAGGAACTCCGACCCGGCCAGGTCGCGTCCCGCACGCTCTTCGAAGGCGAGCTCCTGGCGACCTCAGCCGCCGAGGACGCCGGCTCCGACAGGACGACCACGATCGTGGTCGAGAGCAGTACGGGGATCCCGGCTGAGGTCGCCCCGGGGAGCATCATCGAGCTCTGGCACTCGCCACCGGCCGGCGATGACGGCAGTCAGAGTCCCCCACGTATCCTCGTGGCCGACGCGATCGTCGCATCGGTCACGACGACGGAGGGGATGCTCGCCGCAGAGGGCGCCACCGCAGAGGTCGTGATCGATCGAGCAGATGTCGCTGAGGTGCTGGCAGCGATCACCGGAGGCTCTGTGCTCTCGGTCGTGCCGATCGGTTCGACCTCATGACATCGGTCATCATCGCCGTGCCGGCAGCCCGCGCACGCGTCTTGGCCGACGAGCTGGAGATGGAGGGCATCAGTGTGCTCTCCATCGTCCAGCCGAGCGGGATACTCCCTCTGCCCGCAGGCGTCGATGCCGCCATCGTCGCCGCCAGCCGTTCGGTTCTGACGCTCGAGCTCATCGCCGAGTGCGACAGGGCGGGTGTGCGGATCCTGCCGCTCGGCGACGGCGACAGCAGGCTGCTCGGGCGTTACGGACTCGCCACCGCACTCCCGACGGACGCGAGCGGCTGGGAGGTCGCGGCAGCACTGACCGCTGACATCCCCGACACCGGCGAGCGTGCCGCGTCGCCTCCACATCGCGTGACGGCCGTGTGGGGCCCATCCGGAGCACCGGGAAGATCGACCATCGCGATCCAGCTCGCCGTCGAACTCTGCCGGACGGGTCGGCGCACCGCCCTGGTGGATGCCGACACCGTCGCACCGGCACTGGCGCTGCTTCTCGGACTGAGTGACGACGCGCCCGGCATCGCCGCCGCGTGCCGACGCGCTGAACTCGGCGCGCTCGACTCGGCCGAGCTCACACGTCTCGCGACGATCCTCGAGACCAGCGCCGGAGAGATCGAGGTCCTCGGCGGCATCAATCGCCCCGGACGCTGGCCGGAGCTGGGAGCCCGCCGCCTGCAGACAACTCTGCGCGCCTGCCGCAGCTGGGCGGAGGAGACCGTCGTCGACGTGGGGAGCGCCTTCGACGCAGACGATGAAGCCACCTACGACCTCACCGGACCGCGCCGTCACGCGGCGACGGTCGCGGTGCTGCAGGAGGCGGATTCGATCATCGCGGTCGCGTCAGCAGACCCCCTCGGCATCAGTCGCTTCGTGAGAGAACATGCCGAGCTCCGAAGGCTCACGACCCCCACGCCCATCAGGGTCGTCGTGAACCGGGTGCGGCCAGGCACCTTGGGCATCGACGCGCGTGGTCAGATCCGGCGTACTCTCGAGAGATTCGCCGGCATCACAGACATCGCATTCCTGCCGTTCGATCAGCGCGCCGCTGATTCCGCTCTGCTGCACGCCCGGCCGATGGCGGACCTCACCCCGCGTTCGACCCTGGTCGCCGGCGTGCGTCGCATCGCAGAGACGTATGGCTCTGCGGCGTCGCAGCCGTCTACTGGCGGTAGCTCGAGAGGAAGTTCCCGAGTCGCTCGACGGCTTCTGCGAGCACGCGAGGCTCGGGAAGCGTGACCAGCCTGAGGTGATCGGGCGTCGGCCAGTTGAAGCCGGTTCCCTGCACGAGCAGGATGTGCTCGGAGACCAGCAGGTCGTAGACCAGCTTCGCATCATCCCTGATCTCGTGCACATCGGGATCGAGACGAGGGAAGGCGTACAGGGCGCCGACAGGCTTGACGCAGGAGACGCCAGGTATCGACTCGAGCCCTTCCCATGCGATGTCCCGCTGCTCGTGCAGACGTCCGGTCGGAGCGATCAGGGAATCGATGGACTGCACTCCCCCGAGAGCCGCCTGCACCGCATACTGCGCGGGCACGTTCGGGCAGAGGCGCGTGGATGCGAGCAGGTTGATCCCCTCGAGGAAACCCTTCGCATGGTCCTGCGGCCCGGTGATCACCAGCCAGCCTGACCGGAATCCGGCGACTCGATACGTCTTGGAGAGTCCGTTGAAGGTGAGGCACAGAAGATCGGGCGCCAATGTGGCCGTCGGGATGTGCACGGCACCATCGAACAGGATGCGATCGTAGATCTCGTCGGAGAGCAGCAGCAGCTGGTTCTCTCTCGCGATCTGAACCATCCCCTCGAGGACCTCGCGAGAGTAGACGACGCCGGTCGGATTGTTGGGGTTGATGATCACGAGGGCTTTGGTGCGAGGAGTGATCTTCGACCGGATGTCCTCGAGGTCGGGTTGCCAGCCGTTGTCCTCATCGCAGAGGTAATGCACCGGAGTGCCGTCAGCCAGACTCGTCATGGCGGTCCACAGCGGATAGTCGGGTGCCGGGATGAGCACCTCATCGCCCTCGTCGAGAAGCGCCTGCATCGTCATCGTGATGAGCTCGGACACACCGTTGCCGAGGAACACGTCTTCGGGATCGAACCGGGGGAACCCGGGGATCTCCTCGTATCGGCTGACCACGGCCCGGCGCGCCGAGATGATCCCCTTGCTGTCGCTGTACCCGTGCGCGGTCGGAAGCGCCGCGAGCATGTCGTGCACGATCTGGTGCGGCGCCTCGAAACCGAAGATCGCAGGGTTGCCCGTGTTGAGCTTGAGGATCCGGTGCCCCTCGGCCTCGAGCCGCGCCGCCTCGACGAGCGTGTTTCCACGGATCTCGTACAGGACGTTCTTGAGCTTCGACGACTGGTCGAAGTGGCGCGTTGGTGTCATTGCGCAAGCCTACAATGACGCGAAGAGAGGGGCCGGTCCATCCGGACCGGCCCCTCTCTTCATACGCCCTGCTACTTCTTCTTCTTGCTCTGCGCCCGGCGCTGCTCGCGGTTGCCGGCAGGTGCTGCAGAGGACTCCGTGCGCTGTCCGAACGCTCCGCGCGGAGCCTCCTCGGGCTCGGCCTGCTCGGCCGGCGCCTGACGTGCGGCAGCCGCCTGACGGAGCTTCTCGGTCGCTGCCTGCTGGACTCGTCCTCTGTCGTCGCGCACTTCGACCTCGCCGGCGTCGTTCGCCGCGGAGTACTCGAGATGCTGGTCTCCCGCACCTTCGGCGAGGCCCTTGGCCTCCACCTCGGCGGTCTGCGAGTCGCCTGCGCGGCGCACCTCGACCTCGAGGTTGTAGAGGTACCCGACGGACTCCTCCTTGATCTGGCCCATCATCGACTGGAACATCGCATAGCCCTCGCGCTGGTACTCGATCAGCGGATCACGCTGCGCCATCGCCCGAAGGCCGATGCCGTCCTTGAGGTAGTCCATCTCGTAGAGGTGGTCACGCCAGCGACGATCGAGCACCTGGAGCACGACGCGACGCTCGAGCTCACGGGTGGCAGCTTCTCCGAGCGACTCCTCGCGGGTCTCGTAGGCGATCTTCGCGTCGGAGAGCAGCTCGCGGGTCAGCCCGTCCGCGGTGATCCCGCCCTTGCGGCCTGCGGCCTCCGATACGACCTCGTCGATCGTCACGCTGACCGGGTAGAGCGTCTTGAGCTCTGTCCAGAGTGCGTCGAAGTCCCAGCTCTCGTTGTGCCCTTCGCCCGTGTGGTCCCGCACCACGCCGCTGATCGCGTCCTCGATGAAGTGCTGGACCCGGTCGGCGATGTCGTCACCCTGCAGGATGTGACGACGGTCGGCGTAGATCGCCTCTCGCTGGCGGTTCAGGACGTCGTCGTACTTGAGGACGTTCTTGCGCATCTCGGCGTTGCGGGACTCGACCTGCGACTGAGCGCTGCGGATGGCCCTCGACACGAGACCCGACTCGATGGGGACGTCGTCGGGGAAGTTGGTCCGAGCCAGAATCGCCTCGGCGGCCCCTGACTGGAACAGACGCATCAGGTCATCGGTGAGGCTCAGGTAGAAGCGGCTCTCGCCCGGGTCGCCCTGACGACCGGAACGACCTCGCAGCTGGTTGTCGATTCGCCGCGATTCATGGCGCTCGGTTCCCAGGACGTAGAGGCCACCGGCCTTGATGACCTTCTCGGCCTCCTCGGCCACGATCGCCTTCATCGCCTCGTAGGTCTCGTCCCACGCGACCTCGTACTCCTCGGGCGTCTCGACCGGGTCGAGACCCTTGCTCTTGAGATCCTGCACGGCGAGGAACTCGGCGTTGCCGCCGAGCATGATGTCGGTTCCACGACCGGCCATGTTGGTGGCGACGGTGACGGCGCCCAGACGTCCTGCTCGCGCCACGATCTCTGCCTCGCGCGCGTGGTTCTTCGCGTTCAGCACCTCGTGCTTGACGCCCTTCTTCGCGAGGAGTCGCGACAGGTACTCGCTCTTCTCGACGCTGACCGTTCCGACGAGAACAGGCTGACCGTTCGCGTGGCGCTCGGCGATGTCCTCGACGACCTGGGCGAACTTGGCGGTCTCGTTCTTGTAGACGAGATCGGACTGGTCCTTGCGGACCATCGGCCGGTTCGTGGGGATCGGGATGACTCCCAGCTTGTAGGTCGACATGAACTCGGCCGCCTCGGTCTCGGCGGTTCCGGTCATGCCGGCGAGCTTGTCGTAGAGACGGAAGTAGTTCTGCAGCGTGACCGTGGCGAGAGTCTGATTCTCGGCCTTGACCGGCACGGCCTCTTTCGCCTCGATGGCCTGGTGGATGCCCTCGTTGTAGCGACGACCCACCAGGATGCGGCCGGTGTGCTCGTCGACGATCATGACCTCGTCGTTCATGACGACGTAATCGGTGTCCTTCTTGAACAGCGCGAGGGCCTTGATCGAGTTGTTGAGGAACGAGATCAGCGGGGTGTTCGCGGACTCGTACAGGTTGTCGATGCCGAGGTAATCCTCGACCTTCTCGATACCGGGCTCGAGCACGCCGACCGTGCGCTTCTTCTCGTCGACCTCGTAGTCGACGCCTGCCTCGAGGGTGCGGGCGATCTTCGCGAACTCGCCGAACCAGCGGTTGGCCTCTCCCGACGACGGACCGGAGATGATCAGCGGCGTCCGCGCCTCGTCGATGAGGATCGAGTCGACCTCGTCGACGATCGCGAAGTAGTGGTCGCGCTGGACGAGGTCTTCCTTGCGCCACGCCATGTTGTCGCGAAGGTAGTCGAAGCCGAACTCATTGTTCGTGCCGTAGGTGATGTCAGACGCGTACTGCTCACGGCGCACGGCCGGAGTCTGACCCGAGACGATGATTCCCGTCGACATGCCGAGTGCCCGGTACACGCGGCCCATGAGCTCAGCCTGGTAGCTCGCGAGGAAGTCGTTGACCGTGATCACGTGGACGCCCTCGCCCGCGATCGCATTCAGATAGGCGGGGAATGTGGCGACCAGAGTCTTGCCCTCACCGGTCTTCATCTCGGCGATGTTGCCGAGGTGAAGAGCCGCACCACCCATGATCTGCACGTCGTACGCGCGCATTCCGAGCGTCCGCTTCGCCGCTTCACGCACCGCGGCGAACGCCTCGGGCATGAGCTGGTCGAGCGACTCGCCCTTCGCGAACCGCTCACGCAGCTCGACGGTCTCGTTGCGCAGTTCATCGTCCGTGAGCTTGGAGATGTCCTCTTCCAGCGCGTTCACGGCCTTCACCACCTGGTTCAGGCGACGGATGACCCGCCCTTCTCCCGCGCGCAGCAGCTTCTCAAGAGGATTCGCCACAGATGTCATCTCCCTGTCGATGGTTCCGGCGGCGCCGCTCGTCGGGCGCGTGCCAGGCATACCTTGTCATGTTACCCGTGCGTGACCTGCACGTCGTCTGCATGGCGCGCCGCCAAGACGTTTCCGAGTATGTATATATTGATCCACGACACAGGGAGGTCCACATGTCGGTCAGACAGAGTCTGCTCGCGATCCTGGCGCAGGGCCCCTGCTACGGCCATCAGCTGCGCCACGAGTTCGACCGACGCACCGGTTCGGTCTGGCCGCTCAACGTCGGTCAGATCTACAACACGCTCGAGCGGCTCGAGCGCGACGGACTCGTCGAGCGTGGAGCGGCCGATCCGCACGGCCACGTGTACTGGCAGATCACCGACATCGGGGCATCCGAGGTCGACCGGTGGCTGGCGTCCCCCGTCGCACGCAGCCAGACCACACGCGACGAGCTCGCGATCAAGCTCGCAGTCTCGGCGACGCTTCCGGGCGCGGATGCGACCCGCGTGATCGCGACCCAGCGTGCGGCGTCGGAGAAGCACCTCGGGGAACTCACCGCGGCACGGGAAGCCCGTGAGGACGACAGCCCGCAGGGGCTCGCGTGGTCGCTCGTGATCGACTCGATGATCTTCACCGCCCAGGCCGAGCTCCGCTGGCTGGACCATGTGCAGACGCGTCTCGCACAGCATCCCCAGCACGCGCTCGCTCTGGAGCTGGCATCCGAGCGACCGAAACGCGGCCGCCCGGCGAGGGCGGGAGCGGCGGCGCTGGTCTGAGCGGAGTTCGCCTGGAGCGTATGCACAGCCTGGGCTGCCGCCCGGGAAACTAGGATCAGTCCTATGGCTGGAATATGGGGCAGACGCAAGCGCGAGCAGGAACAACTCGCCGCACAGGACGCCGACCTGGCTCGCCGTGCAGAGCAGGCGCTCGTGTCTGCGGACGAGCGCATCAGGAGCACCTCCGACGAGTTGGCGTTCGCCGAGGCCGAGCTCGGCGAGCAGCTGACTCGGGACCTGAAGAAGGCGCTGAGCGCCGTGCGCACTCACCTGCGCGAGGCTTTCCAGCTCCACCAGCTCAACCACGATGAGATCCCCGACACGCCCGAGGAGCTCCGCACCCGCAACGCCCGGATCATGCAGCTGTGCGATTGGGCGCAGGATCTGCTCGACGAGAAGACATCGGACCTTGCGACATCGATCTCGAAGGTGCGCCGAGCACCCGAGGTGATCGCCCAGGTGCGAGCGGATGCCGAGACGTTGAGCGCGCGGATCCCCCACACCAACGAGACCGTCGCCCGTCTCTCCTCTCGCTACTCGGAATCGGCGATGCACCAGATCACAGCCAGCGCAGCGGAAGCCGAGCAGCTGATCGCCTTCGCCACTCACGGCGCCTCCGTCTCCGAGCGGCGTCGCGCCGCCAAGCAGAACGAGGAGGCGAATCTCGCCCTCGAGACCGCCACCGAGGCGACGCGCCGCGCTTCCGCTCTGCTCGATGCCGTGGAGGATTTCGAGATCGAGGCGCTGCGTGCGGAGTCGACCCTCGCCGAGGTCGTCGCGGACTCCCGCAACGACCTCATCGCGGCACGCACCGCTCCGCAGGTGCCGGCCGTCGCTGCGGCTGTCTCCGCCCTGCAGGACGCTCTCAGCGCGCTGTCGCCCGCCGGCTCGCCCGGAGACCCCTTCGCGGAGCTGTCGCAGCTGCGCGAGGCGAACACCGCCCTCGATGACGCGATCGCCACCGCCCGCCACCGTGAAGCACACCCGCTGCCCAGCATCCAGCAGGTGCAGCACGCGATCGACGATGCGGACCGTCAGCTGGGTGTCGCCCGCGGACTCATCGCCGGACACCGCGGCTGGATCGGCGCGGATGCCCGCACTCGCCTCGCAGAAGCCGAGAGACTGCGCGTCGACCTCTCGGATCTGCTTCCGGCGGAGGAGACCCGTGACGAGGCGTTGGTCAGCGCTCGGCGCGTGGCGCACCTCGCCTCGGAGGCGCTGCAGCTCGCTCAGCGTGACATCGATTCCTCCCGCCCGCAGGACCAGGGGTGGGGCGGCGGTGACGGCTGGGGCGGCGGCGGCTGGAGCGGCGGCGGCCGACGCGGCGGGGGCAGCGACGTCGCATCCGGGATTCTGGGCGGTCTCGTCATCGGAAGCATCCTCGACGGGATCTTCGACTGAACCACATGATCAGGACATGACGACGGCCCGGCTCCATCTGGAACCGGGCCGTCGTCATATCGACTCAGGAGGCGAGCGCCTCAGTGGGCGGAGCCTGGGTCTCGAGCGCGATCACACCGTAGTCCCAGCCCTTGCGTCGGTAGACGACGCTCGGGTGGTCGGTGCGTACGTCGACGAACAGGAAGAAGTCGTGTCCGACCAGCTCCATCCGGTCGACGGCCTCTTCGACGGTCATCCATTCCGCTCCGAAGTTCTTGGTGCGGATGACCACCGGCGAGTAGACCTCGTCGTCATCGTTCTGGATCGGCACAGTGCCCGTCGCGACCGCGCGAAGGACCTCCACGGATGCCGGCTGGACGTCGATGCCCTCAAGCGCACCGCTCTCCTTCTCGAAGTGCGCCCCACGCGGATGCTGGCGTCCGTCGACTCGCTTCTCCTTGGCCCGGCGAAGCTGTTCGGCCATCTTGTCGACGGCCATGTCGAGCGCGACGAACTTGTCTCCGTCCGTAGCCTCGGCTCGTACGACAGGGCCCTTGCTGACCAGCGTCAGCTCGACGGTCTCATCGGGCACATGACCGTTGCGGTACACCCGGTGGGTGACCTTGACATCCAGCCGTTGCGCACGTGACGCGAACGTCTGGATCTTGGCGATCTTCTCTTCGACAACGGTGCGGAATCGGTCGGTGATACCCACCCCGACGCCAACGATGCTCGTTTCCATTGCTGCCTCCTTGTCCCGGTCCTCCCGGCCAAGGGCGGACCGTGGTCGCCTTGTGACCCCCAACGGTAGTCCGCCTGACCTCGGATGTCACGGGTCATTTGCTGCGTGTCTCCGATGGGTTCGCATTCCGTTCCCCGAGACGGGGTGTCGCGGCGAGCGCGACCGCCGACACCACCCGCACCCCGGCGTCTCGCAGCGTGCGAGCCGCTTCGTCGAACGTCGCTCCCGAGGTCACGACGTCGTCGACCAGCACGACTGCACGGCCCCCGGGCTTCGGTCGCGATCGCATGCTCCCCCGCACGTTCTCCGCCCTGCTCGCCGAGTCGAGTCCGCGCTGATCCGTCCGTCGGCCCGCAGACACGAGCAGGCGATCGGCCACCGAACCGGCTCGACGAATCAGCAACTCGGGCACACGGTAGCCTCTCCGTCGGAACGCGCTCCGCGACGTCGGAATCGGCACCAGGCGCACCGGATCATCGATCGCGGCCTGTTCCTCGTCGACGACGGCGAGAACCTCCCGCAACGCCGCTCCGAGCGGGCGCGCGAGCATCGTCTCGCCGTCGTCCTTGAGTCTGCGGATGCACCGGGCTGCGATCGACTCGAACGGCATGGCAGCGCGGACGAGCAGTCCCGCCGGCGTGCGTCGCACGAGGGGCGCGGCCCGGATGCTCTGCCGGCATGCGTCGCACAGCAGCGTCTCGGGCCGGTCGCACCCGGCGCAGGTCGCTGCGAGCAGCAGAGCGAGCACCTCGACGCCGATGGCGTGGGCATGCGGATGCGACGGCATCCGTCGATCCTGTCGCCCCGAGCCTGCGCGTGGATCGCAGACCACGACGGAACACGGACGCTGTGAGGACTCCGCCCGCACCGACCTGCTGTGCAGAGCCAGTCGAGCTCAGTGACCGGCTCTGGTGGCGAGAAGAGAGACTCCGGTGATCGACTCGCTCCACGCCGACCCGGTTCGCGCGAACACGGCGCCGTCCGCGCCCAGAACCCGCAGGCCGGTGGCGGCTCGCGAGCCGGCCATCGACACCGCGCCCGTCGGAGCGACTTCGGCCGCTCCCGGTCCTCCCACGACCTGCGTGACGACCATCCCGTCGGTGGGGTCCGTCAGGAGGCCCAGGCGGTCGGTTCCCAGCCAGACGAGACCCACCGCGCTGTCTTCGAGCTGTGCCAGTGGCTCAGTCGGGCCGAGTTCGGTGGGCAGTCCCGTCTCGTCGCGGATCACCGACGAGACGACGATCCAGCGCTCGCCTCCGACCACGACGACTGCAGCCACCCTGGCACCGTCGGCCGACACTCGGATGGCGGAGACCGATGACGCGTCTGGCCACGCGTTCGCGATCGCCTGCGGGGCGACGTCGCTGCCGATCGCCTGCAGAGAGGCCGGCGCATTCGACGGCACCGACCAGGTGAAGTCGTAGGGGTCCATCGACGGCCGCACCAGCGCCGGCCGCGCATCGAGTTCGTCGAAGCCGCCATCGCCGGCGAGCCAGACGTGCCCGTCGATCAGCTGCACGGCTGCATGCGAGCTGTCCGCCGACACATCGATCGCCGTGACGGGCTGACCCGCGTTCAGGATCTGATCCGTGACGCCGGGGATCGGGGTGATCTCACCGCCCACCAGCATCCCGAACGTCCCGTCCTTGACGACGAGACTGCCGGCATCAGCCGTGTCGGTCGCGACCTCGACGACGCCGGCCTCCAGCGCCCGGCCGTCGACCGTGAATCGCACCTGATCGATCTGCACCCCCGCAGCGACGAGGGTGGCTTGAAGCTGCGTGCGCATGCGTGCGAGGGTCGTCGGTTCGATGCTGAGCGCGGCGCGGTTCAGCGCGACTTCGGCGATCTGATCCGGGTCGATCGGCACGGCGTCACGGGCGAGCTGGACCT
Organism: Microbacterium sp. APC 3901; assembly: GCF_030407765.1. GTDB lineage: Bacteria > Actinomycetota > Actinomycetes > Actinomycetales > Microbacteriaceae > Microbacterium. The sequence goes on from NZ_JASDCU010000003.1 coordinate 205,635, forward strand.
CCTGGGGGAAGGCACTCTGCACCGCCGGGTCGAGCCACGGGCTCGGCGCACCGCCGATCAGGGACTGGGCGATGGTCGTGGCCACCGTCGCGCGTCTGGGGAACCAGCGCACATCGGGCACGAGACGCTCCCACGCCTGGTCGAAGTACTGCAGCGCGTAGTCGTCGTAGACCCGAGAGAACCTCGATTCGTCGATCACGACGCCGTCAGGAGCCTCGGCGATCCGCCACTGGCCCTTCGTGCGCTCGACCACGAAGGCCGAGTTCGACGCTCCGAAAGCCTCGGAATACGCTCCGGTCGCATCGACACTCGCCACCTGGTCGAACGCGACCCGCACCTCCGCCGTATCGCCATCGTCCGCCTCGTCATCGGCGTCCTCGATGCTCGAGGTGAAGGAGCGTGTCGCGGAACTCACGTCGATCGACACCCCGGTGTTCGGGCGCCAGGTCGATGCGAGCTCGGGGGTGAGGAAGCTCCGAGCCGTGTTCCAGTTGTCCGCGGGTGTGATCGCGGCCTCCATGAACCCCTCGACGATCGCCGCGGGACCCGCTCCGTCCACCGGCCCCGAGGCCAGCGGCAGGAAGTCCTGAACCTCAGGAGAGGCACCGAGGGGCTTGCCGGGCTGCGCATCTCCGGTCGTGGGAAGCCCCGTGCACGCGGACAGGACGAGTGCAACGGCCGCGATCGCGAGTCCGCGCAGCGTTCGAGGACTACGGGACGTCATTCGATGCTCCCTCGGTCGAAGAGCTCGGCCGGCACGTCGGCGAGCTGGATCGGCTGCGTGGCGTCATCGATATCGGCGAAAGGCTGCTGCGGCTCGATCGGGATGGGCGAGGGGCCATCCGTCGCGTCGCCCCTGCGAGGAAGCGTCAGGACGAAGTTCGTGCCGACCCCGAGCTCGGACCAGACGTCGAGTGCGCCGCCGTGCAGAGTCGCGTCGCCGAGCGCGATCGACAGCCCGAGCCCCGTGCCCCCGAGAGTGCGTTGGCGAGACGGGTCCGCGCGCCAGAATCTGTCGAACACCCTCTCCGCATCGGCCGGATCCATGCCGAGACCGAAATCGCGCACGCCGGCTGCGACAGCATGCTGATTGCTGTCGACGGTGACCACGATCGGCCTGCCCTCGCCGTGCTCGATCGCATTGCCGATCAGGTTGCGCAGGACCCGTCGCACTCTGCGCGGATCCATATCGACGGGCGAGTAGCCGCCTGGAGCCACGAGCCTCAGCTGGCTGCCGCGGTCGTCGGCGAGAGGCCTCATCTGCTCGATGATGTCCTCGGCGAGGTGCGCGAGACTCGTCGCCTCGAGTTCGAGTTGCACGGAGCCCGCGTCGTAGCGGCTGATCTCGAGCAGATCCGACAGCAGCGTCTCGAACCGCTGCACCTGCGTGTGCAGGAGCTCAGTGGTGCGCGCGGTCGTCGGGTCGAACTCGCCCCGCTGATCGTTCAGCATGTCGGCCGCGAGTCGGATCGTGGTGAGCGGAGTCCGTAGCTCATGCGACACGTCCGAGACGAAGCGCTGCTGCACGAGCGACAGCTCACCCAGTTCCTTGATCTGCGACTCGATGCTGTCGGCCATGGCGTTGAAAGAGCGGCCGAGCGTGGCTATCTCGTCTTCGCCGTGCACGTCGATGCGCACCCCGAGGTCGCCCGATGCCAGACGCGCACTGGTCTCCGCGGCCTCGACGATGGGGGTCGAGACCGTACGGAGGACGATGAAGGAGATCGCGGCGACGATCGCGACCAGGCCGATGCCGGCGACCCAGAGGGTGCGCTGCACGAAGACCAGAGTGTTGTCGGCATCGGCGAGGTCGTAGGCGAAGTAGATCTCGAACGGACCGGCCTCGGGCACCCGCAGCTGCTGGCCGACGATGATCCCCGGCACCTCTCGACCACCGACCTCGAGCGGCACAGACTGCCACGACTGCCAGTCATCGAACTCGACAACTCTGTTCCTGAGGCCCGAGGTGATCAGATTGTCGCTGAGCCCTGCCGTGAAGCCGTTGAGTGCGACGTCCGGGTCGACGTCCATGCGGAATCCGGCGAGACCCTCGGCCGTCGAGTTGCGTCCCAGGTCTTCCTGCACGCTGTCCCAGAGCTCGGGCAAGGCCGCCGGGTCGTCGCCGAGCGCCGTGGCGTCGAGAGTCGCCTGCGCCTGGTTCACCGAGCGCGCCGCATCGTCGAGTGCCTCGTTCTTGCGTGACTCGAACAGATCGTTCTGGATCACGAGAGCCATCGTCACACAGGTGATCAGAATCGCGGTCGATGTCAGCAGAAGCGTGATCGTCAGTGTGCGGAAGCGCAGCGAGCTCCGCCACAGCGCGCGCAGGAAGCTCGGCCAGCCACGCCAGTCGCGCATGACAGCGACCGCCGTGGTGGTCGCTGTGGTCGCGGCCATGGTCGACCTAGCCCGCGCCCCCGGCACGGTAGCCGACGCCCCGCACCGTCATGACGATCTTCGGGTTGTCGGGGTCGAGCTCGACCTTCGCGCGCAGGCGCTGGACATGCACGTTCACCAGCCGAGTATCGGCCTTGTAGTGATAGCCCCACACCTGCTCGAGCAGCATCTCTCGCGAGAACACCTGCTGCGGCTTCGAAGCGAGAGCGACGAGCAGCTGGAACTCCAGAGGTGTCAGAGCGATCGGAGCCGTGCCACGGCGCACCTCGTGGGCATCGACGTCTACGGTGAGGTCTCCCACTCGCAGCTGCTCCCCCACGTTCTGCGAGGCGGGACGCAGCCGCGTTCGGATGCGAGCGACGAGCTCCTTCGGGTTGAACGGCTTGACGATGTAGTCATCGGCTCCGACCTCGAGCCCTCGCACCACATCGGCCGTATCGCTGCGGGCGGTGAGCATGATGACGGGGACTCCGGATTCGGCGCGGATCCGCGAGCAGATCTCGATGCCGTCCATGCCGGGAAGCATCAGATCGAGCAGCACGAGGTCCGGGCGCTGTGTGCGCCACTCATCGACCGCGCGCGCACCGTCGGCGCAGAACACCGGTTCGAAGCCCTCGGTGCGCAGCACGATGCCGATCATCTCGGCGAGCGCGGTGTCGTCGTCGACCACAAGAATGCGTGAGGTCATAACTGTTACCTTATGGCACTCAGTACCACGGCCCCCATGTCTACGCGCCGACGGGTCTTGTGACACGATGGGAGCGCACGACGGAGGGAGTGCCGGTGAGCGGCCAGACGTGGACCCCCGCCCCTAAGAAGGGCATCATTCCCCTGCATCCGCTGACTTTCGGGATGCTTCTGAGCAAGTCGTTCGTCGCGCTGCGGCACAATCCCAAGGTGCTGTTCGGCTTCGGCGTCGCGATCCAGCTCGCGGTCGTCGTGCTGAGCGCCACGGTGATGGGCTTCGTGCTCGTCACGACGTTCACCCGGCTCGAGTCGCTCTCGCCGTCCTCTCCGGACTTCGAAGCCGTCTTCGCAGGCACAATCGCGATGAACATCGTCGCCGGCATCGCCGTGGGTCTCGCCTCCGTCGCATTCACCGCCCTGATGCAGGGCGTCGTCGCAGCCGAGATCGGATTCGCCGCGATCGGGGTGAAGGCGAGCCTCAAGACCCTCTGGCGAAAGATGATCCCGTCGTTCTGGCGGCTGGCGGCATTCGCGTCGCTCTCGGTGATCTTCATCTTCGGCGTGATCGTGATCCTGTTCGTCATCATCGCCGGCTTCGTCGCGAGTGGGCTCGGCGGCTCCGCCGAAGCCATCGGCGGTATCGTCATCCTCGTCCTGGTGCTGCTGCTCGCCATCGTTCCCCTCACTGTCTGGCTCACGACCAAGCTGCTCCTCGTGCCGTCGATCCTCGTCCTCGAGCGCGCGAAGTTCCGCGATGCGCTCGTGCGCTCGTGGCGCCTCACCCGTGGCCGCTTCTGGATCGCCTGGGGAGTCACCTTCCTGATCGGCGCCATCATGGGCGTAGCGATGCAGCTCGTGAATCTGCCCGTCTCACTGGTCAGCTCGATGCTCGGGTCGATCATCGCCCCGACCGGCTCTGCCGACACCTCCGCGATCATGGGCTTCGTCTTCGCGCTCCTCGCCCCCCAGATCCTGCTGCTCGTGCTGCAGGCCATCACGCTCGTGGTGCAGAGCACCGCCGGCACTCTGGTGTACCTCGACAGCCGTATGCGGTACGAGGGGCTCGACCAGGCGCTGATCAGTCACGTCGAGAGGCGGGATCTCGGATGGACGGATGAGCAGCTCGGCGATCCGTTCGTCGTCGACCCCGACCGTGCCGTCACGAGCGCACCGCCGCCGAAGCAGGTTCCGGAGTGGGCCACGATGACACCCGCCGGCTATGAGATGCAGCAGTACCCGGGGCAGCCGCCCTACACCCAGCAGTACCCGGCGCAGCCGCCCTACGCCCAGCAGTACCCGGCGCAGCCGTACCCGGCGCAGCCGTACCCGGCGCAGCCGTATCCGGCGCAGCCGCCCTACACCCAGCAGTACCCGGCGCAGCAGTACCCGGCGCAGCCGCACCCGGGAGCGGGTGCACCGCCCCCGCCTCCGTCGCCCGGGAGCGCCTCGGCGCCGCCCGCGTATTCGCCTGCGCCTGCTCCCTCGGCACCCTCGCCGTCGCCCGACGATTCCACCTGGGCCGCGCCGGGGGCCGACCGCGAAGGATCTGCATGATCCGCTTGCTCGACGACGTGCGGATCCCCGACGGAGATGAAGCGCGGCAGTGGGCCGAGCAGGAGCTCTCCGATCCGCGCTACGCCGATGCGAAGCCCACCTGGTTCGACCTGGTCGCTCGGGATATCGGTCGTTTCCTCGCCGATCTGTTCAGCTCCGAGAACGGAGCCAACATCGGGCCCTCTGCTCTGATCGTCGTGAGCATCATCGTCTTCGGCGCTCTCGTGGCGGCACTCGTCATCTGGGGCCGCCCGCGTCGCGCCCAGGCCGTCCGCCGGCCCGGGGCCGGCCTGCTCGGCGCGGACGACGACCGCTCCGCCGCCCAGCTGCGAGCCGATGCCGATCGCTGCGCCCGCGGAGGCGACTGGGATGAGGCGACCATCCTGCGATTCCGGGCGCTCGCCAGAGGACTCCTCGAGCGCGATCTCATCGACCCCTCCCCCGGGGCGACCGCGCAGGCGATCGCCCGAGAGGTCTCGGTGGTGTTCCCCGCGGAGACCGTGCCCGTCCGCCAGGCCGCGATCTCCTTCGACGACGTGCGCTACCTCCGGCATCCGGCCACCGCTGAGCGCTATGCCGAACTCGCGGCCACCGACGACCGGCTCAGTGCGCTGCGCCCAGAGGCGGTGACCGCGTGAGCGCTCTCGAGCAGAGCGATGCCCCGGCGTCGACGGCCGAACGTGCACCTCGCGGCAGGCGGTCGCGGTCGCTGCTCGGATGGGCGATCGTCGTGGCGCTCGTCTTCGGCGGCGTCTTCGTCGCGATTCAGGTCGGTGTGCGCATGCCCGATCAGCGCGGCGCACTCGATCCTGAGAGCGTGGGCGATTCCGGAGCCATGGCCATCGCCCAGATCCTGGAGGACAACGGGGTCGAGGTCTCGGTCTTCCGCTCGCGGACTGACGCACGAGCCGCGCTCGACGACGACACCACGCTCGTGATGGCCAATCCGTACACGCTCACAGACGAGGGGATCTCCGAGCTGATCGACCCGGCCGACCGTGTGGTGTTCCTCTCGAGCAGCACGCATCTGCTGAACTTCCTGCGCATCGGCGACAACGCATCGCCGGACTCGACTCCGGTGCAGGCCGAGTGCGACGCCCCCGAGTTCGCGGAGGTCGGCACCATTCGCCCTGACCGGCTGTTCGCACCGGCCGATGGAGTCGAGGGCTGCTTCGGCACCGTCGACGCAGCGGCCGTGCTCATCGACGACACCGACGGCACGACGCATGCGGTCGTCGAGGGCGCGCGTCTCTTCAGCAACGCCTACCTCGCGGACGACGGGAACGCCGCCCTCGCGCTCGCACTTCTCGGGCAGACCGACCGGGTCGTCTGGTACGTGCCCAGCTTCGGCGACACCGACATCGAAGGCGAGACCGAGGACACGCTCGGCACGCTCACACCGGGATGGGTGACACCCGCCATTTTGTTGCTGATGATCGCGGGCGTCGCGGCGGCGCTGTGGCGCGGCCAGCGCTTCGGTCCTCTCGTCGCCGAGACGCTTCCGGTGACCGTGCGCGCCTCGGAGACGATGCACGGACGGGCCCGATTGACCGCCAAGTCAGGTGACGCCGCGCATGCGGCGGAGGCTGTCCGCGACGGCAGCAGGCGCCGGCTCGCGCGCCGACTCGGACTCGCCGTCACCGCGGGCGCCGAGGAGGTCGCGGACGCCGCGGCCGACCGGCTGCGCATCCCCCGCGGATCTCTGCACGATCTGCTCGGTGGCGCGACACCCGCCGACGATCCATCCCTGATCGATCTCGCGCGGCGCCTGCAGGAGCTCGAGAGCGCGGTCGACGCCTCCTCCTTCACCGAGCGGAGATCTGAATGAGCTGCCGATCCCACCGAACCGCCGTCCATCCATCCGAACGGAAGCCGAGGACACCACGTGACCGCTGAGACATTCGACGACGCCGAACTGCGTCAGGCCATGCACCGTGTGCGCACCGAGGTCGACAAGGCTGTCGTCGGCCAGGCGGGCACCGTGACCGGGCTGCTCGTGTCGCTGCTGGCCCGAGGACATGTGCTTCTCGAGGGCGTTCCGGGCGTGGCGAAGACACTCGTCGTGCGCTCGTTCGCGCGTGCATTGGGCCTCGACACGAAGCGCGTGCAGTTCACACCCGATCTCATGCCCGGCGACGTCACAGGCTCGCTCGTGTACGACGCGCGCACGGGCGAGTTCGACTTCCGTGCGGGCCCGGTGTTCACGAACATCCTGCTGGCCGACGAGATCAACCGCACACCCCCGAAGACGCAGGCCGCTCTGCTCGAGGCGATGGAAGAGCGTCAGGTGTCGGCCGACGGCGTCAGCCGACAGCTGCCCGATCCCTTCCTCGTCGCGGCGACCCAGAACCCGATCGAGCACGAGGGCACCTATTCGCTTCCCGAAGCTCAGCTCGACCGCTTCCTGATGAAGCTGGTCGTGGGCATGCCCGAGCGCGACGCCGAGGTGTCGGTGCTCCGCAAGCACGCGTCGGGCTTCTCGCCCCGCGAGCTCACCGGTGTCGAGGCCACCGTCTCGGCCGACGAGATCCGCGCGGCACAGGCTGCCGCTGGACGCGTCGAGGTCACCGATGACGTGCTCGGATACGTCGTCGATCTCGCCAGGGCGACACGGCAGTCGCCCTCGGTGGAGCTCGGCGCGAGTCCTCGCGCCTCGACGGGCCTGCTCGCCGCCGCGAAGGCGTGGGCCTGGCTCAACGCATCGACCGCGGTCACACCCGATCACGTGCAGACCATGCTCGTGCCCGTCTGGCGACACCGACTGCAGCTGCGCCCGGACGCACAGATGGAGGGCGTGTCGGCGGATGCCGTGCTCACCTCCGTCGTGCAGCAGACCAGGGTGCCGATCTAGGTGTTCGTCACCGGCCGTCTCGCGCTTGCCGTCGCCGTCGGCATCGTCCCGCTCGTCCTCGCCGGGCTCGCGGAGTTCCCGCCGTACGCCGCGCTGGGCATCTGGTTGTTGTCGTGCGTCCTGCTCGTGGTGCTCGACGTGCTGCTGGCACCGAACCCTCGCTCCGTCGTCGTGACGAGGCGGGTGCCGGCCCGCACGCGAATCGGAGAACTGGTCCCCGTGAGCGTCGCGCTGCAGAATCAGGGCGGCCGCACCCTGCACGCGGTGATCCGGGATGCGTGGCAGCCCACGGCCGGAGCAGGCGAGGAACGTCAGCGGCTGAGCATCCCCCCGGGTGAACGACGCCGCGTCTCGATCCCCCTGCTGCCCCGTCGTCGAGGAGAGCTCGCGAGCGAGTTCGTGATGATCCGGTCGCTCGGTCCGCTCGGACTCGCCGGACGGCAGGCCCGCCACATGGTCCGCGGCACCATCAGGGTGCTCCCCGCCTTCTCGTCGCGCAAGCATCTGCCCTCGCGGCTCGCTCGGCTGCGAGAACTGGACGGCAACACGAGCATCCAGGTGCGCGGCCAGGGAACCGAGTTCGACTCCCTCCGCGAATACGTCCGAGGCGACGACGTGCGGTCCATCGACTGGCGGGCGACCGCGCGGGCGGGGACGACGATGCTGCGGACGTGGCGCCCCGAACGCGACCGCCACGTCGTGATCATCATCGATACGGGGCGCACTGCGGCGGCCCGTGTCGGCGACGGCACGAGGGTCGACGCCGCCCTCGAGGCGTCCCTGCTGCTCGCCGCCCTCGCCGCACGCGCGGGTGACCACGTGCATCTGCTCATGTACGACCGCGTCGTGCGTGCGCGCGTCACCGGTGTCGACGGCACCGCGCTTCTCCCCGCGCTGACGGACGCGATGGCTCCGGTGCACGCGCGCGTCGTCGACACCGACTGGCCGGGCGCGTTCGCCGCGGTTCGTACTCTCACGACCCGTCCCGCGTTGATAGTCGTGCTGACGGCGCAGGACGCCGCCGAGTCGGCTCGCGGATTCCTCGGTGCCTTCCCAGACGCGAGCAGGGCGACGTCCATCCTCGTCGGATCCGTCACCGATGACGGGATCGCGGATCTCGCGGTGCAGCGCGGTTCGCGGGAGGAGATCTACCTCGCGGCGGCCGCAGAGCGCACCATGCGCGATGCCGAGAACGTGGCCGATGCCGTGCGTCGCGCCGGAGGAGAGGCCATCGCCGCCGACCCTGAATCTCTGCCTCCGAGAATCGCCGACCGATACCTCGAACTCAAAGCCGCCGGGCGGCTGTGAGCCTCTGCGGACATCAGCCGGCGAGGAGTCGCGGGGTCCCTGCCTCGTACTCGACGAGATCTCCGGTCTCGCCTCGACGATAGGCGCGGCCGCCGATGACGAGCATGTAGATCAGGAACGCGGCGAGCGCGGCGACGCCGATGCCGATCTTGATGGGCCAGGGCAGCGCCCATCCGGTCACGAAACCTTCGATCAGGCCCGAGACGAAGAGGGCGAACACGAGTCCGATCGCGACCGTCGCGAGCGAGCGCCCCTCGGCGGCGAGAGACTCACCTCTCGAACGATGTCCCGGAGCGACCCACGACCAGAAGAGATGGAGTCCACCTGCCGCGGCGACGAAGATCGATGTCATCTCGAGGAGGCCGTGCGGGAGGATGTAGAGGATCATGACGTCGACCTGATCGTGCGCGGCCATGACGGCCCCGGACACTCCGAGCCCCATCGCGTTCTGCACGAGCACGTTGATCGGCCAGAGCCCGGTGATGCCGAACAGCACGCACTGCAGGGCGATCCAGGCGTTGTTCCACCAGACCATGCCCATGAACACCGCTGCGGGGTTCTCGGTGTAATAGCCGGTGAAGCTCTCGTCGGCATACTGCTCGAGCAGGTCAGGCGGGCCGAGCGTCGCGATGAGCGCCGGGTCTGCCGAGATCCACGCGGCGGTGCCGACCACGATCGCGATGAACGACACAGCGACGACGAGCGTCGTCCAGCGCAGCCGGTACAGAGCGGCCGGCAGCTGCCTGGAGAAGAAGCGGCCCGTCTGGGTGAGGATGCTGTCGGATGCTCCCGTGAGACGCAGCCGCGCGCGCACGAGGATCGTCGAGAGGTACGCGCCCTGAGGAGATTCGCCCACCGAGGTCTTGAGCTCGGCAAGATCAGCGGATGCCGCGCGGTATCGGACGATCAGCTCATCGACGTCCGCCCCGTCGAGCCGGGCGCGGCTCAACTGATCGAGTCGCTCCCACTCGGCGCGGCGTGCATCTGTCAGCGCATCGGCATCCACCTGATTTACTGTACTCATGTCCGCCGCGCTCGATGCATCCGACGAGGTCCTCTCCGGCGAAGCCGTCGCGATCGACGTGCAGCCGATCGGCTTCGTCCTGAGGGCTGCGGGGGCGATCATCGACCTCCTGGTCGGCATCGCCGTCTTCCTGCTCACGTTGTTCCTGCGGATCTGGCTGCTCGACATGGGCGTCCTCGACGAGGCGACCGACACGATCGCCTTCATCGCTTCGATCGTGATCAGCTTCGTCGTGCTGCCGATCACGATGGAGGTCGCTCTCAAGGGCCGCAGTCTCGGCAAACTCGCGGTCGGTGGTCGCATCGTCCGCATCGACGGGGGCGCGACAGGATTCCGCCACGCCTTCATCCGCGCGCTCCTCGGCGTTCTGGAGATCTACATGACGCTGGGCAGCGTCGCCGTGCTCGCCGGAGCGTTCAGCGCCCGATCGCAGCGTCTCGGAGACATGGTCGCCGGCACCTACAGCCAGCGCGTGCGCACGCCGAAGCTGATCCCCAGCGCTCCGGTGCTGCCGCCGATGCTCGGCGGCTGGGCGCAGGTCGCCGATGTGGCCCGTCTGCCCGATCGCCTCGCTCGTCGCATCTCGCAGTTCCTGCAGAGCGCTCCGCGGATGGTGCCGGCGGCACGGGCGAGGGTGGCGCAGGACCTGCTCGCCGAGGCCTCGCCGTTCGTCTCGCCCCTGCCCCCGGCCGCACCCGAGGTGGCTCTCATCGGAATCACCGTTCTCCGTCGAGAGCGGGAGCGCCGGGCGTTGCAGAACGCCGATCGCCGATCGGAGAAGCTCACAGGACGTCGCGTCGGCGTCTGAGGGCTCAGCGCGTTTCGGACGCCGCCCAGTCGCACCTCAGAATCGGATGGCGTCGATCACCTTCACCCGCAGTGCGACCAGCGCCGGGATGAAGCCGGCGACTGCGCCCACCAGGATCGACGCCGCGAGACCGACGAAGGCCGCTCGCATCGGGAACGGCGGGATGTCCTGGATGCCGTAGAAGAGCGAGGTCACCACCCAATCGGAGCGGAGCACCGCGACCACGATCGCGATGCCGACGAGACCGGCCACCGTCGTCGCCACGAGGCTCTCGAGGAACACCGAGAAGAAGACCCTGCCCGACGTCGCGCCGAACGCGCGGCGCACACCTATCTCACGCACCCGCTGCCGCATCGCCACCAGCTGGATGTTGATCAGGCTCAGCGCGCCGAGCGCGAGGATCACGGCCGCGATGCCACCGGTGACCATCTCGAACGTCGCCTGCGCATCCAGCGCCCCGGGCTGCGCCGCCCAATCGGATCGACTGACCGACACCGTCTGCCCCTCCGGAAGCCCTGCCCGCAGATCCATCGCGAGCACGGGCGCGATCTCGTCGACCTGCCCCTGGCCCAGCCAGATCTCATACTGCGGCCATGCTCCCTCCGGCAGGGCATCGACCCGAGCTCGGTAGGCGTCGTAGAGGATGTCGACGCGCAGCTCCTCATCGCCGAAACCCTGACGAGGGACGACGCCCACGACCTGGTATGTGCCGCCCGCCGGCCCCGCGAGCGTCAGAGTCGGGTGCTGCGCGACCGGTGTCCGTCCGATGCGGTCCCACAGTGCCTCGGTGATCACGACGGGCGGTGAGAGCGCGTCGGAATCGGCATCGCGCATCCAGCGGCCCTCGAGAAGCTGCTCACGGTGGATCTCCGAGTAGAGCGGGTCGATCAATCGCGAGTTGACATCGACGATGCCGTCGGGGAGCTGCACGGGGACGACCATCCCCTGCGCGATCCGTGCGGTGTGGCTGAACTCGAATCGCTCCGAGACACGGGTGAACCGCTCATCGAAGCCGTCGAAGTCGACGGGCGCGCCGTCGTCGCTGTTGATCGTGACGACCAGGGTCGCCGCCCGACCACCCCAGCGGTCGGACTGTTCGGCCTGGAACTGTCGCTGATACTCGGAGAGCGCGACGACGCCGGTGAGGGCCGCGACCGAGACCGCTATGCCGATCAGGCTGAGCAGCACCCGCAGCTTGTGCACGCGGATCTCCGACCACGCGTCGGAGAGGGCGCCGAGGATGCCGGTCACGAGGCTGCTCCCCGGCGCGAGTACGGCATGGGCGGCACGGTGACGGGGGCAGATGACGCCGGATCCGCAGAGACGGCAGATACGGCGGAGGGGACGGACGCTGAGAGAGTGGAGGCCTCGAAGGCGCGGCTGAGGTCCGCCGTCTCGAGGACCCCGGCGTCGAGACGGTAGTGCCGTCGGGCACGGGCGGCCACGTGGAGGTCGTGAGTGATCGTCACGAGTGCGGCGTCGGTCTCGGTCGCCACCTGATCGAGCAGGGACATCACCGATGCGCCTGTGTCGATGTCGAGAGCACCGGTCGGCTCATCCGCGAGTATCAGCACGGGCCGGCGCACGAGAGCCCTCGCAATCGCGACCCGCTGCTGCTCGCCTCCGGAGAGGCGGTCGGCGACCTGCTCGATCCGGTGACCGAGACCGACCCGCTCGAGCATGTCGGCTGCGATCTGTCTCCTGTTCCAGAACATCCGTCCGCGGGCGTGCCCGAGCGGCATCATCACATTGTCGAGCGCCGTGCGTCCGGGCAGCAGATTGAACTGCTGGAAGACGAAGCCGACGTTGTCGCCGCGCAGCCTGTCCAGCCGCCCCGAGCGCATCCGCCGCACTTCGCGGTCCTCGAACGACACGGATCCCGTGGTCGGAGCATCGAGCATTCCGAGGATGTTGAGAAGCGTCGACTTTCCCGAACCCGATCTGCCGACGATCGAGACGTGGTCGCCGGCACTCACCTCGAGGGTGATGCCCCGCAGGATCTCGAGTTCCGAGTCATCCGCGAGCCGTACGCTCTTCGTCACATCGCTGAGCGCGACGAGCGTCACCAGCTGACCCCGCTGTCGCACTGCTCGACGCCGGGCTGGATCTCGTAGCAGAACTCCTCGACCGGTGCGACGAATCCGGGAACGAACTGTCTGATCGATTCGCCCTCTTCGAGGCCGGAGACCACCTCGACCATGGCCCCGTCGTTGACGCCGAGCTCGACCGGTCGCTCCTCGGGTTCGGAGCCGTCGCCGGCATCGACCCATACGTTCCCCGTGCCTGCCCCACCCTGCACCGCTGTGACGGGGACGACCAGCGCGTCCTCGACCTGTCCGAGCGCGAGATCCATCGTCGCGGGCAGACCGGCGAAGACGATCTGGTCACTTGGCACCGCGCATCTGACGCTCGCCGTTCCCTCGGCACTCACCTGCACTCTCACTCCGGTGCAGACGAACGGCGCAGGGCCGCCGGTGATCGTCACTGACGCTTCGGAAGGCGCGTTCACCAGACGATACAGCTGCACAGGTTCCACCGTCGCGAGCAGGTGGTAGCGCGCCGGCGTGAGCGTGAAGATCTCGGTTCCCGCCGACGTCATCTGTCCCTTCACGAGAGCGATCTCCGAGACATCACCCGCCTCGGACGCGACGACGTCCACATCCCTCTTCGGCTCGTCCTGTCTGATCGTGAAGAGCTTCTGGCCGGCCGCGACCGTCGCCCCCTCCGGCACATGTACCGCGATGACGGTGCCGGTGACCTCCGTGCGCACCGGGAAGGCGTCGTCGCGGGCGACGTTGCCGCTCAAGGTGAGGGCGTTCACGACGGACCCTCGCTCGACCGGGATGACGGGGTCTGCGACCGATGCCTCAGGGCTGACCATCGCCTCGCTGCTGTCCGGGAAGAACGCGATCTTCACGAGAGCTGCCGCGCACGCTCCGAAGACCAGCACGAGAAGAAGGGGGAAGATCCAGCGTCGCCAGACGATCACAGCTGCCTTTCCGGCGGCGCCGCCCTGGCGCATCCGCGGTCAGCGTAGCCGCATGCGCCGAGGACCCACCACGACGGGGCGGCGTGTCTCGTCCACCGAAGTGAAGAACTCAGGCGCGAAGAGCCTCATGACGGATCACGAGCCACCCGGCGGGCACGGAAAGCCGGTCCGCATGCTGCGAGCACAGATCGTGAGCGTTCGGATGCCGCGCCGTGCCCAGCGGCCCGAGGGCCGCCATCTGATCGCCGTAGTCGTAGGTGAGCGTCGCCACGGCTTCACGCGCGCAGCCGACCTTCGAGCAGAGTCTTCCGTCCATTCACGCCAGGCTACGTCCAGGTTCTCCGGACGAGCGGATGCCGCGCCGCCCCGGCGGACAGACTCGGCCTAGACTTTCGCTATGCCCCGTCGTCCCCGCACCTCCGACGCACCCCGACGCGGGGCCAGGCACGGACGCCACGGACGCCTCGGACGCAGTGAGGTCGTGCGGCCTCCACTCGCCCCTCTCGACGGACGAATCGACCGGTTCGATCTGACCGTCGGCACGGCGGTGGAGTTCCTCCGCGGCACCTGGCCGGAGCTGCAGGAGGTGCGGTTCGAGATCGGCGCCATGCCGACCTTCGATGCGACCGACGAGGTTCCGCGCTGGCACCTCGATCATGACAGGGCACGGATCGTGCTCTTCCGGCTCCCGATCGAGCGGCTGCTGCCCCCAGGCCACGACGACGGCGCTCACCGGAGGATGGCCATCGAGAGCGCCGTCTTCAGAGCCGCGGCGGAGTACGTCGGCCGCGAACCCTGGGACCTCGGCGGTCACGACCACTGAGGTCGGTGATCCGCCCTCGACCGCGCCGTCGTCACGGGTAGACGGTGATGCTCTGCTGGGCTCCCGTCGCGGGCCAGACGGGCCACGACGCGAGCTCACCGGCCCCGTTCATCGTGACTGACGCGTGCACGGCTGTCGACGTCGACATCGAATAGACGGTGCGCGGCTCCAGATCGACCGATGCGGAGGAACCGGCCGGCACGGTGACCGCGGTCGGGTCTCCCCCCGCGGCGGGCGCGACCTGCACCACCGCGTCGACACCCTCGCGGTTGACGAGCACGAGTCGAGGGTTCGGCCCGGCAGGAACAGCCATGAAGACCTCATCCTCGAGCTCCGGGGCCGGTGTGACCCACGCGAAGTCGTCCTGCGGGCCCGCGACGTCTTGCTGTCGTACGCCGGCGAGCACAGGGTTGTCGGAGTCGATGCTCATCGTGTAGCTTCCCGGCGCGAGCGCCGACAGCGAGAGCTCCGTCGGCACATCAGCGGAAAGCGGCACCGTGAGCTCCTCGGCGATCGTCGACGATCCGACCTCGCTGACCCTCACAACGGCCGCCGAATCGACTTCGGGCGACATCAGACGCAGCACTGCCATGTCGGCGTTGTCGCCCTGATTCTCGAACACATCGATGCCCGGAAGCACCGGCTGACGCTGCGCAGCGGGCACGGCATCCTGCAGATCGATACCCGCGGGGTCGAGGGTTCGAGTGAGAGACGACTGCAGCACGGCCCGCACCGGCGCGCCGGTCGCGGTCACCTTGACGATCGGGAAGTCGGAACCAGCGGCGATCGACGTCAGCGGGAGCGCGATCTGCGACTCCGCGGGGACGACCACGGTGCTCGATGCCCGCACCGAACCGTACACGCCGAGCGAGACCGTCGAGGGCACGACGCCCGGATTCGTGAGAACGACGAGATCCTCTGTCCCGGTGGCGACCGTGCCGCCCACCAGCCAGGATTCGATGCTCGCCGGACGACAGGGAGCCGCGGCGAGACCGGACAGATCCTCCGCTGCAAGGCTGGCGGACTCCGTCGCGCCGAGCAGCGGCGCTCGGCGGTCGTCGACGGTGCCGACGAGGCGCTGAGCGGATCCGCCGTCGGCGAGGTCCCTCGCGGGCAGCGGGCTCGACTCCGGTCGACCCGACGAGCCTTCGACAGTCAGCGCGGGCGATGCCGCCGACACCATCTCCAGAGGGTTGGACGGATCACGTCCGACGGCGCGGAGGTCTCCGTTGCACACGAGCACGGTGTCGCCCGGAATGGGCGTGACCTGTGCCTGAGCAGGCTCGTGGACGACTGTCGGCCAGGCCGCGGTGACGCCGAACACGACGCCGACGACGCACGCCCCCGCCACGACGGCGCCCGTCAGCACGCGAGCGCCGGTGGCCGCCACCCGGAATGCACGGTTACCGGTCATGGTCGCTCCTCTCGTCCTGTTCGCGGTGCGCATCGGTCTCCTGCGCGTCCGAGGATCCATCGCCCGTCGTCCCGTCGGCTGCAGGGGCTCCGGCATCGTTCAGCGATGCACGAGGGTCCTCATGGTCGTCCGGGCCTTCGCG
Source organism: Microbacterium sp. APC 3901 (assembly GCF_030407765.1). Taxonomy (GTDB): domain Bacteria; phylum Actinomycetota; class Actinomycetes; order Actinomycetales; family Microbacteriaceae; genus Microbacterium. The sequence goes on from NZ_JASDCU010000003.1 coordinate 221,632, forward strand.
GTCTTCGGGGTGTCGTGGCAGCACGAGCGGCTCTTCGGGGGCAAGTCCCACGATGCGAGACCTGGCGCGGGCCGCTCGTCGCGACGCACGTGTCGGCACCGACAGCAGAAGCGCGGCGAGGACGAGCACGAGCTGGATCGTGATCACGAGGCGAGCTGTGGCCTGCTGAGCGGACGACAGAGGGTCGCGCGGCGATGCTTCGGCCTCGAGCCGGTAGAGCACACCACGGTCGGTGGAACCGGCCTGGACGAACCCAGCCCGCTGGTCGAGCGACGTCACCGCCGCTGTGCGCAGAGAGCGAGCACGATCGGATTCCTCGCCCGAGACCTGAGCGACGAGAACGTAAGAGATCCCTGTGTTCCCCAGCTCATCGGCTGCATCGAAATCCCGCGCCGAGAGCAGGTCGACGGCCAGCGTCGTGAGGTCGGCACCGCGCATCTCGGTGGCTGTCGACAGAATCGTCGTCTGAGCGCTCAGCGTCTCGCTTCCCCCCCATGCGACCTCGGTCGCCAGCCCCCCGTCGTTCTGGGGGGTGAGCACGAGCGTGCCTGTCTGACGATCAGCGCCCGCCTGCGCGGCGACGTACGCCGGCAGCGTCGACGCAGGGCCGTCGCGGAGTTGGGAGGAATCCGCGTGGAATGCGGCGAGCGCCGGCACCGCGCACACCGCGATCGACAGGGCCGCGACCGCTGCGCTGAGGACCCGCACCCGTGGCATCGACAGCGCCGTGTCGAGAGTCACGAGAGCAGCTCCCGTGACGCCGACCCAGGCGAGACTGAGTCCGGAGCCTGGCCAGATCGCGACGGGCACTCCCTGGGCGAAGGACACCGCGATGCCGACCGCGAGGAACGCTGTGGCAAGGCCTGCGAGCGCGACGACCAGAAGGGTGACGCCCGCTCGCCAGCGCGGAGCGACCGACGATGCGAGCGCGAGAAGCGCCAGCGGGGCCAGCAGCACGCCGACCCACGGGGCGACTTCGACACCGAGCCACGAGGCCCATCCCGCCATGTCGGAGGTGGGGAATCCCGTGGCCAGGGCGAGTCTTCCTGCCGCATCGCCTGTCGCCTGCGGGCCGTTCCAGACCGCACCGGGATCGGCGAGCACCGAGAGGAGGTCTCCACGGCTGAGCTGCCAGAGCACGAGTGGAGCGAAGAGGGCGACAGCAGGAACAGGCACCCAGAGCAGGCGGACCGCCCCGCGGATCCGCGCTCCGGAGAGAGTGATACCGAGCGCCACCACCCACAGCAGGAGGAGCGCCGGGGCGAGCGACGGCGCGCACGCCGCCACCGCGGCGAAGAGGATGGATGCGGCTCCTGCCGCACCCCAGGAACGGTGAGACACCGCTGCTGCGTGGAAGAGCCACGGCAGGAGGAGGTGGACCAGCACGCCGGCCGGTCGGCCATCCACCAGTGCGGTGAGGAAGGTCGGCGCGAGCGCCCAGACGATTCCGGCGAAGATGCGCAGGCCCGCGCGGTCCGTCACACGCGTGGCGGCGAACCATCCGCCGAGCACGGCGAGAGGCAGGGCCAGCACCCAGAGGAGAACGAGCGAGAAGGACGGGGCACCGGGCCAGAGCGATCCGAGGACGGCGAGCACGCCGGCGAACGGATCAGCCGGCCCCACGACGTCGACCCCGAGACCTCGCAGCCCCCAGGCGGCATCACTCCACAGCGCTCCGACCGTCTCCCGCATCGGCAGCAGTGCCCCGCCACCGAGCACCGGCCACGCGAGGACCATGGTGAAGGTCGCGAGACTGACCACGAGTGCGCCGAGCACCGCCCAGGCGCCACCGCCGGAGAAGAACCGAAGTTCGCTGGCAGCTCCGCCTTCACTGCCGTGACCGTCGTCCAGCCGTCGACGCAGGTCGGAACTGCTCACCCGGAGCGGCGCGATGCTCGACCAACTCGATGTCCGGAACGAACGGATGCGCGCACGAGACCGGGCGATCGCGCCGAAGCGGAACATCGCCGTGACCGCAGCTGCCCACTCGGGGGCGACCGCCTCCGGCCGCTTGCTGACCAGATCGGTCATCGATCGCCAGAGCGCCAGAGGCAGCAGGCTCAACCAATGGAACGGCACGGCGATCGCCGGCGCGTAGACGAGCCGACGATGCAGTTGCGCGAGCCGGGTCGCGAACGCGCGTCTGCCTCGCGCGGTGGGCAGAGCGCCTGGCCCATCCGGCGAGACCGACACCCTCGCAGACGGCGCGAGCACGACGCGTCCGCCGCCCAGTCTGGCGCGGACTCCGAGATCGAGCCCCTGATCCGCACCGGCGAGGGCCGGATCCGGCCGAAGAGCGTCACGGACCTCGCTGCGGATCAGCATGCCGCGGATGTCTGCGCCCAGCGCGTCGTCGCTGCCGTCGTGCTGCCCCTGGTCCAGCTCACCTGCGGCGAGCTCGACGGCACGTCCGAGGGTCGTCATGCTGAGCCCGAGGGAGACGATCTCGCGATCGTTGTCCGTCTGCACGAGCTTGGGTGCCACGATCGCCGCAGACGGCGAACGTTCGAGGGTCCCGACCAGACGCTCCAGAGCCCGTTCGTGAGGCGCGGTGTCATGCGCGAGAAGCCAGACAGCGCTCCCCTCGAGCACGCGAGGCCTGGCGAGCTCGACCGCGTCGGCGAAGGACGTGCTTCCGCGTGCCTGGATGATGCCTTCCACAGAGCTCGCGATGGCCCCGCTCTCGCGGGCAGAGGCCGCATCGCCGCACATCACGAGGGTGATCGCGGCTGGGGGTGTGGTCTGGGAGCGCAACGCATCGAGTGTGCGGAGCAGCTGCGCGCGGGCGGAGGAACCGGGGCGCGCGACGATAATTGCATGAACTCGGGCTGGCATGACGTGGTCAGCCTAAGCGCGCGGCAGGACTCCGAGGCATACCTGCTTCGGCGTGGCCGCGATCAGCTTGCGCGACGCTTGAGCTTGCGGCGCTCGCGCTCGGAGAGTCCGCCCCAGATTCCGAAGCGCTCGTCGTTGTTGAGCGCGTACTCGAGGCACTCTCCGCGGACGTCGCACGAGGTGCAGATCCTCTTGGCATCGCGGGTGGATCCGCCCTTCTCAGGGAAGAACGCCTCAGGATCGGTCTGCGAGCAGAGCGCGTCGCTCTGCCACGCCAGAGCGTTGTCGTCGTCCGTCTCGATCTTCCGGACCCCGGGGACACCGAGGTTGATCGGATCGACGAACCAGTTCTCCGGTACGTCTGAACGGTAACCCGTCATCTCGCTCTCCAACCCCTAAATTCCGCCCCCTCGGCGGGCCGTGCACAACTAATTACACCCGTGTCATTCACATCGGTCAAGTCGCGGATCGTAAACCCTCAATCCGGTCTTGAAGGTTCTTGACCTCCACACGGCGTGTCGCACGCCCGCTCGGAGGGTCACCCCTGAACGGCAGGATCGCCGGGAGAGGCGACGAACGCCTCACCTCGGCCGCTGATCGCCACGCGCTCCTCGTCGGCGGTCGCGAACGCGACCGTGCCGACCGGGACGTCGCGCGGCGCACCGTCCGCCCCGCTCACCGTGACACGACCGGCGGTGGCGAGGACCATGGTCGGCCCCTCCACGTCGATCGCCACGCTCGCGCCGTCGAGCTCGATCTTGCGGAGTGAGAAGTCGGCGACAGGGACCGGGTACTCGGTGACCGCGCCCGCAGCCACCGGACGCAGCACAGGCACTTCACCGGTCGTGGTGTCGAGGATCGAGAGCAGCTCCGGCACGTCTATGCGCTTCGGAGTGAGCCCCCCGCGCAGCACGTTGTCACTCGCCGCCATGATCTCCACCCCGAGCCCCGCGATGTAGGCGTGCAGGAGCCCGGCTCGCAGGAAGACGCCCTCTCCCCTGTTCAGGACCAGATGGTTCATGAGGAGCGCGACGACCACACCGGGGTCCCCCGGGTAGGTCTCCGAGATCGCCGCCACCCCGCGGATGGCGGGGCCCCACTCCCCTGACGCCGAGCCTGCGGCCGTGTGCAGGGAGCCCACGATGTCATCCACGACAGCCTGCGCCTCGCCCGACAGCAGCCAGCCGATCGTGTCGCGCAGAACATCTCCCGGACCGCGCAGACGAGAGGCGAGCTCCTCGACTCCCCCGCCGTCGCCGAGCTCCTCGAGCAGCCGCAGGGTGTCATCGATGGGGCGCAGCCCGCTCAGCGACTCGAAGCGATCGCTCAGCGCGACGATCAGCTCCGGCTTGTGGTTGTCGTCGCGATAGTTGCGATTCGGGTCTGTGGCGGTGAGCGCCGACTCCCGCGCCCACCCCGCTCTCGCCTGCTCGATGGTCGGGTGCACCTGGATCGACAGCGGCGATGCCGCTGCGAGCAGCTTCAGGAGGTAGGGCAGGGATCCACCGGTGACGGCGTCGAGCGTCCCGTCGCCCTGCACATCTGCGGGGTCCCCGGGGTGATCGCCGAACCACACCTCCGCCTCGGGGCCGCCCGCGGGGGTGCGGCCCTCGAGGTCGGCGAGGAGGGTCGACGACCCCCAGGCGTAGTCACGGGGCACATTCGTCAGGCTGAGCAGCATGTCACCAGGGTATTGGCATGCGAACTCGCCATGCCACGACGCACTGCATCAGGTTCGTCCTGATGTCCGCGCTGTAGCCTGAACGCGATGGCGCAATACACGAAGCACCCGGTCGCCGCCCCGCCCACCGCTCCAGAGCGGGAGTCGACGGGGCACCTTCTGCTGCGCGGCTACATCGGCCTCGTGCTCTTCGCGACCTTCGCGCACTCGGCGATCTACAACCTCGTGGGCGAGATCGGCGCCTTCGTGACGCTCCTCGCGTTCCTGATCGCCACGCTCGCCATCGGCGTCCCGATGGTCGCACGTCGCCGTCCGGCCGCGTTCGCCTGGCGTCGCCTGCCGTGGGCCGCGATCGCCTACACCGTGCTGGCACTGCTCTCCATCGCGTGGTCGCAGTGGCGAGGAGCGACCGTCATCACGTGGGTTCTGCTCGCGACGGTCACCGTGAACGCCCTGTTCATCGTGCACGTGCTGTCCTGGCCCGAGATCGTGCGAGCGCTCGCCTCCGCATTCAAATGGATCCTCGGGCTGTCCCTCGCGCTCGAGCTGTGGGTCGCTCTCGTCGTGCGCGCTCCGATCCTGCCGAACTTCTTCGTCCGCCCCGAGGGCGAGACGGATGCGCACTGGTACTGGGTCAGGGGCAACCTGCTCGACGGCGGCCGCATCCAGGGAATCGTGGGCAACTCCAACGTGCTCGCCATCGTCTGCCTGTTCGCGATCCTCACCTTCGGCGTGCTCTTCGCCGCCCGCGCACGGTGGCGCACGACTCTGGCCCTGTGGACTCTGCTGGCGGGCTATTTCTTCCTCCGAGCCGGGTCCGCCACCGCATACGCGTGCGCGGCGGCCGCGGCCCTGGTTCTCGTCGTGGCGCTGCTGATGCGCCGCACGAAGACGCCGGGCGCGCGAACGAGGCTCTACGTGCTGTTCATCGGCGGCACCGCGATCGCCGGAGCCGCCGTCTGGCTGCTTCGGGAACCGCTCTTCGCCCTGCTGGGGCGCAGCGCAGACCTGACCGGCCGCTCCGACAAGATCTGGGACCAGGTCCTCGCGCGTGCGGCCGAGCACCCGATCTTCGGAAACGGCTTCTCGAGCCCCTGGGTCCCTTTCGACCCTGCCTTCGCCGGGTGGATCGAGGATCACGGCATCACCGTCTTCCATGCGCACAACATGTGGCTCGACGTGCTGATGCAGCTCGGCGTCGTCGGCGTCGTCCTCGTGGCGCTCGCCTACCTCAGTCTGCTCTGGCGTTCGTGGTTCTTCGCAGTCGACAGACCTCGCTGGGATCTGAAGTCCGACCGCAGCTTCTCGTCGATCACGTTGCTCCCGAGCCTCTTCACCGTCGTCCTGCTCGTGCAGGGGCTCACCGAGTCGACGCCCATCATGCTGTGGGGTTGGATGCTGCTGGTGCTGCTGACGTTCAAGATCAAAGTCGTGCCCCTGGTCGGCATGGGCGAGCGTGAGCGTGTGATCGAGCGCGGCGAGCGAAGCCGGCGGGTTCCGTGACGCCGCAGCGTCGTCTGGGCGACCTGCTCGGCTCGGCCGAGTTCGCTCGCGCGTACACGGTGGCGGTCCTCACCGCGGTCTTCTCGTCCTTCACGATCGAGGCCGCGGCCTCGCGTGTCACTCTCTCGACGGTCATCGCCGTGCTGTGCGTGCTCGGAGCCTGCATCCTGTGGGTACGGCGCGAAGAGCTCTCGCTGCTGCGCATCGCTCCGTCATCGCTCCTCGCCTTCCTCGCCTGGGCTGCCATCAGCATCGTGTGGACGCCCGACAAGTCGGCCACCGCCTTCGGGTGGATGGAGCTCTTCGGATTCGCGTTCCTCGCGGTCACCGTCGGTCACATCCGTGACACGCTCCAGACCGTCCGAGCTCTCGGAGACTCGCTGAGGTTCCTGCTGCTCGTGTCGCTCGGCCTGGAGATCCTCTCCGGAGTGCTGCTCGACACCCCCTTCATGTTCCTCGGGATCCAGGGCGACCTGGCCGTCGGAGGTCCGGTGCAGGGGATCTTCGGCAGCAGGAACATGCTCGGATTCGTCACGGTGATCGCGCTCATCACGTTCGTGATCGAGTGGCGGACCCAGTCGCTGACGGCTCGCATCGCGATCCCGTCGATCGCACTCGCGTCCCTGCTGGCGTTCTTCTCGTCCTCCCCCACCGTGCTGGTGCTCGCGGCAGCGGTCGGCGTCGTGGCCGTCGCTCTCGCGATCGTCCGTCATGCACCTGCGGAAAGACGCACCATCGTGCAATGGGTTCTCGGCTCTCTCGTCACCCTCGCCCTCGCCGCGGCCTTCGCGCTGCGCCACGTGATCATCGCGCTGCTCGACGCGGGCTCCGACTTCTCGATCCGGGCGACCCTGTGGAACACGATCCTGGACTTCGTCGCGCTCAAGCCGGTGGAGGGCTGGGGCTGGTTCGGGTCCTGGGCCCGCGGCGAGTTCCCCTTCACCTACATCAACTTCCTGCTGGACGACCGCCATCAGAGCGCGCTGAACGCCTATTTCGACGTCCTGCTGCAGTTGGGCGCGGCAGGGCTCGTGCTCTTCCTCCTGTTCGGCGGGATCGCCACCATCCGGTCATGGCTCGTCGCGAGCGTGCGACGCTCGGTCGTCTACGCCTGGACACCTCTCATGCTGGTCACTCTCGCGGTCGAGTCGATGTTCGAGAGCTTCACCCTGGTCGGCGCCGGGTGGTTCATGCTGGTCCTGTGCGCTCTGCGGGCCGGACAGACGAGGTCGTGGCGCGAGAGCATCGACGCCGCACACACCGGCGCGATCCCCACCCTGCGCCCCGAACGCTGACCTCTCCGCCGCGCCCTCGGCGGATTCCGAACTGCGCCGGGTAGGGTGGAGCTGCTCGCGGCGCCCTGCGGGCCCCCAGCCACCGGAGATTGCACCTCGTGACTCACGCCCCCTTCGACCCGGCGTCCGCGACGATCGTCATCGTCACGTACAACCGGTCTCACCTCCTGACCGGTCTCCTCGAGAGCATCACCGCGATGGACCCGAAGCCGGGCCACGTGGTGATCATCGACAACGCCTCGTCCGACGACACCACGGACGTCGTGGAGTCCTTCCGTCCGACGCTCGGCACGGAGGTCGTGTACCGCCGTCTCGAGACGAACACGGGTGGATCGGGGGGCTTCAGCGAAGGCATGCGCACCGCATACGAACTCGGCTCCGAGTGGATCTGGATGATGGACGACGACGTCGAGGTCGTGACCGACGGTCTGGCCAAGATGGGCAAATGGGCTCCGCGCTTCAAGAGCATCCAGGGCCGCCGGTACGACTACGACGGCAGCGAGTTCTATTGGCAGTACCGGATCGCCGAGCGCATGGGCATCCCGATTCCGTTCGCGCCGTCGGGTTTCGACGCGTCCGGCTTCAAGGAGATGAACAGCGGATGCTTCGAGGGCATGTTCATCCATCGCTCCATCGTCAGGCAGATCGGTCTGCCAGACCACCGCTTCTTCATCTACTGGGATGACCAGATGTACGGATGGCTCGCCTCACGCAAGACCACTGCGGTGATCGTCGACGAGTTCGTCCTGCGACGCACTCGCGAGATCAAGCAGTGGGACATGGGCATCCGCCACATGAACGCGTCGAGCAACGCCTACCGGTTCTACATCATGCGCAACCGTGCGTACATCAAGCACTACTACCGCGTGCACGGCAACTACAACCCGGTGCTGTTCGGACTCGGGACGTCGATGACGTTCGCGAAGGAGCTCATCCGTCTGCTGTTCGTCGAGCGCACGGTGCGAGGAACGAGCAACCTGTTCCGGGGGCTCAAGGAGGGCGGCAAGCTCAGCCGCGATCGCTCCTGGACGCCCATGCCCGCTCTGGAGGACTGACACCATGACCGACGACACACAGCCGGACCTCCGCTGGGCCCCGCTGGAGCCGAAGCCGAGCAATCGCGGTCGGGTCTGGCTCATCGTCGGACTCGTCGTCGCCGCACTCGTCGTGGTCGGCGTGCTGCTGTTCTTCCTCCTTCCGCGCGGAGAGTCCCCGGCTCCCGGCGCCAGCGGGTCACCGTCCCCGTCGGCATCCCCGTCGGCATCGGCGTCGGCATCGCCCTCGTCATCGCCCACTCCGACCCAGACCGAGCTTCCCCAGCCGACGGCGGCACCGGAGCCGACGACGCCGATCACGACCCCGCCGCCCGCCACGGACCCCTCGGTCGATGCCTTCCGCGGGCAGGTGCAGGGGTGGCTCGACGACGCTCTGACAGGGCTTCAGATCGTGAGCGAGACCAGCGGCCAGGATGCGACCGCTGTGATCGCGAACCTTCAAGCCGACGCCCAGCGACTCGGAGAGACCGCTCCCCCTGCGTCCATCGAGTCCGCCTGGAGTGCCGCCGTGAACGACTACAACCAGAAGCTCAGCGATCTGCGAGCGGACGCTGACTCGGGGACGGCGGTCGACGACGCACGCTCTGCGGTGAACCGGCTCCGCGACATCATCGGGCTCTGACTCCCCGGCCGAGCCCCACGCTGTGCGGGCTCAGTCGGCGCTGGACTCGAGCCGGCGGAGACGCTCCTCGTAATGGGCGGCGAGTTCGAGCCGGATTCGCGCGCGCTCGTGTTCGGCCTGGGCCCGGCTGAGTGCGCCGTCGGCATCCAGGTCTCCCGCCTCGAGCCGCACACGAAGCCATTCGAAGCGCTGCTCCACAGCCGCGAGCTGAGGCGCGATGCGGTCGAACTCGGATCTGATGTACGAGAAGTCGGCCTGGGTGCCGGCGAGACGTGCCTCGTAGTCGCGCTGTGCGGCTTCGAACTGCTCGAGGGCACGCCCTATCCTGGCGTCCACTCTCGCATCCACGCGGCGTTCGACGACGGCGTCCAGTCTGCGACGGAGTCGGTTGAGCATTCAGTCCTCAATCATTCGGGTGATTGTCGATGGTCGGTGAAGTTCAGCGGTGATAGCTGATGCGGCCTGAGTCGATCCATCGCCGCACCAGCTCCGATTCCAGGTCGATCCGGTGCTCTGCCCCCACTGCGGACGGGTCGCCGTAGGCGTGGTTCCAGGAGGTCTGATCCGGGGAATCGACGAAGGAGAATCCGGCGGCATCGACCTGAGCATCTGGGAACAGTCGGGTCGCGATCCACAACATCACGGTTCCGGTCGTCGCCCACTGGCCGCCGCTGCGCGGATCAGAACCCATCGCCTCGCCGAGAGGCAGCACCACCTCGCGGTTCGGCATCGTGACGATCCCGAGATCTGCGGGCCAGAAGGCGGGGAGCTTGGGATTCTCCCAGAGCAGACGCCCCGGTTCGATCATCAGATAAAGGCGCTCGGAGTAGCCGTCGAAGAACCACGGCGTCGGTCGCACCCCGCGGTTGAAGACGACGACATCGGCGCGGCGTCCCACCGACGACGGACCGTCGAGATCGTCCACGCGAAAACCGTTGACTCGGAACACGACGTCCGCCGAGTCGATCATCTCGGCCCGTCGGTCTGACGGCTCGAGCGGCTGGTTGCCGACGACCGCGATCCGGCGCACCGTGTCGGATCGCCCGTAAGCGCTGACGAGCGGACGCAGTCGGTCGTAGAACTCGGCCTCCCCGGCCGTCGCCCTGTCATCACCGACAAGATCCGTGGCATGCCCCATGAGACCTCAGCTTAGGGCACGTCGACGCCGACTCCGGTGGCACGGCGGTGAGTCCGTCACAGGACGCGTCTAGAGTTGTCGGCGTGACTTCTTCGCAGACCATCCAGCTCTCCACCGCGAGCATCGGCGCCGGTTCGCCGGTGTTCACCATTGCGGAGATGTCGGGAAACCACAATGGCGACATCGATCGCGCGCTGGCCATCGTCGACGCCGTCGCGGCCACGGGTGCCGATGCTCTGAAGATCCAGACCTACACGGCCGACACCCTCACGATCGATTCCGACAAACCCGCCTTCCAGGTCGCGAGCGACCACGGTCTCTGGGGCGGCCGCAACCTGTACTCCCTGTATCAGGAAGCCCACACGCCGTGGGAGTGGCACGCGCCGATCTTCGAGCGCGCACGGAGCCACGGACTCATCCCCTTCTCCACCCCGTTCGACCCGAGCTCGGTCGCCTTCCTCGAGGGGCTGGGCGTGGAGATGTACAAGACGGCATCCGCCGAGATCGTCGACCTGCCGCTGCTCCGCGAAGTCGCCCGCACCGGCAAGCCGATGATCGTGTCCACGGGCATGGCGACGCTGTCCGAGATCGATGCGGCCGTCACCGCCATCCGTGACGCGGGCGGCACCGAGCTGGTGCTCCTGGCCTGCACGGCCGCCTACCCCGCGGTTCCCGAAGAAGCGCGACTGGGCAACATCGAGGCGCTGCGCAACGCATTCGACGTCCCGGTGGGGCTCTCGGACCACACCCTCGGCATCGGTGTCGCAGTCGCGTCTGCCGCCCTCGGTGCAGTCGTGATCGAGAAGCACGTCACGCTCGACCGCACGGATGGCGGCGTCGACGCGGATTTCTCTCTCACGCCCGACGAGTTCCACGCCTTGGTCGTCGCCTCCGAACAGGCACGCATCGCGTCGGCGAGCGGTGTGTCGTTCGGACCGACCGCCCAAGAGGAGGCGGTTCTCGCCCTGCGACGCTCTCTGTTCGTCATCGCCGATGTGCGGGCCGGCGACAGCGTGACCCCTGAGAACGTGCGGTCGATCCGACCGGCCGGAGGGCTCCGCCCCGATGATTTCGTCCTTGTGAGCGGTCGCACGTTCACGCGAGACGTCGAACGCGGCACGCCGCTGACCTGGGATGTGCTCTAGCTCACACCAGTCGCCATCTCGCCAGGGTGAGGAAGCCGTCTTCACCCGCGGGCAGATGCGGAAGATAGCCGGCACGCTCGAACAGCCGACGAGACGCGGTGTTGTCGCGGTGCACCGCGGCGACCATGCGAATCGGGGGCTCTGCCGTGAGCGTGCTCTCCGCCGCGCGAACCGCTGAGGCGGCGACACCGCGTCCACGACTCTCCGGAGCGACGGTGATCGAGATCTCCCAGTCGTCCGCCGACCTCCTGTCCCACCGGCAGGTGGCGACCGGCATCCCGTCTGATTCGATCATGAGGAGTCGACGGTCGGGATCCTGCAGGCTCCTCGCGAGCCAGTCGCGGTGCGATCCCCAGTCGACCTCGCCGCGGGAGCGCGAGTTGACGCGGACAGTCGGATCGTTGCGCCACTCGAAGAGCTTCTGCCCGTCGTCGAGGGTCGCAGGCCGAGCGATCACCGCGGGCGCAGCTGCGATGTGAGGCCGCGTGCGCAGAAGCTGCTCCCACGATGCGACGATCCGCCAGCTTCCGAGCCCGTCGACGATCCGTTTCAGAGCGGCAGCGGTCTCGGCGAGCGATTCCGGCGATCGCAGCAGATCGGCGAGCAGGCCGATCCGCTCGTCGAGGCTCTGATGGGGCGGCTCTCCCAGACCGATGGCGAGCCCGCGCTCGACGACCTGACGGTAGCCGGTCCGCTGATTGTCCGCCACGCAGACGAGTGCCATCGGAAGCCCCATGCACGCGAAGTCCCAGACGGACGTGCCGGCCGCGGTCACCGCGAGATCGTGGCTCCTGGCGAGCGCGGGGAGGTCGTCGACGAAGCCCAGGACCTCGACGGAGTGGCGCGAACTCCTGGCCGCTGAGCGCACGTCGTCGCTGCGACGGGGGTCGATCACGGTGATCTGCAACCTGACGGGCAGACGATCGAACGCGGCGACCACGCGAGCTGTCACACCGTGGGGATCCGTGCCGCCCATCACGATCAGCACCCTGGGCACGGCCGAGAGCGGCGTCCGGGCTTCGCGCTGCGCGAGCACCTGCGCACGCACGACCGCGGCGTCGATGCCCGCCAGATGGCTGAGGCTTCGCTGAGGACTCGCGAAGGTGCGCTCGGATGCCAGGTTGGCATCGATCGCGAGATCGGCATCACGCACGCCGAACGGACCGTCCTGCATGTTGCTGATCAGAGGCCCGACGGACGAGAGATCGGGAATCTCTCGGTAGCTGTCCAGATGGATCACGTCGACGCCACGCGCCAGTTCGGCGAAGTCGCCGAGGCTCGCCGCGGCCCCCTGAGTCGTGACCAGCTCCAGCTCCGGTTCCATCCGGCGCAGGACGTCTGCACCGGCCCCGTCGACCTCGCCGAACACCGACGCCGACCACCCACGGTCGCGCGCGATGCGGGCGACCGTGAGAGTGCGCATGAGGTGTCCCATGCCTGACTCGACTCCGGCGTTGCAGTGCAGGAGCACACGTCGCCCGCTCATCGCACGTCCCTCTCCTCCGGGGCGCGCCTGCGCCCACCCGATAGGATAGGCCGGGCATGGAACAACCCGAGCATCCATGCGATCACGACAACGCTGAGGAGACAGAGTGTCGGTTCTCGAGGGCGCGAGCATCCTCATCACTGGCGGCACAGGGTCATTCGGCAAGGCGTTCATACGCCACGCCCTGACCCACCTCAACCCCCGGCGGCTGGTCATCTTCTCGCGGGACGAGCTCAAGCAGTACGAGGTGCGACAGCAGTTCGGCGACGACCCTCGGCTGCGATGGTTCATCGGCGACATCCGCGATGAGCGCCGTCTCGCTCGCGCCCTGCACGGCGTCGACTACGTGGTGCATGCCGCTGCGCTGAAGCAGGTGGACACCGCGGAGTACAACCCTTTCGAGTTCGTCAAGACGAACATCCTGGGCAGCCAGAACGTGATCGAGGCGTCGATCGATGCCGGCGTCAAGCGTGTCGTGGCGCTCTCGACCGACAAGGCCTCGAGCCCGATCAACCTCTACGGTGCGACCAAGCTCACCGCCGACAAGCTCTTCATCACCGGCAACCACTACGCCGCCGCGTACGACACGCGGTTCGCCGTCGTGCGCTACGGCAACGTCATGGGATCCCGAGGGTCGGTCATCCCGTTCTTCTCCCGGCTGGGCGCCGAAGGCAAGCCGCTCCCGATCACCGATCTGCGGTGCACCCGGTTCTTCATCACGCTCCCCCAGGCCGTCGAGATGGTGGTCGACACGTTCGAGCTCATGCAGGGAGGCGAGCTCCTCGTCCCCCGCATCCCGTCGATGAAGGTCACCGACCTCGCGCACGCCGTCGTGCCGGGAGCCGAGCTCGTCGACGTGGGGCTGCGCCCCGGCGAGAAGCTCCATGAGGAGATGATCAGCCCGGAGGAGGGCCGCCGCGCGGTGACGGTCAACGACGGCAAGTACTTCATCATCCAGCCGGACCTCGCCTCGTGGGGCTATCAGATGCCCGCAGGCGCAGTGCCGGTGCCCGAAGGCTTCGCCTATCGTTCGGACAGCAACGACCGATGGTATTCGCAGCAGGAGATCGCGGAGATCATCGAGGCGGGGATCTGACGATGCTGCCGTACGGGCGTCAGTCGATCTCGGAGGACGACATCCAGGCCGTCGTCGAGGTGCTCCGCGGCGACTGGCTCACGACGGGCCCAGCGGTGGCCGCCTTCGAGGCGCGGCTCGGCGAGGTCGCCGGCGGGCACCGGGCAGTCACCGCGACGTCGGGAACCGCAGCGCTCCACATGGCGTACGGTGCCGCAGGCGTCACCCGGGGCGACACCGTCGTCTCGACGCCCATGACCTTCATCGCCACGACGGCCATGGCATCGGTCCTCGGTGCGAACATCGTCTTCGCCGATGTCGAAGAAGACACGGCGCTGATCGACCCGGATGCGGTCGACGCGCTCGTGGACGAGCGGACCAAGGTGATCGCCGCCGTCGACTACGCGGGCCACCCTGCGGACTACGACAGGCTCTCCGCCGCTGCCGCACGGGTCGACGCGCTCGTCCTCGACGACGCCGCACATTCGATAGGCAGCACATACAAGGGTCGACCCGTGGGCGACCTGGCGGACCTGACCACGTTCTCGTTCTTCCCCACGAAGAATCTGACGACGGGCGAGGGCGGCGCCCTCGTCGCCAAGGATCCGCTGATCGCACAGCGCGCCCACGAGTTCCACTTCATCGGGCTCGTGCGCGACCCCGACCGATTCGCGATGACGACCGAGGGCGCCTGGCATCAGGAGGTCCACGAGTTCGGCTTCAACTACCGCCTGGACGACATCGCCTGCGCGCTCGGCCTCTCTCAGCTGGCGCGGCTCGACACGTTCCGGCGGCGACGCGCCGAGATCACTCGTCGCTACGACGCGGCGCTCTCGAGCATCGACGGGGTGCGCACGCCGATCCAGCGCGACCATGTCGAGCTGATCCGACATCTCTATCCCGTGCGCATCCTCGACCAGCGCCGCCGAGAGGTCTTCGACCGGATGCGTGCAGACGGCATCGGGGTGCAGGTCAACTACATGCCCGTCTACTGGCATCCCGTCTATGCGGATGCCGGCTACCGCCGCGGAATGTGCCCCAATGCTGAAGCCTTCTATGCCGAGGAGCTTTCGCTCCCCATCCACCCGGAGCTCACCGACGATCAGGTCGACCAGGTCGTCGAGTCGCTCGTCAGGGCTCTCCGTTGACGCGCATCGGCATCATCACCCAGGCGCGGATGACCAGCAGCCGCCTCCCGGGCAAGGTGCTGATTCCCGCCGGCGGCCGGTCGATGCTCGATCACCATATCGACAGACTCGTCGCCGCCGATCTCCCGGTGATCCTCGCCACCACGACGAACGCCGCTGACGACGCTCTCGCGGCGCTCGGGCACGCGCGAGGGGTCGAGGTCTTCCGCGGCAGCGAGGTCGACGTGCTGAGTCGGTTCGCCGGGGCGGCGACGTCCGCGGGGCTCGATGTCGTCGTGAGAGTGACCTCGGACTGCCCTCTGATAGACCCCGCGCTCATCGCTGAAGGCGTTCGCCGATTCGTCGATCTCGATGATCCTCACGCCCACGTCTCCAACGTCCTCGAGCGTACCTACCCGCGCGGGTTCGACTTCGAGGTCTTCTCTGCGTCCGCCCTCGCCGACGCCGACAGGAACGCCATCGAGCCGGCCGAGCGCGAACACGTCACCCCCTACCTCTACGCGGGACGTTCGCCGCGTTCGAGCATCCACTCGATCACCCGGCAGATCGACGCCTCGCGCTACCGGGTGACCCTGGACACCCCGGAGGACCTGTCCGTCATCCGGGCGCTCATCGAGGCGCACGGCGCTGCATCGCTGGACGTCTCCGAGATCGTGGCCGTCCTGGAGGCACACCCCGAGCTCGCCGCAGTCAACGCGCACGTGGAGCAGAAGAAGCTCGGAGAATGACCGTGAGGGCGACCGCCCGCCTGCGTCAGCCGCGGTTGTAGTCGGCGTTGTACCGGTCGAGGACGTCTGTGATCGGCCCGTCCAGGGCGAGCGTGCCCTTGTCGAGATACAGACCCCGGGTGCAGAAGCGACGGAGGTCCCGCTCGTTGTGGCTGACGAAGAAGAGCGTGCGTCCCTCGGCGAGGAGCTCGTCGATGCGCTTGTAGCACTTGTCTTTGAACGCCTTGTCTCCGACGGCGAGAACCTCGTCGACGAGCAGGATCGGCTCGTCGAGCTGGGACACGACCGAGAACGCCAGGCGCACCTTCATGCCGTTGGACAGGTGCTTGTAGGGAGTGTCCTCGAATCCCGCCAGCTCGGCGAAGGCGATCATGTCGTCGTAGCGCAGCGCGACCGCGTCGCGCGGCATTCCGTGCAGACCCGCCATCAAGGCGACGTTCTCCCGCACGGTCAGATCTCCCACGAACCCGCCCGTGATCTCGATCAGCGGGGCGACTCCACCGTGCACCTTCACCGCCCCCTCGTCGGGGAGCAGCACGTTCGCGACGAGACGGAGCAGCGTGGACTTGCCCTGGCCGTTGCGTCCGACGACGCCGATCGACTCCCCCTGCTGCACCGTGAACGAGACGTCACGCAGCGCCCAGAACTCACCCGAGCGCGACCGCCGCGCCGCAGGGGCGAACAGGTCTTTGAAGTTCTGACGCCCACGGCGGTTGCGGCGGAACCGAACGCCCAGCCCGTTGGCCTCGATCGCGACGGTCATCCCAGCTCCTTCAGCACGGTGCGCTCGAGGGACCGGAAGGTCCATACGCCGAGCGCCAGAATGACGAGGGTCATGCCCACGCTGACGAGCAGCGTGAAGAGATTCCACTGGTCGGGGAAGAACGGCATCCGATAGAGCATGAAGATCCCGGCCAGCGGGTTGAACGCACCGAGGGTCTGGAAGATTCCGGGAAGATCTGTCACGTTGTAGATGATCGGGGTCGCATAGAACATGGCGCGCAGAATCAGCGCGGTCGTGCGCTCCAGGTCGACGAAGAGGACGCAGAGCGGGGCGACCAGAAGCCCCAGGCCCACGAGCAGGACGGTCTGCAGGAAGATCGCGACCGGAACCCAGAGGATTCCCCATCCGACCTGGACCGTGTGGGCCGGATCCTGCTCCACCAGCAGGTTGATGATCACGAACGCGGCGAGCACCGGCAGAGAGAAGAGGAACTCGACGCCCTTGCTCAACACGATGCGGTTCACCCAGATCGAGCGAGGGATCGCGGTCGATCGCACCAGCCTCGCGTCCTTCTTGAACGCGCGAGTGAAGTCGGTGACCGACGTGTTGAACCATACCCAGGGCAGCAGGGCGCTGATGAGGAACACGATGTACGGGTCTTCACCGACATCGCGGTTGAAGATCTGTGTGAAGACGAACCAGTAGATCACGCTCATCACGAGCGGATCGAGCACCGACCAGAGGTAGCCGAGCAGGCTCGTCGAGTACCGCACCTTGAGGTCCCTGGCCGACAGCAGCCACAGGGAATGCAGATAGCGCCGGGGCGTTCCGGGCGCCCCGGCAGCAGTATGACTCACAGTGCCGAGTCTACGAGAGCGAGTTGTTCCACAGCGACAGTGCCGAGCCGATGGCCATGTGCATGTCGAGGTACTGATACGTGCCGAGGCGTCCGCCGAAGTGCACGTCCTTCTCGCCCTTCGCGAGCTCACGGTACGCGAGCAGCCCGTCACGGTCGGTCGGCGTGTTCACGGGGTAGTACGGCTCGTCCTCGCGGTTCGCGAAACGGGAGAACTCGCGCATGATGACGGTCTTGTCGGATTCGTAGACGTCCTTGCGCTCCGGGTGGAAGTGCTTGAACTCGTGGATGCGCGTGTAGGGCACGTCCATGTCGGGGTAGTTCATCACACTGGTCCCCTGGAAGTCGCCGATGTTCAGCACCTCCTGCTCGAAGTCGAGCGTGCGCCAGCTGAGGGCGCCGGCCGTGTAGTCGAAGTAGCGGTCCACCGGGCCCGTGTAGACGACGGGCAGCTGTCCGACCGTCGCCTTCTTGTTCAGCGGCTGATTCTCGTCGAAGTAGTCGACGTTCAGCTTCACCTCGATGTTGGGGTGATCCGCCATCCGCTCGATCCACGCGGTGTAGCCGTCCGTCGGCAGCCCCTCCCACGTGTCGTTGAAGTAGCGGTTGTCATAGGTGTAGCGCACGGGGAGACGGCTGATGATGTCGCCGGAGAGCTTCTGCGGGTCGGTCTGCCACTGCTTGGCGGTGTAGTCCCGGAAGAACGCCTCGAACAGCGGACGCCCGACGAGGGCGATGCCCTTCTCCTCGAAGTTGGCCGCCGTCTTGACGTCGAACTCCCCGGCCTGCTCGCGCACGAGGGCACGCGCCTGGTCGGGCGTGTAGGCCGACTGGAAGAACTGGTTGATGGTGCCGAGGTTGACCGGCATCGGGAAGACCGTTCCCTTGTGCGTCGTGTAGACCCGGTGCACGTAGTTCGTGAAGCTCGTGAACCGGTTGACGTACTCCCACACCGTGGCGTTCGACGTGTGGAACAGGTGGGCGCCGTAGCGGTGGACCTCGATGCCCGTCTCCGGCTCCGCCTCACTGTAGGCGTTGCCGCCGATGTGGTGGCGACGGTCGATGACCGTGACCTTGCGGCCGGCGTTGGCGGCACGTTCTGCGATGGTGAGGCCGAAGAAGCCCGACCCGACGACAAGAAGATCCATGTTGCTGCTTTCTGCCCACAAGGCTCACATCCGCACGGCGTCGCGCACGGCACACAGCAGACAACTCTACCGGCAGCGGACTCGGCGCAACCTGTCAGCGCGACTCGGCACCGCGGGGCTCCCCGACCTCGAGCATCTCCCGCAGCATCGGAGCGAGAGTGCGCCCGTACGAGTCGGAGATGTGATTGTCGTCGATGTACACGGCGATGTTGCCGATGGATCCTCGACACACGCCCTCGGGGCAGAGCCAGGGCCGGAAGTCCACAGCGGTGACCCCCTCGGCCACCGCGAGATCGTCGAGATCCTCCCCGACGGCGAACCCGGGCTCGGGAACGTCGCACGATGCTGCATCAGCGCCGGGAGCGATCTCCGACTCCTCCAGCGCGCACTGGTACATGTCGAAGTCGAAGCGCGGATTGTCGCGCACGGCGATCACCTGCATCCCGTGCGCGGTGAGCTCGTCGGCGATCTCTCGGATTCCCTCCACGAGCACCTCGGGAGCCGCGGGATCAGCCCGAGTCACGACGAGGTACACGGCATCGGGCTGCACCCTCGTCGCGTACTCGATCGCAGCGGCGCGCCACTCCTCGCACTGAGATACGGCATCGGACCGGATCGGTGCACCGATGCCGATCGCGCATCCCCCCTTCAACAGGGCGACGATGCCCCACCCCTGCTCGTCGGCGACGACCGTGAGCGGCGACATGAGCTGCTGTGCGTGCGAGTCCCCCATCACGAGCACCCGCCATGCATCCGAGGCCCCCGCGTTGGCGTTCTGAACGCAGCTGCCCTGCAGCGCCGGCGTCAGGGGCTCGAGCTCGCCCGCGCAGCTGCCCTTCAGATCCACCCACTCCTCATCGAGAGCCGTCGCCAGCGGGATCAGCGGAAGATCTTGGGCAGAGAGGTCGATCGGCGCATCGATCTGCGCAGCCCCCGGGTATCCGCCGGTGTCGTCGGTCACGAGGGCGGCCTCACGCTGCTCGATCGTGAGCTGCCACACGGTGAGCGGTGCGGCGACGACGAGGACGGACGCGGCGAGGACCAGCGCACCGAGCCGATGCGACCGATCGAGGACGGCGGAGTCTCGAACCGGCCTCTCGACCAGCATCGACACGAGTCTCGCGAGCACGAAGGACACGAGGACGATTCCGACGCCGGCGAGCCATCCCGGCTCGCTACGGCCGCTCAGCATCATCCACGTCACGAGCACGGGCCAGTGCACGAGATAGAGCGCATACGCGTCGCGTGAGACGTAGCGCAACGACGCTGACTCGAGGATCATCGCAGGGCCGCCTCGCGGGCGGTCGCGCCCGGCGACGATGACGAGCGCCGTGCAGATCACCGGCCACAGAGCGAGATACCCGGGGAATCCGCCCTGCACGTCGAGCACGATTCCGCACATCACGATGCCGACGATGCCGATCCATCCGAGGATCGCCCCGATCGACGGACGGACGCGGACGTAGGGAAGAGCGATCGCGACGAGTGAGCCCGCCGCGAACTCCCACAGTCGCGTCCGCGTGTCGAAATAGGCGAACGACTGGGCCCGCATCGTCTCGACGACCGAGAACCCGAGTGAGGCGAGGAAGATGGTGCCGAACACCAACGCCAAGGCGGGGACGATCATGCGCCGTCGGCTGCGGAGCACCACCCACACCGCCGCGATGATCAGCGGCCAGAGGATGAAGACCTGCCCTTGGACCGAGAGCGACCAGAAGTGCTGGAACGGACTGGGCGTGACGGACTCGCGCGCGTAGTAGTCGACCTCCGACAGTGCCAGCGCCCAGTTCTCGACGTAGAAGAGGCTCGACCAGGCTTCACGCCAGACGCGCGGCCACTCGGTCTGCGGATACGCCGCGAGCGCGACGCCGAGCACACCGACGATCGTCACGGCGGCCGCGGGCAGCAGCCGTCGGAAGCGGCGCAGCCAGAACGATCCGAGTGCGAGCGGATGCTGGGTCTCGACCCGCCGCACGAACGACGCGGTGAGGAAGAACGCCGACACCATCAGGAAGACGTCGACTCCGCCCGAGACGCGGCCCAGCCACACGTGGTATGCCACGACGAGCAGGATCGCGAGCGCACGGAGACCGTCGATGTCCGCGCGGTGCGTCGCAGTGCGCACGGAGTCAGCCTCGGGAGGCCGAAGCCGTATCGGTCGCGTCGGGTTCATGAAAAGTGGGCGCATCGGCGGTGGTGTCGCCGCAGTCGTCTCGGGTCGACCGTCTGCCGCTTTCAGCCTATCCGCTCTCCGTCAGCAACCGCTCGGCCGCTGCGTCGACCTCGGGTCCGAGCAGCCTGACGTACTCGAGGTTGAGGTGATCCGCGTCGTAGTAGACGGGGATACCGCCCACCACGGCATAGCACGAGGTCGCGTCGCAGAAGCGATCCGTCAGATCCAGCACGCTGATCGACGCCGATCCGGCTGCTGCACCGGCGGCGACGATCGGGTCGGCGGGGTGCGCCACAGCGCGTGGTCGCGCGCACGACTGCGGCTCGTCGGCGTTGAGGAGAACGCAGTCAGGGCTTCTGACCTCGCCGTTGAACGGCGGATCCGCGATCGCGAGCACCTTGATGCCCGCGTCGTTCCAGCGCGCCCAGTACGCAGACAGCCCTTGCGACATCTGATCGATCTGCGGCCTGTCGCTCCCGTCATCCACCAGCTGAAGCCGCGATGCCATCGCGGTGATGACGAGGTCGGGGTCGTCTTCGATGATGGTCTCGACCAGATCGCGGGACCACTCGCGACACCTCTCGACATCGGCGGCACCCCACTCGCTGCGGAATCCGGTGAACTCGACGTCGGCCACCGGGCATCCCCCGTAGTAGCTCGTGTAGACGATCCAGCCGTTCTTCTCGGCGATGTCGAACACGGCTCCCTGCCACTGCTGTGCGTGCGAGTCTCCGACCAGCCAGACCCGGGTCGGATCCTGCACGCCACGCGAGAAGTCGCACTCGCGTGTGGTCTTCAGATCTCCGTAGGTGAGGATCGGCAGGAAGTCGCCGCACTCCGCAGGGGTGTAGAAGTACTCGTTCTTCTCCGTCATCACCGAATAGTCCGCAGCCCCGAACGGGTCGGCGCACTCGGCCCCCGGTGCGAGCGCCGACGGCCCTTCGCAGTTCGATGCGATGACATCGTCGGGCGGGCGGTCGCCCTCGACCCGCCCGTTGTACGACGCGAGCACGCCGGCCACGAGAGCCGCGATGATGATCATCCCGGTGACCATGAGCCCGAACGCCCGGCGGGAGGAACCACGCCAGTATCCCCATGTCTGGCCCGCGTCCTCGACGAACCGCTTCGTCAGCGCCGCCAGGACGAGTGCGGTCGCCAGCACCGCGAGCTTCGAGAGCGTGGTCGCCTCACCCCCGATCACGAACGGCGCGACGACGATGAGCGGCCAATGCCACAGATACAGAGAGTACGAGATCCCGCCGACCCACTGCACGGGACGCAGGGCCGTCACCTTCGCATGCCACAGAGATGCGAACCCACCTCCGGCGAGGATCACCGCCGCCGTGCCGAGCACAGGCACCAGCGCGGTGTACCCGGGAAACGCAGTCGTGTGATCGTAGACGAGAGCGGCGAAGACGATGAGGGCGAACCCGAGCAGACTGACGATCTCAGCGGCCGCACGTCCGAGCGGTATCCGGCTTCCGAAAATCGCGATCGCCCCGCCGACGGCGAACTCCCACCCACGCGTGAATGTCGCGAAATACGCCTGGGGTGGTGCGACGGTCGTGTAGACCACGCTGGCGGCGAAGGAGAGCAGTCCCACCCCGGCCACGACCGCGATCAGGGCGTTGGCGGTCCTCGCCCTCGTTCCTCGTCTCGAGGCCGGGGCCGCGTTCCACCGCGACACGGCGAGCGCTGCCAACAGCAGCAGCGGCCAGACGATGTAGAACTGCTCCTCGACCGACAGCGACCAGTAGTGCTGCACGACGCTCGCCGCATCGTTGAGCGCCGAGTAGTTGACCGACATCGATGCGAGGAACCAGTTCTCGACATACCCCGCGCTCGCCGCGATCTCCCACGCACCCCGCTCCCAGCGAGGGTACGGAAGGAACAGCACGAGGAGCACGAGCGACACCGCGAGGACGAGCAGCGCCGCCGGAAGCAGGCGTCGGATCCGTCGAGCGTAGAAGGCGCCGAGTCGCACTCCCCCGGTCCGCGTCATCTCGCCGACGAGATGCCCCGTGATGAGGAAACCGGAGATCACGAAGAAGACATCGACACCGACATAGCCGCCGGGCATGCGGGAAGGCCAGAGGTGGTTGAGCACGACCAAGCCGATGGCCACGGCGCGAAGTGCCTGAATGTCGGTGCGGAAGACCCGCGCCTTCGGCGCGGCGAGCGGAGCATCCGCGGTCCGCGACAACGCGCTCACGGCGCGAGATACTCCCGAAGCAGATCGTCTCCCGAACGAGGAGTGAAGCCGATGCCCTGCACTCGCGTCAGGTCGAGCACGCTGTTCAGCGGGCGCGGCGCGACGGGCGACGTCGCCGTGGCGAAGTACTGAGCCGTCGACACACCCGTGACCCGTGCCGGATCATGGCCGACGAGCTCGAACACCCGGCGAGCGACGTCGGCCCAGGTGACGACCTCGCCCTCGGAGGTCAGGTTGTAGACCCCGAACGGCGGACGCTTCTCGACGAGCGTGCGGATGAGGCGAGCGATCTCGGTCGCGAACGTGAGTCGGCCGCGCTGGTCGTCGACGACCTTCGGGTCCACGCCCTTCGCGGCCAGCGAGGCCATGGTGCTGACGAAGTTGTTGCCGCTCCCGATCACCCAGGAGGTGCGGACGATGTAGTGACGCGGGGCCGTCGAGACGGCGAGATCGCCTGCGGCCTTGGACTGGCCGTAGACGCCGAGAGGACACACCCGGTCGTCCTCCGTGTACGCGCCGTCGGCCGCTCCGTCGAACACGTAATCGCTGGACACATGCACGAGCGTGATGCCGTGCTCTGCGGCGATGCGAGCCAGCGCCGCAGGTCCCGCGGCGTTGACCGCCCACGCATCGCGCCTGCCATCGGGCGTCTCCGCACGATCGACGGCCGTGTACGCGGCTGCGTTGATGATCGTGTCGTAGTCGCGCCACCGGCGGGCATCGGCCAGTGTCGTCGACCCGAGGTCGAAATCGGCGCGCGTCGTCCACTCGATGCTCGGCATCCCGTCGAACTCGGCGCGCAGCGCGGTTCCCAGCTGTCCGCCCGAGCCGATCACGAGAGTCTTCCGAGGAGCGACCGGCTCCACATCAGAGAGGCGCGGGTGCGCGAGGTCCTTCGCAGAGACCTCGGCCTCCGCAAGCGGGATGGGCCACTCGATCGCCGCGGTCTCGTCGGCGAGGTTCAGGAACGAATAGGACGCGTCCGGCGACCAGTGGTCGTTCACGAGGTACGTGTAGGCGGTGTCGGGCTCGAGCGTCTGATACGAGTTGCCGACACCTCGAGGCACGAAGATGGCCTTCGAAGGATCCAGCTCCGCCGTGAAGACCGCGCCGAACGTCGGGCCTTCGCGCAGGTCCACCCACGCGCCGAAGATGCGACCGGTCGCGATCGACACCCACTTGTCCCACGGCTCGGCGTGGATCCCGCGAGTCGTCCCGACGGCATCGTTGAAGGAGACGTTGTTCTGCACGGGGCCGAAGTCGGCCAGGCCGAGCGCGGTCATCTTCTCGCGCTGCCAGTTCTCCTTGAACCACCCGCGCGAATCGCCGTGCACCGGCAGATCGAAGATCTCCAGTCCGGGAATCGTCGTCTCGGTGCGAGCCAGGGACTTGCCGAAGTCGATCCCACTCATCGGGTCACTGTCCCTTCGATGCGTAGAAGGCCTCGGTCTGGTCCTTCGCAGGCGCCCACCACGACTCGTTGTCGCGGTACCAGGCGATGGTCGCCGCCAGCCCGGACTCGAAGTCGGCGAACTCCGGCTTCCAGCCCAGCTCCGTGCGCAGCTTCGTCGAGTCGATCGCGTACCGCAGGTCGTGACCGGCCCGGTCCGTGACGTGGTCGTACGCGTCTCGCGGCTGGCCCATCTCCTCGAGGATCAGCTCGACGACGTCCTTGTTGTTGCGTTCGCCGTCAGCACCGATCAGGTAGGTCTCGCCGATCCGGCCCTTCTCGAGGATGGTGAGCACGGCGGACGAGTGGTCATTGGCATGGATCCAGTCCCTGACGTTCTCACCCGCCCCGTAGAGCTTGGGACGGATGCCGCGGATCACATTGGTGATCTGGCGTGGGATGAACTTCTCGACATGCTGGTAGGGCCCGTAGTTGTTCGAGCAGTTCGAGATCGTCGCCTGAACGCCGAACGAGCGGACCCAGGCGCGGACGAGCAGATCGCTGCCGGCCTTGGTCGACGAGTACGGCGACGACGGGTTGTACGGAGTCTGCTCGGTGAACCGCTCGGGGTCATCGAGCTCGAGGTCGCCGTAGACCTCATCGGTCGAGATGTGGTGGAATCGCGTCTCGTGCTTCCGCGCGGCTTCGAGCAGCGTGTACGTGCCGATGATGTTGGTGTCCAGGAAGGGACGGGGGCTGTGCAGTGAGTTGTCGTTGTGGGACTCCGCCGCGTAGTGCACCACGGCGTCCGCCTCGGCGGTGAGCCCGTCGACGAGCTCGGCATCCGTGATGTCGCCGTGCACGAACCGCACCCGGTCTTCGGGAAGCCCCGCGAGCGAGGCCCTGTTGCCGGCGTAAGTCAGCGCATCGAGGACCGTCACCGTGTGGTCGGTGTGCTCGATGGCGTAGTGGACGAAGTTCGAGCCGATGAAGCCGGCCCCTCCGGTGACGAGGATGTTCGACATCAACGACCTCTTTCCAGGGTCTCGAGCAGGTATGTGCCGTAGCCCGACTTCACGAGCTTCGTGGCCCGCTCGCGCAGGTCATCGTCGGTGAGGAAGCCCTGACGCCAGGCGACCTCTTCAGGGACGCCGATGCGCAGACCTGTGCGGCGCTCCATCGTGCGCACGTAGTCTCCGGCATCCGCCATCTGGTCGAACGTCCCGGTGTCGAGCCATGCCGTACCCCGGGGAAGCACTTCGACCTGCAGTCCGCCCCGCTCGAGATAGGCACGGTTGATGTCGGTGATCTCGTACTCGCCGCGAGCGCTCGGCTCGAGTGTGCGAGCGATCTCGACCACGTCGTTGTCGTAGAAATAGAGCCCGGGCACGGCGTAGTTGCTCTTGGGGTGCTCCGGCTTCTCCTCGAGCGAGACGGCGCGACCGTCCGCATCGAACTCGACGACGCCGTAGGCACCGGGCTCCGCCACCCAGTAGGCGAACACGGCGCCGCCCTCGACGTCCGTGTAGCGCTTGAGCTGCGTGCCGAGGCCGGGTCCGTAGAGCAGATTGTCGCCGAGCACGAGAGCGACCTTGTCGTCGCCGATGAAGTCAGCGCCGATGACGAAGGCCTGCGCGAGACCGTCCGGCGACGGCTGCTGTGCGAACGTGAGGTTCACCCCGAACTGCGAACCGTCGCCGAGCAGCCGCTCGAACTGCTCCGCGTCGTGCGGCGTCGTGATGATCAGGATGTCCCGGATCCCCGCCAGCATCAGCGTCGACAGCGGGTAGTAGACCATCGGCTTGTCGTACACGGGTATCAACTGCTTGGAGATGCCGATCGTGATCGGGTGCAGTCGAGTGCCTGAGCCGCCAGCGAGAATAATGCCTTTCACCCCCATATCGTGCCACATCCCAGCTGGGACTCAGAAAGACACGATTTACTTGCGTAACACCGTTCACACTGGCATCATCTGTGCATTTCCGCCACAATGAGCAGGTGACCGGCTCAAAATCCCCCCACCTGCTCGGCCTTCTCGCCAGTGCAGCGGCTGTCGTCCTCGCCGCATCCCTGCTCGTGGCGACGCCGGCCAGTGCCGTCTCCCCCTCGACCTCCGGCGGCGTGACCACGGCCGCGACTGCGATCGCGTCGTCGACTGCGGCCGCGACCCCCGTCGACACATCGATCCGCAAGGCGGCGGACCTCTCGAAGTTCCGCCCCGGGAACATCATCTCGGACGAGGTCTTCTTCGACA
Source organism: Microbacterium sp. APC 3901 (assembly GCF_030407765.1). Classification (GTDB taxonomy): domain Bacteria; phylum Actinomycetota; class Actinomycetes; order Actinomycetales; family Microbacteriaceae; genus Microbacterium. The sequence continues at coordinate 248,100 of NZ_JASDCU010000003.1, forward strand.
GCTCGACGATGAACGTCGCGCAGATCAACTCGTTCCTCGAGGGCAAGGTGAAGGTCTGCCGCTCGAACTACGCGTGCCTGAAGAGCTACTCGCAGCACACTCCGAACAGGGCACCCGACGCCTACTGCAACGGGTACACGGCCGGGCTCAGCGAGTACGCGTCGACGATCATCTACAAGGTCGCGCAGTCCTGCGGCATCAACCCGCAGGTCCTCCTCTCGATGCTCGAGAAGGAGCAGAGCCTCGTCACCCACGTCTATCCCGACGCCGCGCGCTTCCGGATCGCCATGGGGCAGGGATGCCCTGACACCGCTGGGTGCGATCCTGCCTATGCCGGATTCTTCTACCAGGTGTACGGCGCCGCACGCCAGATGAAGATCTACGCCGAGGGACGCTGGTTCACGTACTATGCACCGGGCAAGACGTGGAACGTCCTGTACCACCCCAACGCCAGCTGCGGCCGCGCGCCGGTGTACATCGAGAACGTCGCGACCTCTGCGCTCTACTACTACACGCCGTACCAGCCCAACCGCGCCTCGCTCGCCGCGGGCTACGGCGAGGGCGACGCCTGCTCGAGCTACGGCAACCGCAACTTCTACCAGCTCTTCACCGACTGGTTCGGATCGACGCAGGTGCCGTCGGTCCGCCTCATCAAGGCGAGCAACGCCGATGAGATCTATCTCGTCGCTGACAAGAAGAAGATGCACGTCACCAACAGCACCGACCTTGCGGCGTACATGGCGGTCGTCGGCTGGTACGACACCGTGAGCCCGGCCGTCATCGCCGCCACCCCCAACGGCGGCACCGCCACGCGGTTCATCCGCGACGGCCGGAACGGCGGCATGTATCTCATCGAGACGAACGGCTCGAAGCACCACTTCACGTCTGCGGACATCGTCACGCGCTACGGCTTCAACATGTCCGCGTACACCTCGCTGCCTCCCGGTCTCGTCGACAGGTTCCGGACCGGGACGCCAGTGGGCGCCTACTTCAAGGCGGAGAACGACGACAGGTACTTCCGCTGGGAGAACGGCACCAGACGGCATGTGGTGAACCAGTTCGCCTGGGCACAGCTGAGTGCCGCCGACCGCGCGTATGTCGCGACCATCCCCACCGCCAGCGCGAACAGGATCCCGGTGGGTCTCGCGATCCTTCCGGCCGGCATGACGGTCCGCGAGAACGGCTCTCCCGACGTCTACGTCGCCGGTACCGGCGCGGAGATCATCCACCTGCCCACCTGGGGCCTGGCTCGTGACGCGGGCATCAAGGACGCAGGGGTCGTGCCCAGCGGAACCCTCGCGAAGAACAAGCCCGTCAATGCGAAGCTCTCGGCCTTCCTATCGTGCGGCGGTGCACAGTACGCCGTCGACGGCGGCGGTCTCACGCGCCTGCAGAAGGCGACGGCGGGAGCGACCGTGACCGCTCTCCCCGACTCCCTCTGCGCTCGCATCCCCAAGACCGGACGCACCATCGCCGAGGCGGTGTTCGTGAAGGCAGCCGGCGCCGACCCCGTCTACCTGATCCAGGGGAATCAGCTCCGACACGTGCGCAGCCAGCAGCGACTGGCCGAGGCGAACGGAAGCCGACCCCTGTACTTCCTCTCATGGACCGCGGAGACTCGCGGCGGATTCGGATCGGCTGCGCCGCTCCTCGCAGACGGCACATTCGTGACGCTCGGCACCGCCGAGACCTATTACGTCGAGAAGGGCGTCCTGCGCCACATCCAGTCCTCGGCCACCCTCATCCGTCTGGCGGCACCGCGCTGGCCGACGGTCGAAGCGCTGCCCGCCGCATATCGCGCCAGCTACCAGTTCGGGACGCCGATCCCTTGAGTCCCGCTCCAGGGTTCGCGGAGGGCGATGCCTCTAGAATGAGATCCATGGGCGCGGCTAGTGAACGACTGTTGATCATCGTGCCCGCGTGGAACGAGGCCAACAACGTCGGAGCGACGGTGGCGGAGATCAGGGCGACCCTTCCGGATGCCGACATCGTCGTCGTCGACGACGGATCGACGGACGACACGGGACTGGTCGCTCGGAACGCGGGAGCGGAAGTGCTCACCCTGCCCTACAACATGGGTGTGGGCGGAGCCATGCGCACCGGCTACGCGTACGCGCAGCGTCACGACTACGACGCCGCGATCCAGGTCGACGCCGACGGTCAGCACAATCCTGAAGACATCGCACGAATCCTCGGGGGTCTGAGCTCAGCCGACATCTCGATCGGCGCGCGCTTCGCTGAAGTCGGCACCTACCAGGCGAGCGGCCCGAGAAGATGGGCGATGCTGTTCCTCGCCGGAGCGATCTCTCGGATCGCGCGCACGAAGCTCACAGACGTCACCAGCGGGTTCAGGGCGGCCAACCGGCGAGCGATCGACCAGTACGTCACCTACTACCCCGCCGAGTACCTCGGCGACACCATCGACAGTCTGGTCGCTGCGCTTCACGCGAACCTCACAGTGACTCAGGTACCCGTCGCCATGCGTCCGCGCATGTCGGGCAACCCGAGCCAGGGTTTCATCGGCTCGGCCGTGTACCTCGCGCGATCGATCTTCGCGATGTCGCTCGCCGTGGTCCGCCGTCCGATGCGAGGTCGCGCATGATCTCCATCGGCGCCCTCGTTCTCGGCCTGCTCATCGTTGGAGCGGTCACCGCGATGCTGCTCAAGCGCCAGCTGCGCGAGAAGTACGCGGTGCTCTGGTTGGTGATCGGACTCGCGGTCCTCCTGCTCGGGATCTTCCCGGAGGCGCTCCAGTGGCTGACTCTCGCGCTCGGATTCCAGCTGCCGGCGAATCTGATCTTCACCCTCGCCATCACTCTGCTGCTCGCCGCCTCCCTGCATCTCTCCTATGAGCTGACCCGCAGCGAGGAGCGCCTCCGCCGCCTGGCGGAGGAGACGGCGATCGCCCGGCTCGCACAGAGCCGGCTGGAGGCGGATGTCGCCGAGCTCAAGGCCCTCGCGAGGAATCGTCAGATCACCGACGATGAGTGACCTCGCGCTCGTCTTCAGCACCTTCAATCCGACGCCCTCCCTCCTCGAGACGGTGCGCGGTCTCGCCGCTCAGCATCCGATCATCGTGGTCGACGACGGCGGCGGAGACCCGTACGACGTGTTCTCCCCGCTCCTCGGCCTGGGCGCTCGTGTGCTGCGCAGGCCGTCGAACGACGGGATCGCCGCAGCGCTGAACGCGGCCATCACGGTCGCATTCGAGGACGGCGCCCCCGCGGTCGTCACCTTCGACCAGGATTCGACGCCGTCGTCCGACACTCTTCGCGTGCTGCGCGCGACCTGGGAGCAGGCGTCCTCCGCCGAGCACCGGGTCTCGGGAGTGGTGCCCGCACAGTTCGCGGAGGTTCGGCAGACGCGATCGGACGACGCCCTGCCCGTGGCCCGCAGAGTCATCCAATCGGGCATGCTGATTCCGCGGGAGGCCTGGGACTCTGTCGGACCGTTCGATGAGGCGCTCTTCATCGACCTCGTCGACACCGACTACGAGCTGCGCTCGATGGCCCTCGGGTTCCGGATCATCGCCGCTCCCACCCGCATAGAGCACGAGCTGGGGCGACCGGCTCGCCTCCGGCCGTTCGCACCGCTCCCCCCGACGATCTCGACGATGGTGAGCACGCCCTTCCGGTACTACTACCGGATCCGCAACCGGCTCATCCTCACTCGTCGTCACCTGCGCACCGCCCCGCTGCGCGTGCTCGCCGATCTGGCGATCGACCTCGCCTACTTCGCGCTGATCGCGGCCTCCGCGAGACCGCGACGTCTCATGGTGGCCGTGCTGTTCCGCGGAGCCGCGGACGGTTTCCGTGGCCGTGGCGGACGCGCTCCCGCGAAGACGCAGGTGGCGGCGGCCCGCATCAGCTGGTCGGTTTCGCCGTAGGATCCGTGGCGGAGCGTCCGCCGATGAAGGCGCCGGCGATCCAGCTGGCGAGGTACTCGAGCACGAACCGGGCGCGCACGTAGCCACGCCTCCGCGCTCGGCGGAGTAGACGGACCGTCGGCCAGAACCGGCGGTCCACTCCGAAGGCGCTGACAGGAGTCGTCGGATCGCCGGTCCGCTCGACCACGGTCTCTGCGAGAAGCTGCCGCCAGCCGACGTATACCCGGAACAGCATCCTGAGCATGGCGGGGAGGCCGGAAGAGCCCTCGTAGCGCTCGGTGAAAGCACGCGCGTTGCGCCATGCCGTGGTCAGCGCGGAGAAACGTGTCGCAGCACTCATACGACTCGGGTCGCCGAAGACGTTGTTCGCGTGCTGCACGTAGTCCTGGACCACGACGTCGACGACGCGGGTGCCCCTGCGTGCACCTGCGAGTGCCGCGAGCCAGTGATCGTGCGCGGCCGCCCGCGTCGACATGCGCGGGAACGGCAGCGACGGCGCGATCAGATCGCCTCGGAGGACGCAGAGCGACCCGGTGAACTGGTTGTTGAGCAGCGTCATGATCGGTCCGAGATCGCGACGCTCGGTTCGTCCCGTCACGACCTCGTCGGGATAGGTGACCAGTCGGGCCTGGCCCGACACCAGATCGGCGTCCTCGAGGTGCGGCAGCAGCACTTCGAGCTTCTCCGGGTACCAGGAGTCGTCCTGGTCGCACAGCGCGACCCAGGCCGTGTCGGCCGAGACGGCACGCATCCCCCGCTCGAAGTTGAGGTAGAACCCGAGCCGCTCACCGTCCGCGAGCACGCGGAACCGATCATCGTCGGCGGCGACCTCGCCGAGAACCCTCCGCACCGTCGCATCATCGCCGTCTACGGAGATGATGCACTCCCACTCGGTCACGGTCTGGGACCGCAGGGAGCGGATCTGTCGAGCGAAGAGCTCGGGGTGGGGGTCGTATGCGGCGAGCACAATCGCTCCACGGCCAGGCGTATGCGCCATCGTTCCTCGCAAGAGCTCGTCGGGTCCCGACAAGTCTACGCGCATGCCCGAACGAGGACGGGCGGCTCGTGCTCCCAGGTGGCCACCCCCTCGAGGCCGTAGGATGATTTCATGTCCCGGGCTTTCCCTCACCCGTGCTCGATCGAGGCGACTGCCCGGTTCGCAGCACCGTCGATCGGCATCGCCCGATGAGTGGAGCACGACCGACTCCGTCGCCGGCGAATGCACTCGCGCGTCGCCTCATCGGATTCTCGACGCTGCCCTTCCTCGCCTCCGTCCTTCCCCTCATCGCGCTCCCGTTCATGTCGCGTGCGTCGAGCACGGATGACTGGACCGCGCTGAACATCGGGCTCGGCGTCGGAACGTTCGCAGGCGCGATCGGACTCGTCGGATGGAACATACTCGGCACGCCGCTCGTCGCCATGGCGAGCTCCGACGACGACCGTCGCGCCCTGTACGGCCGCTCCTTCTACATCCGCGCTGCAGTCGTCGTCGTCGCGTCTCTGCTGAGCGCGATCGTGGCCTCGGTCATCTCCCCCACGTCATCCTGGGGCGTCGCCGCCGCCTTCGCCGTCGCAGGAGCTCTGAACGGCATCGGCCTCAGCTGGTACGCCGTCGGCGTCTCCTCGCCCCGCATCGCTCTCTGGTACGAGGTGGTACCCCGGGGCGTGGCCACCGCCGTCGCGATCGGGGTCGTCCTCGTGACGCAGAACGTGCTCTGGTACGGAGTGCTGCTGAGCCTCTCGATTGTGCTGGGCACTCTCGCGTTCCATCGACGCATCCTGCATCGTCTGTGGCCGACATGGCCGGGACTCGCACGGCTGCGATCCGACGTCGGCGACATGAAGGCCGCGTGGGGCGTCGAGTCGATCGGCAGCCTCTATCAGAATGCGCCGGTCCCCGTCTCCGGTCTCATCGCCTCGCCCGTCGATGTCGCCGCCTACGCCTCGAGCGATCGCATCTACCGATACGGAACCCTCGGGGTGTCCGCCGCCGGGAACGCGCTTCAGGGCTGGGTGCTGGAGACCACCGATCATCGGAGCCGCCGCGCGCGCAACCTCGCTGCCTTCGCCGTCATGGGGGTGATCGCGGCGATCGGTTGGGTCGTGCTCGCGATCTGCGGCCCTCTGCTCAGCGGCCTGCTCTTCGGCGCGGACAAGCAGGGTGACCCCGCGGCCTTCCACTTCCTCGGAATCGCCTTCATCGCAGTGACGATGTCGACGCCGCTCATCCGCAATATCCTGATCCCCGCGCGTCGCGACGGCTTCGTCCTCGCCGTCAGCATGTTCGCCGCGATCGTCGGAGTGGCCATGATGGTCGCGCTGGGTTCGTGGCTCGGAACCACGGGCGTCGCCATCGGCTTCGCGGTGAGCGAGACCGCCACACTGCTGGGGTGCATCGTCCTCGCCACCCGCGTCGGCCTCGCTCCCCGATCCGATGCCACCACCACCAGGGACGCCCGGTCCGAGACCGAAGAGGAGACTCCGTGATGCAGGACCCATCTGTGAGCGTCTGCATGGCTACCTACAACGGTGCGGAGTACCTGCGCGACCAGCTCGATTCGATCCTCGCGGAACTGCGACCGGACGATCAGGTGGTGGTCGTGGACGACGCGAGCACCGACGGCACCGTCGCGCTTCTCGAGACCTACCGCGATGTCCGCATCGAGGTCCACCGGAACCCGCAGAACCTGGGCTACGTGAAGTCCTTCGAACGCGCGCTGTCGCTCGCAGATGGAGATGTCCTTCTGCTGAGCGATCAGGACGACGTCTGGGTACCCGGACGACGAGACGCGCTCGCCGACGCCGCCGCCGAGTTCGGCGTCGCCGCATCGAATCTGCTGCTGCTCGATTCGCGCGCCCCGCTGCGCTCCCCCCTGACCGGTCGGCCGTGGCTCCTCCACGGCGGCGCGACGCCTCGGAAGCTGCATACCGCGCTCCTGATCCTCGCCGGCAACGCTCCGTACTTCGGATGCGCCATGGCGATTCGTCGCGACATCCTCGCGCTCGTCACGCCCTTCCCCGAAGACCTCCGCGAATCGCATGATCTATGGATCGCCACCGCCGCGAACCGCGCGGGCGCGCTCACACATCTCGACCAGGCGACGGTGCTGCGCCGCGTCCACGACAGCAACGCCTCCACCTCGCGGCCGCGGGGCCTGGCCGCCGCCCTGCGCTCGAGGCTGCTGCTCGTGCGCCTGTGGCGAGAGGCCGGACGCCGCCTCCGTGCCAGAGCCGATCGCGGCTAGACGCCCGCGACGCTCGCGCACCACCCCGCGCCGGCCGCAGCGGGCTCACGCACCTGGGCGGTCTATGCAGGCGCCTGCACCGATGAGGGGGGATCGGACGACTCGCGCACGCCGTCCTTCGGCCCACGCACGAGCCGGATGAAGTGCCGCTCGACCAGAACCCAGCTCATCCATCCCAACACGAACGTGAGCGCCGTCGTGATGACGATGTAGAGAGCGAGTCCCCATTGCGCGCCGCCCACTATGACCACCAGCTGCTGGACGGGCCAGGCGTAGATGTAGAAGCCGTAGGACACGTCGTTGCGCGCGATCCATGAGGGCTGCGGGATGATCGTCGAAAGATAGAGCAGCGCGTAGCCGAGGACCGGCGCCGCCAAGGGCCCACCGAGCACCGGAACGAACACCATCAGGGCCGCTGCGACCGGTATCGCGAGTATGCCCGCCAGCGGAACGATCCCCCGGCGCTCGACGAAGAGGTACATCAGCGAGCCGCCCAGGAAGTAAGGGACGAGTCGCACGAACAGCGAGAAGTCCTCGTCGAGACCTCCGGTGTGGCCCAGCGCGACGGTCGCCCGCAGTGCGACCGAGACCAGCCAGAGCGATGCGACGAGGGCGATGGAGCGTCGATAGATCGCGAGGCCGCCCAGGAGCCACACGACGAGGTAGCAGAGGAACTCGAAGTACAGCGTCCAGAGCGAGCCGTTCCATGCGTTCGGATACGGCACCGTCGCGAGCGACTCGCCGATCTGGTACTGGTCGATGTGCAGGAAGAGGTTTCCCCACACGTACTCCAGGGGCGTCGGTCCCGTCGTGAGGAACCCGTCGAGTGTTCCCTTCGTCAGCAGCTGAGCCAGCGGTGCGAAGAGGAATGCCGTCACGAGCAGGCAGACCACGAACGCCGGGACGATGCGCGCGATGCGGTGCAGGAGAAAGGTCCCGGCATCCGAGCGGAATCGTGATCGCGTGATCAGGAACCCGCTGAGCACGAAGAACCCGATCACCGCCCAGCCGCCCAGGTTCTCGCCGTTGAACCCCGGGCTGTCCGAACGGCCGACGATATAGAAGGCGTGAGCGAACAGGACCAGGAACGCCAGAATCAATCGGAAGAGATTGAGGCTGTTTTTCCGATAGGGGAACTTCTCTGCCCGCAGCAGCGGATGCGTCACTTCAGGAGATTTCTCTTGCTCATCTCATCGAGTGAACGCTCGTAGCCGTCTGCCTCGATCGGCTCCGACAGCACCCATTCGACGAACGCGCGCACCCCGTCGCGGAATTCAGTCGCGGGAATGAAGCCGAGAACCTCCTGGAGACGGCGCGTGTCCGCGACATTGTGTCGGATGTCGCCCAGGCGGTAGTTGCCCGACACCCGCGTCGGGACGTCGCGGCCGAAAGCCTCGAAGAGCGCGGCGACGACCTCGTTGACGGTCGTGGCGACCCCGGATCCGACGTTGAAGGTCTGTCCTGCCGCCCGTGGATCGGTCGCCGCCAGGAAAGTCGCTTCGACGACATCGTCGATGTACACGAAGTCTCGGCTCTCCTCTCCGTCCTCGAAGATATTGATCTCCTTGCCCTGGCGGATCAGGGTCGAGAAGATCGACAGGATGCCCGTGTACGGGTTCTTGAGCGACTGGCCGGGCCCGTACACGTTCTGGTACCGGACCGAGACGCTGTCCTTGCCGATCGTCGGAGCCACCGTCATCACCAGCGATTCCTGCATCTGCTTGGTGATCCCGTACACGCTCGACGGATGGAGCTTCGCGTCTTCGTCCGTGGGTACGAGCGTGAGCGCTTCCTCCCCCGGGTGGTGGACGTCGAAGTCGCCGGCCGCCATATCCGCATCCGCGCGATGACCGGGGTACACCAGTCGTCCGTCTGCGGTCCGGTACGAGCCCTCGCCGTAGATCGACCTGGACGACGCGATGACGATGCGATGCACGGAATTGTGGTCGTTCGCGAGCACATCGAGGAGCTTCGCCGTGCCGCCCACGTTGGTCTCGACGTACCGGTCGATCTCGTACATCGACTGCCCCGTGCCGGTCTCAGCCGCGAGATGCACCACGACCGTGGCGCCGTCGAGCGCACGGCGGAGATCGTCCGTAGACGTCACGGTGCCCTCGATCACGTCCGCGATGCCGTGCAGCGATCTCAGCAGAGGTGACGTCCGCTGCGGGTCATCCCCATGGACCTGGGGAATGAGCGAGTCGAGCACTGTGACCGCATGACCGTCCTGTGCGAACCGGGCGGCGAGACGCGTGCCGATGAAGCCCGCTCCTCCAGTGATCAATACATGCTCAGGCATCAGTGGGCCTCCGGGGATCCATCGCCGTCGAGAACTTCACGCCAGCTCGGCGCTCAGATGGTGAAGATGTGCGCCAGCGTCGATTGTAGTCCAGCACGATCGCCGTGCGTGATGACGCCGGGCAGCTCGGTGACCGCGTGCAGGCGTGACATGAGCCGGACTCGGGCCGTACGTGCGGTCCCGCGCCAGCCGATGGCTCTCGCCAGTGCGAACGCCTCGCGATAGTACGTGCGCTCGTCCCGGAAACGCCGCCCGTCGAGGAGCGTCTTCTGCGATGCGCTCGAGCCGTGTCGCCGATACGAGAACACGGTCTCGGGTACGAAGACGAGAGAGCCGCCTTCGAAGGCGATGTCCATGAGGAGGGCGAGATCCTGGATGATCGGCAGACCGTCACGGAAGTCGATGCGCTTGAGAGTCGCGGTGCGGAAGGTCAGAGAGGGCCAATACAGCCAATCGCCTCGGATCAGGCTCGTGGCCATCTGCGCACCCGTGAGGACCGCGATCCCTCCTGTGGTCCTGGGGGCCAGGATCCGCTGTTTGACGGAATCGACGAGCGGCATGATCTCTCGACCGTTCTCATCGATGACCATGACTCCCGGCTGGATGACGTCGACACCCGGCACACGCTTCGCCGCCGCCCTCACGACTCGCAGGTACTCGGGGTGCATGAGATCGTCGCACCCGAGGATCGTGACGAACTCGCTGGTGGCCCGACGGATCGCCTCCCGGTAGTTCTCGGTGATACCCAGGTTCGTAGGGTTCCTCGAATACTCGACGCGCGGGTCGCCCAGCGTGGCGAAGTACTCGGCGACGCTCTCGTCCGGGTAGCAGTCGTCGATGACGACCATCCGCCAATCCGGGTCGCTCTGCGCTCGGACGGACTCGACCGTCTCGAACAGGAGTGCGGGCTCGCCCCAGAAGGGGACGAAGATCTCATGAGTCACCGTGTCAGCATCCCGTCACTTCATACAGTTTCGCCCGGCCCTCGGCGTCGACGAGCGTGACCGCATCGGATGAGGCCAGGCGTCGCAGGCCCTCGAAGTCGTGACGCGCCCCGTGGATCTCCTGGGTGCCGAAGTCCAGCACATAGCTCGTGCCGGTTCGTTCTACCGCGTCGCACACCTCCGAGCCGGGTTCCGCGTCAGCCAATTCGTCGAGGATGAGCTGCTGATCCTCCGTGAGACTGGTCAGCGTATGCGGCATCGTGACACGACGGTCGGCATAGGCGTAGGCGAGCCCGGCACCGGTCCACGCACTGCCCGCGATCACCGCATCCTCAGGAGTCTCTTCGGGCAACCGTTCCAGCAGCTCGAGCTCGTCGATCGAGATGAGCCGAGACTCTTCGCCGTACGCGTAGACGGTGGACACGAATCTGACGGCCTGCTGGTTCGCATAGAGCTGCCCGCCGAAGAGCACGATCCCGACCGCGGCGATGCCGGTCGCGACGACTCTGCGCCGTGCCCCTTCGGCGGCGAGCAGGCCGCGGATCCAGCCGAACAGGAGAAGGCCTCCGAGCGCCGCAATCGGCACCACGAGCATCGGCAGCAGCGCAGCGAGCCTGGGCGCGTTGTTGTACCAGGCCCCTGTGAGCATGTCTCTCAGCTCCGGCCACACCATGGCGCTGGACACGACGTAGAGAACCGCGACGACGAGATACAGAGCGATCGGCAGCGCCGCCGACAGACTGCGCTGCCGAATGAGGCCCACCGTGCCGATCACGAGGAGGAACACAGCGACCCAGCTCACGTTTCCGTAGGTCGGGGACAGTGTGATCGCCTGCCCGATCGCCTGCCCGATCGTCTGGTCCACCGGCCAACCGCGTGCCTCTGCAGCGGGCTTCAAGACCGTCCAGGCGACCGCTGCCAGCAACAGCGCGAGCGCGAAGAAGACCGTGTTGCGGATGAGGGGGCCTCGCGCGGGGGCCCCGAGGACGAACTTCACGTAGGCGAACCCCGCGGTCACGATGGCCAGGACGATCCACGCGACGAAAGCGCCGGGGTGCGCGATGATGACGCCGGGCAGCCCTCCCAGCAGAGCGATGAGGAGCGTCGCCTTGGTGAGCCCCGACGGGGAGGATGCGAAGCCGAGCAGCTCGATCGTGGCCGCCAGGACGGCCGGAAGGAGGCTCAACGCGAGGAAGTACGGGTAGAGCACGCCGTAGTCGATCAGCATGAGAGGGAACACGGGGATGATGGCGGCGAGCACACCGGCGGTCAGCGTCACGACCGGGTGACCGCCGACCATGACGCGCGTGAGCAGCAGGACGGACGCCGGCCAGACGAGGGCGGCGACCGCGATCATGGAGGCGTTCGACGCGATCATGACAGACGTGCCGGTCGTCTCGGCGACCAGTGCGACGAACGCGTGCCACCCGTCAGGATAGAACCACAGTCCGCCCTCTGGGCTGGTCATCCCGCCGACCGTCAGAGGAGAGGCCGAGCCGGTGTCCATGATGTAGCGCACGGCATTCAGATGGAAGATGTTGTCGAAAGTCTGCGAGATGTTGTTCGGATCGCCGACGATCAGGACCAGCTGCAGCGAGAGGATGACGCCGGCTGCGACCAGCGCCCACACGGTGGCGCGGGGGGTCTGCACGGAGGGCACCGTGGGCTCCGAGCCGCGCAGCGCCCTGCCGATGACCGCAGCGACGATCATCACCGCAGCAGCTGTGGCGGCGACCGGGAGCAGCGTCCATCGAATCCCGACGAGCGGAGTCCACAGAGAAGCGAGGACGATGACGGTGACGGACGCCGGCGCGGCGAACGCCCAGGCCCACAGTCCACGCAGCGAGAGCAGTCGGGCGATGAGGTACCCCGGGCCTACGAGCAGCGCGGCCGCCGTGATCAAGGGCAGAAGCGCAGAGAGCCAGCTCATCGCTTGCTCTGCTCCGGGTAGCGGATCTTCGGATTGAAGGTGATGCCCTTCACCCACTTGCCGAGCAGCTTCGCACGCAGATCCAGCGGAACGCGGCCGCGGTGGAGGCTCACGAAGAGTCGCGCACCGAACTCGACGAAGTACAGGAACCCACGGTGGTGCAGCTGCCAGGAGGCCTCGTTGCGCACACCGTACGAGAACTTCCACAGGCTCTTGCGGTCGACCATCGCGAAGTTCACACCCCGGTTGTCTCCCATGTCATGCACGACGACGCTGTCGAGCACCTGCACACCCGGGCAGCGCGCGGTGAGGCGAAGCGTGTATTCGCGGTCGTCGAACCAGATGAAGTACTCCGAATACGGAAGTCCGTACTCAGCGATGGCCCACCGCGGGATCAGCACGGACACGAACGAGCATGCGGTCACCATGACGTTCTTCTGCCCCTTGACGAGCAGTCGCCCCCAGTCCCACGTGGTCACCGGGTTGTTCATCTCGCAGATGCTGCCGTCGGTGAACTCGACGACGGAGCAGGCGAAGGGCACGTCGCCGCCGAGCTCCTGGACCGCCCCGTCGAAACCGGCGATGAGGCTCGCGAGAGCCTCCGGCTTCGGGTAGCAGTCGTCGTCCATGATCCACACATGGTCTGCGCCGGACGCGTAACCTCGCAGCATCCCCTCCGAGAACCCGCCCGCTCCCCCGGAGTTGGTCGACATGCTCACGACTTCGAGGGGAACCGACGTCTCGAGCGCGGCCAGGTACTCCGCCGTGCCGTCGGTCGAGGCGTTGTCGATGACGAACAGCGTCTCGACCGGGTGCGTCTGCGCCTCGATCGATGCGATCACGGTCTTCAGCTTCTCGAGCCGATTGAACGTGACGACCACTCCAGCGACACTCACCACGAGCCCACCTCTTCCTTGAACCATGAACTCGCGGACTGCTGGGACAGCAGCTTCTTCTCAGCCTTGCGCTCCTTGCGCCACAGCGCTTCTCTCGCGTCCTCGTCGTTGACGAGCGGGGCCACCGCCTCCGCGAGTCTGCGTGCGGCGAGGCGCGCATATCGAGGGACGAGCGCTGACTCCGGGATGATGTCGCCCTGGGCACCCACGTCCGTCGAGATCACCGGCACTCCGTGCGCGATCGCCTCGAGAGTCGTGAGCGTGAGGCCCTCGTTGTGAGATGACACGACGAGGACATGCGCCTCATCGAGCGTCGCAGCGACAGGTGTGTTCGAGGCTCGCCGGACGATGTCGGCTGTCAGCCCCTCGGCCTCGATGATGTCATCGACCCAGCTCGACAGCTCGCCGCCACCGTGCAGGATGAAACGCAGCGAGTACCCCTGCCGCTTCAGCCGTCGCGCCATCGTGATGAAGACCTCCGGCGCCTTCTGTCGCGCCATCCGACCGATGAACGCGACGGTGAACTGCTCACCCGCCGTCCGCGGACGGAACACGGCATCCTTCGGCTTCACGGTGAGTCCGCCGAGCGGTGCCATGACGACACGGTCAGCGGGGATGCGCTGCACGTCCGTCATCCAGCGGGCGAGGCTCGGCGAGATCACGTGGTGCGTGGTGATCGATCTCGATGCGATCGCGCTGCTCATCGGATAGCCACCACCGGTGTACTCGACGATGTGAGTGCTGTCGATGATGGGGATGCCGGGACGCGACGCGGCGATCCACGCCACCCGATCGTAGAGCCACTGATTGTGGTGGATGACGACACCGCGCACGTCGAAGGTGCGCAGCAGCGCGCGGAGCAGCGGTTCCACGCCGGCCGTCTGAGAATCCACGGTGGGCTCCGAGAACGGGATCAGCAGAGCCCCGTCGAGCTCGGGACGAGTGACCCACGGCTGGTGCGAGTCACGGTTCGTCAGCACGATGGGGAGCAGACCCGCTTCACGCACCAGACGCACCGTCTCGAAGGCCCAGAGCTCAGCGCCGCCGAGCTCGAACCAGTGGAGGCCGATGATCACGGCCTTCTGCGCTCCTTCGAGGACGGGACCTGCCGGCACGATCACTTCGCCCTCGTGGGCGCCTCCGCGGCGGAACTCCGCTTCGTAGTCGCGAGGCTCGATGGCCGTCGTGAGCCTGCGTCGGAATCTGAGCAGCGAGAGATCACGGGCATCGTCGTAGAGGAGCGGAGCGCGCGACTTGACGCTCCGTGCGATCCGGCCCACAAGCCCAGGTCGCTGCGGGCGGTACGGGTCGGAGTCGAGAACATCGTCGGATGAGACGTGCACATGTCTGGTGGGCGACGCCACGAGTCGGTTCGAGGCCGCTTCGGTGTGCTCGGGGTCCCGCTCCTCGGCGGAGACGGAGCTGACGATGTCGAAGCTCTCGACGCGGTGGCGGTTGTTCCTCGAGAGTCCGTCGAACGTGCTGTCGTCGGTGAGTCGAGGGGTCGTCTCGGTCGAGCCGTCGTAGCGATGGATCCGCAGGGTGCGCTCGGGCGCCATCAGCGCATGGAAGTTCAGAGCCCCGACGAGAAGGCGTCGTTCGCGCTCCGACAGATCCGCGCCCGTCTGCGGGTCCTCGAATCGGAAGAGTGCAGGCTGATCGAGGGCTTGAAGAGGTGTCACGGATACAGTTTGCTTTCGGATCGACGGACGCACGAGACCACCGCGAGCCTACCAGCGACGGTGCGCCCGACCCTGGAACGAGCCTGTGCCTCGCGTTCGCGGCTTCCCCACCGATCTGCCAGGGACGATGCGCCGGGGATCGTATGATTGCTGACGGTGCGCCCGAGACCGTCGGCGCGTCGGAAGGTGGAATCGCGGTGCAACAGGCTCGCACAGCCGACGACCAGAGAATGACGACTCCTGGCGCGAATCGAGGACTCCTCGAGGTCTTCCGGCAAAGGCATCTGCTCTCGCTCATCGTGCGCAAGGAAGTGCAGATCCGCTACCGTGGCTCCATCTTCGGGTGGCTCTGGTCGTACGTGAAGCCGCTCGTGCAGTTCGTCGTCTTCTTCGTCGCGATCGGCGTCTTCCTCGGCCTGAACGACCGGGTCGACTTCTTCCCGATCTATCTGCTCTCCGGCATCACCGTCGTGACCTTCTTCAATGAGGCGTTCTCGAACGGCACTCGATCGCTGGTCGACAATGCGGCGCTCATCAAGAAGATCTACCTGCCCCGCGAGATGTTCCCGATCGCGAGCATGATGATCGCCGCCGTGAACACGGTGCCGCAGATCATCGTCGTCATCGCGATCTCGCTGTTCTTCGGCTGGGCTCCCACTTTCGCCTCCCTGGGTGCGATCCTCCTGGCTCTCGTGATCATCGCCGTTCTGGCCAGCGGCCTCGGCCTCTTCTTCGGCTCGATCAACGTCACGTTCCGCGACGCGCAGAGCTTCGTGGAGATCATCGTGATGGTCGCCATCTGGGCCTCCCCCGTGATGTACGAGTGGACCCAGGTCGCCAGGGTCGTGCCCGAGTGGCTCTTCGTCCTCTACCGACTGAATCCGATCACCGCGGCCGTCGAGCTGTTCCACTACGGAGTCTGGTTCCCGCTCGGACCCGATGCCTCCCCGATCCCCGACGTATGGATGTACGGGCTCATCGCACTCGTGACGTCACTCATCGCGCTGGTCATCGGCCAGCTCGTCTTCCGCCGACTGGAGGGCCGCTTTGCCCAAGATCTCTGATGCGCAGCCTCTCCCGCGGATCATCATCGACGACGTCCACAAGACCTTCAAGCTCCGGCACACGCATTCGATCAAAGAGACGGCGCTCGCTGCGATCCGCCGCAAGCCGCTGACGACGGACTTCCACGCCCTCGACGGCGTCTCGTTCGATATCCAGCAGGGCGAATCCGTCGCTCTTCTCGGGTTCAACGGATCCGGCAAGTCGACGATGCTGAAACTGATCTCCGGAGTGCTCGAACCGGATGCCGGCACCGTGCTCACTCGCGGCCGCGTCGCCGGCCTCATCGAGGTCGGAGCGGGGTTCCACCCGGATCTGTCCGGACGCGAGAACATCTTCCTCAATGCCGCGATCCTGGGCATGAGCAAGAAGGAGACCGAGGCGCGGTACGACGAGATCGTCGCGTTCAGCGAGATCGAGCAGTTCATCGACACCGAGGTGAAGCACTATTCATCCGGCATGTTCCTCCGACTCGCCTTCTCCGTGGCGATCCACACCGAGATGGACGTGCTGCTGATCGACGAGATCCTCTCGGTCGGTGACGAGCCGTTCCAGAAGAAGTGCCTCGCTCGCGTCCGCGAGCTGCATAACCAGGGCAAGACGCTCGTCGTCGTCAGCCACGATCTCAACATGGTGTCGAACCTCTGCGATCGCGGCATCCTGCTTCAGAAGGGCAAGGTGCGCTTCGACGGCCCCAGTGCCGAGGCCGTCGAGGTCATGCGCTCCTGATCAGTCCCGGGCGCCCCGGACGGGGCTTCCAGAGCTCACAGATCTGCGTGCAGTCCCCACACGCGCTCGGCCGAGCCGAGCCATGAGAACGAACGCGAGCGGTCCGCGCCGAGCACGCTCAGACGACGCGCGCCGTCACCGACGGCATCGACCACGGCTTCGGCGATGTCCGTAGGCTCGGTGATCACTCCCCCGTCGGCGATCACATCGTGGTGCACTCCGCTGTCGACGGCGACCACCGGCACTCCGAGGGTCATCGCCTCGACAGCACGCCACGGCCACACGGCGTGCGCGCTGGTGGCCACCAGTGCGGACGCGCCTGCGAGTACCGCGGCCCGGTCCGCGACCGACAGCGACCCGCGGATGTGCGCCCTCGATTCGGGCAGTCCTGCCGCTGCCGCGACCTCGGCCAGCCTCGGCTCCGAACCCTCCGGCGCGTCGAGCACGACGGCTTCCTTGCCTGCGGCGATCGCGGCCCGGAACCCGTGTTCGAGCGACTCGGCGGACCCGGTGAGCACCAGATAGCCCGCGGGAAGCGACAGGGACGCCCGTCGTGCGGTCGCATCGAACGGCACGACGAGGTCGCAGGGGGCGGCTCCCGGGATCACACGGATCCGTCCGCTCAGCTTCGCGATCCCCTCCAATCTCGCACCGACCGCGTGCGAGGGCACGACGACGGCATCCGCGTGCTTGACGGCCCTCTTCAGCATCGCCCGCTGCCAGGCGACAGCGGTCTTCGACAGCGAGTCAGGCTCTTCCCACGCCTGCAGATCCCACAGGGTCACCGTGGTCTGATCATGGTCGTGCAGGCGGTCATGCCGCACCAGCGGGGCCATCAGGGTGGGCGAGTGGATGAGACCTCCGCCGACCCCCCGTACGATCCCCAGCTGCCACGACGCCGCGAGCTCCCGCCGCGCGAACGACAGTCGGTGCACATCGGAGAGACCCGCGATCTGCACCTCGGCGCCGGAGGGGACGATCGCTTCGACCTCGCACCCGGCGGGGGCTGTCGAGATCAGCGCCGCGGTGAGGTCGGATGCCGCCGATGCGTGATCCGCATCCACGACATGCGTCAGCTGATCCAGAACCACACGCAGCCGAGCACCCATGCGACAACAGTAATCGCCCGACAGCCCAGAACCTGGGAGCGTGACCGCGCGCGACGCGGATCGGAAATGCCCCACACCCCCGATATGTCGCTTCGTGCTTGAATGCAGGGGTGAGTGACGGACGTCTGCCTGTACGTCGTCGGTGGTTGCGGTGGACCATCGGCGTGATCGTGATCTTCATCGTGCTCGCTATCGCCTGGGTCGGCATCCGCGGCATCGGGGCCGTGAACAGCCTGCAGGAGGTCGCAACGTCGTCATCGAAGCTCAAGCAGGCCATCGGACAGGGCGACCTCGACAGAGCAGCGTCGCTGTCGTCACGCATCGCCCACCATGCCGAGTCGGCTCACGACCTGACCTCCGATCCGATCTGGCTCGGATTCGGCCTCCTGCCGTGGCTCGGGCCGAACTTCTCTGCGGTGAGCGAGGTCGCCGAGATCGCCGACGACGTCGCCTCGGACGCTCTTCTCCCCGTCCTGGAGGCAGCTGATGCACTCGACCTCGCGAGCCTGGGCCTCTCGGGCGGCGCGATCGATCTGACGCCTTTCGCGCAGATCGAGCCCTCGCTCGCTGACGCGAGCGCGACGCTGACTTCGGCTGAGACACGGGCACTCGGCATCGACGCGGACGCGACCCTGCCGCCGCTCGCCGATGCCGTGCGCGAGATGAGATCGACTGTCACCCAGGCCGCCACGGTTGTCGGAGCGCTGCACGGAGCGTCGGCACTGCTGCCGAGCATGCTCGGCGCGGAAGGGCCCCGCAACTACGTGCTCGCGATGCAGAACAATGCCGAGCTGCGATCCTCGGGAGGCATCATCGGGGCCATCGCGCTTCTTCATGCGGAGAACGGCAGGATCACTCTCGTGCAGCAGGCATCCACCCAGGACTTCCCGCCTCTCGACACGCCGATACCACTCAGTGAGTCGACCGTCGCCCTCTTCGAGGATCGTCCGGGTCGATACCTGCAGAACCTGACGAGCATCCCGGACTTCACCGAGGCGGGACCTGCGATCGCGACGCGATGGCAGAACCGCTTCGGGCAGCCGGTCGACGGTGTCATCGCGGTAGACGCTGTGATGACCGAAAGTCTCGTCGCAGCCACAGGACCGCTCGCATTCGGACCGTTCACCGCCACGGAGGAGACTGTGGTGGACCTGCTGCTGTCCGAGATCTACGCCGCGGTGCCCGACCCGGCCGCGCAGGACGAGATCTTCTCGCAGGCGGCGGGAGCCCTGCTCTCCGCTGCGCTGACCGGGGCGGATCCGAAGGATCTCGTCGCTGCCCTCTCGGTGTCGGCGGATGAGCGACGCATCCGCATCTGGAGCGCGCACGAGGAAGAGGAGGCGATCCTGTCGGCGTCGACTCTGGGCGGGGCGCTGCCCGAGGACGACGCTCAGACTCACATCGGCGTGCTGGTGAACGACACCACCGGCGGCAAGATGGACTTCTATGCCGACGCTGCCATCACGACCTCGATCGGCACCTGCGACGGCGAGCCGACCACGCAGGTGACGGTGACGTGGATGAACGACGCACCGGCGGATGCCAGCACATCGCTCCCGCCTTACGTGACCGCGGACGGGTTCTACGGCGTGCCAGCCGGGTCGACCCGCACCCTCATCACCGTGTACGGCCCGGAAGGTGCGACTCCGTCTCACATCGACCGCGACGGTGAGGAGATGAGCGTGCAGACGGCTCTGCTCGGCTCCCGGTCGGCGGTTCAGCACGAGGTGCTCCTGGCCCCGGGAGAATCGTCGAAGATCACCGTGGAATTCCAGGGAACCGGCGCCGGAGAGCGACTCACAGTGGTCGATCACACGCCTATGGTGACGACGCCGGAGACATCCCGAGAAGAACTCCGCTGCGCATCGTGACTTTCCCGATTCGATGATGTAGTGTCATTCCCACTGGGGAATATCTGAGTTCTGCAATTCTGTCGTGGGGACAGGAAGAACTCACGCAGTCGGATGCAGGGGTGTATCCGAAGGCGATTCCGCGTGTATTTCTGGGGAGAATCATGCTGAAGAAACTGGCTGCGATCAGCCTTACCGCTGGCGTACTCGTGCTCATGGCACCTGCTGTCGCCTCCGCCTCGCCGGTCGTTCCGACCGAGTCGGACTCATATGCGGGCACACCGCGGGTGACCGTCGATGATCCGATCATCGACATCTGCGAAGTGTCCACCGTCGCATTCGGCGCAGGCTACTTCCTGCCGTCCGAGAACGTCGGAGTGTCCGTCTCCGGCCTCAACGCCGGCGACTCGGCCATCTCTGGCAACACGGCGGCCGCCGACGGCAGCCTCGTCCTCACGTTCCGCCCGCCGTCCGACGGCGAGGGCTCCTACGCGCTCGCCTTCAGCGGTTCGCGGTCGTACACGGCGACCATCACGGTCTCAGAGGGCCATGACTCCGCCGTGAGCTGCGACCACGACCCCGGTGTCGCGTCCGCAGGCACCGAGCTTCCGCTCACCGGCGGCGGGCTCGAGCTGGCGCTCACCGGCGGCAGCGTGTCGCCGTGGGTTCTCGGAGGTGGGGCAGCTGCTCTCGTGGCTGGTGGAGTACTCGTCGCAACAGGCGTCACCCGCCGCAAGCGCTCCTAGGTCAGATTCCCGCTCTGCGGGAGTCGACTGGACGACGGTGATCCCTCCCCCTCCGATCACCGTCGTCTGGTGAATCCGGTCATGCACCGGAGGCCCACGGCCACCACTTTCACTCTCAGGTGGTGGCCGTGGGTTCATTCATGCGCCGAGGTGTGGAAGAACCACCGGGGATCACCGGCCCCGCGGCGCCGTCGGATCACGGTGTCGGTGTCGGGGTCTCCGTCGGAGGATGAAGCGTCTGCTGGATCATCTCGTGGATGAAGCCGTAATCGGGAGCATGCTCGTCGACGCCGTTCTCGGGAGTGAGCTCGATCGTCGTGACGGTCTGCTCACGCGCCTTGGTCATCAGATCGAAGAACTCGGGGAGCTTGTCCTGAGGCAGATCGGTGCTGATCAGCGCCGTTCCCGCCGATGCCACCTCGTTGAAGCGTGTGAGCACTGTCTGCGGGGTGAACTGCGCGAGAATCGCCTCCTGCAGTTCACGCTGACGCTTCATGCGGTCCCAGTCGCTGGTGGTGTATCGCGATCGGGCGTACCACTGCGCGGTGTCGCCGTCCATGTGCTGCTGCCCCACCTCGATCCAGCCGATCGCCCATGCATCCACGTCGTACGGGTCCACGCCATCCGGCGGACCGCCCTTGGGAAGCCGCTCCGTCACGTTGATGTCCACGCCACCGAGCGCGTCGACCAGAGCTGCGAAGCCGTGCATGTCGACGAAGACGTAGTACGGGATCTCGATCCCGAGAACGCCCTCGGCCGCATCCTTGGTGGCCTCGATCCCTGCGTCGGAACCGTGTCCCGCAGCATCCGGATACAGCCCCGTGCCGTTGTCGTCGCGGCAGATCTCCGCGGCGTTGCGGACGTGGTTCATCCAGCCGTTCCATCCGCACGAACTCGAGCTGTGGCCTTCGAAGCCGTTCGGGTACAGCGCCTGCATCGGGCTTCCTTCGCTGAAGGGCGCGTGGGGAAGCTCACGAGGGATGCCGGTTATCGTGACGGCACCGGTGGTGGCGTTCACCGAGACGACAGAGATGCTGTCGAACCTCATCGAGTCGCGGCCCTCGCCGCTGTCGGCTCCCAGCAGCAGGATGTTGTAATAGCCCTCACTCGGGGGCAGACTCGGCCCGCTCTGACCGAAGATCGTGTTGATCGTGCCCCGCGCGGTGCCGACATAGGACGCGGCGTACCCGGTGCCCGTTCCGACGAGACCGAGCAGAAGCAGGGCAACGAGAGGTATCGCGAACTTAGAAGGACCCGGGACTCTGACCAGTCTGACCAGCCGCAGCACGTCGAAGGTGAGCACCGCCCACAACACGAGGTAGGCGATCAGAAGCACCTGGACGAGCGTGAGAACGACCGCCGAGAACCATCCGCCGCCGACCGTGAGCCACAGCAGCACCGGCCGCGCGAACAGAGCCAGCCCCGCGCCCACGATGACGAGGAACCAGGCGAGCAGCGTCGCTCCGAGGCCGAGGCGCCCGAGCCGGCGATTGCCGGCGAGCACCTGAGCAGAACCGGGCACCAGGAGGTTCACCAGCACCAGCCACCAGCCGCGCTTGGTCATCATCCCGGCATCCGCGGTGTTCGGATGCCGCAGAGGGCGAGTCTCGATCAGCGGTCGCGCCGTACCTCGCGGCGGCGCAAGGGTCACAGGGACCCCTTCAGCCGATCGTTCTTCTCTTCGACCTGCGCTTCGAGATCGAGCGCGTACGCCTCGATGCGATCAGCGAGGTCGTCGTCCGAGGCACCGAGAATACGGGCCGCGAGGATGCCCGCGTTGCGGGCTCCCGCGATCGACACCGTCGCGACAGGGATGCCTGCCGGCATCTGGACGATGGACAGGAGGGAGTCCATACCGTCGAGGTAGGCGAGCGGCACGGGAACCCCGATGACCGGCAGCGCCGTCATCGAGGCGAGCATCCCGGGAAGATGCGCAGCGCCACCGGCGCCGGCGATGATCACTCGGATGCCGCGCCCGCGTGCATCCCGCGCGTACTGCATGAGCTTGTCAGGGGTGCGGTGGGCCGAGACGACCTCGACCTCGTGCGGGATCGCGAAGTCGGTCAGCGACTGAGAGGCGTCGCTCATCACGCGCCAGTCGGAGTCGGATCCCATGACGACGCCGACGAGGGGCGCGGTGGAGGAGTGCAATGGCTCGGTCACCCACTCAGGCTACGGTCTGGTGCTGGGAGAAACCCCGAACGGCACACCCCTGGTCGCACCCTCAGTCGAAGTGAGCCGCTGCGGCGCGGGCGATGTACACCGCATCGTCGAGGTCGTCGGAGGTCACGTTCACGTGTCCGACCTTGCGGCCGGGACGCGGAGCCTTACCGTAGGTGTGGATCTTGGCCGAAGGATGCGCCGCCATCGCTCCCGCGAAACGGTCGCCGAGCGAGCCGTTCTTCGGCCCACCGAGGATGTTGACCATCACGGACCACGCAGCCAGCGGTGCGGTGTCGCCGAGGGGCAGATCGGCGACCGCACGCAGGTGCTGCTCGAACTGCCCGGTGACGGCACCGTCTTGGCTCCAGTGGCCGCTGTTGTGCGGGCGCATCGCGAGCTCGTTCACGAGAATCCGCTCGTCGTCGGTCTCGAAGAGCTCGACCGCGAGCATGCCGGTGACTCCGAGCCCCTCGGCGATCGACCGCCCGATCTCCTCGGCGACCTGGACGAGACGGTCGGTCGCGTGCGGCGCGGGCGCGATCACCTCGGCGCACACGCCGTCACGCTGCACGGTCTCGACGACCGGGTAGGCGACGATCTGGCCACTGGGACGGCGGGCCACCTGCTGCGCGAGCTCGCGGACGAACCCGACGAGCTCCTCGACCAGCAGGGCCTCGCCGTCAGCGAGCCCGTCGAGCCAGTCCTGAGCCTCGCTCGCCGCTCTGACGACACGCACACCCTTGCCGTCGTAGCCGCCGCGCGGCGTCTTCACGACAGCCTGCCCGTCGTGCTCGTCCAGGAAGGCCTGCAGCTCGGACGCATCGCGAACCGGTGCCCAGTCGGGCTGCGGTACGCCGAGTTCTTCGAGTCGCGCCCGCATGAGGAGTTTGTCCTGGGCGAACTGCAGAGCATCCGGCCCGGGGTGAACGGCGACGCCCTCGGCGACGAGAGCCTGCAGCACCTCCTGGGGGACGTGCTCGTGGTCGAAGGTGACGACGTCGACGTCGGCGACGAACGCACGGACGACCTCGAGGTCGTGATAGTCGCCGACGGCGGTCGCGGCGAGCTGCGCCGCCATCCCCTGGTCTTCAGCGAGCACCCTCAGGTCGAGTCCGAGCTCGACCGCCGGAGCGATCATCATCCGAGCCAGCTGGCCTCCACCGATCACACCAACGCGCAGCGCCATGGGCCGCCTCCATTCGTCCTGACCATTCTCGCGCATCGGCGAGCACGCCGTTCACTCGTCGCGCCGCCCACGGCGAAGCGGCCCGGCTCTCAGAATCCGGCGGTCCCGTCGTTCCCCGCCTGCGCGTCGCGGTGCGCGAGGATCTGACTGACCTCGATCTGATCGGCGAGCGTCTCGTGCACGAGCGTCACATTCGGCACGTTGGCGAGGCGCATCGGCGCGTCGACGCCGTTGGAGAGGGTGATCGTGCCGACGCCCCACATCCGCTGGATCACGCCGCGGCGCACGCCGATCGTGTAACCGCGCGCGTGCGACATCTCCTGCCTGTTGCGCGCACCGATGCCGTGGTTCACGATGACCCGCCGGGTGGTGAGCGTCACGGAACGCGAGTACCAGACGACCCAGGGCACGACCACCAGCAGGAGGACGATGACCCCGGCTGCGCTCAGAAGCATCCAGTTCTCGAACGGCGCAGGCAGATTGTCATAGAAGAACGTCGTGGCACCGAACACCGCGATCAGCACCAGAGCCGACCAGAAGAGCCTCCGGGCGTGCGTGCGGAACCGGGCGATGAGCAGCTCTTCTGCGGGCGCACCCGGCGGTGGCATCGTCGGCCTTCCGCCGAGAGTCACGGGCTGAGTCACCCCTCCATTGTGCCCGCAACCGCCGACATCGCGGCTCGCATGCCGGGCGTGTCAGACTCATGCCGGCCGAACGTGCACCACGTCGCCCGCAGAGATCGGCCTCTCCGCACCCCCGGCCAGCACCAGCAGCCGACCGTCGGCGTCCAGTCCTGTGGCGGTTCCGACGAGCACGGAGTCCCCCGGAAGCGAGACCCTCACATCGAGCCCGATCGTCGCGCAGCGCCCGCTCGCCGCGGCATGAAGGCCGCTCGAGACGGCGTCTCCCGCGGCGGCGAGATCGGCGATCAGCTCGTCGAGTCCGCGCAGATACGTGGCGAGCAGCCGATCGGCGTCAGCCCCGACCCCGATCACGGCGAAGGACGTCGCAGTCTGCACCGGCAGCTGAGACTCCGTCATCGCCGTGTTCACGCCGGTTCCCACGACCACGGCATCCTGCGTCGCCTGTGCCAGGATCCCGCAGATCTTGCGGCCGTCGACCAGCACGTCGTTGGGCCATTTGACAGCCACGTCGTGGTCCGGAAG
Organism: Microbacterium sp. APC 3901; assembly: GCF_030407765.1. Lineage (GTDB taxonomy): Bacteria > Actinomycetota > Actinomycetes > Actinomycetales > Microbacteriaceae > Microbacterium. The sequence goes on from NZ_JASDCU010000003.1 coordinate 272,993, forward strand.
CTGCTCGGCGATCGCATCCGCCATCGCCACGCCGGCCGCGAGAGGGATCCAGCCGCGCGCGTCGCCTGACGGCAGCCGCCGCAGCAGCACGGAGACGGCGAGCGACGCGCCAGGCGCCGCCGTCCAAGAGCGGCCGAGCCTGCCGCGCCCCGCTGTCTGAGTGTCGGTCAGGAGCACGGAGAGGTGCGGCATCATCGGCGAGTCGCGCGCGCGCTCACTGAGGACGTCATTGGTCGAGGGTGCATCGGTCAGTACCTCGAGATGCGAGGCGACCGCGGCCGTGAGCGGAAGATCCATCGTCAGACCTCCTCTTCGTCGGCCTCTTCGTCGTCGTCATCCTCGTCGGTGCGCACCGCCCCGATCTCGTGCGCCTGCCAGCGCTCCCACTCGTGCATGAGGCGCTCGATCGCCGCGTGGAACTTCTCGGTCGCCGCTCCCGGCGTGGTGTCGCCGAAATAGTGCTGCACCCACATGCGCAGCCTGGCGATGGCCACCTCATCGGCACGGACGCGTTCGACCTCGGCGACGATGTCGCCCGCATCGCCCGCGCTGAGCCACTCGCAGTCCGACAGGTAGCCGTTGGTGTCGATCGATGCGCGCTCGTCTGCCGGTCGCGTGATCATCAGCGGCTTGCCGACGGCCAGGCGGTCGTAGACCATCGCCGAGATGTCGACGACCGCCACGTCCGCGGCCGCCAGCTGCCATCCGAGTTCCGCCCCGTTGTCGTACACGTGCTGCGCAGTGGGGTCCGCGGCGTTCGCCGCCGCGATGGCCGCGATGATGCGACGGTGCGCTGCGCCGTATTCGCCGTCCACGACTCCGCTCCGAGGGTGCGGTCGGTAGATCACGCGATGGCCACGGGAAGCGAGCAGCGTCGTGACCAACGTCTCGCCGTGCGTGGCGATCGACCCATAGTGCGCGCTCGGGCGGTCGCCTTCCCACGTCGGGGCGTAGAGCACGACCGTGCGCTCGTCCGGCACGTATGGCAGCGTGCCCGAGTAGTGGTCGGCCTGCGGGCGGCCGATCTCGATCGTGCGCTGATCGATGTCCCAGTCCCAGAGCGTCCTGGACAGACGGTCGCGCGCGGCCTGCCCGGCGACCAGCGCGTAGTCGTACGCCTTGTACTGATTCGTGGTCATGTACATCTTGTCGGACTCGCCGTGGTTGATGAACACGTGCCAGCGCCTGCCGTAGCGGAACATCTGGAAGTTGCGGGTGTTCTGATTGACGTACAGGACGACGCGGATGTCCTGCGACGAGATGAACCTCTCGAGGTCACGGATCGTGGGGACGAAGGCGACCGGCGGGCCGTCCTCGTCGAGCAGCTTGTCGGCGCCGGTCGCAGAACGCGACAGCACGACGACCGGCCAGCGCTTCGACAGCTCGGCGAGCGGGCGGTACCACTGCCTCATCTGGTACATGTTCACGTCGCCGTCGGCGAAGTACACCGCCACCTGGTAGTTCCCCGGCTGGTGCGGTTCGTGTTCGGCGAGGCGCCGTCGCACTCGCTGCACAGCCTTGCGGGAGGCGAGCGCCCGCTTCAGCAGACGGTAGGCCTTCTTCGCGTCGGACACTGCACCCATCCCTCCAGGATACCGAGTACGGGGACTCGAGCCGACGGCCGCTCCCGAGATCCCCGCTCTCACGAATCAGCGAACGTCCGAGCAGCGCATGCCATGATCGTCATGTGCCCGACAACGACATCGCCGCCCCAGAGACCGGAGTGTCGTTCGTCATGCCCGTGCTCAACGAGCGCGCCTACTTGGAGCACGCGATCGCCTCCGTGCTGACCCAGGAGCTGGCGGTCCCGGCAGAACTCGTGCTCGCACTCGGCCCGTCCACCGATGGCACGACGGAACTCGCGCAGCGTCTCGCCGCAGAAGACGACCGGATCCGGCTCGTCGACAACCCGGCCGCACACATCCCCGTCGGATTGAATGCGGCGATCAGGGCGAGCCGCTTCGCGACGATCGTCCGCGTCGACGCGCATTCTGAACTCGCTCCCGGCTATGCGGCGCTCGCACTGCAGACCCTCGAGCGCACGGGCGCCGCGAACGTCGGCGGCGTCATGCGCGCCGACGGCCGCACGCCGTTCCAGACGTCGGTGGCGCGCCTCTACAACTCGCCGGTGGGTCTCGGCGGGGGCGCCTACCACGGTGGTACTCACGAGGGTGAAGCCGAATCCGCGTACCTCGGCGTCATGCGCCGGGCGGTGCTCGAAGAAGTGGGGCTGTTCGATGAGTCGATCCGCCGCGGCGAGGATTGGGAGCTCAACCTCCGGATCCGTCAAGCAGGACACCTCGTCTGGTTCGATCCGAACCTCTCGGTGACCTATTGGCCACGTGAGAGCTGGATGCGCCTCGCGCGTCAGTTCCGCGCGACCGGGGCATGGCGTGGCGAGCTCGTGCGCCGATACGGACGCCGCAACGGCATCCGCTTCTTCGCTCCCCCGGCTCTCGTGGTGCTCGTCGCCGTCGCCGTCGTCACCGGGATCCTGCAGCTCACCGGCGTCCTCAGCGGAGTGCTCTCGCTCATCGTCTCGGCCGTCGTCTATCTGCCGTTGGCGGCATACCTAGTGCTCGTGGTCGCCGTCGCCTGCCTACCTGGCGGGGGCGGTCTCCGTCAGAGGCTGTGGACTCTGCTGGTACTGCCCACCATGCACCTCTCGTGGGGCCTCGGGTTCCTCGGTGGCGTGCTGCGCGGTGCTCGCGACACCGTCGACGCATCGCGTCTCGGCACGCGCAACACACCACTCCCCTAGCGCCGTCACCCCGACGCGTCGACTCACCTGGCGACGTACCCCTGATCGAGGATGCGTGCGACGACCCGCTCCGCCGAGTGCCCGTCGTCCCTCGGGTTGAACTGCGTCCGCCAGGCGCGGTATCGCTCGGCGTAGAGGCTCTCGTGCTCGCCGTCGGCCAGCGCAGCGACGAGTTCGTCCTGCGAGTGGACGAGCGGCCCCGGCGCGCGCGTCGCGAGATCGAAGTAGAACCCTCGGAGTTCTCCTCGATAGTGATCGAGGTCGGGAACGAGGAAGAACATCGGTTTTCCCGTCACGCTGAAGTCGAACATGACCGACGAATAGTCGGTGATCAGCACGTCGGCCGCGAGCAGGAGCCTCGAGGTCTCGGGGTACCCGGTGACGTCGATGACGCGGGCACCGGCACGATCCCGCCCGGTGTCGATCGTTCGCGAGTGACCCCGCACCAGCACGACGGAGTCGGTCTGCCTCGCGAGCTCCTCCGGGTCGATGAAGTCGACCATCTCGGTCCGATCATCGCGCCACGTCGGGGCGTACAGCAGCACCCGCTCGCCGTCGGCGATGCCGAGGTCGGCTCGGATCGCACCGGCGTCACCGGTGACGAGGGCGTCGTTCCTCGGATACCCCTCGACCCAGATCGGCCTCCCCAGGAAGGCGTATGCCTTGCGGAGAATACGCTCCGCGTAGGTGTTCTGCGCCAGGAGCACGTCCCAGCGGCGGGACTCCTTGACGACCGCCGCCATGCGACGAGGGTCGAACCCCGGTCGGTGCAGAGCGAGCCGCTTCAGCGGCGTGCCGTGCCACGTCTGTAGCACCTTCTGGCCCGGTTTGCGGACGAACCTTCGACGCAGCCAGTCGTTGACGACGAGCAGCCGCGATGCAGCACGAGCCCGCCACCACTCCGGACTGCCCTCGACGACCGCGATCGCCCCTTCCGGAACCGCAACGGACAGGTCGACGACACTCCAGTAGCGCACGACATCCGGCGCCTGTGCGAAAAGGGCACGGTCGATGGCCTGCGGGTTGCAGCCGACGGTGCGGCCGTAGAAGCTCTCGAAGAAGACGGCGTTCTCGGTGGCCCCGGGGTGGGAGACATAGCGCCCCTCGAGAGTCGCCTGCCCCTCGCTCGTCTCGTAGGCGGGGTCGATCGGCGCTGCGATACGCACCGTCGAGCCCGCGACCGCGATCCGCACACCCGCCAGCACCTCCGGGGCGATGACGAGATCGCTGAACTCGGCATCCGCGATGCGCAGCTCGTAATCCCCCGTCGGAAGCGGCAGCTCCGGGCCGCCCCACCGCGACGCGCGCAGCGGGAACGTCGCCTTCCAGGTCTTGCCCCCGCCGGTGATCCGAGCATCGACACGGGCGCGAGGCCCGACCAGCTCCGCCCTGCTAGGGCGCTGACCGGCGCCTGCGATGACCAGCGTCTCTGCCGTCTCATCGATCCTGGCCGTGGTCATGCTGCTCCCTTCGGCGCGGGAATCCCCCGCGCACGGATTGTCTCGTAGACGCGCCGGGTGTTGCCTCCGTCGCGGAAGGCGTGCATCTCCGCGCTGAGCGTACCCGAACGCTCGGACTGCGCGGCGAAGACGTCATGATCGTCAAGCAGTGCCGACAGCTGAAGGAGTAGCGAGTCCCAGCTCGTCGGCGCGTCCTCGCCCGCGACGTCCCGGAAGCGACCGTAGAAGCCTCTCGTGCGGGCGTAGTCCTCTGCGTCCGGGGCGAGGAAGAGCACCGGCATCCTCAGCAGCCCGACGTCGTAGGCCAGCGAAGAGTAGTCGGTGACCAGGATGTCGACCGCCGGAAGCACGGGGGTGACATCGGACAGGAGACCGGCCCCCAGCGTCCTGACCCTCCGGCTGGGCAGCGGGGGCAGGTATCCGCCTTCGCCGAGCGGATGGGAGCGCACGAGCAGCACAGCGTCATGCTCGTCGAGCACACGGATGATCCGCACCCACTGGTCAGCCGTCGGAATCGCCGGGTCGTCGGCGCCGTCACGCCACGTCGGCGCGTAGAGGATGATCCGAGAACCCGTCGGCAGACCGCCGAGCACGCGGTGCAGAAGATCGGATGCCGTCGCTCGACGCTCGATCGGATCGCCTGACGACAGCACGTCGACACGCGGCTCGCCGGTGACGACGACTCGACCGTCACCGAGCGCGAACGCCGACTCGAGACGCCCCCTCGAACGGTGCGATGCAGCCGGCAGGACTCGGATCCGCTGAGCCGCACGCCGGTAGAGGAGGCCGATGAGGCGGCGCAGCACCGGGGCGCCGGGGATGTTCGGAACCTGTGTGGTCGCGGGCGAATCGAGTCCGATGCGCTTGAGCGGGATCCCGTGCCACAGCTGCACGATGAAAGCACCCGACACCGCATAGCGGTTCACGTCGCCGAGGCCGTGCGTGACCACGACGACGCGGGCACGCGCCGTCGCCCACCACCCTCGCAGGCTGGCCTTGCGCATCGTGCGAAGACCGAGTGCCGCGGCGTCGCTGTCCTCCCGATCGGAGGAGGTGAGCCAGACGGTGTCGTGCCCCTCGGCCGCGACGAGGCGCTGCAGGGCGAGCGCACCGTCTCCGATGCCGGCGCCGCAACCGAACACCCAGCGCGTACCGCGCGGAACGAGGAGCGTGCCGACTCGCCCGACGAGGTAGAGCGGTATCCGAAGCAGCTTGGCCGCATTGCCGGAGCCGAAAGAGAAGGACGCCACCCCGCGAGCCTATCGCGGGGTGGCGTCCTTCTCGGTGAGCGGGATCGACCGAGTCAGCCGGCGAGCTCGCCCAGGGTGACCTCGATCTCGTATTCCTTGCCTCCGCGGATGTACGTGACCTTCGCCTCGCTGCCCGCGGCCGCTGCACGCACCTGTGCCGTGAGGTCGCTGGCGCTCGTGATGGGGACTCCGTTGAAGGCGGTCACCACGTCGTCGGCCTTCAGCCCGCCGGCGGCGGCAGCGCCGCCTCCGGTGACCTCGGCGATGTACGCGCCCGAGACGTCGGCGTTCTCGACGCTGGCCGCATCTCTCACCGACGCACCGAGCAGACCGTGGCTGGCTGCGCCGTTCGCGATGATCTCGTCCGACACCCGCTGGGCGATGTTGGCGGGGATCGCGAATCCGATTCCGATGGACCCCGACTCCTCGGAGCTCCCGGAACTCGCGATCGCGACGTTGATGCCGATCAGCTCGCCCTTGCCATTCACGAGCGCACCACCCGAGTTCCCGTGATTGATCGCCGCGTCCGTCTGGATCACCGCGATCGAGATCGACTCAGACGTCTGCTGCGATGTGTTGCCCGGCAAGTCGAACTGGAACGGTCCTTCGCCCTCCTCCGGCGTCTCCTGCTCGTTCTGCGGAGCGTCTTCCGAGGTCGAATCGGGCAGAGCCGACGACGCGATCTGAATGCTGCGGTTCAGCGCGCTGACGATGCCGGTCGTGACCGAGTTCGACAGACCGAGCGGTGCGCCCAGGGCCACCGCGGTGTCACCGACGTTGAGCTTCGACGAGTCGGCGAAGTCGATCGGGGTGAGATCCGTCGCATCCTCGAGCTTGATCACAGCGAGGTCGTAGATCGGGTCGGTCCCGACGACGGTCGCCGAGAAGATACGACCGTCCGATGTGGTGACCCGGATCGTCGGATCAGCCACGGCTCCGCCGAGGGTCACCACGTGGGTGTTCGTCAGCACGTAGCCGTCGTCGCTGATGATGACGCCCGAACCGCTGCCGCCCTGATCGGAGCCCGCCACCTCGATGGTGACGACCGACGGGAGCGCCGCGGTCGCGACGGCGGTCGTCTCGTTCACGGATCCGGGATTGTTGACCGTGATGGTGTCGGGGCCCTGTGCCACTCCCGTAGACCCCTGATTCGAGATCCCGTTGAGGATCGCTCCACCTCCGAACCCCGCGACGCCGCCGACGAGAGCGGCCGCGAGGACGATCGCGGCGAACTTCACTCCGGCGCGGGGCTTCGTCTGCTTGACCTTCGTGGTGCCATCGTCCGGTTGGCCCGGACCGGCTGCGGTGTGGAGACCGAATGCTGCACCGGGAGACGTCGAGGTCGGGGCACCGACGGGTCCCTGGTACTGTCCGGCCTGGTGCCCTGGGGCGCCGAAGTAGGGCTGGGGCACTGTCTGAGCGGCGGGCGCCACCGGGGCGCTCGGAGCCTCGAATGCCGGAGCGGGTGACGACGCGAAAGTCGAGGGGACGTGGTGTCCCTGGTATGGACCCGGAGCGGTGACGCTGCCTGGGGTCTCAGCGGCGGCATCCGTCGTCGAACGGTCGACGACCTCTGCTGCCTCGGTGGACGGCGCTGCGTCATTCGACGCAGGTGCCGAGTGGTCCTGGGTGCTGTCTTCGTTCATGGTGTGTGCTCCTTCAACAACGCCCTCTTAGAGTGACGCCTGTATCTGTGCGTTTCGTATGGCGAAGATGAGTTTCACCTATGGCCTTAGCCTGTTCTTCATGAGTGTCATCCCCGGAGCATGGCGGCGCACGGCAGCGGGTGCCGGTCTGCTCGCACCAGACGGAAGCGTCGCGCCCACCATCTTCGCAGAGATGTCGGCCGCGGCGGCCCGAACCGGTGCGATCAATCTCGGACAGGGCTTCCCCGATGAGGACGGCCCCGCCGAGGTGCTCGACGCTGCCAGGGAGGCGATCTCCCGTGGGGTGAATCAGTACCCGCCGGGCAGAGGGAACCCCGATCTGCTCGCAGCGATCAGCGAGCACCAGCGTCGCTTCTACGGCCTGGAGGTGGACCCTTCGCGCGAGGTCATCGTGACGGCCGGCGCGACCGAGGCGCTGACTGCGTCTCTGCTCGCCCTCATCGACGGTCCGGACGACGAGGTCGTCGTCTTCGAGCCCTACTACGACTCCTATGCGGCCGCGGTCGCCCTCGCCGGCGCCCGGCTGCGCACGGTCCCTGTCACAGCACCCGACTTCCAGCCGGACCTCGACCTGCTCGCAGCCACGGTCTCCGACCGCACACGCATCATCCTGATCAACGATCCACACAACCCCACCGGCGCCGTCTTCGATCGAGAGGTGCTCGCGGAGGTCGTCCGTCTTGCGGAAGTGCACGACGCGATCATCGTCACCGACGAGGTCTACGAGCATCTCGCCTTCGCACGTCCGCACACCCCGATCGCGACGCTTCCCGGCGCTGCCGAGCGCACGCTCACGATCTCGTCGGCGGGCAAGACGTTCTCGGCCACCGGCTGGAAGATCGGATGGGTGCACGGACCCGCGGAGCTCATCACAGCCGTGCTGACCGTCAAGCAGTACCTGACCTATGTCAACGGCTCGCCGTTCCAGCCGGCCATCGCCGTGGGCCTGCGGCTCGGCGACGACTTCTTCACCGGTGCCGCGACGACGCTGGCGCACAAGCACGAGATCCTCGGTGCGGGACTCCGCGCTGCGGGGTTCACCGTATTCCCGCCACAGGGCGGCTACTTCACGGTCGCCGACGCATCAGCACTCGGCGGTGCGGATGCCGCCGATTTCTGCCGCGCGCTTCCTGGGCGCGCGGGAGTCGTCGCGATCCCCTTGACCGCCTTCGTGGCCGAGGCGCACCGCGACGATTACGCCGGGCTCGTGCGCTTCGCGGCGTGCAAGCGCGTCGAGATCCTCGAGGAAGCGGCGAAGAGGCTCGTGTCGAGCTTCTGAACGCTCCGATTCAGCGCGGCCTGACGGCGTATCTGCGCACCCGCAGAGACGGGTTCACGGCGCGCACGCGCTCGATGGCGGCCCGCTCGACAGCGGCGACCGCGATGCCCTCGGTCGTTCCGACTCCGGCGAGCACGACGCCCTGCGGATCGACGATCTGCGAGTGACCGACGCCGATCGGGGTCGGATGGTCGGCGGCGATCACGTACGCGGTGTTCTCGATCGCTCGGGCGGCGAGCAGCGTCGTCCAGTGGTGCTCCTTGAGCGGACCCCGCACCCACTCGGCCGGGACCACGAGGGCGTCGGCGCCCGCGTCGATCAGAGTGCGCGACACCTCGGGGAAGCGCAGGTCGTAACAGGTCAGCAGCCCGAAACGGAGACCGGCGAGCTCGAACGTCGCGGCGCCCCCGACCTCCCCCGCCTCTACCCAGTCGGACTCGGTCTGGCCGAACGCGTCGTACAGGTGCTGCTTTCGGTAGGTCGCGAGGATTCCGTCGCCTCGCACCGCGACGACCGTGTTGCGCACGTGCGTCGCGTCTGAGGCGCGCTCGGCCAGCCCGGCGACGATCACCACGCCGTAGTCGGATGCCACAGCGATCAGCGTCGAGACGAACTCGCCATCCAGCGTCTCGGCGTTCTCGGCGAGAGTGGCGTCCATCGGATCCACGAAGTAGCTCGAGTACTCGGGGAAGACGATCAGGCGTGCACCGCGTGCTGCAGCATCCGCCGTCAGCTCTGCGATGCGGTCGCGGTTGTCCTCCCGCGAGGACGTGGGCGCGAACTGACAGACTGCGACGGGAACGGCGGCGGAAGCGGTCTCGGTCATGCTCACATCCTCCCCCATCGCGCCTGTCGCGCCTCGATTCGCGGACTCCTGATTCCCGTGTTAGGCTATAAAACGTGCCGCGGGGTGGAGCAGTTCGGTAGCTCGCCGGGCTCATAACCCGGAGGTCGCAGGTTCAAATCCTGTCCCCGCAACGAGAATGCGACACAAGAAAAGCCCTTGATCGGGAGAAATCCTGATCAAGGGCTTTTCGCATTCATTCGCCAGACCTCGACCTCGCGGCCGAGGCTCTTCGAGAGCGCTCGGCCGCGAGGTGTCAGCGATAGCTGCGTGTGAGTTCCGGGCCGGTCGGCTCGACGAACTTCACTCGGATGCTCTCGAGCGCAGGCGTGTCCTCCGCGATGTAGCTCATCACCACACGGTCCCTGTTCGCGGTCCCGCCGTCGGGCAGAATGAGCACGCGCGCGACGGAGAGCCCGTCGACGAAGTCGTCCTCCG